>NZ_CP102664.1:2917500-3555142 GCF_026427355.1 Sphingobium sp. JS3065
GTAGAGCACTGGATGGATGCGGGGGTCGCGAGATCTACCAACTCTAACCAAACTCCGAATACCAACGAGTCTAGTTCGGCAGACAGACGGCGGGTGCTAAGGTCCGTCGTCAAAAGGGAAACAGCCCTAACCTACAGCTAAGGTCCCCAAGTCACGTCTAAGTGGGAAAGCATGTGGAACTTCCAAAACAACCAGGAGGTTGGCTTAGAAGCAGCCATCCTTTAAAGAAAGCGTAACAGCTCACTGGTCTAAACAAGAGGTTCTGCGGCGAAGATGTAACGGGGCTCAAGACGTGCACCGAAGCTTAGGGTGTGATCTTCATGATCACGCGGTAGCGGAGCGTTCCGTAGGCCGTTGAAGCCATCTGGTAATGGGTGGTGGAGGTATCGGAAGTGCGAATGCAGACATGAGTAGCGATTAACAGTGTGAGATGCACTGTCGCCGAAATTCCAAGGGTTCCTGCTTAAAGCTAATCTGAGCAGGGTAAGCCGGCCCCTAAGACGAGCCCGAAGGGGGTAGTCGATGGGAACCACGTTAATATTCGTGGGCCTGGAGGTGTGTGACGGATGGCGTAACTTGTCTGGCCTTATTGGATTGGTCCAGGCAGGGAAGTTGTCCCAGGAAATAGCCCCTCCGTATAGACCGTACCCTAAACCGACACAGGTGGAATGGTAGAGTATACCAAGGCGTTTGAGAGAAGTATCCTGAAGGAACTCGGCAAATTGCCTCCGTACCTTCGGAAGAAGGAGGCCCCACATGAAGGCAACTTTTTGTGGGGGGCACAGGCCAGGGGGTAGCGACTGTTTAGCAAAAACACAGGGCTCTGCTAAGTCGGCTTCAAGACGACGTATAGGGCCTGACGCCTGCCCGGTGCCTGAAGGTTAAGAGGAGGTGTGCAAGCACTGAATTGAAGCCCAGGTAAACGGCGGCCGTAACTATAACGGTCCTAAGGTAGCGAAATTCCTTGTCGGGTAAGTTCCGACCTGCACGAATGGCGTAACGACTTCCCCACTGTCTCCAGGATATGCTCAGCGAAATTGAATTCTCCGTGAAGATGCGGAGTACCCGCGGTTAGACGGAAAGACCCCGTGCACCTTTACTGCAGCTTCAGAGTGGCATTAGGAAAGAACTGTGTAGCATAGGTGGGAGGCTTTGAAGCCGGGACGCCAGTTCCGGTGGAGCCATAGGTGAAATACCACCCTGTTGTTTTCTGATGTCTAACCTCGCACCGTTATCCGGTGCAGGGACCCTCTGTGGCGGGTAGTTTGACTGGGGCGGTCGCCTCCTAAAGAGTAACGGAGGCGCGCGATGGTGGGCTCAGGACGGTTGGAAACCGTCTGTTAGAGTGCAATGGCATAAGCCCGCCTGACTGCGAGACTGACAAGTCGAGCAGAGACGAAAGTCGGTCATAGTGATCCGGTGGTCCCTCGTGGAAGGGCCATCGCTCAACGGATAAAAGGTACGCCGGGGATAACAGGCTGATGATTCCCAAGAGCTCATATCGACGGAATCGTTTGGCACCTCGATGTCGGCTCATCACATCCTGGGGCTGGAGCAGGTCCCAAGGGTTTGGCTGTTCGCCAATTAAAGTGGTACGTGAGCTGGGTTCAGAACGTCGCGAGACAGTTTGGTCCCTATCTGCCGTGGGCGTCGAAATTTGAGAGGAGTTGACCCTAGTACGAGAGGACCGGGTTGAACATACCTCTGGTGTACCTGTCGTCGTGCCAACGGCGCAGCAGGGTAGCTATGTATGGACGGGATAACCGCTGAAAGCATCTAAGCGGGAAGCCTCCCTCAAGATAAGATTTCTTCGAGCGGTCGTAGACCACGACCTTGATAGGCCGGATGTGGAAGTGTGGTAACATATGAAGCTAACCGGTCCTAATTGCTCTGATCGCGCCTGAGAGTCCCACCATCAATGACAACACTGGAATAAAACCCAGCGTCAGCCATCGAGCGTGGTGATAAGCTCATGCCAGATAACAAACACACATAGCAAAACGTGCACGGCATCGAAAAACCCAAAGCGCAAGCTTCATTGCTTGGTGACCATAGCGTCTGTGACCCACCCGATCCCATCCCGAACTCGGCCGTGAAACCAGTCTGCGCCGATGGTACTGTGGCTCAAGCCCCGGAAGAGTAGGGCGTCGCCAGGCATTGAAGCTCGCGCTTTGAAATAAAAACCCAATCACAAAACAAATGCGGCCTCCGCAGCGATCTCTAGTGTCGCGGGATGGAGCAGCCCGGTAGCTCGTCAGGCTCATAACCTGAAGGTCGTAGGTTCAAATCCTACTCCCGCAACCAGAGGCCGCAAGATACGTCAAGATAGCATACCGCCCTGATGATGGGTTCGGCGCATCGGCCTTTCGGATCGATCCCAACGCACAGCGTTCTTCCATTCGATCCTTTCATAAAAATATGGCGCTAGATCGATTTCCAGTCAGATGGCATCATCTGACGTTTAAGAAATCGCGGTAAAACAAAGGAATAGAGCGGTCGATCTGATTCAATCAGATCGAAAACCGCTTGTCTTATGACATTGCCATCCGTTTGGGTCATGCTGGATTGCCCGGGCCGGGGTGGCCACTCCGGCCCGGGCGGAAGGGGACGGATCGCAAAACCGCGGGTCGTTCAGGAGAGGTGGCCTGGCAAAATTGGACAGTGGGATAAGTGGATTTTCTGCCTGACGGCGGCCAGAGTAGCCGCGAGACAGGAGCAGAGATGAGCAAACGACCACGCCGGAATCACAGCCCGGCATTCAAGGCGAAGGTGGCATTGGCTGCCGTGAAGGGCGAGAAGACGCTGGCCGAGTTGGCGCAGCAGTTTGACGTGCATCCCAACCAGATCACGCAATGGCGCGGGCAACTTCTGGAAGGGGCCGCTGGTGTGTTCGGCAGCGAGACGCGGAACGACGCTGCCGAGCCGGTGATCGACGTAAAGACGCTGCACGCCAAGATTGGCGAACTGACGCTGGTGAACGATTTTTTGTCAGGCGCGCTCGGCAAGGCGGGTCTGTTGCCGAACGCAAAGCGATGATCGATCGATCGCACAGCTTGCCGCTCGCGCGGCAGGCCCGGACACTTGGGATCAGCCGGGGCAGCGTCTATTACCTGCCCAGGCCGGTTTCGGCGGCTGATCTGACGATCATGCGGCGCATCGACGAACTACACCTGGAATTTCCATTCGCGGGCAGTCGGATGCTGCGCGATCTGCTGCGGCAGGAAGGCATCGAGATCGGCCGCCAGCATGTCGCCACGCTGATGAAGAAGATGGCGATCGAAGCGAGTTACCGTCGCCCGAACACATCGAAGCCGACACCAGGGCACAAGATTTACCCCTACCTGCTGCGCAAACTGCCGATTGTGCGGCCCAACCAGGTCTGGGCGACTGACATCAGCTACATCCCGATGGCGAGGGGGTTCGTCTATCTCGTGGCCATCGTTGACTGGTTCAGCCGGAAGGTCCTGGCCTGGCGGGTGTCGATCACGATGGAGGCCGACTTCTGTGTCGAGGCATTGGAGGAAGCGCTCGCGCGCTTCGGAAAACCGGAGATTCTCAACACCGACCAGGGCAGTCAGTTCACTTCGCTCGCCTTCACAAGCGTGCTGCACCGGGAGAAAATCGCCATCAGCATGGACGGGCGGGGCGCATGGCGCGACAATGTGGTGGTCGAGCGCCTGTGGCGCTCGGTGAAATACGAGGAGGTTTATCTGCACGCCTACGGCGGGGTCAGCGAAGCCCGGGGATCGATCGGTCGTTATCTGAGCTTTTACAACGCGAAGAGGCCGCATTCGAGCCTTAGCGCCAAGACCCCGGACCAGGCATATTTTGACAACCTGCCCGTGGCGATGGCAGCATGAATTTGGCCGCCGATATGGGGCGTCACTCCGGTCGGGCTACGCCCTCCTGCATGACGCCCCATATCGGCAGTGCGAGCAAACAATCGGCAGACGGTCCACTTATCCAATGCCGATCGCCGTTCAGACCAACCCGGCCACCTCTAGGGACCGGGTTAGAGTAGGATCGCCCCTTTCTTTTCCATCAGGCCCGAACGGATACCAGGGTTTTGGACCCGGATGACAAGCATGGGCCAGCGGAAAAGATGAGCGACAATCTACCACAGACGATCGGCATCGACATCTCCAAAGCGAGCCTTGATTGCCATGCCTACCCCGCCGGCTTCGAGCGCCAGTTCGCCAACACGGCCAGGGGCCACAAGGCGCTGATCGCCTGGCTACGACAATGGCCGGTCGAACGGATCGCCTATGAGGCAACCGGCACCTATCATCGCGCACTGGAGGCGGCGCTGACCAACTGGCCCTGTGTGAAGCTGCCCGGCGCTTCGCCCAGGCGACTGGCACGCTGGCCAAGACCGATCGCATTGACGCCATCCTGCTGGCTCGTATGGCCGCAACCTTGCAACCACCGGTCAGACCCGCTCGAAGCGCACAGCAGGCCCACATGGCGGAGCTCATCAATGCCCGCGACGGCCTGGTTCGTGACCGCACGGCGCTCAAGAATCGCGAGAAAAATCTCACCATCGCCTTTCTCAAGCGCCAGTGTCGCCAGCGGCTCGAACAAATCGATCGGCATATCGAGGCTCTCGACACCGAGATCTCCAACCTGATCGCCGCCGATGCCGTACTTACGCGCCGGCACCAGATCCTGACCAGCATTGCGGGTGTGGGAACGCTGACCGCCAACCAGCTCATCGCCACCATGCCCGAACTCGGCAGCCTTGAGAACAAACAGGCCGCATCGCTTGCTGGTCTCGCCCCCGTCGCGCGACAGTCCGGACAATGGAAAGGCAAAAGCTTCATCCGTGGCGGACGCGCCAACGTGAGGCAGGCTCTCTATATGCCGGCACTCGTCGCCGCCCGATACAACCCTGACCTCAAGGCCAAGTATCAACAACTCGTCGACGCGGGGAAGCCCGCCAAAATCGCGATCACCGCCGTCATGCGAAAGCTCGTCGTCACCGCAAACGCATTGCTCAAGGCCGATAGGTGCTGGGCACAATCTCAGGGTTGACCATCACGGATACTCTAGTCTCAAAATCAGCCTTGGATGCCGCCACTATGGCGCGATTCCGCCGTTATCCCCGCAAAGCGATCATCGAAATTTGCCGGCCATAATCCGGCTCGTTGCGATGGCATGACCGCCGATAGCTGTAAAAGCGATCGGGCTGGCTGTAGGTATCCTCGTCCAGCAATTCGATCTGGCCGATCCCTTCGCCCGCCAGCCGAGCCGCCACATAGGCCGCGATGTCGAACTGGCAGTGCCCCTCCCGCCCCGCCGTGAAGAAGCGGTCATTTTCCGCATCCTCCGCCGCAAAACGCGCGGCGAAATCGACAGTCACCTCATAGGACGACCGCCCGATGCATGGACCGATCGCGCAGGCGATCCGGCCCCGCGAAGCGCCCAGTGCTTCCATGGCCCCGATTGTGCGGTCAGTGACGCCTGTCAACGCGCCCTTCCATCCGGCATGGGCCGCGCCGATGACGCCTGCCGTCGCATCGGCGAACAACACCGGCACGCAATCCGCCGTGAGAATCCCCAATATCAGTCCTGGCCGATTCGTGACCATGGCGTCAGCCGCGGGCCGGTCGTCGGCGGGAATAGCCGCCGTGACCATGACCACATCGGGCGAGTGAACCTGATGCACCGTCACCAATGTCCCGCCCGGCAACAGCGCATCGCGGGCCAGATCGCGGTTACGCAGCACCGCGTCCCGTTCATCCTCCGACCCCAATCCGACATTCAAACCCGCATGAAGTCCCGTCGAAACGCCACCGCGCCGCCCGGCGAAACCGTGCAAGACATCGCCCAAGCCAGCCGCTCGCAGCAATTCAACCATGCTTCATTTCTCCGGACCTTCCTGGGAAGTGTTTTGAACCATGTCCCAAATGCGCAACATACTTGCGTGCGCCAGATTAGGCGATAGTCTCCGCTTCATCACAAAAGGGGAGCGGCCGCAACGGCCGCCCGGGCAAAAGACATCAAAGATAAAGGGCTCCACCATGATCTTCGGGCGCATAAAGCCACTAGACGCGATATTGGCCACTGCCGAAAAGAAATCGCTCGTCCGCACATTGGGGCCGGTTCAACTGACGCTATTGGGGGTCGGCGCCATCATCGGCACCGGCATTTTCGTCCTGACCGCAGCCGCCGCGCAAAAGGCGGGGCCGGGCATGATGTGGAGTTTCATGATCGCGGGCGCCGTCTGCGCCTTCGCCGCGCTCTGCTATTCCGAAATCGCCTCCATGGTGCCGGTGTCCGGTTCCGCATACACCTACACCTATGCCGTCGTAGGGGAACTGCTCGCCTGGATGGTGGGCTGGGCGCTCATCCTGGAATATGCGGTCGCGGCCAGCGCCGTTTCGGTGGGCTGGTCCGGCTATTTTATGGGACTTCTCAAAAGTATAACCGGGCTTGAACTGCCACAGGCACTCGCCGCGGGGCCGGTCTGGACGATGAACGGCCTGATTCCCCACGCCGACTTCACCCATGGCGTCATCAATATTCCCGCCATCGTCGTGGCGCTGGCAGTGACGGCCCTGCTGGTCGTCGGCACCACCGAAAGCGCCCGGGTCAACGCCGTGCTCGTCGCCATCAAGGTGACCGCGCTGACCGCCTTCATCATTCTGACGCTGCCTGCACTCGAAACTGGCAATTTCTCACCCTTCGCGCCCAATGGCTGGTTCGGTCCGGAAGGCACCAGCGGCATGGGCATCGTCGGCGCCGCAGCATCGATCTTCTTCGCCTATGTCGGCTTCGACGCGGTGTCGACCGCAGCCGAGGAAACCAAGAATCCGCAACGCAACGTCCCCATCGGCCTGATCGGCAGCCTTGCGCTATGCACCGTCTTCTACCTGCTGGTGGCGGCCGGCGCGATCGGCGCGATCGGTGCGCAGCCCGTGCTGGGTCCGGACGGTTCGGTGGTCGCCCCCGGATCGCAGGGCTTTGCCGCCGCCTGCGCCACCGCCGCCCATGCCCAGGATCTCGTCTGCTCCAACGAAGCGCTGGCCCATGTGCTGCGATCGATCAACTGGACGGTGGTCGGCAATGCGCTGGGTCTGGCCGCCAATCTCGCGCTGCCGTCCGTCATCCTGATGATGATGTTCGGTCAGACCCGCATCTTCTTCGTGATGGCGCGCGACGGCCTGCTGCCTGAAAAGCTCGCCAGCATCCACCCGCGGTTCAAGACGCCCCATGTCGTCACCATCGTGACCGGCATCTTCGTCGCCATCGGCGCCGCACTGCTGCCCGTGGGCCAGCTTGCGGACATCTCCAATTCCGGCACGCTCTTCGCCTTCTTCATGGTGTCCATCGCCGTGTTGGTGCTGCGCGTGAAGGAACCGGGGCGGGCGCGTCCGTTCCGCACGCCGGGGGTTTGGGTGATCGCGCCGACGGCGGCCTTCGGCTGCGTCTTCCTCTTCTTCAACCTGCCCGTCGACGCGCAGCTTGTCCTGCCGGTCTGGGGCGGCCTGGGCCTCATACTCTATTTCGTCTATGGCTATCGCAAGAGCCATGTCGGGCGCGGCCTGGTCGAAATCCATGAACAGGATGTCGGCATTCCGCCGCAGCCGGTGCCGCCCATGCCGGGCGCGCCCACGCCGGGCGGCCAGGACGCTTGATGGAAGGGGGGCGGACACCGCCCCCTTTTTTCTACCGCAGGGTTTCGAATTCGGTATTGCGCAGTCCCGCAAGGTGGGGGCGGGTGAATAATTTCCCCCGTTCCGCCCAGGCGACGATCACGAAGGAGAGCGAGCCGAACACCGCCAGTCCCAAAGTCAGCGGCAATGTCGTCCCATCGAAGGCGAGGCCGATCAGGCTGCCGAGCGCGCTGGACAAGGCCGTGGTCAAAAACGCCTGGAAGGAGGAGGCGACGCCTGCCCCCCTCGCGAAGGGTTCCATCGAAATGGCGCTGAAATTGGACGCGGTGAAGGCGACCGTCATCATCGTGCACGACTGCAGGATCATGAAGCTGACAATCGTCTCATGGCCCGCCAGGATCACCGCCAGATGCACCGCATTGATCAGCACAAGGCACAGCAGCGCCGTCTGGCTCAATCGCCGCGCGCCGAAGCGGGAAACGAGGCGGCTGTTGAGCAGGCTGCCGACCCCCATGCTGCCCGCGATGGCAGCGAAGGCGAAGGGGAAAATCTCCTGCGCCCCGAAAATGTCGAAAAATATCTGCTGCACGGACAGAATGAAGCCGATCAGGCCGCCCATCACCACCCCGCTCGCCAGCATATAGCCGATCGAACTGCGCGTGCGGAAGATCGACCCGACCGTCCGGAAAATGACGCCCGCGCTGATCCGCAAGCGATTTTCAGGCAGCAGCGTTTCCGGCAGGCGCGTCATCATCCACAGCAGCAGCAGCGTCGCCAGAATCGCCAGCGCCCAGAATATCCAGCGCCAGGGGGCGATCCATAATATCGCCTGACCGAAAGCCGGCGCCATCACGGGGATCAGCATGAACACGGCGAAGATCAGCGACATGACCCGCGCCATCGCATCGCCCCTGAAGCGGTCGCGGATGATGCTGACGGTGATGACGCGGCTGGCGCCGGCGAAGAAACCGGCGCAGGCGCGCCCCGCCAGCATCGTGGCGAAGCTGTGCGCCCAGGCGCAGGCGATGGAGGAGAGGATGAACAGCACCATGGCGCTGCCCAGCACGCGCTTCCGCCCGAATCGGTCGGACAGCACGCCGAACAGCAGCGATCCGACCCCCAGCCCCAGAAAATAGACGCTGATGATCAACTGCCGGTCATTGGGATGCGGAACCTTCAAGTCCTGGCCGATGGCGGGCAGGGCTGGCAGCATCGGGTCGATGGACAGGGCGTTGATCGCCATCAGGCACGCGCAGAGTATGACGAACTCGCGGAAAGCAATGTCCTTTTTCGGCTGTTCTCCGGGGATTTCGCGATGATCTGTCATGCCGGTGGCTATGGGGACAATCGAACGCTCGCGCCACCCTTTTAGTGCTGTGAGGAGGCGTTAACGCCCCTCACGTCCGCCCGACGGCAATTGCGACAATATTTGGTATAAAAGACGTTAACCATTTTTTATCCATCGCCGGTGCAGCCTGCCCCTCATCGAAAACCATCTAGTCGAAATCCATGAGGGGGATTCGGTCATGGCGAATGGTCTGAAAAGCGCGCAGTTTCTGATGGAGAGCCGTCTTTCGGGCGCGGCGAGCGGAACCGCGGAAGCCTGTTTCGATCTGGGGGTCGCCTATAGCTGCGGCACTGGCGGCCTGCCCGTCGACCTGATCGAGGCGCATAAATGGTTCAACCTGGCCGCCCTGAAGGGCAGCGAGGAAGGCCAGACGATGCGGGCGGAAGTGGCCGGGGAAATGTCGGCGCGCGAAATCGCCGAAGCCCAGCGTCAGGCCCGCGCCCTGATCGCGACGACGCAGTTGCGCGCCGCCTGAGAGCGTCTCCACTGGAGTGGAAACGCTCCCGTCCTTGGCTTCCGCAATCGAATCCGGGCGTCTCTATGCCGTTGCCTTTTCCAGTGCCGGATAATCGACATAGCCTTCCGCGCCCTGGCTGTAAAAGGTCGCCATGTCCGGGTTGTTGAGCGGCGCGTTGATCAGCAGGCGTTTCGGCAGGTCCGGATTGGCCATGAAGGCGCGGCCGAAGCTCACGCCGTCCGCCAGGCCGCTGTCCAGATCCCGTTGCGCCCGCTCCAGATCATAATCGCTGTTCAGGATCAGCGGCCCGGAAAAATGCTGGCGGATGACCGGCGACTGGCGCGGTACGTCGGTGCGGCCGAAGGTGCCGTCCGGTCCCGGTTCCCGCAGTTCGAGAAAGGCGATGCCGATCCGCTGCAAAGCCTCCGCCGCCGCCGCGAACAACGACGAGGGGTCGCTGTCGTCGACGCCCTGCGAATCGCCATTGGGCGACAGGCGCACCGACACGCGCTCGGCGCCGATGGCGTCGACCACCGCCTGCGTCACCTCCCGCAACAGGCGGATGCGGTTCTCGATCGATCCGCCATAATCGTCGTCCCGATGGTTGCTGCCGTCGCGCAGGAACTGGTCGATCAGATAGCCGTTCGCGGCATGGATCTGCACGCCGTCGAAACCGGCGGCGACGGCGTTTTTCGCTGCGTGGGCATAATCCGCGATCACGCCGGGAATTTCATCGATGCCCAGCGGCCGCGCCACCTCATAGGGTTGCTTGCCTTCATAGGTGTGCGCATTGCCCGGCACGGCGCTGGCGCTGGCCGACACGGGCTGTTCGCCGGTCACGCTGCTGTGCACCGCGCGCCCCATATGCCAGAGTTGCGCAACGATCCGCCCGCCTGCCTCATGCACGGCCGTCGTGACCGGCCGCCACGCGGCGACCTGCTTGTCCGACCAGAGTCCCGGCGCGTAGGGCCAGCCCAGGCCCTGCCGCGAAATGCCCGTCGCCTCGCTGATGATCAGGCCCGCCGAGGCGCGCTGCCGATAATATTCCGCCATGATCGGGGTGGGAACATGGTCGCGGGTCGCGCGGCTGCGCGTCAGCGGCGCCATCAGCACGCGGTTGGGCGCATGGATCGCGCCGAGTTGCAGCGGTTCGAACAGATTGGCCATGAAAATTTTCCCTCTTAAAAGTTGCATATTGCAACGGGAATGCCTGCCAAAGCCAGCTAAGAAGCCATCAAGGCTGCTTCAACCCCTCTTTCCTGTTGAGCGATACCAAGATTTGCTATCCCCGCATTGATTTTGGCTAATGTCATCCTGCGGCTGGACCCGCGCCGGCGCTTGTGCGCCCGCCCTGCCGGGCGTAATAGCCTGTCATGACCCCGACGCACCAGGACATGACGCTGGACGAAGTCCGCGCCGCGCTTGCCCCGATCCTGCCCCGCCACGCCGCCTTCGACGGTTGGCGGGCGGAAGCGGTCGCCATGGCGGCGGAGCAGTGCGCCATCGATGCCGATATTGCCGCGCTGGCCTTTCCCGGCGGCGCGATGGACATGATCGACGCCTGGTTCGCCAGCATCGATGCGCGCATGCTGGAGGCGTTGCCGCCGGAAAAGCTGGCTGCCCTGTCGATTCGCAAACGCATCATCTCGCTTGTCGAAACCCGCCTGACCCTGCTGGCCCGCGACCGCGAGGCGCTGCGCCGGACCCAGGCGATCCTGGCCATGCCGCGCAACGCCGCCCGCGCCGTGAAGCTGGGCTGGCGCGCGGCGGACGCCATGTGGCGCGCGGCGGGCGACGAGACGACCGACCTCAACCATTATACGAAGCGGCTGACGCTGGCGGGCGTCTATGCCGCGACCCTGCTGGTCTTCGTCGATGACGAGAGCGAGGATTGGGCGGAAACCCGGGCTTTCCTGGCCCGCCGGATAGAGGGCGTGATGCGGTTCGAGCGCGCCAAGGCCCAGTGGAAGGGTATCGGCGGCGGCGAACGGCTGAGCCTGGCCCGTTTCGTCGGGCGGCTGCGTTACCCCGCCATATGACCGGCGCGGGCCGGCAAGGATTCGCGCTGGTCTTTTCCAATCGGTATTGATAGTCACTCGCAGAAGTAAATGACGAGTGCCTTACCCTTGCGCCTGACCGACCTGCCGCTGCGCCAACCCGCTTATGTGGACCTGATCGACTGGAACGCCCTGTCCGCATCCGACGGCCAGCGGCTCCGCGAATTCGGCCTGTGCGAAGGCGCCAGCGTCGAGGCGCTGCACCATGGCGGCCTGTTGGGACGCGGCCCCATCGCCTGCAAGGTCGGCCGCATGACCATCGCCATGCGCCGCAACCACGCCGCCGCCATCACGGTGCGCACGGGACCGCAGGAAGAAGCTGGGCCGCAGGAAGAAGACGCATGACCGGCCTGCCGCTGATCGCGCTGGTCGGCAATCCCAATGCCGGCAAGAGCGCCCTGTTCAACGCCCTGACCGGCGCCCGACAGAAGCTGGGCAATTATCCCGGCGTCACGGTGGAGCGCAAGGCGGGCCGCTTTTCCCTGTCCGACGGCCGACCGATCGAACTGGTCGACCTGCCCGGCACCTACAGCCTCAATCCCGCCAGTCCGGACGAACAGGTGACCCGCGACGTCATATTGGGCAAGCAGGAGGGCGAACGCCTGCCCGACGCGCTGGTGGTGGTGGTCGACGCCTCCAATCTGGACAACCATCTCCGCTTCGCGCTGGAGCTGATCGCGCTTGGCCTGCCAACCATCGTGGCGCTCAACATGGTCGACCTTGCCACACGCGACGGGCTGGAACTGGACGCCCATATCCTCTCCCGCGAACTGGGCGTGCCGGTGATCTCCACCGTCGCGGTGCGCAAGCGCGGCCTCGATCATCTGCGCGCCGAACTGGAATCCATGCTGGACGGCAGCGCGGGCAGGGTTCGTTCCTCCAGCGAGCAGCCCGATTTCGAAGGGCTGCGCAAGGAAGCGCGCCGCATCGCCCGCGCCGCCATCGTGCGCGAAACCCCGTCCCGCCGCATGACCGCCGCCGTCGACCGGGTGCTGCTGCAACCCGTCGCCGGTTTCCTGATCCTGATGGCGTTGCTGTTCGTGATGTTCCAGGCGGTGTTCAGTTGGGCCGCCGCGCCCGCCGACCTGCTGGAAGGATGGGTCACGGCGCTGGGCGAAACCATCACGGCCACGCTGCCGCCAGGCATCCTCCACGACTTCCTGCTGCAGGGCGTCATCGGTGGGGTCGGCGCGGTGGTGGTGTTCCTGCCGCAGATCCTGATCCTCTTCTTCTTCATCCTGATGCTGGAGGCGACCGGCTATATGGCCCGCGCCGCCTTCCTGATGGATGCGCTGATGGCGCGGGTCGGCCTGTCGGGCCGGGCCTTCATTCCGCTGCTCTCCTCCTTCGCCTGCGCTGTGCCGGGGATCATGGCGACCCGCACCATCTCCGACCCGAAGGACCGGCTGACCACCATATTGATCGCGCCGCTGATGACCTGCTCGGCGCGGCTGCCGGTCTATGGCCTGATCATCGCCGCCTTCATCCCGGCGCGCAGCGTGGGACCGGGTGTCGGTCTCCAGGGGCTGGTCCTCTTCCTCCTCTATGTCGCCGGCATCGTCGGCGCGATGGTGGCGGCCTGGGCGCTGCGCCTGACCGTGACCAAGGGGCAGAGCGGCGGTTTCCTGATGGAGATGCCGAAATATCAATGGCCCCGCCCGCAGGATATCCTTATCGGCCTGTGGCAGCGCGCCGTCATCTTCCTGAAGCGCGCTGGCACCATCATCCTGATGACCAATATCATCCTCTGGGTGCTGGCCAGCTTCCCGCAGGCGCCCGCAGGCGTCCGCCAGAGCGAATACAGCATTGCGGGGCGGATCGCGGGCGGCATCCATGTGCTGGTGGAGCCGATCGGCTTCAATCGCGACATCAGCCTCGCGCTGCTCCCCTCCATGGCGGCGCGGGAGGTCGCGGTGTCGGCCATCGCCACCGTCTATGCGATCGACGCGGGCGATGACGAGGATGCGCTGAACCGCACATTGGGCGAGCGGTTGCAGGGGCGTTGGTCGCTGGCGACGGCGCTCGCCTTCCTCGCCTGGTTCGTCTTCGCGCCGCAATGCATTTCCACCATCGCCGTCACTCGCCGCGAAACCAACGGCTGGAAATGGCCGTTGTTCATGATGGGCTATCTGTTCGCGCTGGCCTATGCCGCCGCCGGGTTCACCTATTGGGCGGCGGTTTCGGCGGGTTTGGGGTAGCGTCCGCCTGAGAGCCTTCTATAAGGGCCTGGTAACGCTTCGGAGGAAACATGGCGGGTTCGGTCAACAAGGTCATTCTGGTGGGCAATCTGGGCGCGGACCCGGAAGTCCGCAGCTTCCAGAATGGCGGCAAGGTGTGCAACATCCGCATCGCGACGTCCGAAAGCTGGAAAGACCGCAACAGCGGGGAGCGTAAAGAGCGCACCGAATGGCACAGCGTCGCGATCTTCTCCGAAGGTCTGGCGGGCGTCGCCGAACGCTATCTGCGCAAGGGCAGCAAGGTCTATATCGAAGGCAAGTTGCAGACCCGCAAGTGGCAGGACCAGTCGGGCAATGACCGCTATACCACCGAAGTCGTGTTGCAGGGCCCCAGCGCCGTGCTGACCATGCTCGACGGAGCGCCGGGCGGCGGCGGTGGTGGCCGTTCGCAGGGTGGTGGCGACTGGAGCGGTGGATCGAGCGGCTTCGGCGGCGGCGATTATGACGATTTCGGCGGCGGCGGCTCCGGTTCTGGGGCCAGCCGTTCATCGGGCGGCGGGCGCGGCGGCGCGGGCGGCCCTAATTTCGACAATGACCTGGATGACGAAGTGCCGTTCTGACGCTTTCCGCCTTCGATCAAAAAAAACGCCCTCGCCGTTCGGCCGGGGCGTTTTTTTATGGGTCGGTTCGATGGGCGTCAAACGCTAATCCTCATCCTCAGTCGGGCCAAGACTGTCTTCTTCATCGTCCATCTGCGGCTCTCCGGCGAAGGCATCGGTATCGATCCGTCCCGACCTGACCATTTCCTTCATCTTGTCCACCAGATCGGGGGTATCGTCGGGCAATATCTGCGCTGGATTGGCCTTGCCGCCATGTTCGCTGTCCCCGGCCGGATCGGTCGAACGGACCCGCGCATCGTCGGCCACATCCTGCGCCTGCGAACCGCGCTCGGCTTGCTCGCTATTCTCCTCGTCCGGGTCGGGGAAGCGGTTCTTGTCGGCATCGTCCATCGCCTGTCTCCTTCCCCCCATCAACGGGTCAACCATGCGGCTGTTCCGCGCCGCATAAAGCCTCTGGACAGCATCCTGCCGACCGGGCAAGAGCCGCCGATCCTTTCCGTCCATCGCTCTTCGCTCCGCACAAAGGGAATATCATGCCCCGCCAGCTCATTTCCTCCGGCTCGCCTTTCGAGGCGCAGGTCGGCTATTCGCGCGCCGTCGTCCAGGGCGACTGGTGCTTCGTCGCCGGCACCACCGGCACCGATCCCGAAACCAAGGCGATGCCCGAAAGCGTGGTCGAGCAGGGCAGGAACGCGCTGAAGGTCATCGGCCGTGCGCTGGAAGAGGCGGGATTCTCCTTCGCCGACGTCGTCCGCGTGACCTATTACATCACGGACCCCGCCTATTGGGACGTGCTGGGCGAAGCGACCGCGCCGGTCTTCGGGGAAATCCGCCCCGCCGCAAGCTGCATCGTCACCGGCCTGATCAAGCCGGAGATGAAGATCGAGATCGAAGTCACCGCTTTCAAAGGATGACAGCCATGCTGACCATGTACGGCATCAAAAATTGCGACACGATCAAGAAGGCGCGCAATTTCCTCGACAATAGCGGCAAGCCCTACAGCTTCCACGATTACAAGGTTTCGGGCGTCGATGAGGCGGCGCTGCGCGGTTGGGTCGGGGAACATGGATGGGAAACGATCCTCAACCGGTCCGGCACGACCTTCAAGGCGCTGGATGCCGGGGACAAGGCCCATATCGACGCGGACAAGGCGGTGCAATTGATGATGGGCAACCCGTCCATGATCAAGCGCCCGATCCTGGACCTGGGCGACCGCACCATCGTCGGCTTCAAGGCGACCACCTATGAGGACGCTCTGGAGGGCGTGAAGGCATGATCCTGGGGAGGATGCTCCAGACGATTGCCATCCTCCTCCTGACCCTCGCTACGGCGGCGCCCGTGATGGCGGAACCTTTCATCATCGCCCATCGCGGGGCCAGCGGCGAGCGGCCCGAACATACGCTCGCCGGTTACGAACGCGCCATCGACCAGGGCGCGGACTATATCGAACCCGATCTGGTGCTGACCAGTGACGGCATCCTCGTCGCCCGGCATGAAAATGAGATCGGGGGTACCACGGACGTCGCCGATCATCCCGAATTCGCCGCCCGCAGGACCAGCAAGACCATCGACGGCCAGCCCGTCACCGGCTGGTTTACGGAGGATTTCACCCTGGCGGAACTGCGCACCCTGCGCGCCCGCGAGCGCTTGGCCGAACTTCGTTCCGCCAACAGCCGCTTCAACGACCTTTACCCCATCCCCACCTTCGAGGAGATATTGAAGCTGGTCCGCGCCAAGGAAGCGGAAACCGGCCGCCGCATCGGCCTTTATCCCGAAACCAAGCATCCCGGCTATTTCGCTGGCATCGGCCTGCCGCATCAGGCGCCGCTGCTCGCGCTGCTCGGCAAATATGGCTACCAGACAGAGGCTGATCCGGTCTTCATCCAGTCGTTCGAGGTCGGCAATCTGAAGGCCCTGCGCGCCCTGTCGCGCCTGCGCCTGATCCAGCTCGTCTATAGCGAGGGCGGTCCCGCCGATGAGCCGGGCGTAACCTATGCCGACATGTTGACGACGCAGGGGCTGAAGCAGATCGCGGACTATGCCGACGGCATTGGCCCGGCGACCGCCATGGTGCTGGCGCCGGAAGGCCCGACGGGTCTGGTCGAGCGCGCGCATCAGGCGGGGTTGGAAGTCCATGTCTGGACGCTGCGCATGGAAAACGGCTTCCTGCCCGCCGCCTTCCAGCGCCCCGACGATCCGCAGGGCCGGGGCGATTTTTCCGGCTATGTCCGGGCGGTCGCCCGCACCGGGGTCGACGCCATGTTCAGCGATTTTCCGAAACAGGCGCGTGACGCGCTGAATCCCGCGCCTTGATGACTTGTCAAATCCTCGGCGGGGGCGAATAACAGCCCTATGCTTTCGCAGAAGACCCGTTACGCTATCCGCGCCCTCCAGCATCTCGCAGACCGTTACCGGCAAGGACCGGTGCCCCTGAACGAGATCGCCACGCGCCAGAATATCCCGTCCAAATTCCTGACGGTGATCCTGTCGGAACTGGCGCGGGAAGGGCTGGTGGCGACGCAGCGCGGGCGCGACGGGGGCTATTGGCTGGCGCTGGCGCCGGTCGACATCAGCTATGGCGACATCGTCCGGCTGACGCGGGGGTCGCTGGCGCTCACGCCCTGCGCCAGCCGCTTCGCGCACGAGACCTGCACCAATTGCCTGCCCGAATCGGAATGCCGCCTGCATCGCGTGATGCTGCGCGTGCGCGACGAAACGGCCAAGGTGCTGGACAGCATCAGCCTGGCGGAACACTTCTCGACAGAGGATACAGCCTAAGCCTTGCGCCCGGCCCGCAGCTTCGCCACATCAACGGCATGACGAATCCGCCCCTTAAAGCCGCCCTGATCCCCGTCACCCCGCTTCAGCAGAATTGCACGCTCTTCTGGTGCACGGCGACCAATCGGGGCGCTTTCGTCGATCCGGGCGGCGATCTTCCCATGCTGAAAAAGGCGGCGGAACAGCATGGCGTCACCATCGAGAAGATCCTGGTCACCCACGGCCATATCGACCATTGCGGCCAGGCGGGCATGCTCGCCCGCGACCTTGGCGTACCGATCGAAGGCCCGCATGAGGCCGACCGCTTCTGGATCGACAGGCTCGGCGAAGACGGCGCCCAATATGGCATCGAGGGCGAAAGCTTCGAACCCGACCGCTGGCTACAGGACGGCGACCGGGTGACGGTGGGCGATCTGACGCTCGACGTCTATCATTGCCCCGGCCACACGCCGGGCCATGTCGTCTTCCACCACGCCCCCAGCAAGCTCGCCGTCGTGGGTGACGTGCTGTTCCAGGGGTCGATTGGCCGAACCGACTTCCCTATGGGCAATCATCAGGATCTGATCGACGCGATCACCGGCAAGCTCTGGCCCCTGGGCGGCGATACGGCCTTCGTCCCCGGCCATGGCCCGATGAGCAACTTCGCCCATGAACGCCGCACCAATCCCTTCGTGGCGGATTCCGTCCTGGCCTGATCCTACCGAATCATCGCCATGGCGGGCGGCGCAGGCACCTCTCGCGTCGCCCCATAGGCGATGATGAGCGCCGTCGCCGCCATCCCGACCATCACAAGCCAGGTCAGCGTCGCCCCGCCGCCGCGCCACACCGTCGGCTTGTCCGCATCCATGCCGAATGCGTGGGCGATTCGCGCCACCACCAGAATCAGCGCCGCGCCCCACAGCCAGATCGACGTGCCGACCGCCAGTTCCACCAGTGCGAAGAGAATCAGCGTCACCGGCACATATTCGACGAAATTGGCGTGCGCCCGCATCCGCTTGACCAGCAGCGTGCTGCCGCCATCGCCATGCAGCACCTGGTCCGCGATCCGGATTCGCGTGCAGCGTATCCCCAGCCACATATTGAGCAGCGCGCAGGCCCCCGCCAGAGTCAGCGTGATCGGCAGCAACATCGGATTTCCCCCCGTTTATCGTGATGTCGCCAGAATAGGGCGCCACGGCGAAGGGGCAAGAAGGACTTGCGCACGGGTCAAAAAACGCTATAGGCGCAGGGCTTCGCGATCATCCGGGCCGCATGGGTCTGCGGCGCCGTTGGCGTCCGCATCCATACGGAACTGGCCAGTCGCACTAAACGATCAATTACGGAATAAGGTGCCGACATGGCTGTCCCCAAGAGGAAAACGTCCCCCTCCCGTCGCGGCATGCGCCGCAGCCACGATTCGCTGCGCGTCGAAGCGTTCCAGGAATGCTCGAACTGCGGCGAACTGAAGCGCCCGCACAATCTGTGCGACGCCTGCGGCCATTATAACGGTCGCGAAATCGTCGCCGTCGGGGCCTGACGACTAAGAATTTCTCCTGAAAAGGGTGCGTTAACTTGTCCAGCCAACCGCGAATCGCAATCGACGCGATGGGCGGGGATGAAGGCGTGCGCGTGATGATGGCGGGCGTGGCGCTCGCCCGTCGCCGTCACGATGGGCTGCGCTTCACCCTTTTCGGAGACGAAGCGCGGATCAAGTCCGCGCTCGACAACCACCCCAATCTGCGCGCCGCATCGGAAATCGTCCACGCGCCCGATGTCGTGGATGCGGGCGACAAGCCCAGCGTAGCCGTTCGCAAGAAGACCAGCTCCATGAGCATGGCCATCGCGGCGGTGAAGGCGGGTGATTGCGGCGCGGCTGTCTCCTCCGGCAATACCGGCGCGCTGATGGCGATGGCGAAGCTGGCCCTGCGCACCATGAAGGGCGTCGACCGGCCCGCGCTGGCCGCCATGCTGCCGACGCTCGGCGACAATGACGTGGTCATGCTGGACCTGGGCGCCAACACCGAATGCGATGCGCGCAACCTGGTGCAGTTCGCGGTGATGGGCGCGGCCTATGCCCGCATCGCCCTTGACCTCGAACGCCCTCGCGTCCGGCTGATGAACATCGGCACGGAGGAGATGAAGGGGACGGAGGAAATCCGCGACGCCGCCGCGATCCTGCGCGCCGCGACCAGCCTGCCGCTGTCCTTCGAAGGCTTCACCGAAGGCGACAAGATCGGCCGGGGCGATGTCGACGTCATCGTGTCGGACGGCTTTTCCGGCAATGTCGCCTTGAAGACGGCGGAGGGCACGGCCCGTTTCGTCACCGACCTGCTGCGCACCGCCTTCACCAGCTCGATCCGCTCGAAACTGGGCTTTCTGATCTCCAAGCCGGCGATGCATCTGCTGCGCCACCATCTTGACCCCAACAACCATAATGGGGCCGTCTTCCTGGGCCTCAACGGCGTCGTGGTGAAGAGCCATGGCAGCGCCAACGACAAGGGGGTGGCCAATGCCGTCCATGTCGCCGCGCGCCTGCTGGAAGAAGACATCACCCGGCGCATCGCCGCCGACATGCATGGGATCGAGGGGCTGACCGCCCCCGCATCCAGGATGGAGCTGCCCGCAAAGTGATCCGCCGATCCGTTCTCCTGGGCACGGGCTCCGCCCTGCCGGTCCGCTCCGTCAGCAATGCCGAACTGGCGGAAACCGTGGACACGAGCGACGAATGGATCGTCGAGCGCACGGGCATCCGCACCCGCTACATAGCGGGCGAGGGCGAAACCACCGCCACGCTCGCCACGGACGCTGCCAGGGCCGCGCTGGAATCCGCGGGCATGTCCGCGCAGGACATCGACCTCATCATCCTGGCGACGGCAACACCCGACCAGACCTTTCCTGCCTCCGCCACCATCGTTCAGGCTGCGCTGGGCATCGACGATTGCGTCGCCTTCGACGTGGCGGCGGTCTGTTCCGGCTTCCTCTACGCCATCACCGTGGCGGACAGCATGATCTGCTCCGGCGCGGCGCGCAATGCGATCGTGATCGGTTCGGAAACCTTCAGCCGCATTCTCGACTGGGAAGACCGGACCACCTGCGTCCTTTTCGGCGACGGCGCGGGGGCGGTCGTGCTGGGCGCGGAGGAAAGCGCTGACGGCAAGCGCGGCATCCTCGCCTCGAAACTCCATGCCGACGGCCGCCACAACCAGCTTCTCTATGTCGACGGCGGCCCCTCCACTACGCAGACGGTCGGCAAGCTGCGCATGAAGGGGCAAGAAGTCTTCCGCCACGCCGTCACCAACCTGGCCTCGGTACTGACCGAAGTGATGGCCGCCGCCGACATGACCCCGGCGGACATCGACTGGCTGGTCCCGCATCAGGCCAATGCCCGCATCCTGGACGCCACCGCGCGGAAGCTGAAGCTGGCGCGGGAAAAGGTGGTGATGACGGTGGACCGCCATGCGAACACCTCCGCCGCGTCGGTGCCCCTGGCGCTCGATCTCGCCATGCGGGACGGGCGCATCAAGGCCGGCGACCTGCTGGTGCTGGAAGCGATGGGCGGCGGCTTCACCTGGGGCGCCTGCGTTCTGCGGGTATAGACGGGTTCGGCCCTTTCCGGCCCCGCATTTTCGCGCCGCCGTCATGTCCCTTACACGCTTGCCGCAACGGTCAAGCGGGACTAGAGGGCTGCGGCAAGCCTGAACGCGGCACCCGAACAGCAGGAAGCACCTTCATGTCAGACGTCACCATCAAACGCGCCCTTCTTTCCGTGTCGGACAAGTCCGGCCTCATCGAACTGGGCCAGGCGCTGGGCAAGCATGGCGTGGAACTGGTGTCGACCGGCGGCAC
Organism: Sphingobium sp. JS3065; assembly: GCF_026427355.1. Taxonomy (NCBI): domain Bacteria; kingdom Pseudomonadati; phylum Pseudomonadota; class Alphaproteobacteria; order Sphingomonadales; family Sphingobiaceae; genus Sphingobium; species Sphingobium sp. JS3065. The sequence goes on from NZ_CP102664.1 coordinate 2,938,379, forward strand.
GGCCAAGGCGCTGCGCGACGCGGGTCTTGCCGTGAAGGATATCTCCGACCTCACCGGCTTCCCGGAAATGATGGACGGCCGCGTCAAAACGCTGCATCCCAAGGTGCATGGCGGCCTGCTCGCCGTGCGCGACAATCCCGATCATGTCGCCTCCATGCAGCAGCATGAAATCGGCGCGATCGACCTGGTCGTCGTCAACCTCTATCCCTTCGCCGCCACTGTCGCCAAGGGCGCGGAGCGCGAGGAAATCATCGAGAATATCGACATTGGCGGCCCCTCCATGGTCCGCTCCGCCGCGAAGAATCATGAGAGCGTGGCGATCGTCACCGACCCCGCCGACTATGCCCGCCTGATCGCGGAAATGGAGGAAAAGGGCGGCGCGACCAGCTACGACTTCCGCCGGATGCTGGCGGCCAAGGCCTATGCCGCCACCGCCGCCTATGACTCGATGATCGCAAGCTGGTTCGCCTTCGCCGATCAGGGCGTGCAGTTCCCCGAAACCCTCGCCGTGTCGAGCAAGCTGGGTTCGACCCTGCGCTATGGCGAGAATCCGCACCAGTCGGCGGCGCTGTATCTGCCGGTCGGCCCTTCGGCGAAGGGCATCGCCCAGGCGAAGCAGATCCAGGGCAAGGAACTCAGCTACAATAATTACAACGACGCCGACGCCGCGCTGGAACTGGTCAGCGAATTCCGCGACGGGCCGCCGACCGTCGTCATCGTCAAGCACGCCAATCCCTGCGGCGTGGCGACCGGCAATACGCTGATCGAGGCCTATGAAGCCGCGCTCGCCTGCGACAGCGTCTCGGCCTTCGGCGGCATCATCGCCGTGAACCGCCCGCTCGACGGCCCGACCGCCGAAGCGATCAGCGGTATCTTCACCGAAGTCGTCGCCGCGCCCGACGCGGACGAGGATGCCAAGGCGATCTTCGCGAAGAAGAAGAACCTCCGCCTGCTGCTGACCGGTGCACTGCCCGATCCGGCGCGTCCCGGCCTTCAGATCAAGAGCATCGCCGGCGGGCTGCTGGTGCAGGGCCGCGACAATGGCCGCATCAGCCGCGACCAGTTGAAGGTCGTGACCAGGCGCGCTCCGACCGAACAGGAACTGAGCGACTGCCTGTTCGCCTGGACCGTCGCAAAGCATGTGAAGTCCAACGCCATCGTCTATGCGAAGGACAACGGCACCGCAGGCATCGGCGCGGGGCAGATGAACCGTCTCGAATCCGCCCGCATCGCCGCGTGGAAGGCCAGGGACGCTGCCGAAAAGGCGGGCTGGAGCGAAGCCCGCACCATCGGATCGGCGGTCGCCTCCGACGCTTTCTTCCCCTTTGCCGACGGCCTGCTGGCAGCGGTCGAGGCGGGTGCGACGGCGGTGATCCAGCCGGGCGGATCGATCCGCGATGACGAGGTGATCGCCGCCGCCGATGAAGCGGGCCTCGCCATGGTCTTCACCGGCATGCGCCACTTCCGTCACTGATCGTAAAATGACGCGGGTGCGAAGGTGGATTCGATCCTTTCGCATCCGCAAAAATAGCGGTTTTCAGCCAATTTCCGTGAACTGGCCCTTTCCAACGGCCTGCACGAAGCCTATTTGGGAACATGACCCTTCTCCCATGTCAGGCGAGGGGCGGACCGACTTAGTTCGACAGGAGAATATAGGATGACCAGAAAGACGCTGGTGGCGCTTGCCGCCGCTATGGTTCTCGCGCTGCCCGCCGCCAATGCCTTTGCCGGCATCAACGACATGGATGTGGTCGTCGACGGCCGCACAGGCGCGGAAACCCGCAGCATCGCGGTATCGATGGCTGATCTCAACCTGACCAGCACGCATGGCGCGCGCATGGCCGATTCGCGCATCACCAAGGCCGCCAAGAAGGTGTGCGGCTGGATGAGCGGATCGATCCTGCCCGAAACGCCTGATTATCGCGCCTGTTTCGGCGAAGCGCTGGACGGCGCCCGCACGGACCTTGATACGTTGATCCAGTCGCAGCGTCAGGGCTGATCCCGAAGACCGGAGCCGGCGGCCTGATGGTTGCCGGCACCCTCTGAACTTGCATTTTTACCGGGCATTAACTACTCCTTAGAAGATTTTCTTCACCTAGATCGGCGAAGGATTTCATCGGGGGGCCTTGGATGCCGCAGAACGACCACAATGTGGATGTCGCCATTATTGGCGCGGGTCCGGCTGGCCTTACCGCTGCTTATTTGCTGACCAAAAAAGGTTATTCGGTCCGGGTGATCGAAAAGGATCCCGTCTATGTTGGCGGGATCAGCCGAACGGTGGAATGGGAGGGCTTTCGTTTCGACATTGGCGGCCATCGCTTCTTTTCCAAGTCGAAGGAGGTCGTCGACCTCTGGAACGAAATCCTGCCCGATGATTTCATCCAGCGCCCCCGGATGAGCCGCATCTATTATGAGGGCAAATTCTACAGCTATCCGCTGCGCGCCTTCGAAGCGCTCGGCAATCTGGGCATCTGGCGCTCGACGCTCTGCATGGCGAGTTTCGCCAAGGCAAAGCTGTTCCCCAATCGCGACGTCCGCTCCTTCCAGGACTGGACCGTCAACGCCTTCGGCCACAAGCTGTTCTCCATCTTCTTCAAAACCTATACGGAGAAGGTCTGGGGCATGCCCTGCGACGAGATGTCGGCGGACTGGGCGGCGCAGCGCATCAAGGGCCTGTCGCTCTGGGGCGCGGTCGTGGACGGCCTGAAGCGGTCGCTCGGCCTCAACAGGCGGCCCAATGACGGCATGGCGACCAAGACGCTGCTGGAAAGCTTCCGCTATCCGCGCCTCGGCCCCGGCATGATGTGGGACGCGGCGCGCGATTTCGTGGTGGAGGGCGGCAATCAAGTGCTGATGGCCCATAGCCTGGACCAGCTTTCGCAGGATCAGGCCAACGGTCGCTGGCGCATGGTCGCGCAGGGACCGGACGGCGAAGTCGCGATCAACGCCGCCCATGTCATCAGTTCCGCGCCGATGCGCGAACTGGCCGGGCGCATCCATCCGCTGCCTGCGACGCTGGGCCATGCGATGGAACTCAAATATCGCGACTTCCTGACCGTGGCGCTGATGGTGAAGGGTCGGGATATCTTCCCCGACAACTGGATCTACATCCACGACAGCAAGGTGAAGGTCGGCCGCATCCAGAATTTCCGGAGCTGGTCGCCCGAAATGGTGCCCGATCCGGACCTGGCCTGCGTCGGCCTGGAATATTTCTGTTTCGAGGGCGACGGCCTCTGGTCGGCGAGCGACGCCGATCTGATCGACCTGGCGAAGAGGGAAATGGCGATCCTTGGCCTGTGCGATCCCGGCGATGTCGTTGGCGGCGCGGTGGTGCGGCAGGAAAAGGCCTATCCGGTCTATGACGACAGCTATGCCGCCAATGTCCTCGCCACGCGGACGGAGTTGCAGCGGCTTTACCCCACGCTGCATCTGGTCGGCCGCAACGGCATGCACCGCTACAATAATCAGGACCATGCGATGATGACGGCGATGCTGACCGTCCGCAACATCGAGGCGGGCGAACAGCTTTACGACATTTGGGCGGTCAATGAAGACGCCGAATATCATGAGGCGGGGGAGGAAGGCCAGGACGCAGCCGGACAGCACGCCGCCCTGTCGAGCGAACGCCTGGTGCCCAACCGATTGAAGGCGGCCTGACCGACATGCCCCATTGGGTGCGCACTATGGCCGGGCCGGTGAACGCCGTCATTGGCCGTTTCACCTTCACGCGCTATCTGCTGGCCAGCATCTGCGCCCTGTCGGGCGACTTTGCGCTGTTCATGATGTTGAACCATATGGGCCTGCCGCCCGCCCTCGCCGCGCTTGGCGGCTATTCGGGCGGACTTGTCCTGCATTGGCTGATCAGCGTTCGCTTCGTCTTCGAAATGCCGCAACCGGCCACCCATGCGCAGCGCATCGCCTTCATCGCCAGCGCGCTGATCGGCATGGCGATCACCATGACGGTGGTCGGCGGCTTGAGCGGCCTGGGCCTGTCGCCCGCAATGGCCAAGCTGATGGCGGTTCCGGTCAGCTTCCTGTCCGTCTATGCGATCCGGAAATATGGCATCTTCGCCCGCGCTTGAATCCAGCTCCCTTCCCGTCAAACCCCTGATCGCTCGCTGGCAGATCGGCGTCGGGGTGTTGCTGGCCTGGCTTTTATGCTGCGCCGTCATGCTCTGGCTGTCGCGCAACGGCCTGACGAGGCTTGATTTCCGCGACCCCGACGACGCCATGCGGTTGCAGCAGGTCCGCGACTGGCTGCATGGGCAGGGTTTCCGGGATGTCAGCCAGCATCGCGTCAATCCGCCGATGGGGGGACCGATGCATTGGTCGCGCATCGTCGACATGCCGATCGCCGCGCTGATTCTTTTGCTGCGCCCGCTATTGGGAACGGCGGCGGCGGAACTCGTCGCCTGTGCGTTGGCGCCCCTGCTGACGCTGGGCGCGCTGACCGGCACGCTTTTCCTGGCGGTCAGGCGGGCCACCGGCAGAAGCGTCACCGCCCTCCTCGCGCTGGTCCTGCTGCTGACGACGCCCACCATATTGGTCCAGTTCACGCCGCTTCGGATCGACCATCATGGGTGGCAGATCTGGATGGCCGCCATGGCCCTGTGCGGAGCGATGGACGGGCGCCGCGCCAGGGGCGGCGTCACGGCGGGACTGGCGCTGGCGGTCTGGCTTCAGATTTCCAGCGAAGCCTTGCCCTATGCCGCGCTGTTCGCGGGCGCCTTCGCCCTGCGCTACTGGCTTGACGCGGGGGAGGGGGCGCGGCTGCGCGCCTTCGCCGTCACGCTTGGCGGCGGCGCGCTCGCCCTGCTGTTGGTGCTGCGCGGTTTGCAGGCGCCGCTGATCCGGCAATGCGACGGCCTGTCGGCGGCCTATGTCTGGCCGCTCATGGCCTTTGCGCTGGCGATGCCCCTGGCCTTGCGCCTGCTCGGTTCAGCCTCGATCCAACGTCGTTTCCTGGCGACGGCGGCAGGGGGCGTCTCTGCGATCGGCCTGTTCCTGCTGACCGGGGGCGCATGTCTTTCGGGCGATCCGTTCAAGGCCCTTGGCCCCGTGGCCTATCGCCTCTGGTATCTGCAGGTGAAGGAAGGCCGCCCGATCTGGGAACAGGGCCTGTTGATGGGGGGCATCATCCTCCTTCCGGCGGTGATGGGCCTGATCGGTACGATCTTCGCCGCCAGGGCGACCAGGGACCGCGAAGCGCGGGAAGGCTGGATCGTCATCGCGCTGTTGCTGGGCGGCGCCATCGCCGTCGCGATCCTGGTGCTGCGCGCCATGTCGGTGGCGCATGTCCTGGCGCTGCCGGGCATCGCATGGCTGCTGCTGACGATATTCCAGCATATCCAGACCTGGACGAAGGCCGCGGCGAGGATATTGGTGACGGCGGCCGTCGCCATATTGTTCACGCCGGCGGGCCTTTGCGGGGCGTGGGTTCTGATCGCGAGCGGCGTGGCGGAGAAGGAGCAGCCCGAAACCGTCAATTGCCGGACGTCGGCCATCTTGGCGTCGTTGCGCGCCCTCCCCAAAGCGACCTTGTTCGCCCCGCTCGATCTGGGCCCCGACATCCTCGTGCAGACCAGCCATAGCGTGATCGGCACGGCCCATCATCGCAACGCGGTCGGCATCACCACCGTGATCGAAGGGTTCACCGCTACGCCCGACAAAGCCCAGACCATCATCATGGGCCTGAATGGCGGGAAAGGCGCGGACTATATCGTGACCTGCCATGAACTGAACGAGGTCAAGCATTATCGCGCGGATTTCCCGCAGAGCCTGGCCGCGGTCCTGGCGCGCAACAAGCCGCCACGCTGGTTGCAGCCCGTCCCCGGCAAGGGGCCGCTCCGCATCTACAAGGTCGTGGCTCAGCCCGGCACGAAGGTCAGCGCGACGCCGTTCATGCAGTAACGCTTTCCGGTGGGCTTCGGCCCGTCGTCGAAGACATGGCCCAGATGCCCGCCGCAACGGCTGCAATGCACCTCGGTGCGGGGATAGCCGAGTTCGAAATCGCGTGACGTGCCGACGGATCGGGGCAGGGGCGCCCAGAAGCTGGGCCAGCCTGTGCCGCTATCGAATTTGGTCTTTGAACTGAACAGCGGTTGGGCGCAGCCCGCGCAGGCGAAGGTGCCCGGACGATGTTCCTTGTTGAGCGGGCTGGTGAAGGGATGTTCGGTCGAGCGCCGACGCAGCACCCGATAGGCGAGCGGACTCAGCCTTTTGCGCCATTCCGCATCGCCGAGGGCGAAGGGATAGGCGGCTTCGGCCCTGCCCAGCCCCGATTGCCACAGGACAAGCATCGTCGCGGCGCAGCCGCCGATGCCGAGAAATCGCCGCCGATCCATGGACAGCGTCATAGCTGGGTCAACCTGTCGCGCTTCTGAATAGCTGTTTCCACCAGCCGCCGCCCGATTTCAGCACATGGCGGCGGAACAGCAGCACGCCGATGCGGATGATCAGCCCGACCCAGAGCATCTGCCAGGCGATGGCGAGCAGATGGGGCCAGAGCGCGTCCGACTGCGCCGCCCGCGCGATCATGGCGAAGGGGGAGGAAAAGGGCAGGATGACCGCCGCGATTTCCGGCGGCGATCCCATCTTGTCGACGGCGTAGGTGGCGAAGAAGAAGATCAGCATCTGCCCCATGGTGACGGGCATGTTCAGCGTCTGCACTTCGCGCACCGTCGCCGCCTGCGCGCCGATCCCCAGGAAGAGGGAGCCGAGCAGCGTATAGGCCATGGCGAAATAGACGATGGCAAGGATCAGGAAGGCCGGCCAGCCGACGGCAGGAACCGGCAGGCCGACGCCGGGGGGCTTCAACGCCAGGAACACGCTGAAGGCCGTCGCGCCCCAGAAGAGGATGCCGACGAAGCTCATCGCCAGCATCGCCATCAGCTTGCCCAGGAAGATCGCGTCGACCGGCACGGCGGCGGCCAGTATCTCGATGATCTTGTTCGTCTTTTCCTCGACCAGATTGGACAGGATCATGCCCGCCAGCAATATCGTCAGGAAGAAGATCACGATCTGGGCGATCCGTCCGATCACCAGCCTGCCCTGGGTCTGCGCGCCGACGCTGGTCGCGACCTGCTGCGCCTCCACATGCACCATATGCAGCGACTTTTCGGCCATCGCGGCGCTGGCGAGCAGGCTGATGTCACCCTCCAGCCGCTGGATATCCTGCGGCTGGCCGGTCATCACCGGCCGGGCGGGGGAGCCGGACACGATCACCATGACGTCGGCATTCGCCTTCGCCAGTTGAATGCGGGGCGCGGGCGACAGGGGCACGCCGCGCAGCACAGGCAGCCCTTGAGGCCCCATGCGTTCGGCCAGCCGGGCGTGGGCGCGCTGCATCCGCGCCGTATCGGCGGGCGACATGGCGATGCCGACGACCGGGCGCAGGTCGGTGGTGGAGATCCGGTCGCCCAAGCCGCCGAACGCCATGCCGATGACGATGGGAAACAGCGGGCCAAGCAGGAAGAAGATGAAGGTGCGGGACAGCACGACGGCGGTGAAATCCCGCCGGGCGATGACGAAGGCGGCGCGCAGCATTTCGGTCATGCCGCTTCCTCCCGCGCCTGATCGTCCCGCATCTGCCGCGCCGCCGCTTCCCCGGCGATGGCGACGAAGGCGTCGTGCAGGCCGGGCCGCTCGATCGACAGGCTTTCGATCCCGGCATTGCTGTCGAGCAAAGCGCGCAGCAGCGGTTCGATGCCGTCCTGCGGCAGGGCGAAATGCCATGTGCCGTCCTGCGCCAGGGTTTCGGCGGGCAGGGCGCGGCGCCAGCCGCCGTCGCTGGCGCGGGTGCGCAGGCGGACCTGCGGGCGCAGGCGGTTGCGGGCATCGTCCACCGTGCCTTCGAAGCGGACGCGGCCACCCGCGACGATGGCGACCCGTTCGCACAGCCGTTCGGCATGGGCGATGACATGGGTGGAAAAGAGCACCGTCACGCCGCGCCGGGCCTGGTCGCGGATCAGCGCCTCCAGCTTGCCCTGGTTGAAGGCGTCCAGGCCGGAAAAAGGCTCGTCCAGGACGATCAGGCGCGGTTCGTGGATGATCGTGCCGAAAAGCTGGACGGTCTGGGCCATGCCCTTCGACAATTGGCGGATCGGCTTTTCGGCGGAGGCGCCCATGCCGTAATCCGCCAGCATGGCGCGGGCGCGTTCCCGCCCGGCCTTGAGCGGCAGGCCGCGCAGCGCGCCCATGAAGGCGACCGCCTCGAACGCCTTCATCGAGGGGTAAAGGCCGCGTTCTTCCGGCAGATAGCCGACATTGCGGGCCTGACGCAGCGGAACGGCATCGCCCAACAGGCTGCGCGACCCTTCATCGGGGTCGATGATGCCCAGCAGGGTGCGCAGCATCGTCGTCTTGCCCGCGCCATTGGGGCCGAGAATGCCGTAGATCGACCCGGCGGGCACGGCGATGTCGATGCCGTCGACCGCCCGGAAATCGCCGAATGTCTTGACAAGACCATGGCCTTCGACGGCATAGGTCGGTTGAGGAACCCCGATCATCGGCCTCTGATAGTCGCATCGCATGCCAACGCAAAACGAAACATTGGAACAGCGGCTTAAGGCCGAAGCGTCGCGGCTGGGCTTTGCCGCCTGCGCCATCGCGCGCTCAGATGCCGCGCCATTGGCAGGGAAGCGGTTGGAGGCTTGGCTGGACGCCGGGCATCATGGCGACATGCTGTGGATGGAGGAACGCGCCGGGCAGCGGGGGTCGCCGCAAGGGCTGTGGCCCGATGTGCGCAGCGTCGTCATGCTGGGGATGAGCTATGCGCCGGGGCGCGATCCCCTGGCCCTGGCGGAGGTCGGCGACCGGGGGCGGATTTCGGTCTATGCGCAGGGGCGGGATTATCATGACGTCGTCAAGAAGGGGCTGAAGGCGCTGGCCCGCTGGCTGGTCGATCAGCAGCCGGGCGCGCTCAAGGTCTTTGTCGACACCGCGCCGGTGATGGAAAAGCCGCTGGCGCAGGCGGCGGGGCTGGGCTGGCAGGGGAAGCACAGCAATCTGGTCAGCCGTGTCCATGGAAGCTGGCTGTTCCTGGGGGCGATCTACAGCGAGATCGCGCTGGTCCCCGATGCGCCGGAGGAGGACCATTGCGGCAGTTGTTCCGCCTGTCAGGCGGCGTGCCCGACCGATGCCTTTCCCGCGCCCTATGTGGTCGATGCGCGGCGGTGCATTTCCTACCTCACCATCGAGCATAAGGGACCGATTCCGGAGGAGTTCCGGGCGGCGATCGGCAATCGCATCTATGGCTGCGACGATTGTCTGGCGGTGTGTCCGTGGAACAAATTTGCCGATCGTGCGGCGGCGAACCGGGCCTTTGTCGGGCGGGCGGAGCTGGCGGCGCCGGAACTGGGCGATCTGCTGGCGCTGGAGGATGCGGGTTTTCGCGAGATTTTTTCAGGCTCTCCGATCAAGCGGATCGGGCGGAACCGGATGGTGCGCAACGCCGCCATCGCGGCGGGGAACAGCGGCGACAGGCGGCTGATCGGGCCGTTGCAGGCGCTGGTGACGGACGACGATCCGGCGGTGGCGGAGGCAGCCGATTGGGCGTTGGCGCGGCTGGCCTAAAGCTGGTCGTGGGGACGCGGCACTTCAACTAAAGCCGGTCATTTCGCCTGAAGCGCCGCCGCGCAACTCGCCGCGTCCACATCCGTGCCCGTGGGCGTGCGCGCATCGACATGGGTGACGAGCGGTTCCTTCCCCTGCGGCGGGAGGTAGAGATAAGCGTCCAGCACGCAGCGCCCGTTGGCGAATTGCAGCTTGCGCATGGTGCTTTCGCGGATGTCGAGCCGGGGCTGACCGAACATCTGCACGAGATGCCGGGCGTCGGTTCCGATCAACAGGCCGGGCCGGGTGAAGGCGCTGGCAGGCGGACCGGCGGGCGGGCGGGCGATCTGGGTGGCGGGCGGCGGCACCACGCCTCCACAGGCTGCGAGGGTCGAGGACAGGGCTGCGGCGAGTGCCGGATGGAGGCGGGTCATGGCATTTTCCTTCGGGCACCGTGCAGCATGTGGACCGCCATAGCCGCGCTCCAGATCGGCGCAAGCAGGTTGAGGATCGGTACAAGGAACAGAAGCGCCGAGACGAGGCCCATGAGCCACCGGCTGCCGCGCGGGATGGGCGGCAGGTCGGGATGGCGCGGCTCGACCATGTCGGCCAGGTCGCGGCCCAGCAGGGCGGCGTTGAGGATCAGGAACAGGCCGATGGTGCCGACCCCCGTCACCAGCAGCAGCGCATAGGCAGGCACCGCCAGCAGGTTCCAGCCGACGGCCCGCAGGAGGGAGCGCAGCGCGAAATGCAGGCTGCGCCCCCAGCCGACCGGGCAGGCGCGGGCGGCGGCTTGCGGATAGCTGTCGCGTTCGACCGCGCCGATGATGTCGTCCGCGAACAGGTTCATGATGGCCATGGCGGTGGCGCGGAACAGCAGCCAGGCGGCGGCGATCATCACCATCGCGGTGGCCGTCGCCTCCGCCAGCCCGCCCCATTGCGCGTCCCAGCCGAAATGCAGCCGGGCGGCGTGAATGCCGCTCCACAGCGCGGCGGCGAGCAGCGCGAAGGCGAACAGGGTCAGCAGCAGCGTCTTGAGCAGCAGGCGCAGCGCGGCGCCGTGGAAGATCGAGGGAAAGGCCCGGAAGGCGGCGGTCAGGATCATGATGCAAGCTATTCCCGGCTGCGGGCGCAGCGTCAATCAGCGGCGTTGCGTGGCGCGTCGCGGATCGGTAGAGACGGCGGGATTTTCCCCCCCCATTCACGAAGGATATTGCGTGACCGCTGCTGCCCCCACGCTTGATGTTGTCGCCATCGGCAACGCCATTGTCGACGTGCTCGCCCGGAGCGACGACGCTTTCCTGGCCGAACATGCGCTGACCAAGGGCGGCATGCAGTTGATCGACGCGGAAACCGCCGAGAGCCTTTATGCCGATATGGGCGCGGGCAAGGAGATCAGCGGCGGATCGGCGGCGAACACGCTGGCGGGGCTGGCGGCGCTGGGCAAGAAATGCGGTTTCATCGGGCAGGTCAATGACGACCAGTTGGGTGCGGTCTTCGCCCATGACGTCAGGGCGCTCGGCATCCGTTACGACACGCCGGTGATGCAGGGCGACGTGCCGACGGCGCGTTGCCTGATCCTGGTGACGCCCGATGCGCAGCGGACGATGAACACCTTCCTGGGGGCTTCGCAATTCCTTCCACAAGCGGCGCTGGACCTGGACCTGATCCGGTCGGCATCGATCCTCTATCTGGAGGGCTATCTCTGGGATCCGGAGCAGCCGCGGGCGGCGATGCGCGCGGCGATCGACGCGGCGCGGGGCGCGGGGCGGAAGGTCGCCTTCACCCTGTCCGACAATTTCGTGATCGACCGGCATCGGGCGGACTTCATCGACCTGATCGACCAGGGGATGATCGACATCCTCTTTTCCAATGAGGGGGAAATCCAGTCGCTGGCGCGGGTCGACGATTTCGAGAAGGCGGTGGCCGCCATCGCGGCGAAGGTGCCGGTGCTGGTGTCGACGCGCAGCGAGAAGGGCGCGATCGCGGTGGTCGACGGCGTGCGGTACGAAGCCTTCGCCGCGCCGGTGGCCGAGGTGATCGACACAACCGGGGCGGGCGATCTGTTCGCGGCGGGCTTCCTTGCCGGTCATCTGGAGGGGCTGGAGGTCGAGAAGTGCCTGAAACTGGGCGCGGCGGCGGCGGCCGAGGTGATCTCCCACTGGGGGGCGCGACCGGAAGAGGATCTCAAGGCGATCCGGGCGAAGACGCTGGGATAAGCGGCAGGGGCCGGGCGGAAGTCCGGCCCTTTTCCAATCACGTCGCCTTCTGCTTCCTGAACAGGGCGCGGTCGTCCGGGCCGAAGCCCCAGCGCCAGATGACGACGCCATAGACACCCAGGATAGTGAATACGCCGAAGACCAGTTCCACCCATTCGAGGCTGGGTGGCAGGGCGACGAAGGCGGCGCCGACGACGCATGCCACCCCCGAAGCGCCAAGCAACGGCCAGCGCCAGGCGTTCACCTTCGCGCCGAGCAGGTGGGAAAGCAGGCGCGCCTTCACAAGAGCGCTGACGCCGAGCGCCATGCTGAGCGCGAGGGCGGGCGCGGCGGCGAGCGCCATGTCGTGGAAGCCAAGGCGCTTTGCGAGGAAGATCAACGCGAAGCTCAGCCCAGCCTGCAAACCGATCATCAGCAGCGAGATCATCAGATTGCGGTGTCGGGCGATATAGACCAGCGCGGATTCGCTGACGACGGCGGTGGCCGCGACCACTTCGGCCAGCAGCAGGAAGGCCAGCGCCCCGGTTCCGCCGACGAAATGCGGACCGACAAGGCCCATCACCGCCTCGCCGGGGATGCCGAGCGCCAGGGCGATTCCCGCCTGCGCGGCGATGATCCAGAAGCCGACCTGGCTGACCTGGCGGGCGATGGCGTTGAGATTGCCCTCCGCCAGGTTGCGGGTGATGACGGGGCCAAGGATCGGGTCGAAGCTGGTCTTCAGTTTCTGGGGCAGGGAGGCGACCTGCTGCGCGACATAGTAGATGCCGACTATCGCCGGGCTGACGAACAGGCCGAGGATCGCCATGTCGAGGCGGCGGGAACCCCATTCGACGCCGTCCGCCGCCGCAAGGGGCAGGTTCCGCCGCGCCAGCCGCCACAGCCTGCCGACATCGGGACGCCAGCCATAGGGAATGCCGTAATGGCGGGTCATCGGAATGATCGAGGCGACCAGCGCGGCGATCATGGAGACGACATAGGACAGGATCAGGCCGTCGCGGGTCGAATAGAAGGCGAAGGCGAAGGCGCCGATGCTGATCGCCCAGGGTTCGATGATCGAACGGGCGCGCACGGTGGCGCCGATGTCGAAACGATAGGCGCAGGCGGCCAGCGCCACGTCGGACCCCGCCACCGCGATCACGATCAGCGCGAGCAGCCGGTCGAGGCCGTTGATGCCGCTGTTCGGGAACATGGCCTGCGGGAAGACGACCAGGAGCGCGCTGCCGATCAGGGACGCGATCAGCGTCACCAGCATGGCGTCGGTCACGACATGGCTGTGCGGGCGTTCGGTCTGGGCGAGCGCGCCGGCCAGGCCGCGCTTCAGGCCCAGGGTGGCGAGCTGGGCGATGAACTCCACCACCAGCACGGCATAGGCGAAGCGGCCCAGCGCATCCGCGCCATACCAGCGACCGGCGATGAACAGGAAGGGCAGGCGCGCGGCGAGGCGGAGCAGAAAGCCGAACACATTGGTCCGTCCGCCTTTGGCGAGCGCCGCAATGTCATCCTGCTGCGCGGGAGAGGCCCCTTCAACCGGCAACGAACTATGGTCCCCCTGTGACATCGATGCTGTGGTGTTTTTTCTGGAGCCGGACTGTAGCAATATCTGGAATGAGCGCGAGTTTTTATTCGGCGCGCAGCGGACGGGCGAGCAGCGCGTCGATCACCTGGGCGAGCGGCGCGGCGTCTTCGAGCAGGGCGCAGACGGCTTCGACCACGGGCATTTCGACCCGCGCGGCGCTGGCCGCTTCGCGCAGGACGGGAGCGGTGAAGGCGCCTTCCGCCACGGTCCGGCGGTTGGAGAGGAGGTCGTCGGCGGACTGCCCCTCGCCCAGCCCCTTGCCCAGCGAGAAGTTGCGGCTGTTGGTCGAGGAGCAGGTAAGGACCAGATCGCCAAGGCCGGAAAGGCCCCCGAGGGTTTCGGGGCGAGCGCCTCTGGCAAGGCCGAAGCGGGTCATTTCCGCAAAACCCCGGCTGATCAGCGAGGCGCGGGCGTTGAGGCCCAGGCCAGCGCCCTCCGCGACGCCGCAGGCGATGGCGAGGACATTCTTCACCGCGCCGCCAATCTCCGCGCCGACCACATCGTCGGAGAGATAGGGACGGAAAGCCGGGCGGGCGATGCGGGCGGCGATCTTGCCCCCCAGATCGGCGTCGGCGCAGGCCAGGGTGATGGCGGTGGGCAGGCCCCTGGCCACCTCATGGGCGAAGGTGGGGCCGGAAAGGACGGCGATGGGGGATGTCGGCTGCGCTTCCGCCGCGACTTCGGACATGAGCAGGCTGGTGCCCGCTTCGATGCCCTTGGAACAGAGGATGAGCGGGGTGCCGGCAGGGGTTTGCGCGACGACCCGGCGCAGATGCTGGGCGGGGCTGACGATCAGCAGCATGTCGCGATCGGCCATGTCGGCCATGTCGCCGGTGGCTTCTATCGAGGGGCTGAGCGGGATTTGTGGCAGGTAAAGCGGGTTCTGCCGGTCCTTGTTGACGGCCTCCACCACTTCGGGTTCCAGCGCCCAGAGGCGGACATGCTGCCCGCCCGCCGCGAGGGTCTGGGCGAGCGCGGTGCCCCAGGCGCCTGCTCCGATGACACCTGCTTTCAGGGATGGGGCCTTCATGCTTTCACTCCTGCTCCGCGCGCTTTTTCCGCGCTGGGGTCCAGCGGCCAGCGAGGGCGGGCCGGGACGGTCAGATCGTCGATCAGTCCTGCGGCATAGCGCTCCGCTCCGGCCCAGGCGATCATCGCGGCATTGTCCGTACAGAGCCAGAGCGGCGGGGCGACGAAGGGCAGGTCGTGCTTGGCCGCCAGCCCTTCCAGGGCGGCGCGGATCGACTGGTTGGCGGCGACGCCCCCGGCGACGACGAGGGCGGTGATATCCTTGAGGTCGGCCAGTTGGCGCTCCGTGCGGTCGACCAGGCAGTCGATCACGGCCTGCTGGAAGCTGGCGGCGATGTCCTCGGTCGAATATTGGCCGGATTGGGCGGCGCGCATGACGGCGCTTTTCAGGCCCGCGAAGGAGAAATGGGGTTCCGCCGTGCCGACCAGCGGGCGCGGCAGCGGGACGGCCTTGGAATTGCCCTGGGCGGCGGCCTTCTCGACCGCCGGGCCGCCGGGATAGCCCAGGCCCAGCAGCTTGGCCGTCTTGTCGAAGGCTTCGCCGCTGGCGTCGTCTATGGTGGTGGCAAGCCGGGCATAGTCGCCGGGGCCGCGCACATGGAGCAACTGGCAATGGCCGCCCGACACCAGCAGCAGCAGATAGGGGAATTTCAGGCTGGGATCGGCCAGGCGCGGCGAGAGGGCGTGGCCTTCCAGATGATTGACCGCGATCAGCGGCTTGTTGGCCGCATGGGCAAGCGCCTTGCCGGTGACCAGGCCGACCATCACGCCGCCGATCAGGCCGGGACCGGCGGTGGCGGCGATCACGTCGACATCGCTGAGGGTAAGGTCCGCGTCCTTGAGCGCCGCTTCGATCAACGGCGCGAGCGCCTCCACATGGGCGCGGGCGGCGATTTCGGGGACGACGCCGCCATAGGGGCGGTGCGCCTCCTCCTGCGTGGCGAGGCGGTGGGCCAGGATCCTGCCCTCCGCCGTCACCAGCGCCGCCGCGGTTTCGTCGCAGCTTGATTCCAGGCCAAGGATGATCGTCATTGTCGCTTCCATCTAATGTCCGCGACCATTAGAGCAAGCGAGATCATGCAAAAGCCCCAGACTCCCCTTCGCCTTGGCACCCGTGGTTCCCCGCTTGCATTGGCGCAGGCGCATATGACGATGGCGGCGCTGCGCGCCCGCCATGGCTGGGATGAAGGCGATATCGAGATCGTCGTGGTGCAGACCAGCGGGGACAGGATACAGGACCGGGCGCTGGCCGATATCGGCGGCAAGGCGCTGTGGACCAAGGAACTGGACCGGGCGCTGACAAGCGGCGAGATCGATTTCGCGGTGCATTCGATGAAGGATGTGGAGACGATCCGGCCAGCCGAGATTCGGATCGCCGCGATGCTGCCGCGCGCGGATGTGCGGGATCGGCTGGTGGGCGTGGAAAGTTTCGAGGCGCTTCCCGAAAAGCCGGTGGTCGGAACCAGTTCTCCCCGCCGGGCGGCGCAGGTGAAGCGCTTGCGGCCCGATGCGGAGGTCGTGCTGTTTCGCGGCAATGTGGCGACGCGCCTCGCCAAGCTGGCGAAGGGCGAGGCGCATGCCACCTTGCTGGCTGCGGCGGGTCTGGACCGGCTGGGCCAGGGCGATGTGGGCGTGACGATTCCGGTAGAGGTCATGCTGCCCGCGCCGTCGCAGGGCGCGGTGGGGATCGAGACGTTGAGCGGCAATGCGGCGATGCTGGAATGTCTGGCGGCGATCAGCGACGCCGACACCTTCGACTGCGTCATGGCGGAACGGGCGGTGCTGGTCGGGCTGGGCGGCACCTGTCATTCCCCGATTGCGGCGCTGGCGCGGCTGGAGGACGGGAAGATCCATCTGCGCGCCGAGATCATCAGTCCTGACGGGCGGGAAACGGTCGGGGATTGGCTGCGGATCGAGCGGGACGATAGGACGGCGGCAAAGGCCATGGGACGCGGCCTGCTGGATCGGGCCAGTCCGGCGCTGCGCGCCCTGTTCGAGGCGTGAGGCCGCTCGTCATTCTGCGGCCCGAACCGGGCGCCGCCAAGACGGCGGAGCGGGCGGCGGCATTGGGGTTGGAAGCGCGGGTCATTCCGCTGTTCGCGCCGCGGGCGCTGGAATGGGACGCCCCCGCCCCGGATCGCTTCGACGCCCTGCTGCTGACCAGCGCCCATGCGGCCCGGCTGGCGGGGGAACGGCTGGCCGATTACCGGAGCCTGCCCGCTTATGCGGTCGGCCGGGCGACGGCGAAGGCGCTGGAGGCGGCGGGTTTCGCGCAGGTCGTCGCCGGGGATGGCGATGGCACCGCCATTGCGCGGCGGATCGCGGCGGACGGGCATGGCCATGTGCTGCATCTGGCCGGGCGGACGGTCGCGCCGATCGATGCGGGCGCGCTGCGGATCGACCGGATCGCCGTTTATGAGATGCTGCGGACCGGCGATGCCGGGCTGGCGGAACGGCTGGAACGGGACAATGTGCTGTTGGTCCATTCGCCGCGCGCCGGGGAGGTGCTGGCTCAGCTTGTGCAGCGGGAACAGCGCGCCGCCCTGCACCTGATCGCGATCAGCCCCGCGGCGCTGGCGGCCTGCGGCGTCGGCTGGGCCAGCGCCCAGACGCCCGACAAGCCCGATGATGAGAGGATGCTGGCCCTTGCCGTCCGATTATGCGAATGATTCGCCTCTTATGGAGGAAAGGCCCTTGATGAGCGACACGGACGGCGCGGCGAACAGCGTGACGGTATCGCCCCCCGTGCGTCGGCGTGGTTCCTGGCTGACGGCGTTGCTGGTCCTGCTCGCCTTCGCGGTCGGGGTCGTGCTGACCGTTCTGGCACTGCCGCGAATCCAGCGATGGAATGCGCCGCAACGGCAATCGGCGCTGGCCGATCCGTTGCTGAACGGCGTCGCGCCAGGCGCGCCCATGCGTCCCTTGTCGGCGGATGCCGCGCAGATGCTGGATGCGCGGGTCGTGCAACTGGAGGAACGGCTCAACCGCATCACCGTGGAGGCGCAGGCGGCGTCCGGCAATGCGGCGCGGGCGGAGGGACTGCTGGTGGCCTTCGCGGCGCGGCGCGCGCTCGATAGCGGGACGCCGCTCGGCTATATAGAGGGGCAGTTGCGCCTTCGCTTCGGACAGGCGCAGCCGCGGGCCGTCGCGACCATCATCAACGCGGCGCGGGAGCCGGTGACGTTGGCCGATCTGCGCGCCGGGCTGACGGCGGTGGCTGACCGGGTGACGGTGCCGCCCGCCGATGCAAGCTGGTGGCAGGCGCTGGAGCATGAGGCGCGGGAGATCATCACCATCCACAGGGCGTCCACCCCTTCCCCCCGGCCGCAGGCGGCGCTGGACCGGGCGATCCGCTATCTGGACGGGTCGCGGGTCGGCTCGGCGCTGGCGGAGGTGGAGCAGATGCCGGGGCGGGCGGCGGCGGACCGCTGGATGCAATTTGCGCGGCGCTATATGGAGGCGCGGCGGGCGCTGGACCTGATCGAGACGGCCGCGATCCTGGAACCGCGCCAGTTGCGCGCCGCCGATGGGGCAGCGGTGGCGCAGACCTCTCCGCTGGCGCCCTGAACCCGCTGTCACAAACGATGAACCGTTGATTCCGATGGATGAAAGTCCATGGACTCGGCGGTCCATGTCATGAGAATGTCATTTTCCCCCTTGGGAAAAGGAAAGACATTGTCGTGCCCCCTTATGCCAACGTCATCGCCAGCTTCTGGAAGGGCCGTCTAGCCAACGGCCCGCGCGCGGCCGAACGGCCGTCGCTCCAGCATCTGCTGGGCAATGCGTCGGTGCCTTTCGATCTGGCGCGGGCGCGGGCGCAATCCGCCGATCTGGCGCGGGCGATCCAGGGCGATGGACGGCAGGTGCTGCTGATCCCCGGTTTCATGGCGGGCGAACAGCGGATGGAGCCGTTGCGCGCCGTGCTGAACGCGGCGGGCTATGATGCGCATGGCTGGGGCATGGGGCGCAATTTCGGGCCGAGGCCCGACAGTCTGGAGCGGATCGACCGGCGGGTGGACGCCATCCGCCGCGAGACGGGCGCCAGGGTGACGCTGGTGGGCTGGAGCCTGGGTGGGCTGTTTGCGCGGGAATATGCGAAATATGCGACGGAGAAGGTCGGCGGCGTGGTGACGATGGGCACGCCCTTTTCCGGCGATCCCCGCGCCAACCATGCCTGGCGTCTGTATCAACTGGTGTCGGGCTTTCCCGTGGACCGGCCGCCCTTTGCCTGCAATCGCGAGGAAAAGCCGCCAGTGCCGACCGTGGCGCTATGGTCGCGGCGCGATGGCGTGATCCTGCCGCGATGCGCCAAGGGCCGCGCCGGGGAGCGGGATCGGGCGATCGAGGTCGACTGCACGCATATGGGCTTTGCCGTATCGCCGGAGGGGATTTTGGCGGTGGGCAAGGCGTTGGAGGTTGCGCGGGGTTGAGGCCTGCCGGGCTTTGCCTTGGGTCGATTTAGGTGGAAGGCGGATATTGAAAGCCGTCATCCCAGCGGACGCTGGGATGACGATATTATCAACGTCCGCTTCTATAAGAATTTCAGCCGGGCCAGCGCTTCATCCCTGCCGATCAACGGCAGCATCTGCCCCATGTCGGGACCATGATCCATGCCCGTCAGCGCGCGGCGCAGGGGCAGGAACAGCGCCTTGCCCTTGCGGCCTGTCTCCGCCTTCAGCGCTTCGGTAAGGGTGCGCCAGATGGCGGCGTCGAAGGGCGCGGCCGACAGGGTCGCATGCGCGAGGGCCAGGAAATCGCGGTCCTCCTCCGCCGGGGCGGGCGCGTCGATCGGGCCGGTGACGATCCGCCACCAGTCGGCCGCGCCCGCGACGGTCTCCAGATTGGGGCGGATCGCTTCCCAGGCGGTTTCGTCCATGGCTTCGGGCAGGCGGGCCGCGACGGCGGCATAGGGCAACAGGTGGACGATCTTCTGGTTGAGGGTCGCCAGTTCCGCCTCGTCGAAGCGCGCCGGGGCGCGGCCGAAATGGGTGAAGTCGAAGCTGTCGATCAGCGGCTGCATGTCCGCGAAGGGTTCGACCGGCATCGAACTGCCAAGGCGCGCGAGCAGTGAGGCGATGGCGGCGGGTTCCAGGCCGATTTCACGGAAATGGGCGACGCCCAGCGAACCCAGACGCTTGGAGAGCTTGCCTTCGCTGCCCGTCAGCAGGGCTTCATGCGCGAAGGCGGGCAGGCTGGCGCCCAGCGCCGTGAACATCTGGATCTGGGTGGCGGTGTTGGACACATGATCCTCTCCCCGCAGGACATGGGTGACACCCATGGCGATGTCGTCGATCACCGAAGGCAGCATGTAGAGCCAGCTTCCATCGGCGCGGCGGATGACCGGGTCGGAAAGCAGCTTTGGATCGAAGCGCTGTTCGCCGCGGATCAGGTCGGTCCAGGCGATGGGCTGGCCATGGTCCAGCCGGAAACGCCAATGGGGCCGGCGGCCCTCGGCTTCGTAAGCCGCGATCTGGTCCGGGGTCAGGGACAGGGCGGCGCGGTCGTAGACCGGGGGCAGGCCCCGGCCCAGCAGCACCTTGCGGCGCAGGTCCAGTTCCTGCGCCGTTTCATAGGCGGGATAGACATGGCCCGACGCCTTGAGCGCTTCGAACCGCGCCTCGTAAAGAGCGAAGCGGTCGGACTGTTTCTCCTCACCGTCCCAATGCAGGCCGAGCCAGCGAAGATCGGCCTTGATCGCCTCTGCATATTCGGGGCGGGATCGTTCGAGGTCGGTGTCGTCCAGACGCAGCAGGAACTGGCCGCCGCTCTTGCGCGCCCACAGCCAGTTGTGAAGCGCGGCGCGGATATTGCCGACATGCAGGTTGCCGGTCGGCGATGGGGCGAAGCGGGTGATGACGGTCATAGGTTGCCGTTACAAAGTTCGGAAAGCGTTGGTGATCGGATAGCGGCGGTCGCGGCCGAAATTGCGCATGCCCAGCTTGACGCCGGGGGGCGACTGGCGGCGCTTATATTCGGCGACGTAGAGCAGGCGCTCGATGCGGGCGACGATGTCCTTATCGAAGCCGCGGGCGACCAGTTGCTCGACCGACAGTTCCTCCTCCACCAGGCCGTAGAGGATCGGGTCCAGCACCTCATAGGGGGGCAGGCTGTCCTCATCCTTCTGATTGTCGCGCAGTTCGGCGCTGGGCGGCTTGGTGATGACGCGCTCGGGCATGACCGGGCCTTTGGGGCCGAAGGCTTCGCCCAGGGACGGCATATTTGCGTTCCGCCAGCGGCACAGGTCGAACACGGTGGTCTTGTAGGCGTCCTTCAACACCGAATAGCCGCCCGCCATGTCGCCATAGATGGTGGCGTAGCCGACCGACATCTCGCTCTTGTTGCCGGTGGTGAGCAGCATATGGCCATATTTGTTGGACAGACCCATCAACGTCACACCCCGGATGCGGGACTGTATATTCTCCTCGGTCAGGTCGCGCTGGCGGCCGGTGAAAACCTCGGCCAGCATGGAATCGAAGGCTTCGACCGCCGGTTCGATCGGAATGGTGTCGTAACGGACGCCAAGCAGCCGGGCGCATTCGACGGCGTCGTCCAGGCTTTCCCGGCTGGTGAAGCGGGACGGCATCATCACGCACCAGACCCGGTCGGCGCCCAGCGCATCGACGGCGACGGCGGCGGAGAGGGCGGAATCGATGCCGCCCGACAGGCCAAGGACGACGCCGGGGAAGCGGTTCTTGTTCACATAGTCGCGCAGGCCCAGGACCATGGCGTTATAGATGTCGGCCGGGCGCTCATCCAGCAGGTGGCGCTCGCCGGGCAGGCAGACCCACTGGCCTTCCCATTTTTCCCAGGTCGTGATGACCAGCGCCTCTTCCCAATCGGGAAGCTGCCGGGCGATGCTGATGTCGCCGTTCATCACGAAGGAAGCGCCGTCGAACACCAGTTCGTCCTGCCCGCCGACGCGGTTCAGATAGATGAGCGGCAGGCCGGTTTCGCGGACGCGGGTGCCCGCGACGGCGTTGATGCGTCGGTCGTCCTTGTCCACCTCGAACGGGGAGCCATTGGGGCTGATCAGGATTTCGGCGCCCTCCGCCCGCAGATGCGCGGTGACGAAGGGGAACCAGATATCCTCGCAGATCGGCACGCCGATCTTCACGCCGCGGAAGTCGATGGGCGCGGGCAGCGGGCCGGGCGCGAAGAGCCGCTTTTCATCGAATGTGCCGTAATTGGGCAGTTCGCGCTTCTGGCGGATGGCGGTGACCGCGCCGCCCTCCAGCAGGGCGACGACGTTGAACAGGACGCCGTGCGACGCGACCACGGTGCCGACCAGCATGGCCGGTCCGCCGTCCGCCGTCGCCTGGGCCAGACGATCCAGTTCGTGATTGGCGCGGTCGACCAGAGCGGGCTTCAGCACCAGATCCTCAGGCGGATAGCCGATCAGTTGCAGTTCGGGATAGACGATGAGGTCCGCATCCATCGCCCGCGCGCGCCATTCCAGCATCGCGTCGGCGTTGGCCTGCAGGTCGCCCACCGACTGCGTCATCTGGGCGAGGGCTATCACAAGTTTGTCGGTCATATCGAGCGCCCCTAATGCATTTTGCCGTAAGGCGCAAAAGCGCCTTTTCAGCGAGAGGTTGCACCGCTAAAGGGGCCGCGTTCCGACAGCGTCATCAATATGTCACGGGGGTTTGGCCATGAAGCTCATGACCGGCAATTCCAATAAGCCGCTCGCGGCCGCCATAGCCGACTATATCGAAATCCCCCTGACCGACGCGAGCGTCCGCCGCTTCGCCGACGAAGAGGTTTTCGTGGAAATTCATGAGAATGTCCGCGGCGAAGACGTGTTCGTGCTGCAATCCACCAGCTATCCCACCAACGACAATCTGATGGAATTGCTGATCATGATCGACGCGCTGAAACGCGCCTCGGCCAAGCGAATCACGGCGGTCGTCCCCTATTTCGGCTATGCCCGGCAGGACCGGAAGCCCGGCCCGCGCACGCCGATCTCGGCCAAGCT
Source organism: Sphingobium sp. JS3065 (assembly GCF_026427355.1). Taxonomy (NCBI): domain Bacteria; kingdom Pseudomonadati; phylum Pseudomonadota; class Alphaproteobacteria; order Sphingomonadales; family Sphingobiaceae; genus Sphingobium; species Sphingobium sp. JS3065. Next base: position 2,960,730 of record NZ_CP102664.1, read on the forward strand.
GGTCGCCAACCTCATCACCACGGCGGGCGCCAACCGCGTGCTGTCGGTCGATCTGCATGCGGGTCAGATCCAGGGCTTCTTCGATATTCCCACCGACAATCTGTTCGGTGCGCCGGTCATGTCGGCGGACATCCAGGCACGCTTCGGCGACAAGAATATCATGGTCGTGTCCCCCGACGTCGGCGGCGTGGTGCGCGCGCGGGCGCTGGCCAAGCGGCTGGACAACGCCCCGCTGGCCATCGTCGACAAGCGGCGGGAGCGCGCCGGCGAATCGGAAGTCATGAACATCATCGGCGACGTGAAGGGTCGTTTCTGCGTGCTGATCGACGATATCGTCGATTCGGCGGGCACGCTCTGCAACGCCGCCGCCGCGCTGAAGGCGGCGGGCGCCGAGGATGTGGTCGCCTATGTCAGCCATGGCGTGCTGTCGGGCGGAGCGGTGGCCCGCGTCGAGGCGTCGGAACTCAAGGAACTGGTCATCACCGACTCGATCCAGGGCACCGATGCGGTGAACAATGCGAAGAGCGTCCGCCATCTGCCGATCGCGCCGCTGCTGGGCGAGGCGATCAAGCGCATCGCGGACGAAAGCTCGGTTTCCAGCCTGTTCGATTGAGGCTTTGCGTCACCCCGGCGGGAGCCGGGGTCTCTTGCGGAAGCAAAGTCGCGCCGCGCGACTGTCAGCCCGTCGGCAGCAGAACCAGCGGCACGCTCAGGAACAAGATCAACGTCACGATGATGCGCTGACCGCGTGAAATGCCGAGCGGCTTTTCGCGCCAGATCATCGGGCAGCTCAGCAGCGCGAGCAGGAACAGCATGCCCGACAGCATGGCCGATCCACCGGTGGGCATGTCCTGCCGCAGCGCCAGGGCGCCGAACAGGGCGATGAAACTCACGATCCAGCCTAACAGCGCCACGCACGACTCCCTTTATTGTCAGGGAGGATAGACGGCGGAAGTTGCTGAACCTTAAACCTTCCAGGGGTCGTAGCTTCCAAAGCTCCAGACATTGCCTTCGGGATCGAGCGCTTCATAGCCGCGACCCGGATAGCCGATATTGTCATGCGGTTCGTGGACGACGATCGCCCCTTCGTTCCGGGCGTGGAGGCAGTGGGCGTCCACATCGGGCACGACGACATAGATGCAGGTGGTGACGCCGCCCACTTCCCTGGCCGTGGTCCAGTTGTAGAGCGATTCGGCCTCTCCGTCGCGGGCGCTGCCCAGCATCACCATGCCGTCCCCCAGCACCAGTTCGGCATGGTGGACGATGTGGGGATCGCCCTCATCCTCATAACTGGCGCGCACTTCGAAACCGAAGGCGCGGCATAGGAACTGTATCGCGGCGGGCGCGTCGGCATAGCGCAGGCCAGGGATGACGGGTGAACCGGGCATCGAAATCCCTCCTTCACGATCAAGGAATCGGGGATGCTCAGCCTAGCCTTTCACCCCCATTGGCGCTAGGCGGAAGGGCATGACGACCCGCGATGACCTGGCCCTTGCCAACCGCCTTGCCGACGCTGCTGGAGCGGCGATCCGACCCTTTTTCCGTGCGCGCTACGACATGGAGTTCAAATCCGACCAGTCGCCCGTGACCGAAGCCGACAAGGCGGCGGAAGCGGCGATCCGGGCGATATTGGAGAAGGAGCGGCCCCAGGACGGCATCATCGGCGAGGAATATGGCGCGACGCGGGAGGATGCGGAGCGGGTGTGGATATTGGACCCCATCGACGGGACGCGCAGCTTCATCGCCGGGCGGCCGATTTTCGGGACTCTGGTCGCGCTGACGCAGGCGGGCTGGCCGACCATCGGCATTATCGACCAGCCGATCGCGGGGGAGCGCTGGGCCGGGATGATGGGGCAGCCGACCACTTTCAACGGCAAGCCGGTGAGGGCGCGGGCCTGCCGCGATCTGGATCAGGCGATATTGGCCTCCACCGCGCCGCAGCTTTTTCCCGGCTGCACGGGGGAGCATTTTGCGCGCCTGGCGGCGCAGTGCCGGGATACGGTCTGGGGCGGCGACTGCTATAATTATGGGCTGGCCGCGTCGGGCCATGTCGACATCGTGGTCGAGGCGGGGTTGAAGCTGCACGATCTGGCGGCGCTGGTGCCGGTGGTGGAGGGCGCGGGCGGGCGCATGTGCGACTGGTCGGGCGACCCGTTGACCCACGACAGCGACGGTCGGGTGATCGCCCTGGGCGATCCGGCCCGGCTGGACGACGTGCTGGAGGCGCTGGCCGAGGGACATGAGGGGCATTAGGGCATTGACGCTTTCCCGCTGAACTTTCCGCCGCACGCTGATTTGCCGCCGAATCGCTTGCCTTTCGGAGCAGGGCCGCCTATGGGCCGCCCTTCGCGATATTTGGAAGGACCGCCCGGCTAACCAGGGCTGCCGTGGCTGTCCGTAATCGTCGCGCTGAAAAAGGAGACGAAAATGCCCAAGCTCAAGACCAAGAGCGGTGTGAAGAAGCGCTTCAAGTTCACCGCTTCCGGCAAGGTCAAGCACGGCGTCGCTGGCAAGCGTCACCGCCTGATCAGCCACAATGCGAAATATATCCGCCAGAATCGCGGCACCTCGGTCCTGTCCGACGCCGACGTGGCACATGTGCGCCTCTGGGCGCCCTACGGCCTGAAGTAAGGAGCAGGGCACATGGCACGCGTAAAACGTGGTACGACCACCAAGGCGAAGCATAAGAGGATTTTGGAACAGGCGAAGGGCTATTATGGCCGTCGCAAGAACACGATCCGCATCGCCCGCCAGGCCGTCGAAAAGGCCGGCCAGTACGCTTATCGTGACCGCAAGGTCAAGAAGCGGACCTTCCGTGGCCTGTGGATTCAGCGCATCAACGCCGGCGTCCGCGCCGAAGGCCTGACCTATTCGCAGTTCATGCACGGCCTGAAGCTGGCCGGCGTGGAGCTGGACCGGAAGGTTCTGGCCGACATCGCGATGCACGAGGGCGAGGCGTTCAGCGCCATCATCGCCCAGGCGAAGGCTGCGCTGCCCGCGGCCTGAACCGGATCGGTCGCAAGATCGTCCTGAAGGGGCGCCGGGGCAGATGCCTTCGGCGCCCTTTTCGTTTTGGATTGTCCTGACTTCCGTTCACCCTGAGCGAAGTCGAAGGGCTCCGCTGAGCCGCAGGCGAAGCGCCTTCGCTACGCTCAGGCAGGGGCTTCGACTTCGCTCAGCCCGAACGGGATCAGGGTCTCCTGGGAGGCAAGCCCATGTCGCTGCATGTCTGGTGGTTGTATGTCACGGCGGTTTTCCTGATCTCGGCCACGCCGGGACCCAATATGCTGCATGTGATGACGCAGAGCATTCATCATGGACCGCGACGGGCCATCGCCACCATGGCGGGGCTGATGAGCGCGATTCTGCTGTGCCTGCTCGCCTCCGCTCTAGGCTTGGGGGCGTTGCTGAAGGCTTCGCCGCGCCTGTTCGACGGGTTGCGCTATGCGGGGGTCGCCTATTTGATCTGGCTGGGCATCAAGGCGTGGCGCGCACCGGTCGGCGACGCGGGGGAAGTCGGCGCGACGCGGACGCGGTCTTTGCGTGCGCTCTATGGCACTGGCCTGCTGACGGGTCTGTCCAACCCCAAGCTCATCATCTTTGCCGCCGCGTTGTTTCCGCAGTTTATCGACACCGGCCGCCCTTTCGCCATGCAGTTGGCGATATTGGTGGTCAGCTTCGTGGCGATCGAGTTCGGCTGGCAGTGCGTCTATGCGCTGGGCGGGATGAAACTCGCCTGCTGGCTTGCGCCCGCGAACCGGCAGAGGCTGTTCAACCGGGGAACGGGGCTGATGTTCTTGGGTTTTGGTGGCGCGCTGCTCGGCACGCGGGCCTGACCCTTTTCTTGTGCGGCGCACCCCGCTAAGGCGCGGGCATATTTCCGCCATCTCCATCTGGAAGACGAATGACTGAGATTAGCGCACTGAAAGCCGGTCTGATCGCCGACATCGAGGCCGCCGACACGCTGGAGGCGCTGGAAGCGCTGCGCGTGGGCGCCATGGGCAAGAACGGCGTGGTGACGGGCCTGCTCAAGACTCTGGGTTCCATGAGCCCGGAGGAGCGGCTGGAGAAAGGCCCGCCGATCCAGGACTTGCGCGAAAGCGTGACCGCGGCGCTGGCCGACAGGAAGGCGGCGCTGGAGCAGGTCGCGTTGGATGCGAAGCTGGCGGCTGAAAAGATCGACATGACCCTGCCCGCCGACATGGGCGCGCAAGGCTCCGTGCATCCGGTGTCGCAGGTCATGGACGAACTGGCGGAGATTTTCGCGGACCTCGGCTTTTCCGTCGCGACGGGACCGGAGATCGAGGACGACTGGCATAATTTCACCGCGCTCAACATTCCGGAAACCCATCCGGCGCGGGCGATGCACGACACTTTCTATTTCCCCGACGCCGAAGACGGCAAGAAGATGCTGCTGCGCACCCATACGTCGCCGGTGCAGATCCGGACGATGATGAATGGCGAGCCGCCGATCCGCATCATCGCGCCGGGGCGGGTCTATCGCTCCGATTCCGACGCGACCCACACGCCGATGTTCCATCAGATCGAGGGGCTGGTGATCGACAAGGGCATCACCCTTGGGCATCTCAAATGGACGCTGGAGACCTTCCTCAAGGCCTTCTTCGAGCGGGACGACATCGTGCTGCGCCTGCGGCCAAGCTATTTCCCCTTCACCGAACCTTCGGTCGAGGTCGATGTGGGCTATACCCTGACCAACGGCCAGCGGGTGATCGGCGGCGACGGCGATGCGCCCGGCGGCGGCTGGTTGGAAGTGCTGGGCAGCGGCATGGTCAATCGCCGGGTGATCGAGGCTTGCGGGCTGGACCCGGATGAGTGGCAGGGCTTTGCCTTCGGCACCGGCGTCGACCGGCTCGCCATGCTGAAATATGGGATGAACGACTTGCGCGCTTTCTTCGACGGCGATCTGCGCTGGCTGAAACATTATGGCTTCTCGGCGCTGGATGTTCCCACGCTGAGCGGGGGAGTGGGCGCATGAAGTTCACCCTGAGCTGGCTCAAGACGCATCTCAACACCGGTGCCGATCTGCCGACGATCCTCAAGGGCCTGACCAATATCGGCCTGGAGGTCGAGGGCGTCGAGAATCCGGCGGAAAAACTCGCCCCCTTCCGCATCGCGAAGGTGCTGACCGCCGATCCCCATCCGCAGGCCGACAAGTTGCAGGTGCTGACCGTGGATGCGGGCGACGGCGCGTTGCAGGTCGTCTGCGGCGCGCCCAATGCGCGGGCCGGTCTGGTCGGCGTGTTCGGGACCGAGGGCGCGGTGGTGCCGGTCAACGGCATGGTGCTGAAAAAGACCGCCATTCGCGGCGTCGAATCCAACGGCATGATGTGTTCCTTCCGCGAACTGGAACTGGGCGAGGATCATGACGGGATCATCGAACTCAGCCCGGACGCGCCGGTGGGACAGGTCTATGCGCAATGGGCTGGCCTCGACGATCCGGTCATCGACGTGTCGATCACGCCGAACCGGCAGGATTGCATGGGCGTGCGCGGCATCGCCCGCGATCTGGCGGCGGCGGGGCTGGGCACGCTGAACGCGATCGTCGTCCCGACCGTCCAGGGCGTCGGGCCGGGGCCGGATGTGCGGGTTGAGGATGCCGATGGCTGCCCCGCTTTCTTCGCGCGAACGGTCAAGGGCGTGACGAACGGCGCGTCGCCCGAATGGATGGCGAAGCGGTTGAAGGCCATCGGGCAGAAGCCGATCAGCACCCTGGTCGACATCACCAATTATATCATGATCGACCTGGGGCGGCCGCTGCACGTCTATGACATGGCGACGCTCAAGGGGCCGCTGGTGGCGCGCAAGGGGCGCCCCGGCGAGCAGGTGCTGGCGCTCAATGGCAAGAGCTACACCGTCGACGCGACGATGACCGTGATCGCGGACGACGAAGCCGTGCACGACATTGGCGGCATCATGGGCGGCGAGCATTCGGGCGCGCAGGACGGCACGACCGACGTGCTGATCGAATGCGCCTATTTCACGCCGGAACGGATCGCCGTGACGGGGCAGAAGCTGGCGCTGACCAGCGATGCGCGTGGACGGTTCGAGCGGGGGGTGGACCCGGCTTTCCTGGACGACGGCCTGTCCATCGCGACCGATCTGGTGGTGAAGCTGTGCGGCGGCACCGCGAGCGAGGCGACGCGGGCGGGTTCGCCGCCGGTGGCGGACAAGACCGTGACCTATGAACCGTCGCAGTGCCTGGCGCTGGCGGGGGTCGATGTGCCCGAGGATGAGCAGAAGCGCGTCCTCGAAAGCCTGGGTTTCGGGATCACCGGCAATGATTCCACCTTCGAATATCAGGACGGGGTGCCGGTGACGACGCCGGCCAACTGGACCGTCAGCGTGCCGAGCTGGCGTCGTGACGTCGACGGCTGGCCCGACATTGTAGAAGAAGTGGTGCGCATCGTCGGCCTGGATCAGGTGCCTTCCACCCCCTTGCCCCGCGCACCCGGCGTCGCCAAGCCGACCGCCACGCCCGAACAGAATGTCGAACGGCGCGTGCGCCGGACGGCGGCGGCGCGTGGCCTGGCCGAGGCGATCAACTGGTCCTTCATCTCGGAAAAGGAAGCGGCTTCGGTCGGCGGCGGCGACTGGACGCTGGCCAATCCGATCTCCGAAGATTTGAAGGTCATGCGCCCTTCGCTGCTGCCCGGCCTGCTGTCGGCCACGCGGCGGAACATGGATCGCGGCGCGGCTGCGGTGCGGTTGTTCGAACTGGGGCGGCGCTATTTTGCCGATAAGGAACGGGCTACGGTCGGTTTCGTGCTGGCGGGCGAGAAGGTCGCCCGTGGCTGGCAGACGGGCAAGGCGCAGCCCTTCACCGCCTTCGACGCCAAGGGTGAGGTGATCGCGCTGCTGGCCGCCGCGGGCGCGCCGGTCGCCAATTTGCAGAGCTATGGCGATGCGTCGGGCGCCTATCATCCCGGCCAGTCGGGCACATTGCGGCTGGGGCCGAAAGTGGTGCTGGCCGAATTCGGCGTGCTGCACCCCTCCCTCGCCAGGCAGTTCGGCCTGACCGGCACGGTGGTCGCGGGCGAGATCTTCCTCGACGCCATCCCGGCCAGGCGGGCGAGCGGCTTCATGCGTGCGCCCTATGCGCCGCCAGCCTTGCAGGCGGTGAAGCGGGACTTCGCGTTCGTCATCGATCAGGCGGTCGAGGCCGATGCGCTGGTCCGCGCCGTCAGGAACGCGGACAAGAAGGCCATCGTCGATGCGCGGCTGTTCGACCTCTTCGTCGGGCCGGGCGTGGAAGAGGGCAAGAAGAGCCTCGCCATCGAGATCACCCTGCAACCGGGCGAAAAGAGCTTCTCCCAGGAGGAACTGGACGCGATCAGCGCGGCGGTGGTCAAGGCCGCCGAGAAGCTGGGCGGCACGCTCAGGGCTTGAGGGGCGCGCTATGAAGCCGTTCGCCGGGATGGAAGGGAAAGCGCGGCTCGCCGGACTCTTCACCCTCGGCGCGATGGCGGCGCATATCTTTGGCGATGCGGTGGTCCGGGCGGCGCTGGTCGTGCCCGGCAATGGGCGGGAAACGGCGCGCAATATCGCTGATTATCCCTGGCTCTATCGCGCCGGGGAAGCCGCCGACGTGGCGATGCTGTGCGGGATGATCGTGGCGACGGCGCTGCTTTATGCGCTATTCGCGCCCATGGGACGCAATCTGGCGCGGGTGGCGGCGTTGATGTCGCTGACCGGGGTCGCCACGCTGGCGGCGAGCGGCATCATGACCATGGCGCCGTCGGTCCTGCTCGACGGTGCGCCGCATCCGGGCATCGGCATGACGGAGGCGCATTCGCTGGTGCAACTCTCCCTCGCGCTGGGCCAGGCGGTTCAGGGGATCGGGCGCATCTTCATCGGGCTTTATCTGCTGCTGATCGGGTTGCTGGCCTTTCGGTCGGGGCGGTTGCCCAGGGCGGTGGGCATCGGGCTGGCGCTGGGCGGCTTCGTCCAGATGGCGGTGCGGTCAGTGGCGCTGGTCGCGCCGGAGCTTGCCGACGCGACGGTGATTCAGGCGGATATAGTCGCGCTGCTGGCCGAAGCCGCCTTCGCGCTTTCGCTGTTTATTTTTTGGCGTCCTCGGCCTTCTCCTGAGCGGTCGGCGGCGGACTCGTGATCTTGCAGCCCCTTTCCGCAGCAATCCCGCGCAGATAGCCGCGCCGGGCTATGCCAGCTGTGACGGCGGCTTCCAGGCGGCGCTCGGCGGGGGCGGCGCCGCTGATCTCCCGCACCAGGCCGCGAAAGGGGATGATCGAATTGACGATCGTCTTGCCCACCGCCTCGGCGATCTTGCCGGTGCGGTTTTCATTGGCCTTTTGCCCCACGGTGAAGTCCGCGCCCAGGACGGCGTTCAGTTCGGCCAGCGATGCCTGGAGGTTCTTGCAACTGCGCGAGGCGGGGCGTGCATAAGGGTCTTCGACCGCCTGTTGCAGCACTTCGGGAATCTTGTCCTTGTCGATGCCGACGTCGCGCGCCGGTTGGGTGGCGATATCGCCCGCCTTTTTGAGGGTGTCGTCCTTTTTTTCCTGTTCCTGCGCCATAGCGGCAGTCGAAAAAAGCAGCGGCGCGGTCAAGAATATCCATTTCATCCGTTTTTCTCCCGGACTTCCAACCCTTTGACATGGGGCGTGGTTCCCGGCCCGCTTCATCGCTATGCCTTTGCCAGGCAATGGGAGATTCTTGACGCATGGCGGACGAATATATCGGCATCGGCTCGGACGGCATGAGCGCCAGCATCCATCCTCTTGGCGCGGAACTATGGTCGCTCAGGGATGCCGACGGGCGCGAGTTGATGACCGACGCCGATCCGCGCTGGTGGGCGGGGCATGCGCCCTTGCTCTTTCCCTTCGTGGGGCGGTCGCGGGGTGACGTCTACCGCTTCGAGGGGCGGGATTATCCTATGCCGCAGCACGGCTTTGCGCGGCAGAGGAATTTCGCGGCGGTGGAGCGGAGCGCCGACGCCGTGACCTTCCGGCTGGAGGCGGATGCGCAGACGCGGGCGGTCTATCCCTTCGATTTCCGGCTGGACATGCGCTTCGCGGTCGAGGGGCAGACGTTGCGGATGACGGCGACGGTCGGCAATTTAGGGGCGACCGACATGCCCTTTTCCTTCGGCTATCATCCGGCCTTCGCCTGGCCGCTGCCCTATGGCGGCGCGGTGGAGGCGCATCGGGTGCTGTTCGAAAAGGCTGAACCCGCGCCGATCCGCAAGGTGGGCGATGAGCCGGGACTGATCGCGCTGGAGAGCGTGGAAACCCCGGTCGAGGGCCATGCGCTGGCGCCGACCCATGCGATGTTCGAAGGCGATGCGCTGATCTGGGACCGGCTGGAAAGCCGCAGCCTGTTCTGGGGCGTGCCGGGCGGCAGGGGACTGAAGATCGACTTTCCCGATACGCCCTGGCTGGGGCTGTGGCAGAAACCGGGCGCGCATTATCTGTGCGTCGAACCGTGGGCGGGGATGGCCGATCCGGTCGGCTTCACCGGCGATATCTGGGGCAAGCAGGGGATCATGCGGCTGGCGCCCGGCGGGGAACGGCGATTTCGGATGGATGTCGGCATCACCGGCTGAGGCGCGGCTGGCGAATTCCCCGCGAATCGCTATATGGGCCGCCCATGAGCATTCCCTCCCGCCGCACCTTCGCCATCATCTCGCATCCGGATGCGGGCAAGACCACCCTGACCGAAAAGCTGTTGCTGGAGGGCGGCGCGATCCATCTGGCCGGAGAGGTCAAGGCGCGCGGGGCGAACCGGCGCGCGCGGTCGGACTGGATGAAGATCGAACAGCAGCGCGGGATTTCCGTGACCTCCTCGGTCATGACGTTCGAGCGGGACGGGATCACTTTCAATCTGCTCGACACGCCGGGGCACGAGGATTTTTCCGAGGATACCTATCGCACGCTGACGGCGGTGGACTCGGCGGTGATGGTGATCGACGCCGCCAAGGGCATAGAGCCGCAGACGCGCAAGCTGTTCGAAGTGTGCCGGTTGCGCAATGTTCCCATCATCACCTTCGTCAACAAGGTGGACCGGGAGGGGCGCGACGCTTTCGCCCTGTTGGATGAGGTGGCGGACGCGCTGGCGCTGGACGTGTGCCCGATGAGCTGGCCGGTCGGCATGGGCGGCGAGTTTGAGGGGATTTACGACTTCGCGAAGAACCGGCTGCGCCAGCCCACCGGAGCCAGCAAGGAGTTTGAGGGGAAGGAAGCCTTTTTCTCCGGCATAGACGACGATGCGCTGGCGGGATCGCTGTCGGAACAGGGTCTGGCGCGGCTGCGGGAGGAGGCGGAACTGGCGGTTGGCGGCTATGCCGATTTCGATCTCGCCGCCTATCGGCATGGCGACCTGACGCCGGTTTATTTCGGGTCTGCGCTGAAGCTGTTCGGCGTGACCGAGTTGATCGAGGCGCTGGCCGCCCATGCGCCGCCGCCGCGCGCGCAGCCGGCCGAACCCGCGCCGGTCGAGCCGGAGAATAGCGAAGTCACCGGCTTCATCTTCAAGGTGCAGGCCAATATGGACCCGCAGCATCGCGACCGGATCGCGTTCATGCGGCTCTGTTCGGGCAAGTTCAAGCGGGGCATGAAACTGACCCCTTCGGGCAGCGGCAAGCCGATCGCGGTGCATTCGCCCATCCTTTTCTTCGCGCAGGACCGCGAGATAGCGGATGAGGCCTATCCCGGCGACATCATCGGCATTCCCAACCACGGCACGCTCCGGGTCGGGGATACGCTGAGCGAGAAGGCGGGGGTGCGGTTCACCGGCCTACCGAACTTCGCGCCGGAAATATTGCGGCGCGTGGCGCTGAAAGACCCGACCAAGACGAAGCAGTTGAGGAAGGCGCTGGACGACCTGTCCGAGGAGGGCGTGATCCAGGTCTTCTATCCGGAGATCGGGTCCAACTGGATCGTCGGCGTGGTCGGGCAGTTGCAGTTGGACGTGCTGATTTCGCGGTTGGAGGCGGAATATAAGGTCGCGGCGGGGCTGGAGGCTTCCCCCTTCGACACGGCGCGCTGGATTTCCGGGGATGAGGCCGCGATCAAGGATCTGGTGTCGTTCAATGGCGCCAACATGGCCAAGGATCGCGATGGCAACCAGGTCTTCATGGCGAAGAGCGCCTGGGACATCGGTTATCAGCAGGAACGCCACCCCAAGGTCAAGTTCAGCGCCACCAAGGAGCGGTGACGCGGGGTGGCCGCAAGTGGCCAACCCAACATATTCCCCTCCCGCAGGCGGGAGGGGAATGACGGCTCCCCACCCCACCCGCTCACCGCCGCAGCAGGAACACCGCATGTTCCGCGAACAGATTGGCGTTCGCATGGGTGGTTTCCCTGTCACCTTTCAGGAACCACTGGCCGTCTATGGTCCAGCCGCGTTCCTTCACCAGCGCCCGGAAATCGTCGACCGTGACATGGTGGATGTTGAGCGTGTCATACCATGTGTCCGGCAGCAGCCGCGTCACCGGCATCCTTCCGCCCCAGAAGAGCGACAGCCGCCCGCGCCAATGGGCGAAATTGGGGAAGGAGACGAAGGCCTGCCGCCCGATGCGCAGCAATTCCTCCACCACGCGGTCCGGGCGGCGGGTGGTCTGGAGCGTCTGGCTGAGGATGGCATAATCGAAGCTGGCTTCGGGATAATAGCTAAGATCCGTGTCGGCGTCGCCTTGCACGACTGAAAGGCCCCGTCCCACGGCGGCGGCGACATTTTGCGGGTCGATTTCCAGCCCTCGGGCATCGACTTGTTTCGTGTCGCGCAAGGCCGCCATCAGCGCGCCGTCGCCGCAGCCGACATCCAGGACGCGGGCGCCGGGGGTGACGGTACGGGCGATCAGGGCCAGATCGGGGCGCAGGCTCATGCCCGGCCGCCCTTCAGGAAGCCGTCGACCACGCGGTTCAATTCCGGGCATTCCAGCAGGAAGGCGTCATGGCCGAACGGGCTGGAAAGTTCGACAAAGCTGGCATGCGCGCCGCTGGCGTTGAGGGCGTGGACGATCAGGCGGGATTCCGCCGTGGGATAAAGCCAGTCCGTATCGAAGCTGACGAGGCAGAAGCGCGCCCTGGAGGCTGCGAAGGCCTTGGCGAGGCTGCCGTCATGATCCTCCGCTATGTCATAATAGTCCATGGCGCGGGTGATGTAGAGATAGCTGTTCGCGTCGAACCGCTCGACAAAACTCAGCCCCTGGTGGCGCAGATAGCTTTCCACCTGGAAATCGGCGTCGAAGCCGAAGGTCTTTGCGTCACGCCCCTGCAACCGCCGCCCGAATTTCTCGGTCAGGCCCGCTTCGGACAGATAGGTGATGTGCGCGGCCATGCGCGCCACCGCCAGCCCGGCGCTGGGGATCGCCCCGTCGGCATAATAATCGCCGCCGCGCCAGTTGGGGTCGGCCATGATCGCCTGCCGCCCCACTTCGTGGAAGGCGATGTTCTGGGCGCTGTGGCGGGCGGTCGACGCGATGACGATGCAGCTTTCCACGCGCTGCGGATAGAGGGTCGGCCAGCTCAGCGCCTGCATCCCGCCCATGGAGCCGCCGATGACGGCATGCAGCCGGTCCACGCCCAGATGGTCGAGCAGCATCGCCTGGGCGCGGACCATGTCGGCGATGGTGATCACCGGAAAGCGCATCGCATGCGGTTCGCCGGTCGCGGGATCGATGCTGGCCGGGCCGCTGGAGCCCATGCAACTGCCGATCACATTGGCGCAGACGATGAAATGTCGGGCGGGGTCGACCGGCTTTCCCTCGCCCACCAGGCGCCACCACCAGCCGGGCTTGCCGGTGACGGGATGCTCCGACGCGACATATTGGTCCCCGGTCAGCGCATGGCAGATCAGGATGACGTTCGACCGGTCCGCATTCATCCGCCCATAGGTCTCATAGGCGATGTCGACCGGTCCTAGCGCCGCGCCGCTGTCCAGCCGCAGCGGGCCGGTCAGGCGGGCCTGGCGGCGCAGGCCGAAACGGATGTCATCGGAAAAGGACGCGCTGGCCATATATGTCCGGGCTAGGACCGGGGCCGGAGTCTGTCAATCGGCTGGCCTTTGCCATGAGTCGCGCGCCTGCTTTTGCAGGAGAAGGATGAGTTTTGGGGAGAGGCGGCTTTGCGTTTCGCTTCGATGACGCTAAAGCGCGGCGCATGACAAAGCCTGCTCCCAAAGACTGGATTCTCGGTATTTCGCCCTATGTGCCGGGCAAGTCGGCCGCCGATGACGGGCGACCGCTGGTGAAGCTGTCTGCCAATGAAAATCCGCTGGGCACCGGCGAAGCGGCACGGGCCGCTCTGGTGGCGGCGACGGCGGATCTGGCCACCTATCCCGATCCCGGCGCGGCCAAGCTGCGAGAGGCGATCGCGGCGGCGCATGGGCTGGACCCGGCGCGGGTGATCTATGGGACCGGGTCGGACGAACTGCTGCATATCGCGGCCAGCGCCTATGCCGGGCCGGGCGATGAGATTCTCTACGTCCGCTACGGCTTTTCGGTGTACGACATCGCGGCGCGTCGCGTGGGGGCGACGCCGGTCGTCGCGCCGGATGCCGACTATGCGACCGATGTGGATGCGCTGCTTGCCTGCGTGACGGAGAAGACCAAGGTCGTCTTCCTCGCCAATCCCAACAATCCGACCGGCACCATGACGTCGCGGGAGGAAATCGCCCGGTTGCATGCGGGCCTCAGGCCCGACATATTGTTCGTGCTGGATCAGGCCTATGCCGAATATCTGGATGCCGGTGAGGATGATGGCGGGCTGGAACTGGCCAGGAACGCCGCGAATATGTTCGTGACGCGGACCTTTTCGAAGATTTACGGGCTGGCGGCGGAACGGATCGGCTGGGGCTATGCCAGCGCGGAGGTGATCGACGTGCTGCATCGCATCCGCGCGCCGTTCAACGTGACGGCGGCGGGGCAGGCGGCGGCCGCGGCGGCGATCAACGACACCGCCTGGGTCGAGGCGAGCCGGACGCATAACCGGCAATGGCGCGAATGGCTGGCGGGCGAGGTGGCTTCGCTGTCCAACCACGGCCTGCGCGTCGTGCCGAGCAAGGCGAATTTCCTGCTGATCCTGTTCGACGGCAAGCTGACCGCGGAGGACGCCATGAAGGGGCTGTGGGACGAAGGTTTCGCCACGCGCTGGCTGCCGGGGCAGGGCCTGCCCAACGGACTGCGCATCACCATCGGCACCGAAGATCAGGTGCGCAAGGTCGCGGCCAGGCTGCGCGCCATGGCGGAAGCGGTCTGATGCTGCCCCCTTCGACGGAACTGAGGACAGGCTTTTCACGGGTCACGATCATCGGGCTGGGCCTGATCGGGTCTTCGCTGGCGCGGGCGATCCGGGAATATATGCCGACCGTGCGGGTGACGGGCTATGATGCCGATGCGGGCGTGCGGGAAACCGCGCGGGCCATCGACCTTACCGACGATGTGACCGATACGGCGGGCGCTTCGGTGACGGACGCCGATCTGGTCGTGCTGTGCGTGCCGGTGCGGGCGATGGGCGCGGCGGCGGCGGAGATCGCCGCCGACCTGCCGGCCGAGGCGATCGTCAGCGACGTGGGTTCCTGCAAGGGCGACGTGCTGGCGCAATTGAGCGCCGCGCTGCCGGGGCGGACGATCATCCCGGCGCATCCTGTCGCGGGGACGGAGAATAGCGGGCCGGAGGCGGGCTTCGCCTCGCTGTTCCAGGGACGCTGGTGCATCGTGACCCCGCCCGCGGAGGCCGATCCGGCAGCGGTGGAGCGCGTGGCCGAGCTATGGCGGCGCGTGGGCGCCGATGTCGAGACGATGGATCCGGCGCATCATGATCTGGTGCTGGCGGTGACGAGCCATTTGCCGCACCTCATCGCCTATACCATCGTCGGCACGGCCAGCGATCTGGAGGATGTGACCCAGTCGGAGGTGATCAAATATTCCGCCGGTGGTTTCCGCGACTTCACCCGCATCGCGGCGTCCGATCCGACCATGTGGCGCGACGTGTTCCTGGCGAACAAGGACGCCGTGCTGGAGATGCTCCAGCGCTTTTCGGAGGATCTGTCGGCGTTGCAGCGGGCGATCCGCTGGAATGACGGGGATGCGCTGTTCAACCTGTTCACCCGGACGCGGGCGATCCGGCGGTCGATCATCGAACAGGGGCAGGACGATCCCAAGCCCGATTTCGGGCGGAGTCATTGAATTCTCTAACTCCGTTCGGGCGAACGGGGTTTTGTAAGGTTCAGCGCGTTGATGGCGGCATGGACCCGCGTTTCGGCCTCGTTCCGGTCCAGGCCGGGGGGAATGATCTCCCCAACCTTATAGGTGATGGTGCCGCTGCGCTTCATGAACTTGCCGCGTGGAGAGACGCGGCCGCTGTCGACCGCGATGGGCACGACCGGCAGGCCCAGCAACGCATAGAGGCCCGCGAAACCGGCGCGCAAGGGCGGGCTTTCGCCATGGGGGACGCGGGTGCCTTCCGGAAAGAGGCAGACGGCGCGGCCTTGCGCCGTCGTGGCCCTGGCGGCGGCGCGCAAGGCGCGCAGGGCGCTGGCCCCGGCGGTGCGCTCGATCGGGATCAGGCCGTAGTGGCGGGCGATGCCGCCCCACAGCGGAATGTCGAACAATTCCCGCTTGGCGGCGATGGCTGGGCGATCCAGCAGGCAGAGCAGGTCGATGGTCTCGAACATCGATTCATGCTTGAGGATGTAGAGATAGGGGCCTTTTGGCAGTGGGCCGACCACCCTGATCTTCTGCCCCAGCAGCCAGCGGACGCAGGCGCGGTGAAAGCGGCTCCATTGGGTGGCGACCGCCGGGACCGATCGGGGCACGACCAGATTGCTGGCCATCGCCGCCAGCACGAACAGCAGCGAGCCGACATAGAAAATCAGCATGAAGGCCAAAGATCGCAGGGCGGTAAGCATCGCGGAAACCGTCAGATACCGATCAGCGCCGCGGCCCGGCGCAGCAGATATTTATTATATTCCCGCACCAGGATCATCAGGCTGGGGCGGCTGGGCACGGCGTCGTAGACCAGCGTGACCCGGCCCGGCAAGGCCTGACGCAGCTCCAGCGCGGATCGGCGCATATGCCAGTCGGTGGTGATGAGGCGCACCGTCTTGAAGTCGCGCCGCTCCAGCCAATGCGCGGTCTCTATGGCGTTGGAGCGGGTGTCGATGGCTTCGCGGCCCAGCGTGATGCAGCAGGTGAAGAGCCGTTCGGGCGCCTGATATTGCGCGGCCAGTTCCACCGGGCGGACCGACCGGTCGACGCCGGAAATCAGCATCCGCTTGGCCGCGCCGTCCCGAAGCAGGGACAGGCCCCGGTCGATGCGCCCCGCCCCGCCGGTCAGCACGACGATGGCGTCGGTCTGGCGCCCGTCCAGCGGCTGCGGCAGAAGCATCGCGAACCAGGCGAAGCCCAGCATCCACCCCAGCAGCGTGACGGCGATAAGGCGGACGATCATAGCAGCCGCCCCAGCGACCGCAGCACGGTCCAGCGCGCCGCCAGCGTCGCCAGCAGCACGCAACCGACCGGAATGGCGGCCAGTATCGCCCAGCTTGTCCATGGCAGATGGATGGCGCTCAGCAATTCGGAGCCGGTCGCCAGCAGCCTTGCGCCCAGCAGCAGGATCACCAGCAGCGCCACGGTGAAACCCAGCGCGCCGCCGAACAGCGCGTCCAGGCCGATGCGGCGCTGGAACAGCCGAGCGATCTGCACGTCGGTCGCGCCCATCAGGTGCAGCACGTCGATGGTGCCGCGATGGCTGTCATGGGCGGCGCGGGCGGCGAGGACGACCACCGCCCCGGTCGCCAGCGTCATCAGCAGCACGATCCCCGCCGCCAGCCAGCCAAGCGCGGAGAGCAGTCCAGCGAGCGGCGCCAGGAAGGCGGCATGGGGCTCGATGCGGATTTTGGGCGAGACGGCGCTCAACTGGCGGCGCAGGCTGTCGACCTTCGCGTCGGTCTGGCCGGGGGTGAGTTCGATGTCGATCAGCGCCGGGATCGGCAGGTCGCCGCTCGCCGCATCCTGCCCCAGCCAGGGGCGGATCTGGTCGGCCAGCGTGGCGGCGGGGACGGGGTGGACGGCGCGGACCATGCCGACCTTGCGCAGGGCCTCAGCCACGCTGGCGCTCAGGCGGTCGCGCTGCTGCGCATTGGCCTCGACGATCTGCACCGTGGCGCGTCCGGCCAGGTCCGCGCCCATCGCCTTCACCGCCGCGCCCAGGCCCAGCCCGGCGGCGGCGGACAGCACCGTCAGGAACATCATGATCGCGATGATCCACGGCATCGGCCCCGCCACCCGTCCTTCCGGCAGCAGCCGATGGCGCGCTGCGGCGGCGGCGCGGCGATCCGAACCCGCCATCAGCCCGCCGCCTTAGGTCTGGGCGGGTAGCGCAGCGACCCGGTGGGGTCGGACAGGCGGCCCTTGTCCAATTTCATCATCTGGGCGCTGGAAACCTGCGCGATCAGCGGCAGGTCGTGGGTGGCGACGACGATGGTCGTTCCCAGGCGATTGAGCGCCTCGAACAGGGTCAGCAGGCGGCGGGCCATGTCGGCGTCGACGTTGCCGGTCGGTTCGTCCGCCACCAATATCTCCGGGCGGCCGATGACGGCGCGGGCGATGGCGACGCGCTGCTGTTCCCCGCCCGACAGGGTGGCGGGACGGGCCCGGCCGCGATCGCCCAGGCCGACCCAGTTCAGCATTTCGCTGACCGGGGCGTCGATCTCCGCTTCCTCCATGCCCGCGACCCGCAGCGGCAGGGCGATATTGTCATAGACCGACAGGTGCGGAACCAGCCGGAAATCCTGGAACACCACGCCGATGCGGCGGCGGAATCCGGGCAGGCGCTTGCGGGGCAGCGTCACCACATCCTCCCCGAACAGGCGGATCACGCCCCGGCTGGGCCGCTGGGCGAGGTAGAGGAGCTTCAACAGCGACGTCTTGCCCGCGCCCGACGCGCCGGTCAGGAAATAAAAGCCGCCGCTGGCGAGCGAAAAGCTGACGTCGGACAGCGTCTCGCTATCCAGACCATAGCGCAGGCCGACATTTTCGAACTGGACGATGGCCGACATGCGTCAATTTCAGCGCCTGCGCGCTCCCTGCTTCCCCGAGCGATAGCCATGGCACAGCGGACGGGCGGACGTAAAGCCCGCGCTCTTCCCGCGAGTCGCGATATGTCGAAGCCGCTTGCCCTGGAATCCAACTCATGGCTATGAAGCGTCATGATCCTGGTGTGTCCCAACTG
Organism: Sphingobium sp. JS3065; assembly: GCF_026427355.1. NCBI lineage: Bacteria > Pseudomonadati > Pseudomonadota > Alphaproteobacteria > Sphingomonadales > Sphingobiaceae > Sphingobium > Sphingobium sp. JS3065. The sequence continues at coordinate 2,978,942 of NZ_CP102664.1, forward strand.
CGCCACGCGCTATATCGTGCCGGACAGCGCCGTCGGCCCGAATGGCCGCCAGGTTCGCTGCGCCGCCTGCAAACATAGCTGGTTCCAGGAAGGCGCCACCCTTGCCCCACGCGAGGAAGCGCTGGCGACGGCGGGCGCGCCCGAAGTGGCCGCGCCTCCTCCACCTCCACCTCCGCCTGCTCCACCGCCGCCGCCGCCTGTCGAGGAAATCGTGGCGCCCGCCGAGCAGGAAGAAGCGGAACCCGTGGCGGCGCAGGTGGAAGAGCCGGTCGCGGCCACGTCCGATCATCGGTTCGACGATATCTACGGACGCGCCGAAGCGGCGGCGCGTGACGGCTGGGCGGAAACGGCCCCAGCACCTGTGAAGCCGCGCCGCAACCGGCTGAAAATCTGGACCTATGCCGCATTGGCCTTCTGCCTTGCGGTGGGGGGCGCGGGCGGGGCGCTCTGGTATTTCGGGACGCCCAGTTGGGCGATCAACCTGGGGCTGGTGCCGGAGGAAGGCGATCCGGACCTGCTATTCTATCTCTCCAAGCCCGCCGAACGGCGCAAGCTGCCGACCGGGGAGGAATATTTCGCCTTTGGCGCGCGGATCGTGAACAGCGGGAAACAGACGCTGCCGGTGCCGCCCGTGCTGGTGCAACTGCGCGACCGGCAGAACCGGCTGGTGTTCAGTTGGACGACCAAGGCCGACCGGACCAGCCTGAAACCGGGCGAGGAAGCGTCGATCAATGAAAGCCGGATCGACATCCCGAAAAATGCGGAGAATCTGTCGCTGACTTTCGTGCAGTGATGAATGACGGATTTCAGGGATAGCTCACCGTCTTCGGCCTCCCCAGGGGGATCGGGATGAATTCCTGATCGTCGCCGGGAATCAGGGGAAAGCGCATGGCTTCCCAATCCTCGCGGGCCTGCATGAGGCGGTCGGTCGAGGATGAGACGAAATTCCACCAGACATGACGGTGGCTTTTGAACGCCTCGCCCCCGCAGAGTATCACGCGCCCGCCGTCCACGCTCATCAACGTCGCCCGAATGCCGGGACGCAGGACGTAGAGCGTCTGCGGCTGGAGCATCGCCCCGTCCAGCGCCGCGTCGCCGCCGGAGACGTAGATCGCCCGCTCCTCCGCATCCGCATCGATGGGGACGGAACCGCCGGGGGAAAGCTGGATGTCGGCATAGATGGTGTTGGCATAGGTGGTGACGGGCGATGTCTGACCCCAAAGGCTGCCCATGATCACGCGCGCCCTTGCATGGCCGCCGTCGATGATCGGCAGCCCGCCCTCGCTGACATGTTCGAAGGCCGGGTCCATTTCCTCATGGCGGTCGGGCAGGGCCAGCCAGGTCTGGATGGCGGAGAGCTTCGACAATTTCACGCGGTCCTCGTCCGGCGAACGCTCGCTATGGACGATGCCCTTGCCCGCCGTCATCAGGTTCACCGCGCCCGGTTCGATCAACTGCTCCGTGCCCAGGGAATCGCGGTGGAGGAAACTGCCCTCATACATATAGGTGACGGTGGCGAGGTTGATGTGGGGGTGCGGGCGCACGTCCACCCCCTGTCCCGGCGCGATGCGGGCGGGTCCGGCCTGGTCGAAGAAGATGAAGGGGCCAACCATGGTCCGTTCCCTGGCCGGCAGCGAGCGATAGACCCGGAAATCGCCCAGATTATGGGTGGTCGGCGTGATGGTCTGGATGATCGGGTCGGTCGGAGTCATGCTGCGTCCAGTTCGGGATAGTGGCGGAATATGTCTTCGGCGGTGAAGGGCAGCCGCCGGTCGCTCGCCAGATAATCCTGCAATTCGGGCAGCGCCGCAACCCGGTCGTGCAGGTCGGCCAGCCGCGGGAAGGAAGGGGTCAGCGTCGCCATGCGCAGCGGAAAGGCATAGCGCAACCCGGCGATCAGGTGAAAGAGCGAGAGATCGGCATAGCTCCAGCTTCGGCCCGCCAGCCAGTCGTCCGTTTCCGCGCTCAGCGCATGTTCGAAATAGGTGAGGAATTTGGGGATGCGGCTGGCGCGAAAGCCCTGTGCGGCGCGCAGCGCCTCGGCCTTCTGATCCTCATAATAGAGGTCTGGGCCGAGCGGATGGTGCACATCATGCGCCTCCGCCACCATGTCCATGACGGTGAGCTGGACCTGTGCCAGCCAATAGCGGGGTTTCATGCCCGTCGGCCCGCATTCATGCCGTTCGGCAAGGTAGAACAGGATATTGGCGGTCTGCGCCACGGTCCGGTCGTGCGTCACCAGATAGGGCGGGGCGAAGGCAGGGCCGCCGTCATGGCGTTCCATGTCCGCCATCAGCGCTTCGTCGCCGTCGGCGCGGGCACGGTCGCGATAGGCGATGCCGCATGCCTCCAGCGTCAGCCGGACGAATTCGCCCCGGCCGGGAATATTGGACCAGTACCAGAAATCATAGGCCATGGGTTGCGCCTCCTTGGACGGCGGGACAACGCATGGAAAGGCGCTATGGTGTCATGCTTCGCCGGGCGCGCGGGCCTTGATCGCCAGGGCGTGGACCTTGTCGCGCAGCAGGTCGGCCAGCGCGGCGTTGACCAGGCGCTGCCGGGCGACCCGGTTCTGGCCGGTGAACCGGTCGGAAACGATGTCCACGGTGAAGTGGCTTTCGCCCGAACCGTCATGCCCCGCATGGCCGCGATGCTTTTCGCTGTCGTCGATCACGGCGAGCCGTTCGGGGGTCAGGGCGGTGCGCAGCCGGGCTTCGATTTCGGTGGCGACTGGTCCTTGGAGGGGGGCTTTAAGAATCTCGGTCATCGCCCCTATATAGGCGCTTTGCCCGCAGTTGCATCAGGACAATCTTGGCCAGCGATCCCTTCTCGACACGCCGTTTCAACCGTTTCCATGGCCGGGTGGAAGGCGAACGCCCCTGCGCGGTTCCCGGCTGTCTGGAGTCGGGCGAATTCCGCGCGCCGCCACTGGATGAAAGCGGGTCCGGTCAGGAGGGGCCGCGCTGGCGCTGGCTGTGCCTGGACCATGTGCGGGAATTCAATCAGGGCTATAATTTCTTCACCGGCATGAGTCCGGAGGAAATCGCCGCCGCCCAGCGCCCCTATGCGGGATGGGAGCGGGAGACGCGGGCCTTTTCCTCCAACGCGGCCAGTCCGCCGCCCAAATGGTCGGATTTCCAGGACCCGCTGGACGCCATCGGCGCCAGGTTCAAGGAACGGGTGGCCAAGGCGCGGGCCGACAGCCAGATGCGGCAGGACGGCAAATTCCTGTCACGGGACGACCGCCGCGCGCTCGACGTGATGGGATTGTCCATCGACGCGGACCGCAAGGCGCTCAGGCAACGCTATACGGAGCTGTTGCGGCGTTTCCATCCTGACCATAATGGCGGCGACCGGAGCCATGAGAAATCGCTGCAAGGGGTGATCGAGGCCTATCAGCGTCTGCGCAAGGCGGAGGCTTTCGCCTGATCGGTCAGATCAGGAACCAGCCGATGCCCATCCCCATTTGCGTCACGGCGATGAGTTGCAACAGCGTGGAAAAGGGCTGCTTCCGCGTCTTGTGACGGAAGAGGTGGCGTGCCAGCAGGGCGCCGGGCGATCCGCCGATCAGCGCCAGACCGAGCAGGTCTTTCTCTGGAATGCGGCGGCGACCGGCGATGGCGGCCCCCTTGTCCTGCCGGAAGCACAAGATCGTCCAGCCATTCAGAAAGAGGAGGAAAAGAGAGAGAACCGCCAATTTCATGACGCTGTCGTAGCGAACGCACGCTTAATTTTCCATTGCCGACTGGGGGCTTGTCCCCGGCGGCGGTCGCTGCCATAGGCCCGGCCCCTTCCTCCCGGAGATATTTATGACAAGCCGCGCCTTGGGCCTCGATTTCGGCACGACCAACAGCGTGGCTGCGCTCGCGGGCGAGGGCGGATCGGCACTGGTGGAATTTGCCGGCAGGGAAGCGACCGGCGCGGTGTTCCGGTCGGCGCTGTGCTTCTGGCACGACAGCGCGGCCAGGGGCGGCATGGCCCATGAGGCCGGACCCTGGGCCATCGCGGAATATCTGGAATTTCCCGAAGACAGCCGCTTCCTGCAAAGCTTCAAGTCGGTGGCGGCCAGCTCGATCTTCGAAAGCGCCAGCGTGTTCGAAAAGCGCTTCCACTTCGAGGAGTTGGGGCAGATATTCCTCTCGCGCATGATCGCCCATGCGGGCGGAAAGCTGGACCGGCGGCCGGAACGGATCGTGGTCGGGCGGCCCGTGGAATATGCGGGGGCGCGGCCCGACGAAGCGCTCGCCCGACGGCGTTATGACGCCATGTTCGCGGGTTTCGGGGACGAGATTCACTATGTCTATGAACCGCTGGGGGCCGCGTTCAGCTATGCCAGCCGCCTGACTGGGGCGGCGACGATCCTGGTGGCGGACTTTGGCGGCGGCACCAGCGACTTTTCCATCGTGCGGGTCGAAGCGCCCGGCGCCGCACGGCGCTGCGTGCCCCTTGGATCGGCGGGTATCGGCCTTGCGGGCGACCGGTTCGACTATCGGATCGTCGACCATCTGGTGCTGCCGATGCTGGGCAAGGGCGGCAGCTATCGAAGCTTCGACAAGGAACTGGAGATCCCGCGCAGCTATTTCGCGGACTTTGCCGACTGGTCGCGGCTGGCGCTGATGCGGAACCGGCGGACCATGGACGAACTGGCGCGCTTGCGAAAGGCGGCCCATGATCCCGACGCCATCGGGCGGATGATCACGGTGATAGAGAAGGAATTGGGCTATCCGCTCTACGATGCGGTAGGATCGCTCAAGCGGCAATTGTCGGAGGCGGAAAGTGCGACATTCCGTTTCGAAGGCGGCGGTCTCGCCATCGAAAAACAAGTGACGCGGGCCGATTTCGAAGGCTGGATCGCGCCCGACATCGCCCGGATCGAGGCGACGGTGGACAAGGCGCTCGCCAGGGCCGGGGTTGGACCCGACGCCATCGATCGGGTGTTCCTGACAGGCGGAACGTCGCTGATCCCGGCGATCCGGCGCATTTTCGACCGGCGCTTCGGGAAAGACCATATTGCGACCGGCGGCGAACTGACCTCCATCGCCCATGGGCTGGCGCTGATCGGGCAGGAGGCCAATTTGGCCGAATGGGCTGCTTGATCCCGGCGCGTTAAGGCCCCACTCTATCGACATGCCTGTCCCTGATGGTTAGGGCAGTGCCGACCAGACCGCTCAAAGAGACAAGAGAAAATGACCGACATCCCGAACGTCCAGCCCGATACCCGCGCCGACACGCTGTTGGCGTCGCCCGACCGCGAGGTGGATGCGCGCGATGTGTTCGGCATCGATGTCGACATGAAGATTCCGGCCTTTTCGGAAGCCGATGAGCGGGTGCCGGACCTTGACCCCGCCTATGTGTTCGATCCGGACACCACCCTCGCGATCCTGGCGGGTTTCGCCTATAATCGCCGCGTGATGGTGCAGGGCTATCACGGCACCGGCAAGTCGAGCCATATCGAACAGGTCGCCGCCCGCCTGCGCTGGCCGTGCATCCGCATCAACCTGGACGCGCATATCAGCCGCATCGACCTGGTCGGGCGCGACGCAATCGTCCTGAAGGACGGGCAGCAGGTGACGGAATTCCGCGAAGGCCTGCTCCCCTGGGCGTTGCAGCGGCCGGTCGCGCTGGTGTTCGACGAATATGACGCGGGGCGCCCGGACGTGATGTTCGTGATCCAGCGCGTGCTGGAAACCGACGGCAAGATGACGCTGCTCGACCAGAACCGGGTCATCCGGCCCAATCCCTGGTTCCGCCTGTTCGCCACCGCCAACACCGTGGGCCTGGGCGACACGACCGGCCTCTATCACGGCACGCAGCAGATCAACCAGGGCCAGATGGACCGCTGGAACCTGGTGGTGGCGCTGAATTACCTGCCCGCCGCGACCGAGGCGCAGGTGGTGCTGGCCAAGTCGGGCGAATATGATCATGAGGGCGGCCGCAAGGAAGTCGAGAATATGATCAAGGTGGCGGAACTGACCCGCCAGGGCTTCGTCAATGGCGACATCTCGACCGTCATGTCGCCGCGCACGGTGATAAGCTGGGCGCAGAACGCGCTGATCTTCAAGAATGTCGGCTTCGCCTTCCGCCTCAGCTTCCTCAACAAATGCGATGAGGCGGAGCGGCCGCTGGTGGCCGAATATTATCAGCGCGTCTTCGGCAAGGACCTGCCCGAAAGCGTCGCGCACCGGGCTTCGTGACATGATCGTCGTCGAACGGATCGATTCGGAGGGCGGCACCGCCCACCGGATCAGCATAAGAGGGCATGAACTGATCGCGGACATGTCCGCGCCGGACGGGCATGATGCCGGGCCGGACCCGCATGACCTGTATGATTCGGCTCTGGGCGCGTGCAAGGCGATGACCATGCTCTGGTATGCGCAGCGCAACGGCATTCCGGTGGAGGGCATCCATGTCGGCGTGGTGCGCGATGCGAGCCGGGAGCGGCAGGGCGTCTATAAACTGACCACCCACATCGCGCTCTCCGGCCCGCTGAGCGCGGAGCAGCATGACAAGCTGATCGCCGTCGCCGCGAAATGCCCGGTGCACAAGCTGATGAGCGAGGTCGAGACGCAGATCGAAACCATCGCCGTCCCCACTGTCGGTGAGGGGGAGCGGCCGTGAGCGAGACTGCCGCCCTGACGCCGGAAGACAGCCGCCTGCCGCTGGAAAGCGCGTTCAATCTGCGCGACTTCGGCGGCTATGCGACCGCGGACGGGCGCTGCGTGAGGCGCGGCATGCTCTATCGGTCGGGAACGATGGCGCTGCTGACGGAGGGGGATGCGGATCATCTCCGCTCGCTCGGCATCCGGGCGATCTGCGATTTTCGCCGGGGCAATGAGCGGACCGCCGAACCGACGCTCTGGCATGGGGCGGAGGTCGATTATTTCTGCCGCGACTATAGCGAAAGCAGCGGCCTGCTGGGCGAGATGCTGAAGCGCGACGGCGCGACGGCCGAAGACATGCGCCAGACGATGATCGCCCTCTATCGCGTCATTCCGGTCGATCATGCCGAATCCTACCGCGCCATGTTCGCGCGGATCGTGGACGGGCGCGTGCCGTTGCTGATCAACTGTTCGGCGGGCAAGGACCGCACCGGGGTCGGCGCGGCGCTGATCCTGGCGGCGCTGGGCGTGCCGCGCCAGACAATCGTTCAGGATTATCTGGCGACCAACGCCCATGCCGATTGGGACTGGCTGCTGGCGCAGCGCGACACGCTGGTGGCGCGGATGCGGTCGACGAATACCGACAGGCTCGAACCTTTGTTGAAGGCGGAAGCCGTCTATCTGGATGCCTTATTCTCCACGCTGGATGAAAAGCATGGCGGCGTGGACGGCTATCTGAACGACGTGCTGGGCGTGGACGCCGCGGCGCGGGATGCGATGCGCGGGATGTTGCTGGACTGATGGCCGACCGTTCGCCCCTGGATGCCTTCAAGGACGTGCTGTCCGGCGCGGCGCGATCGATCGCGCGCGATGCGGAGGTGGAGGTGGGCTTCACCGCCGACACGCCGCATATGGCGGGCAAGGCGATCAAGGTGCCGACGCCGGGGCGCAACCTGCCTGCCGATCAGGTGGCGCTGGCGCGGGGCTTTGCCGATGCCAATGCGCTGCGGCTGCGGCACCATAATGCGAAGATCCACAACGCCGCCGCGCCCGCCGATGCGACGGCGCGGGCGGTCTATGACGCGGTGGAGCAGGCGCGGGTAGAGGCGATCGGGTCGCGGGCGATGGAGGGGGTTCGCGCGAACCTCAACCATGCGCTGGACCTGAAATTAAAGTCCGATCCCATCCGCCGGGCGCGTTCCGCCGATGAGGTGCCCTTGTCGACGGCGCTGGCGCTCAAGGTGCGCGAGCGGCTGACCGGGCAGGCCGCGCCCAGGGATGTCGCTTCGGGCCTGGCCAGGGTCGACCAGTGGATCGAGGACAAGGCCGGGGCCGATCTCGACGCCCTGGCCATGGCGATCGACGACCAGCGCGCCTTCCAGAAGCTGACCTCCGCCATGCTGGAGCATCTCCAGTTGATCGACGCCGACATGCCGCCGGAAACCGATGACTCCGAACCGGAGGAAGAGGGCGAGGACGAGGAACAGCAACAGGAGGACGGCGACAGCGGCGAAGATCAAGCCGGCGACAGCGACGCCTTTGCCGAGGCGCGGGCCGAGGATCAGGGCGGCGACACCGAGGACGGCGAAACCGAATATAGCGACGAATTCGACGCCGACAGCGAAGAAGGCGCGGAGGATATGGGCGAGGAAGGCATGATGCCGGTCCGCCCGAACCGGCCGATGGGCGACGTGCCGCCCGGTTTCGATTACAAGCCCTATACGCTGCTGCATGATGAGATCGTGACGGCCGAAGATTTGTGCGACGAGGATGAGTTGCTGCGCCTGCGCGGCTTCCTCGACCAGCAGTTGGTAAGCTTGCAGGGCGCGGTGACGAAGCTTGCCAACCGACTCCAGCGGCGGCTGATGGCGCAGCAGTCGCGGTCGTGGGACTTCGACCAGGAAGAAGGGCTGCTGGACGCGGCGCGGCTGGCGCGGATCGTGATCGATCCGACGCGCTCGCTGTCCTACAAGATCGAGCGGGATACCGAATTCCGCGATACCGTCGTCACGCTGCTGATCGACAATTCAGGCTCGATGCGCGGGCGGCCCATCTCCATCGCGGCGATCAGCGCCGACATCATGGCGCGCACGCTGGAACGCTGCGGGGTGAAGACCGAGATATTGGGCTTCACCACCCGCGCATGGAAGGGCGGGCAGAGCCGCGAGGACTGGCTGGCCGCCGGGCGTCCGCCGATGCCGGGGCGTTTGAACGACCTGCGGCACATCGTCTACAAGAAGGCCGACGAACCCTGGCGCCGGGCGCGCAAGAATCTGGGCCTGATGATGCGCGAGGGGCTGCTCAAGGAGAATATCGACGGGGAGGCGCTGCTCTGGGCGCACAGCCGGCTGCTGGCGCGTAATGAAGAACGCCGCATCCTGATGGTGATCTCCGACGGCGCGCCGGTCGATGACAGCACCCTGTCGGTGAACAGCGGCACCTATCTGGAACGCCATTTGCGGCAGGTGATCGAGTGGATCGAGAATCGCTCGCCCGTGCAGCTTGTCGCCATCGGCATCGGCCATGACGTCACGCGCTATTATCGCCGCGCGGTGACCATCATGGATGCCGAACAGCTCGGCGGAACCATGGTGGAGCAGCTAGCCGGGCTGTTCGACGAAGATTGACGGCCTTCCCTTGAAAAAAAGCCCGGAAATTTCGACCTCAGTGTGAACGCAGACAGGCGTTTCGACAGGAGAGTGCAATGAGTGTCGCCTTTCGTCGCGAGAGCGACGAGGAGCATCTGGAACCCACTTTCGAGATTCCGTTGCCGCCCGGCCCCAATTGGGTGACGGCACGCGGCCTGCGGCTGACGCGGGAGAAGGTGGAAGCGCTGGAGGCGGTCGAAACCGAAGCCATGGCCGAGGAGGAGGCCAAGAAGCTGAAGCGCGAATTGCGCTACTGGCGCACTCGTCTGGCGACGGCGGAATTGCGGCCCGTGCCGGATGCGGAGGCCGTGGCGTTCGGCAGCCGCGTAACCTACCGGCTGAACGGCAAGGAGAAGCGGATCGATCTCGTTGGAGATGACGAGGCTGAACCGGCGGAAGGACGCATCGCCTTTTCCGCGCCGCTGGCCCGCGCCATGATGGATGCGGAGCAGGGCGAAAGCGTGGATTTTGCGGGCAAGCCGGGCGTAGTCACGGTCGTCGCGATCGAGGCGATCGTGGAACAGTAGACCGTGCCCCAGTTGGATTGAGGAAGCCCTCCAGTTTCGACGGGAGGGCTTCCTCATGTCAGCCGTTGCGACCGGCCTCGAAGAGGAACCATGCGCGCTCCTCGGCCTGGTCGGTCCAGTCGTCGATAATGCCTTCGGTCGCGTTGTCTCCTGCCTCGGTGGCGGCGGCCTTCGCGGCGCGCAGCGCTTCGACCAGCTTCAGATTATCCTCGCGCAGTTCGTTCAGCATGTCGCCGGGGCTGACATAGTCGGCATCATTGTCGACCACCGACTGATGGCGCGAAATGTCGCCGATGGAACGCAGCGTGGTGTTGCCGGTCTTGCGCACCCGCTCCGCGATCAGGTCGGTGGTGGCCAGGATTTGCGTGGCCTGCTCGTCGAACATCAGATGATAGTCGCGGAAATGCGGACCGGAAACGTGCCAGTGGAAATTCTTGGTCTTGAAATACAGCGCATAGCTGTCCGCGAGCACGCCGTTCAGCGCCTGCGCGACTGACTTGGTCGCATTGCTGCGCAGGTCCGTCGGGGTCTTGAGGTCGGGGGCGGTCATGCTTGGCTCCTGCTGCTATTTGGTTTCGCAGATATAATGATCTGCCGCCGATAAGGTGCCATCCTAAATGATGAATCTTCCGCGAAAATTCCGGTCAGTCTGATGGATATGCTCGATCAGGCGAGGTGCAGCGCCGAAGCCGCCGCGGCAAGACCGGCCAGCAGCACCAAAATGCCGCCCCCTCGGCGAATGGCCGCTAATGGGAGCGCCTTGAACAGATGATCGCGCCACAGAACCACCGGCACCGTCGCGGCGACGATGCCGATGGCGCCGCCGGTCGCGGCCAGCAGAGGATCGGCGGTGCGGACGGCGGTGCCCAGGATCAGGAATTGCGCGCCATCGCCGAAACCCAGGATGAAAAGGCCGATCGCGGTGGTCAGAAACGGCCCCGTCCGCCAGCTTGCCAGCGGATCGGGCTGCCGGACCGGCCAGAACATGCCGATGGCCAGGAAGATCAGCGCCAGCGCCAGGAAGAGCAGCCGCGCATCGGACCCCAGCATCGGCGCCATAAACGCACCCGCCGCCGCGCCCACGGCGGCATTGGCGATGGCGGCCACCACGATTCCCGCGATCACCGCGCCGTCTTTCCGGAACCGCGCCGCCAGGGCAAGGGCCAGCCATTGCCCCTTGTCCCCCATCTCTCCCAACAGGCAGCCGAGCAGCGCGATCAGCAATGCGTCCATTCAGCGGCCGTCTTTCAATGCGATTCAGGCGGTCAGATGCGCGCCGGTTCCGGTCGCGGGCGTGGCGGCCATGGGCATCGGGATGACGTCCGCCTCCGGCATTTCCACAGCGATCGCATCGCGCATCAGGTCGAGATAGGACATCACCACCGGTCCTGCCCCCTGCAGCGACAGCGCCGATTGCAGCGTGCTGGCCAGACATTCCACCGTGTCCAGGTGAAAGGCCCGCGCGATATGGCGGATCTGGTCGATCTCGTCGCGCAGGCGCGCCACGGACACATGGCCGCGTTCGCCCGCCAGCCCGTCGACCCGGCGCAGCAGGTCGGAAAGAATGACCAACTTCGGATCATGTCGCATGATGTGCTTCCCCCGTCCTTTGGCTCCGACTCCACTATAAGGCTGGCCGGTTAAGGCCGCGTAAAGTGTAGCATGGCCCTCCCCTTTCGGTCACGAGCCTTGACATCGAACCGAATCTCCATCATGAGCCGCCGCTGAAACGGGGCGGTCCCTTCCTCGCAAGAGATTTGGGGCCGCTCTTCTTTTTCACGATATTCACGACCAGGGACTAAGGCCATGGCCAAGCCAGCAACCGTCAAGATTCGCCTCGTCAGCTCGGCTGACACCGGCTTCTTCTACGTCACCAAGAAGAATCCGCGCACCAAGACCGAGAAGCTGAGCTTCCGGAAGTACGACCCCGTCGTGCGCAAGCATGTCGAGTTCAAGGAAGCCAAGATCAAGTGACCTGAGGGCGGCTGCGGCCGCCTGACGACATTTGGGTTCGCGGCGTCATGCCCGAACGAAGAGGCCCGTCCCCCTGGGGGAACGGGCCTTTCCTTGTTGGCGCGACAGATTGCCAGTCATGGCGGCTTTGGGTGGAGAGCGGACGTTCAGTTTTCCGTTCGCCCTGAGCCCTTCGTCTACCTGCCAGGGCAGGCGCTCAGGATAAACTTGCCTTCCGCAAGTCGAAGCCTTCAGCCGAGCGGAGCGAGGCTTCCATGCTTCGCCTCCGCTCAGCAGAGCCCTTCGACTTCGCTCAGGGCGAACGGATATCTAATGTCCGCCATTGGCCAAACCCTGCCACAGTCCTGATCCCGGCGCCCTGTCTCAGGCGCTGAATTTCTCCCGCAGGGCGAGCATGGCGATGGCCGCCTTGGCCGCTTCGCCGCCCTTGTCCTTCTCGTCCTTCTTGGCGCGGGTCAGCGCCTGGGCCTCATTCTCGACGGTCAGGATGCCGTTGCCGATGGGGATGCCGTCCATGCTGAGCGCCATCAGGCCGCGCGCGCTTTCGTTCGACACCACTTCGAAATGATAGGTTTCGCCGCGGATCACCACGCCGATGGCGATGAAGCCGTCATAGCGGCCGGATTCCGCCGCCAGAGCTACCGCGCCGGGGATTTCCAGCGCGCCGGGCACCGTCACCACCTCATATTTATGCCCCTCATCCTCCAGCGCGGCGACCGCGCCTTCGATCAGCAGGTCGTTCAGATGCTCGTAGAAGCGCGCTTCGACGATCAGGAATTTTGCCATGGATAGTTCCTTAAAGCTCGATCGACCGCTGCCCAACCACGGCCAGGTCATAGCCGTCAAGCGCGATCAGGCTGTGATGGCTGTTGCTGATCAGGATCATGTCGTGCACGCCCAGTTCGGCCAGGATTTGCGCGCCCACGCCATAATCGCGCAATTCGTCCATACCCGCGTCGATCTGGCCCGCATGATGGCGCAGGACGCGGCTCACGAAATCGCCCGGCGTCTGGGAAACGAGCACGACGATGATGCCCGCCCCTTCCTGGGCGATGCTCTGCATCGACTTGGCGAGCAGGCCGTTGCGCGGCCCGGTCGCCCCATAGATGTCGTCCAGCGGCGAAAGCTGATGCATGCGGACCAGCGTCGGTTCGTCGGGGCAGACATGGCCCTTTTGCAGCACGAGCTGTTCGGTCTGGGTCGCCTTGTTGAAGAAGCTGATCGCCTTCCAGTCGCCGCCCCACTGGCTGTTGAAGCTGGTCTCGGCGCGGCGTTCGACCATATGGTCATGGCGGCGGCGATAGGCGATGAGGTCGCGGATCGTGCCGATCTTCATCTTGTGCTTCTGGGCGAAGGGGATCAGGTCGTCCAGCCGCGCCATGGTGCCGTCATCCTTCATCACCTCGCAGATGACGCCGGAGGGGTTGAGACCGGCCAGGCGGGCGACGTCCACCGCCGCCTCCGTATGACCGGTGCGGACCAGTACGCCGCCGTCCTTTGCCACCAGCGGAAAGACATGGCCCGGCGTTACGATGTCGTCCCGGCCCTTCGATCCGTCGATCGCGACGGAAATGGTGCGGGCGCGGTCGGCGGCGCTGATGCCGGTGGTGACGCCTTCGCGCGCCTCGATCGACACGGTGAAGGCGGTTTCGTGCCGGGTGCCGTTGTTGCGGCTCATCAGGTCCAGGCCCAGATAATCGATCCGCTCCTTGCTGAGCGCCAGGCAGATGAGGCCGCGGCCATGGGTCGCCATGAAATTGATCGCGTCGGGCGTCGCCATCTGCGCGGGGATCACCAGATCGCCCTCATTTTCCCGGTCCTCGTCATCCACCAGGATGAACATGCGGCCGTTGCGCGCCTCGTTGATGATCTCCTCCGGAGAGGCGAGGGCGGTGCCGCCTTCACGCTTGGCGAGATAGCTTTCCAGCTTGCCCAGCGTTTCGGCGGTGGGGTTCCAGTCCGCTTCGCCCAGCTTGCGCAGGGAATTGGCGTGAAGACCCGCCGCGCGGGCAAGGCCGGACCGGGACATGCCGCCGCCGGTGACGAGCGAACGGACGGTATCGATAAGGGCTGACGACATGAGAACGACTCCTTCCCCGAAACGGGACGGCATGGCATATCACATCAGCATGTGATCATGGCAAGCGATAATCACATTCGCCTTATTGATTCGTTCAATCCCGGATCAAGGCGCGCTCATGCGAAGGCTCTGCATGCGGTCCAGATAGCGGGCCAGCACGTCGATCTCCAGGTTGAAGGCGCGGCCCGGCGTCAAGCTGTCCAACGTAGTCGCGGCGGCGGTATGCGGGATGATGTTCAGGCCGAAATGGACGGAGCCGTCCGCCTGATCCTCCACCGTGTTGACGGTCAGTGAGATGCCGTCGACCGTGATCGAACCCTTGGCCGCCAGCGCAGGGGCGAGCGCCGCCGGGGCGGCGATGAGCAGGCGGGTCGAATCGCCTTCGCTGGTGGCGGACACCAAAGTGCCGATGCCGTCGACATGGCCGGTGACGATATGGCCGCCCAGTTCGTCCCCGACCTTGAGCGCGCGTTCCAGGTTGAGGCGCGCGCCCAGTTCCCACAGCCCTTGCGCGGTGCGGGCGAGGGTTTCGGCCGACAGGTCGACCGCGAACCAGTCCGCGCCCTTTTCCACCACCGTCAGGCAGGCGCCGGAACAGGCGATGGACGCCCCGATGGCGACCGTTTCCATGTCGTAGGAACAGCCGATCACCAGGCGCAGGTCGCCGCGCTGTTCATGGGTGCGGATGGTGCCGATGTCGGTGATGATGCCGGTGAACATGATGCTGGAAATCCTCTTTCGCGGCTTGTCCTAGGCGTTGCGGTTGCGGAGGTAAACCTCCAGCCGATCATTGCCCAGCCGCCGTTCGTCGTCGATCCGCCACCGGCCATGCGCGTCGGCAAGGTCGGTCAGGCCGATATCGCCTATGCCCGCCAGCCCGTCCCCGATCAGGATCGGCGCCCGATAGAGCAGCAGCCGGTCGACCAGATCGCCGCGCAGGAAAGCGGCGGCGGTTTGCGCGCCGCCCTCTACCAGCAGATGATCGACTTGCGGCAGGGCGGCGATGTCCTCCGGCGCGGCGATGCTTTCCCAGCCGTCGGGCGCATCGCCATGGCTGAGCAGCACGCGCCGGGGGGACCGGTCCTCCAGACCCGGCAGGCGCACGTCCAGCCGGGGCGCATCGGCGCGCAGCGTGCCGCCGCCCACCAATATGGCGTCATGCCGCGCGCGTTCCATATGCGCGTGGGCGCGGGCTTCCGGGCCGGTGATCCAGCGGCTGGACCCGTCGCCCAGCGCGATCCGGCCGTCCAGCGACAGGCCGAGCTTCAGCGTCACGGCGGGGCGGCCCAGCGTCTGGCGCAGCACGAAACCGCGCATCGCGGCGGCGGCTTCCTGCGCCATCACCCCCATTTCGATGGCGATGCCGCGTTTGCGCAGCCAGGCGGCGCCCTGCCCATCGGTGCGCGGATCGGGATCGCGCAGGGCGATCACCACACGCTGTACCCCGGCGCGGGCCATCAGGTCGGCGCAGCGCGGGCCACGTGGGGAAAGGTGGAAACATGGCTCCAGCGTCACATAGGCGGTGGCGCCGCGGGCGCGCTCCATCGCCTCGTCCAGCGCCCGCGCTTCCGCATGGGGGCGGCCGCCCCTCTGCGTCCAGCCGCGTCCCACGACATGGCCGTCGCGCACGATCAGGCAGCCGACATTGGGGTTGGGCGTGGAAAGCCCGCGCCCGCGTTCCGACAGGGCGATGGCGGCCGCCATGAACCGCCGGTCCTGCGCGGGATCGACGGGAGGCAGAATGGGTTTGGATCGGACGCTCAGGGCTGGGCCGCTCCGCTCTGGGTGGGGGCGGATTTTTCCGTGGCTTCGGCCTTGGCCAGGCGCTGGTCGAGCTGCGCGTTGATCTGCTTCAGCGCTTCCTTGCGGCGGGCGGTGTTGCGGGCTTCGTCTTTCTTCCAGTCGATGCCGAAAATATCGGCCACGCCCTGCATTTCCCTCTGCCTCTTCTGGATCGCCGCCTCGCGCTTGGCCAGGTCGATCTTCTGCTGGAGGATGATCGCCGCGTCGGTCCGGTTGGTGTCCCAGCTCTGCACATAGAAGATCTGGTTGCGCGTCGGCATGGTGTTGGTGTTGGCGTCGACGATGAAGGTCCAGATGATGACCCAGGTAATCGCGACGGACAGGCCGAGCAACGGCCATTTATGAGGCCGGTTCTCACGAAAATAGCTCCACAGGTCGCTCATCGCGCTCTTGGGAGACACCGGACGGGGTAAGATCGCCATGGCGCCGATATAGGGGAAGGCGGGGCCGGATGCAAAAGCGCTGTTGCCCGATGCGATGGCTTCCGGTCCCTTTTCTTTGATTTCAGACGTCTGCCAGGCGGAAATGGACGGTCAGCAGCTTGGTCGAGCTGATCGCGACGCCATCGCGAGTCGCCGGACGGAACGCCTTTTGCGAAGGGCGTGGCGCTGGGTGGCGATCCGGAAGGCTTCGTCGCTACAATTTACAACAGCGTGTCGAAGGCGTGGATGGCGAGGCCGACCAGCCCGCCCACCAGCGTGCCGTTGACCCGGATATATTGCAGGTCGCGCCCGACCGCATGTTCCAGCCGGCTGGTGACGGTGCCTGCGTCCCAGCCGCGCACGGTTTCGCTGACCAGCTTCACGATGGAATCGCCATAGGCCGCCGTCGCGCCCACCGCCGCCCGGCGCATGAAGCGGTTGATCAGCAGGCGCAGCCGGGCGTCCTGCTGCAAGGTGGTGCCAAGCTGATGGAGCGCTTCGCCCAGGCGCCCCGCCATCGCCTTGCCGGGATCGCGCACGGCGCGCAGCAGGCCGCCGCGCGCCTGCTCCCACAGGCCGTCGATCCAGCGCTGCATCGCCGGATTGTCGACGATCTCGTCGCGGATGCGCGCGACGCGGGCCTGCATCTCCAGGTCGAATTGCAGGTCGGCGGCCAGCGTGGTCAGGCCTTCCTCCGCCTTCAGGCGCAGGCTGTGGCCGGGGTCATGCGCCATGTCGGCCAGCAGCTTGCGCAGGCCGTCGATGATCGCGTTGGACAGATTTTCATCAAGGCCCGTCCACCGCAATATCTTGCCCGACCGGTCGTGCACCATCTGCCGGATCAGATGGTCGTTCGCCTCCAGAGTGCGGTCCGCCCACAGGATGATGCCGTCCATCACCGGAGCATGGCGGCCGTCGCGCATCGCCGCCTCCAGCGCCTGGCCGATCAGCGGAGCCAGGTTCATGGCGCGCAGCCGCTGGGCGATGGCGCCCTTCACCATGCCGCCCAGCCGTTCCTGGTCCAGCGCCTCCAATATGTCGGCGGCCAGGCGGGACGCCCCCTCGCGCAACCGTCCGTCGCCGCTGGACGGGCTGGCGAGGAAGCGTCCCGCCGCACCCGCCATGTCCAGCCGCTGCATCCGCCGCGCCACCACGGCGGGGGTCAGGAAATTGTCGCGCAGGAACAGGGCGAGCGTGTCCCCGATCCGATCCTTGTTGCGCGGGATGATCGCGGTGTGGGGGATGGGCAGGCCCAGCGGATGGCGGAACAGGGCGGTGACCGCGAACCAGTCGGCCAGGCCGCCGACCATCGCCGCCTCGGCAAAGGCCTGGACGAAGCCTATGGCGGGGTGAAGGTGGACCGTCGCCCGCGCCGCCAGGAACAGTGCCGCCATGAAGAGCAGCATGCCCGTCGCCACCAGCCGCATGCGCCGCGCCGGATGAACAGGGCTGGCGACGATAGGGCGGGGCGGGGCGAGCATCTTCATGGCCAGCTAACGGTTACGCCGCCGTTTCGTTCAGGCAAGCGCTTCTTTTCCGGGGAGGAGGGGAGCGGGACGGCGGCAGGGGGCCAGGAATGGGTTCGGGTCGAGCTTGTCGAAGCCTTCTCCCGAGCGGAGCGAGGTTTCCATGCTTCGCTCCGCTCAGCAGAACCCTTCGACTTCGCTCAGGGCAAACGGCGATTATATCCGCCTTCCACTCTACTCCGCCGGTTGCGCCGCCCCTGCGCGGTCATCCCCCGGCTTGTAGGTCAGCAGGCGGCGGCCCAGGCGCGGGCCGACCCATTCCTCTATCCCCAGCGCCAGGCTGAAGGTCGCGGGCACGATCACCAGCGTCAGCGCGGTCGACAGGATCAGGCCGCCGATCACGGTGATGCCCATCGGGGCGCGCCACGCGCCGTCGCCGCCCAGCGACAGGGCGGTCGGCACCATGCCGGCCACCATCGCCACCGTGGTCATGACGATGGGCTGGGCGCGCTTGTGACCGGCGTCGATGATCGCCTCCCGCTTGGGCACGCCCTTGCCCATCTCCTCCAGCGCGAAGTCGATGACCAGGATCGAATTCTTGGCGACGATGCCCAGCAGCATCAGCAGCCCGATCAGCACCGGCATGGACACCGGATTGCCGGTCAGGTGCAGCGCCAGCGCCCCGCCCAGCGGCGCCAGCAGCAGCGACCCCAGATTGACGAAGGGCGGCATCAGCCGCTTGTACAGCAGCGTCAGCACCGCCAGCACCAGCAGGATGCCGGAAATGACGGCGATGACGAAATTCTGGATCAGTTCGGCCTGCCACTTGCTGTCGCCGATGTTCAGCTTCTGCACGCCCCGGATCTTGCCGTCGGTGATCGCCTTCATGGTCGGCAGGGCATCGATCTTTTCCATGGCCCGGCTGATGACGACGCCCGGCGCCAGGTCGGCGCCCACGACGATGCGGCGAATCTGGTTGTAGCGGCGAATCTGCGTCGGACCCGCGCCGAATTCTACGTCGGCCACGACCTTCAGCGGCACGGAACCGCCGCTGACCGTCGGCACCGGCATATTCTCTATCGTCGCGAGGTCGCGCCGGCTGTTTTCCGCGACCGCCACGCGGATCGGGATCTGCCGGTCGGACAGGGAGAATTTGGCGCTGTTCTGATCGATGTCGCCGATCGTCGCGACGCGGATCGTCTGGCTGAGGGCGGCGGTGGTCACGCCCAGGCTGGCGGCCAGGTCGAAGCGCGGCTTGATGACGATTTCGGGCCGGTTCATGTCGCCCGCCACCCGTGGCGCGCGGATTTCATGGATGCCCGCCATTTCCGCCACCAGCTTGTTGGCGGTCTGCTCCAGCTTCGCCGGATCGTCGCTGCCGAACATGATGACGACGTCCCGGCCGAAGCCGCCGCCCGATTGCGACTGGAAATTGACGCGGGCGTCGGCGACCTGCTGGAATGCGGGTGCGGCCTTGCGTTCCCATTCGACCGAGGACATCGGCCGGTCCTTCCTGAGCGTTAGATAGATGTCGGCCCCGGTCGTCTGGATATCGGCGAAGGCGGCCTCGACCATGTCCTTGTCGGCGGCCAGCATGTCCGCCACTTTGCGGGTGATCGCCGTGGTCTGTTGCAGTGTGCTGCCGGGCACGGTTTCGATCTTCACCTGACTGAAATCCGTGTCGATCGTCGGTTGGAACGACATGGGCAGCGTGCCGAAGGCCGCGATGGTCGCGACGAACGACAGAAAGCCGAGGCCCATCGTCCAGATGCGATGGTCGCGAATCCAGGCGGTGAAGCGCGCCGCGCCGCCGCGGGCGCGGTGGGCGATGGCCCGCCGTTCGTCCAGCGACCAGCGCAGCACCGCCATATAGGCGTCCATCATCCAGCCTTCGCCATGGCTTTCCTGGCCGTGGGCCTTCAGGAAATAGGCGGCGATCATCGGCGTGATCAGGCGCGCGACCGCCAGGCTGAGCAGCACGGCGACCACAACGGTCATGCCGAACTGGATGAAGAACTGGCCGGAAACGCCGGGCATCAACGCCACAGGCAGGAACACCGCGACGATCGCCATGGTCGTCGCCAGCACCGCCAGGCCGATTTCGTCGGCGGCGTCGATGGAGGCCTGATAGGCGCTTTTGCCCATGCGCATGTGGCGCACGATATTCTCGATCTCCACGATGGCGTCGTCCACCAGCACGCCCGCGACCAGGCTCAACGCCAGCAGCGAAATGCCGTTCAGGGTGAATCCCATCATGTCCATGAACCAGAAGGCCGGAATCGCGGACAGCGGAATGGCCAGAGCGGATATCATGGTGGCGCGCCAGTCGCGCAGGAACAGGAAGACGATGACCACGGCCAGCACCGCGCCCTCGATCATCGCCTGCATGGCGCTGTGATACTGGCCCTTGGTATATTCGACGCTGGTGTAAAGCTGCTTGTACTGGACCTTGGGATTTTCCTCTTTCAGTTGGTCCAGCACCTTCATCGCTTCATCGAACACGGTGACGTCGGACGACCCCTTGGCCTTTTCCATCCTGAAGCTGGTGACCTGCCGCCCGTTCATCAGGGACAGCGACCGCTGTTCGGCATACATGTCGCGCACGTCCGCCAGGTCCGCCAGCTTGACCGTGCGCCCGCCGGAAATGGCGATCTGGGTCTGGCCCAGCGCATAGGCGTCGCGGGCGTTGCCCAACACGCGGATCGCCTGTTCGGCGCCCGCGATTTCGGTGCGGCCGCCCGCCGCGTTCATATTCACCTGCTGAAGCTGCTGGTTGACCTGACTGGCGGTGATGCCGTGCGATTGCAGCTTGGCGGGGTCCAGGATGACGCGGATTTCGCGGGACACGCCGCCGCCGCGCGTGACCGCGGCCATGCCGGGCACCGCCAGCAGCCGCTTGGCCACGGTGTTGTCGACATACCAGGACAGTTCCTCCAGCGTCATGTCGGTCGCTTCGGCGCTGAAATAGGCGATCGGGCCGCCATCGATGTCGACGCGGCTGACCTGCGGTTCCAAAATCCCTTCGGGCAGGTCGCTGCGGATCTGGTCGACGGCATTCTTCACATCGTTGACGGCGCGGTCGACCGGCGTGCCGATCTGGAACTGCACATTGGTCTGCGACCGGCCTTCGGACACGAAGGATGTGATTTCATCGACGCCGCTGATGCCGCGCGCGGCGGCCTCGATCCGCTGCGTCACCTGCGTTTCCAGTTCGGTCGGCGCGGCGCCCGGCTGCGACACGACGACCTGCGCCATCGGGAAGCTGATGTCCGGATTCTGGTTGACGTCCATCCGGCTGAAGCTGACCAGGCCCGCCAGCAGCAGCGCCGCGAACAGCACCAGCGGCGACACCGGGTTGCGAATGGCCCAGGCGGAAATATTGCGAAAACTCATGACGGTTTCCTCGCCTGCCGCGTCATTTGGACTTGCCGGCTTCCGGCTTCACCTTCTGCCCCGGCGTCAGGAAGGCGCCGGCCGAAGCCACGATGCGTTCGTCGCCGTTCAGGCCGTTCAGGATCGACACGCCCGCATCCGTCACCTGGCCGATCTTGACGTCGCGCCGCTGCACTTCGTCGCGGCCGTTGACGACATAGACATAATTGCCCTTTTCATCGCTCTGCACTGCCGATTCCGGCAGCATCGGCGCGGATCCGGTGCCGCTGACGATCGCGGCGGAGGCGAAGCCGCCCGGGCGGATCGCCGGATTATAGGCGATGGCGATGCGGGCGATGCCCTGGCGGTTCTGATTGTCGACCACCGGCGACACCTGCCAGACCCGCCCGGCGAATTGCGCCGTGCCGCCGACCGGGGTGACGGTGGCGCTGTTGCCGGTGCGCAGCGCGGCCAGATCGCCCTCGCTGACCTGGGCCAGCATTTCCATCTCCCCGCCCTTCGCCATGCGGAACAGCACGGCGCTGCCCGATCCGACGATCTGGCCGGGTTCCACCGCACGGGTCAGCACCAGCCCGGCGGCAGGAGCGCGGATGTCCAGGCGGCCGGTGCGGGCGCGCTGTTCGGCCAGTTGCGCGATGGCCACATTGACGCGGGCATTGGCGGCGTCGCGGGTCGCGGTCCGCTGGTCGATGTCGGCCTGGCTGATGAAGCCGCGGGAAACGAGCGCCTTGGCGCGGTCGAGCTGCGCCTGCGCCAGCTTGGCGTCGGCACGGGCAACCTCCACCTGCGCGGCCAGCGAGCGGATCTGCTCGGTCTGGACGGAGCGTTCGACGGTCGCCAGCACCTGACCGGCGCGCACCCAGTCGCCCGGTTGCACCAGCACCCGCGTCACTGCGCCGCCTTCGCCCACCACGCCGACCGGCATTTCCACCCGCGCCGCGAGCGATCCCGTGGCGCTGATGGTGTGCGACACCGTGGACATGCCGGGGCTGATGACCGTCACGACCGGGGCCTGCGCCGCGCCGGCGGGGACTTCCGCGCCCTTGCGATGCATGCTGATCCAGGTGGCGACGGCGATCAGGATGATCGCGACGACCGCGCCGATCACCAGCCTGCGGCGCCAGATGGAGCGCTCGTCCTGATCGTCAAGGACATTTACCGGCGCATCGCCGACCAACGGGGTTTCGTAATTCATCCTGAATCCATCTTTCGGCATGGCACGCCGTTCGGGTTGCTGTATTATATGAATAAATCACCCGGCTCAAGCCCCCATATTATGGGTGCGGGGCGGACCGCAAAGCCATTTGGCGGGCCTTGCCAAGGGCGCCTGACTATGGCGCTATAGGCCGCATCGCGGCGGGAGAATGACGATGGAATTGCTGGGGTGGATCATTGTCGGGCTGTTCGCGGGCGCCATCGCCCGGCTGGTCATGCCCGGCCGCCAGCCGGGTGGCTGCATCCTCACCATATTGCTGGGCATCGCGGGCGCGCTGCTGGCGGCCTATGTCGGGCGCCTGCTGGGCGTATACCAACCCGGCGAGCAGGCGAGCTTCATCGCGGCGGTGCTGGGGGCGATCGGCGTGCTGGCCCTCTACCGTTTCTTCTCCGGACGGGATTGAGGCGCAAGGAAAGAGGCCGCGCCATCCGGGCACGGCCTCCTCGATCCTGTACGAAAATTTTAGCGGACGGAGCCGCGCCGTACCAGATTGACGATGGCTAGCAGGACGATGGCGCCGACCAGCGACACGAGGAAGCTGTAGAGCGTCAAGCCGTCGTTGATGGAACCGCCGCTGAAGATCAGGCCGCCGATGAACGCGCCGACGATGCCGACCACGATGTTCAGAAGGATGCCCTGTTGCGCGTCGGTCCGCATGACCATGCTGGCAAGCCAGCCGATGACGCCGCCGACGACCAGCCATAAGATGATGCCCATTTCTCACTCTCCTTGGTCCACAGCCCCTTTCGGGTGGCTGATCTGTTCAACGGAGAAGTCGGCTTTACGTTCCATTTCACGATTGCAAAGCAGAAGGCCGCCGGATGCCAGATCCGGCGGCCTTCCATGCGACCCTATATCTATGGGAACAGAAAATCAGTATTTCTGCTGCCGTTCGTAGAGGGACTTGTAATATTGGATGCGCGTCACGCGCAGGCCATGCATGCCCGAACGGTCGACGGCGCGCTGCCAGCTCGCAAATTCCTCCAGCGTCAGCGAATAGCGGGCGCAGGCTTCATCCACGGTCAGCAGGCCGCCATTGACGGCGGCGACGACCTCAGCCTTGCGGCGCACGACCCAGCGAGTCGTGTCGACGGGAGGCAGGCTTTCCAGAGTCAGGGGTTCTCCGAGCGGCCCGACGACCTGGGCAGGTCTGATTTTCTGGTTTTCGATCATTATCACCTCAATAAGCGGCACTGGCGTTGCCGATTTCAGCAGTGCTTGCCTTTTTGCGCCTCAAGCCCTGAACAGGCCCTAAAGCGCCACGGTAAACGCCCCCTTCATCATCCTTGCCCCACCCTTAATCGGTTCGCGATCAACGGGTTAAAGCTGCCCGCGAGTCCTACGGCCTCGATGTTGCCGTCGGAACGTGGCGCGAGGATATCGGCCAGTTCCTGGACCCAGTCCCCTTCGATATCCTGCCCCCGCAGGACGCCTGCGACCGCCTGCGCTGTCGGGCTGGCCGCCTGCTCCGCCGCCGAAGCGGCTCGCAAGGACGGCCAGACCGGCACGCGCCGTCGGCCCGAAGGCTTGACGAAGCTGGGCTTAAGCCCGCCTGTCCGAAGGAATCCCAAATCCATGGGAGAGCGGTTTACGGAGCAAAGGATAAGGTCCGGTAAATGTGACCCCCGAAATGGGGCATGGAATGCGACTGGATGCGACGAAGCGTTGAATCGGTCTGGCAGGCCGCGATGAGGACGACTATATGCGCGCCCATGCAGCCCGAGTTCCAGCTAAGCGAGCCGCTGAATGCGCGGCGGATCGTCGTCGCGATGTCAGGCGGCGTGGATTCCAGCGTCGTCGCCGCGCTGGCGGCGCGCACGGGGGCGGAAACCATCGGCGTCACGCTCCAGCTTTACGATCATGGCGCGGCGGTGGGCCGCACCGGCAGTTGCTGCGCCGGGCAGGACATACGTGACGCCCGCGCCGTCGCCGACCGCATCGGCATCGCCCATTATGTCTTTGATTATGAAAGCCGGTTCCGGGATTCGGTGATCGCCGACTTTGCCGATGAATATATGGCCGGTCGCACCCCCATCCCCTGCGTGAAATGCAATATGGGGGTGAAGTTCACCGACTTGTTCCAGATCGCCCGCGACCTGGGCGCCGACTGCCTGGCCACCGGCCATTATGTCCGCCGGGTGGAAGGGCCGCAGGGCGCGGAACTGCACCGCGCCGCCGATCCGGCGCGGGACCAGAGCTATTTCCTCTTCGCCACGACTCAGGCGCAGCTCGATTATCTGCGCTTCCCCCTGGGCGGCCTGCCCAAGCCGCAGGTGCGCGAAATCGCGGCGGAACTCGGCCTGTCGGTGGCGATGAAGCCCGACAGCCAGGACATCTGCTTCGTCCCCGACGGCGATTATGCGAAGATCGTGCGCAAGTTGCGGCCCGACGCCGATGAAGGCGGCGACATCGTCCATATCGACGGCCGCCTGATGGGCACGCACAAGGGGATGATCCACTACACAGTGGGCCAGCGCAAAGGACTGGAGATCGGCGGCCAGGCCGAACCTCTCTATGTCGTGCGGCTGGATGCGGAAGGGCGGCGCGTGATCGTCGGCCCGAAGGCGGCGCTGGCGGTGTCGGCGGCGCGGCTGAGCGACATCAACTGGCTGGGCGGCGATTTTTCCGGACCTTTGACCGCCAAGGTACGCTCCATGGCGAAGCCGGTTCCGGCCCGGCTGGAGGGCGACCGGCTGGTCTTCGACGCGCCCGAATATGGCGTGGCGCCGGGACAGGCGGCGGTTCTCTATGCAGGCGACCGGGTGCTGGGCGGCGGCTGGATCGCGGCGACCGAGGCGGCTTTGGCCGAAGCAGCTTAAATACTCCCCTCCCTTTCAAGGGAGGGGCCGGGGGTGGGGGCGGGCGAAGCGAGCCTCCCCGAAAGCCAAGCCAGAAAACGGCCGACCTTGCCCTTTCCCGCCCCTCAAAGTAAGGCGCGCGGGTCATGACTCGTCCGCTCACCTTCGCCATCCCCAAGGGGCGCATCCTCGATGAGGCGCTGCCCCTGCTCGCCCAGGCCGGAATAGAGCCGGAGGCGGAGTTTCATGACAAGAAGAGCCGCGCCCTTCGCTTCGCCACCAACCGGCCGGATGTTTCGATCATCCGCGTGCGCGCCTTCGACGTGGCGACCTTTGTGGCGCATGGCGCGGCGCAGATCGGCATCGTCGGGTCGGACGTGCTGGAAGAATTCGACTATTCGGAAATCTACGCGCCCGTCGACCTCGACATGGGCCATTGCCGCCTGTCGGTGGCGGAACCCGAAGGCCTGTCGCAGGAGGATGAGGCGGCGATGAGCCATGTCCGCGTCGCGACCAAATATCCTTATCTCACCCGCAAATATTATGAGGCGCGGGGCATCCAGGCCGAATGCGTCAAGCTGAACGGCGCGATGGAGCTGGCGCCGTCGCTGGGTCTGTCGCGGCGGATCGTGGATCTGGTTTCATCGGGTGCGACGCTGAAGGCCAACGGGCTGGTCGAAACCAACGTCATCATGCAGGTGTCGGCGCGGCTCATCGTCAATCGCGCCGCTTACAAGATGCGCTCGGCCGAACTGGTGCCGCTGGTGGAGGCTTTCCGCAAGGCCGTGGGGGCGAAGGATGCCGCTTAGGCTGGACAGCAGCGGGGCGGATTTCGCCGCCGCCTTCACCGCCCTGGTCGACGCCCGGCGCGAAGCCGATGAGGATGTGTCCCGCGACGTCATCGCCATCCTCAAGCGCGTGCGCGCAGAGGGCGATGCCGCGCTGGCCGACTATACCAGCCGCTTCGACCGGCACGACCTGAACGTCAGCGGCTGGGCGGTGGAGCCTGCCGAATGCCGCAAGGCGCTGGACGGACTTTCGACCGAATTGCGCGACGCGCTCGAACTCGCGGCGGCGCGGATCGCGGCCTATCATGAAAAGCAGAAGCCGCAGGACAGCGACAGCGTCGACGCGGCGGGCGTGCGTCTGGGCGCGCGCTGGAACGCGGTCGACGCGGCGGGGCTTTACGTGCCCGGCGGGCGCGCCGCCTATCCCAGTTCGCTGCTGATGAACGTCATCCCGGCCAAGGTGGCGGGCGTCCGGCGCATCGCCATGGTCACGCCGACCCCCAATGGAGAGATCAACCCGCTGGTCCTCGCCGCCGCCGCAATCGCGGGGATCGAGGAAATCTGGCGTGTCGGCGGGGCGCAGGCGGTGGCCGCGCTCGCCTATGGCACGGACCGGATCAGGCCGGTCGACGTCATCACTGGCCCCGGCAACGCCTGGGTGGCGGAGGCGAAGCGCCAGCTTTACGGCGTGGTGGGCATCGACATGGTCGCCGGACCTTCCGAAATCGTCGTGGTCGCGGATGGGAAGAACGATCCCGACTGGATCGCCGCCGACCTGCTCAGCCAGTCGGAACATGACCCGACCAGCCAGTCCATCCTCTTCACCGACGATGCGGCTTTCGCCGATGCGGTGGCGGCGGCGGTGGACAAGCGCCTGCCGCTGCTGTCGACGCAGGCGGTGGCGACCGCCAGTTGGAACGCCAATGGGGCGATCATCGTCGTGCGCGACCTTGAGGAAGCCATGCCGCTGGTCGACCGGCTCGCCGCCGAGCATCTGGAACTTGCCGTCGACGACCCCGACGCCCTTTTCGCGAAAGTGCGCCATGCCGGGTCGGTCTTCCTTGGCCGGATGACGCCGGAGGCCGTGGGCGATTATGTCGCCGGGCCGAACCACGTCCTGCCGACCGGCCGCCGGGCGCGCTTTTCTTCGGGACTGTCGGTGCTGGACTTCATGAAGCGCACCAGCTTCCTCAGCCTCGACCAGCGCGGCATCGACGCCATCGGCCCCGCCGCCGTCGCTCTTGCGCAGGCGGAGGGGCTTCCGGCGCATGCGGCTTCGGTGGCCTTGAGATTGAAATAAGCTTCCCTTCGCCCGGCGCTTTGGCGAAGGCTTCACCTCACTGCGTTCGGCAAAGGGCTTCGACAGGCTCGGCCCGAACGGTTATGGAAAGACTATGAACGACCGCTCCAAATCCCGCTCCGCCGCGCGCCTTGCCGCGGTCCAGGCGCTGTACCAGCTTGAGATGGAGGGCACGCCCATCCACGTGCTGCTGCATGAATTCCACCAGCACCGCCTGGGCGCGACCATAGAGGATGTGACCTATGCGCAGGCGGAAGAAAGCTTCTTCGACGATGTCGTGCAGGGCGTCGACCGCCGTCGCGAGGAAATTGACGGCCTGATCGTGGCGCGCCTTTCCAAGGGCTGGAGCCTGGAGCGGCTCGACAAGCCGATGCGGCAGATTTTGCGCGCAGGCGCCTATGAACTGCTCGCCCGGCAGGATGTCGCGACCGCCACGGCGATCAGCGAATATGTCGATGTGGCGCACGCCTTCTACGACAAGCGCGAGGCGGGTTTCGTGAACGGCCTGCTCGATGCGGTGGCCAAGGATGTGCGGAAGTAAGTCTGTTCGATCCTTGCCTCGACAGAATAGCACGGCGCGCCAGAAGGTTCGGGTCCATGTCCGCTGAATCCCGCTTCCTGACCCTGCTCCGCCTGCTGGCGAACGACCCCGCCGCCCAGGGCCTTCAGGACGATGTGGCGATCCTGGAAATCGGCGGCGCCCGCCTGATCCTCACCAGCGATACGATGGTGGAGGGGGTGCATTACCTCCCCGCCGATCCGCCCGCCGACATCGGCTGGAAACTCGCCGCCGTGAACCTCTCCGACCTCGCCGCCAAGGGCGCGAGGCCGCTCGGCTGCCTGCTCAACTATGCGCTGTCGGGCGACGATGCATGGGACGCCGCCTTCCTTGAGGGACTGGGCGAGGCGCTGGCGCGTCACGCCATGCCGCTGCTGGGCGGAGACACGGTGCGGATGCCCAACGGCGCGCCGCGCAGCTACAGCCTGACCGCGCTGGGCGAAGCGACTGGCCGCGTCCCCCTGCGCGGCGGCGCGAAGGCAGGGGACAGGCTGTATCTCACCGGCCCGGTGGGGGATGCGGGCATCGGCCTTGAACTGCTGCGAACCATGCCCGGCGCGTCCGGCCCACTGGTCGACGCCTATCGCCGTCCACGTCCGCGCCTGGCCGAAGGAGCGCTGCTGGCGCCCCATGTCCACGCCATGATGGATGTGTCCGACGGCCTGCTGATCGACGCTTCGCGCATGGCGGCGGCCAGCGGCCTTGCCGTCGCCATCGATCATATTCCCCTGTCGCCCGCGCTTGAAAGCACAAGGGGCGCCAGCAATGCGGTGCAGATCGCCGCCGCGCGCGCCGGGGACGATTATGAGCTGCTCTTCGCCTTGCCCGCCGCAATGAAGCCGCCCGTGCGCGCCATTCCGGTCGGACGCTTTTCACGCGGAGCCGGGCTGACGCTGATGATCGACGGGGTGGCCATGCCGTTGCCCGACCGGCTCGGCTGGGAACATGGCTGATTTGCCTTAATATCGTAACGGGTTGACGCACGCCGTCGGCCCTGTAGCTTCACCGCCGACCTTTCTCAGCCCGGTAGGACCGCATGATGTGCGTGAGCCTGTTGCTGATTGACGCGGTGCCCGATGCCGGAAGCGCATGTTCCGGCGGCCCGCCTTTACGCCCTTCGCCCGCCCGTCATTCCCTGCGGAGCGGCCGATGACAGCCATAACAGGGGGAGAGGAACATCCATGCAGATTGTCACGATTGCCATAGGGTGCGGCCTGCTGGCCGTGCTCTACGGCCTGTTCACCAGTCGACAGGTGCTGGCGGCCCCCGCCGGCAATGAAACCATGCAACAGATTGCGGGCGCGATTCAGGAAGGGGCGAAGGCCTATCTCGGCCGCCAATATACGACCATCGGCATGGTCGGCATCGTCGTCGCGGCGCTGGTCTTCTTCTTCCTTGGCGCGACGTCGACCATCGGGTTCCTGATCGGGGCCATCCTGTCGGGCGCGGCGGGCTTCATCGGCATGAACATCTCGGTGCGCGCCAATGTCCGCACCGCCGAGGCCGCGCGGAATAGCTTGCAGAGCGGCCTCACCGTCGCTTTCCGGGCGGGCGCCATCACCGGCATGCTGGTGGCGGGGCTGGCCCTGCTCGCGATCAGCGTCTTCTTCTGGTATCTGACCGGACCGGCGGGCCACGCGCCCGATGATCGGCTGGTGATCGATTCCCTGGTGGCCCTGGCCTTCGGCGCCAGCCTCATCTCCATCTTCGCGCGCCTGGGCGGCGGCATCTTCACCAAGGCGGCGGACGTCGGCGCGGACCTGGTCGGCAAGGTCGAGGCAGGCATTCCGGAGGACGATCCGCGCAACCCCGCCGTGATCGCGGACAATGTCGGCGACAATGTCGGCGACTGCGCGGGCATGGCCGCCGACCTGTTCGAAACCTATGTGGTGACGGTCGGCGCGACCATGGTGCTGACCGCTTTGCTGGTGAAGGGCGTCGACAACGCCTTCCTGATGCAGCTCATGTCGCTGCCGCTGATTGTCGGCGGCGTGTGCATCATCACCTCCATCATCGGCACCTATATGGTGCGGCTGGGGTCGAGCCAGTCGATCATGGGCGCGCTCTACAAGGGTTTCTGGACGACAGCGATCCTGTCGATCCCGGCGCTCTACGCGGTCACCCATTATACGCTGGGCGGCCTCGATGCCCGCTTCGGCACCGATCTGGACGGGGCGGGCGGCTATACCGGCATGGCGTTGTTCTGGTCGATGATGGTCGGGCTGGTCGTGACGGGGCTGATCGTCTGGATCACCGAATATTATACCGGAACCAACTACCGCCCGGTGCGCAGCATCGCCCGCGCTTCGGAAACCGGCCATGGCACCAATGTCATCCAGGGGCTGGCCGTCAGCCTGGAGGCGACCGCCCTGCCGACGCTGGTGATCGTGGCGGGCATCATCGTCGCCCATCAACTGGCGGGCCTGATCGGCATCGCCTTCGCCGCGACCGCCATGCTGGCGCTGGCGGGCATGGTCGTGGCGCTGGACGCCTATGGCCCCGTGACCGACAATGCGGGCGGCATCGCGGAAATGGCGCATATGGAGGATAGCGTCCGCGTCAGGACCGACGCGCTCGACGCGGTGGGCAACACCACCAAGGCGGTGACGAAGGGCTATGCCATCGGTTCGGCGGGCCTTGCCGCGCTGGTGCTGTTCGGCGCCTATACGGAGGATCTGAAATTCTACAACAGCGCGCTCGGCCTTACCGAGCCTGTCGATTTCAGCCTCTCCAACCCCTATGTCATCGTCGGCCTGCTGCTGGGCGCGCTGCTGCCCTATCTGTTCGGGGCCATGGGCATGACCGCCGTGGGCCGCGCAGCCGGTGACGTGGTCAAGGACGTGCGCGACCAGTTCGCCACCAACAAGGGCATCATGGAGGGCACGTCGCGGCCCAACTATGCCCGCACGGTGGACCTTGTCACCCGCGCCGCGATCAAGGAGATGATCGTGCCCAGCCTGCTTCCGGTGCTGGCGCCGATCGTCGTCTATTTCGCGATCTCGGCGGTGGCGGGGACGCCCAACGGCTTCGCCGCGCTTGGCGCGTTGCTGCTGGGCGTGATCGTCTCCGGCCTGTTCGTGGCGCTTTCCATGACGTCGGGCGGCGGGGCGTGGGACAATGCCAAGAAATATATCGAGGATGGCCATCATGGCGGCAAGGGCAGCGAAGCCCACAAGGCCGCGGTGACCGGCGACACGGTAGGCGATCCTTACAAGGACACGGCTGGCCCGGCGGTGAATCCGATGATCAAGATCACCAATATCGTCGCGCTGCTGCTGCTGGCCGCGCTAGCGCACGGCGCGTAAATTCCCGATCGAAAGGGAATGACAGGGAAATGGCTCCGCCCGCAGCCGGGCGGAGCCTTTTTTACGGACGGGCCGCGATCGTCGTCACAAATCGGAAACGCACCAGTCACATTATTGTAACGAAAAAGTCATAGTGGGCCAGCCGTTCGCCAGGATGGGCGAGGGGAGAATATCACCATGCGACTGACCTCTAAGCTGCTGCCCATACTTGCCCTGTTGGCCGTTCCGGCCGTGGCCCATGCCAGCGAGGACGAACAGCTTTGGACCACCGCCAGCGCAACGGTGAAGCTGAGCGATCATTGGCGCTTCTCGCAGGAGGTCGTCGCCCGCTTCAGCGACGATCGCGATGGGCTGTACGAGGTCGAGATGAATTCGTTGATCGGCTACAAGGTCAGCAAGAAAATCACCGTCTGGGCGGGCTATACCCATGACCCCAATTACAATGCTGGTCATTTCGCGGTGATGGAGCATCGCGGCCGCCAGCAGGTGACCTTCGACAATATCGTGAAGATCGGTCCCGGCCAGCTCAGCGCCCGCCTGCGGCTGGAGGAGCGCTGGCGCGAAGGGGTGGACGGCACCGCCTGGCGCCTGCGCCCCTATGTCAAATATGTGCTGCCGTTCAGGGAAGGCGGCAAGACCGCGCTGCTGCTGAGCCATGAAAGCTTCATCGATTTCAACACCACCAATTTCCAGCGCGTCCAGGGCGAGGAGCGGATGCGCAACCTGATCGCCATCACCACCCCGCTCGCGAAGAATGTGAATGCGGAGATCGGCTATCTGCACCAGCATGGCTTCCGGCCGAATGCCGACGACAGCAACGACAATGTGGCGTCCTTTTCCCTGGGATTCAGTTTCTGAATAAACATGAAATCCTCCCTGCGCGAAGCGTGGGGAGGGGGACCATGCGCAGCATGGTGGAGGGGAAGTTTCGAAGGTCGCGCCCCTATCCACGCCACCGGCCCGATGAAGCGGGGCATCCACACTTGCCCGCTCCCACCCCACACCCCTATATGCCGCGCCATGACCAGCGAACCCTTCCGCTCGCAACTGGCCGCGCTTGAAAGGCGCGGCCGCCTGCGTCGTCTGATCCCCCGTTCCGGCCGGGATTTCGCCTCCAACGACTATCTCGGCCTCGCCTCCGACCCCATCGTCGCGCAGGCCGTGGCCGATGCGGTGGCGCGGGGCGTGCCGGTGGGGTCGGGCGGTTCGCGGCTGCTGCGCGGCAACGCCCCCGAACATGAAGGGCTGGAGGCGAAGGCCGCCGATTTCTTCAAGACCCAGGGCGCGCTGTTCATGGCGAACGGCTTCGCCGCCAATCTGGCGCTGTTTTCCACCTTGCCCCAGCGGGGCGACCTGATCGTCGCGGACGAGCTGATCCACGCCAGCGTCCATGACGGCATCCGCATGTCGAAGGGGACGACGGTCTTCGCCCGCCATAACGATGTGCAGAGCTTCGCCGACCTGATCGCCGCCTGGCGGCAGGAAGGCGGCAAGGGCAGGGTCTGGATCGCGGTGGAGACGCTCTATTCCATGGATGGCGACATGGCGCCGCTCAGCGACCTCGCGACATTGGCGGCCCGGCATGAGGCGATGCTGATTCTGGACGAAGCCCATGGTACGGGCGTTTTCGGTCCATCGGGACGCGGCCTCTCGGCGGGGCTGGACGGGCTGCACAATGTCGTGACGCTGCACACCTGCGGCAAGGCGATGGGGGTGGAGGGCGCGCTGATCTGCGGGCCGCGCCTGCTGATCGACTATCTGATCAACCGGGCGCGGGCCTTCATCTTCTCCACCGCGCCCTCGCCGCTGATGGCGGTCGCGGTATCGGCGGCGCTCGACCGGATCGAACAGGCGAGCGACCTGCGCGACCGGTTGAAAACGCTGCGGGTCGATGCGGGCGAAGCGATTTGCGCGCCGCTCGGCCTGCCCGCCCCGCGCAGCCAGATCATCCCGGTCATATTGGGCGAGGACCGCCGCGCCATGGCCGCCGCCGCCGCCTTGCAGGAGGCGGGGTTCGATGTGCGCGGCATCCGTCCCCCAACCGTGCCGCCGGGCACCAGCCGCCTGCGGATTTCGCTGACCCTGAATGTCGGCCGCGCCGACATCGCCGCGCTGGGCGAGGAACTCGTCCGGATAGTGGGCCGGGCGGCGGCGTGAGCGTCTTCGTCGTCACCGGCACGGATACCGACATCGGCAAGACGGTGTTCGCGGCGGGCCTCGCCGGAGCGCTGGGCGCTTATTATTGGAAGCCGGTGCAGGCGGGCGTCGATCCGCAGGGCGACAAGGAACGGGTGGCGGCGCTGTCGGGCCTGCCCGCCTCGCACATCCTGCCCGAAGCCTATCGCCTGACCACGCCCGCCTCGCCCCATCTGGCGGCGCGGATCGACGGGGTGGAGATCGCCCTCGACCGGCTGGCCCTGCCGCAGGTCGACGGCCCGCTGGTGGTGGAGGGCGCGGGCGGCCTGATGGTCCCGGTCAGCGAGACGCTGCTGATGATCGACCTGTTCGCTTATTGGGGCGCGCCTGTCATCCTCTGCGCCCGGACGGGGCTGGGTACGATCAACCATAGCCTGCTCAGCATAGAGGCGCTGCGGGCGCGGAATATTCCCATCGCGGGGATCGCCTTCATCGGCGAACCGCATGAGGAGAATGAGCGGATCATTCCGAAGCTGGGCAAGGTCCGCAGCCTTGGGCGGTTGCCCTATCTCGATCCGCTGGATGCGCAGACATTGGGTGCGGCCTTCACCGCATCGATCTACCTGTCCTGACCGTTCATTCCCTCTCCCCGTTCGGGCTGAGCGAAGTCGAAGCCTCTCCTTCTTCAAAAAAGAACAGCATTTCGACAAGCTCAGTGCGAACGGAGTCGGATGATTTGGGCGCGTTCATTCTCCTCCCCAAAGCCGCAAGCGTCGCCCATTTTTCGACCAACGACATGGACATCGCTGCCGCGGGACGCTCAACTCCCGGCCATCATGGGTGCGTCCGCGTGCCCTGACCAGATGAAGCAAGGGAAGCTTTGATGAAATATCTCCTCCTCGGCGCGGCGGCAGTTGCGCTGGCCACCGGCGCGTCCGTCGCCCAAACCAGTCCGGCAAAATCCGATCCGGCGAAACCCACTTACGGCAGCTATGGCTTCGACAGCGCCGGCATGGACAAGTCGGTCAAGCCCGGCGACGATTTCTACGATCATGCCAATGGCACATGGGCGAAAAACACGCCGATTCCGGCCGACAAATCCAGTTATGGCGCCTTCAACACGCTGGACGACCTGTCCCGCGAGCGGACCAAGGCCATTCTCGACGCCGCGCAGGGCGACCCGAACAGCAAGATCGGCAACGCTTATGCCAGCTATCTCGACGCCGCCACGGTGGAGAAGCAGGGCCTGACCCCCGCCAAACCGTGGCTCGCGAAGATCGCGGCGGTGAAGGACAAGGCCGCCTATGCCAAACTCGCCGCCGAAGCCGCCCGCGCCGGAATCGACGGCCCCTTCGGTTTCTACGTCAATCAGGACGACAAAGACCCGGAAACCTACATACTGGTCCTGCACCAGTCCGGCCTGGGCCTGCCCGACCGCGATTTCTACCTGGAACCCGACGCGAAGATGGCGGCGATCCGCACCGCCTATGTCGCGCATCTGGAAAAGATGCTGACGCTCGCCGGGGAACCCGACGCCAAGGCCCGCGCCGCCGCGCTGATGGCGTTCGAAACGGAAGTGGCCAAGGTCCACTGGACCCAGGTCGACAGTCGCGACGCCGACAAGACCTATAACAAGATGACGCTGGCCGACCTGCAAAAGGCCGCGCCGGGCTTCGACTTCACCGCTTATTTCGCCGCCAACAAGCTCGCCCCCAAGGATCTGCTGGTGTCGCAGCCGAGCGCCGTCAGCGGAGAAGCCGCGCTGATCGCCAAGGCTCCTGTCGGCGTGCTGAAGGATGCGCTGCTGCTGCGCACGCTGCACAGCTTTGCCGACCAGTTGCCGGACGCGGTGGCCAATGAGAATTTCGCCTTTTACGGCACCACCCTGTCAGGCACGCCGGAACGCGAAGCCCGCTGGAAACGGGCGGTGGACTTCCTGAAATCCTCCATGGGCGAGGAAGTGGGCAAGGCCTATGTCGCCCAATATTTCCCGCCCGAAACCAAGGCGGCGATGGACCAGCTCGTCAGGAATGTGATCGCCGCCATGGGCCGCCGCATCGACGGCCTCCCATGGATGAGCGACGCCGCCAAGGCCCGCGCCCACAAGAAGCTGGCCGCCTTCACGCCCAAGATCGGCTATCCCGACAAGTGGCGCGACTATACCGGCCTGACGATGAAGCGCGACGACCTGTTCGGCAATGCGCTGCGGTCGAACCAGTATGAATTCGACTATCAGGTCGGCAAGCTCGGCAAGCCCATCTACCGCTGGGAATGGGGCATGACCCCGATGGAGATCAACGCCTACGCCAATTTCGGCATGGTGGAGATCGTCTTCCCCGCCGCCATCCTGCAACCGCCCTTCTTCGATCCCCATGCCGATCCGGCGGTCAATTATGGCGGCATTGGCGCGGTGATCGGCCATGAACTCAGCCATCATTTCGACGATCAGGGCGCGAAATATGACGAGACGGGCAAGCTCAACCAATGGTGGAGCGACCGGGACGTCGCCAATTTCAAGGCGCTGACCGATAAACTGGTCAAGCAATATGACGCCTATGAACCCTTCCCCGGCGCGCATGTGAAGGGCGCCTTCACCCTGGGCGAGAATATCGGCGACCTGGCCGGAGTCGCGGTGGCGCTGGACGCCTATCACGCCTCGCTGGGCGGCAAGCCCGCCCCGGTGATCGACGGCACGACCGGCGACGAACGCTTCTTCCTGGGCTGGGCGCAGGTGTGGCGGCGCAACTATCGCGAACCCAATCTGCGCCAGCGGCTCGTCACCGATCCGCATTCCCCGTCGCAATATCGCGCCGACACCGTGCGCAATTTCGACCAATGGTATTCGGCGTTCAAGCCGGAGGCGGGCGGCAAGATATATCTGGCACCGCAGGATCGCGTGAAGATCTGGTAAGAATCGAAGGGGGCCGGATCAGCGCGAATCCGGCCCCTTTTCCGTTCCGGCAAAGCAACGATATTCCGCAACGGCGAAACGTTTTGGTCACGCGATAAACTGCATTTTCCTTGTTGACCGTCTCTTAAATGCAACATTTTATCGGATCGCCCTTTTATCCCGACAACCTCTTCCACAGCTTGGCGTTCAAACATTGGTTAAAGTTGAGGAGAAGCAATTTGTCGGGTTTGAATAACATTCTTCTGAAGGCCGGTGTCGCATCGATCGCACTGGCCGCCGCCGCTCCGGTTCTGGCCCAGGATGCTGCCGCCCCGGCCGCGCCAGCGCAGGCTGCGCCCGCCGCCCCGGCCGCAGGCGCCAGCACTTTTTCGGACGCCGATATCAAGCAGTTCGCCGCGGCCGCCGTCGAGGTGACGAAGATCCAGCAGGACAGCTCGATCGCCGCCGCCGACAAGCAGCCCAAGATGCTCGCGGCGCTCCAGGCGTCGGGCATCCCGCCGGAAAAGTTCAACCAGATCGGTCAGGCCGCCGCCGCTGATCCTGCGCTCCAGCAGAAGATCCAGGCAGCCGCTCCGGCGTCGGCCGCCCCGGCGGCTCCGGATGCTGGCGCTGCTCCGGCCGCCCCCGCGTCACCGGCCACCCCGCCCGCGCAGTAAGCGCGGCATTGCACAGAGGGAGGTCATGGGCCTAAGCAGCGGCCATGACCTCCCCTGTCTGGCATCCTTTTTTCCAGCACGGCCTGAATGAGCCGATCCCCCACGTCGAACGGGCGGAGGGGGCCTTGCTGCATCTGGCCGATGGCGGCACGCTGATCGACGCCATTTCAAGCTGGTGGGTGGCGACCCACGGCCATTGCCATCCCCGGATCGCGGCGGCCATCGCCGATCAGGCGGGCAAGCTGGATCAACTCATCTTCGCCGGCTACACCCACGGCCCGGCGGAGGAAGTGGCGCGCGGGCTGGTCGATATCGCGCCCCGGGCTGCGGGCCGCGATTCGCTCGCCCATGTCTTTTTCTCCGACAGCGGCTCCACCGCGGTCGAGGTCGCGCTCAAAATGGCGCTCGGCTATTGGCACAATCTGGCGCTGGATGGCCTGTCCGAACCGCGCCACCGCATCCTCGTGCTCCAGCACAGCTATCATGGCGACACCATCGGCACCATGTCGGTGGGCGAGCGCGGCGTTTACAACGCCGCCTGGTCGCCGTT
This sequence comes from Sphingobium sp. JS3065, assembly GCF_026427355.1. NCBI lineage: Bacteria > Pseudomonadati > Pseudomonadota > Alphaproteobacteria > Sphingomonadales > Sphingobiaceae > Sphingobium > Sphingobium sp. JS3065. Next base: position 3,016,073 of record NZ_CP102664.1, read on the forward strand.
GCTGTTCGATGTGGAGACCATCCCCTTTCCTGCCCCCGGCGCGGAACAGGCGACCCTGGACGCCCTTGAAGCGGCCTGCGCGCAAAGGCCCGCCGCCTTCATCGTCGAGCCGCTGATCCTGGGGGCAGGGGGAATGCTGATCTACCCGCCCTCCGTCCTGCGCGACATGGCCGCGATCTGCGCCCGTCACGACGTCCTCTTCATCGCGGACGAGGTGATGACCGGCTGGGGCCGCACCGGCACGCTCTTCGCCTGCGAGCAGGCGGGCGTCGTCCCGGATATCATGGCGGTGGCCAAGGGCATCACCGGCGGCGCCATCCCTCTCGCCGCCACGCTCGCCACGCCCCGCATCTTCGAGGCGCACAGATCCAGCGACCGCGCCCGCCTTTTCTATCATTCCAGCAGCTACACCGCGAACGCCATCGCCTGCGCCGCCGCTGCCGCCAATCTCGCCATCTGGCGGGAAGAGGATGTGCTGGGCCGCATCGCGATTCTGGGCAAAGCCATGGCGGAGCGACTCGAAAAGCTCAGCGCGCATCCTGCCTTTGCCAACCCCCGCCAACTGGGTGTGATAGCCGCCATCGACCTGATTGCCCCCGATGCGGGCTATCTCTCCGACCTCGCCCCGCGCCTCCGCGCTTTCGCCGGAGAACAGGGCCTCTTGCTGCGCCCGCTCGGCAACACCATCTATCTCATGCCGCCCTATTGCCTTGACGCGGATCAGCTCGATCACGTCTTTGCGGTGCTCCAAAAAGCCGGCGATGCATTTGGCGCTTCAGCCTGACTTTCTTTTTCAGCATTTTGGCGCTATGGCGGCGCGATTTTTCGACTTCCAGGATATTATGGCAAAAGAAGAACTGCTTGAAATGCGCGGACAGGTTGTGGAGCTTCTCCCCAACGCCATGTTCCGCGTTCGGCTTGAAAATGATCACGAGATCCTCGGCCACACCGCCGGCAAGATGCGCAAGAACCGCATCCGCGTGCTGGTGGGCGACGAAGTGCTGGTCGAACTGACCCCCTACGACCTGACCAAGGGTCGGATCACTTACCGCTTCAAATAAGCCGCTTTTTCGATGCGGCTCATCCTTGCTTCGGCTTCTCCCAGACGGTGTGAACTTCTGGGTCAGATCGGCGCGTCTCCGGACGCGGTGGACCCGGCTGACCTCGACGAAACACCCCTGAAGGGCGAACTTCCCGCCGCCTACGCGGCCCGCGTCGCTGCCGAAAAGGGCGCGTTGGTCGCAGCTCGCCACCCCGGCGCGCTGGTCCTCTCCGGCGACACGGTGGTCGCGGCAGGCCGCCGCATCCTGCCCAAGGCGGAGAGCGAGGCCGAAGCGCGCAAATGCCTCGAACTCCTGTCAGGCCGCCGCCACCGCGTCCTGAGCGCGATCACCCTGATCGATGCGGAGGGCAAGGCGCGCCATCGCCTCTCGACCAATATCGTCATCTTCAAACGCCTCGATCGCACCGAAATCGAAGCCTATATCGCGTCGGAGGAATGGCACGGCAAGGCAGGAGGCTATGCGATCCAGGGCCGCGCCGCGGGCCTGATCCGCGCCATCCAGGGCAGCCATAGCGCGATCATGGGCCTGCCCCTTTACGAAACCCGCGCGCTGCTGAAGGCAGCGGGCTACCCATTGGACTAGAGTGATTGCAAGGGGAATGGCACATTTCCCGGCTCGGCAATCGCGACCAACAGGACTGAACAGCTATGGCCGAATGGCTCTATGAAGAAGGCATTGGCGAGGCCCGCGCCGCGCTGATCGAAAAGGGCCGCCTGGTCGAAGCGCAGGTCGAACGGGAAAGCGACGCCGCCCGCGCAGGCGCGGTCGTGCAGGGCAAGCTGATCCGCACCGTCATCCCGAAAAAGCGCGGCATCGCCCGCCTGACTTCCGGCGAGGAAGCGCTGGTCGAACCGATCCCGCCGAAAATCGCGGAGGGCGCCACCGTCCTCCTCGAAATCCTGCGCGAAGCCATAGCGGAGGAAGGCCGCGCCAAGCTCGCCAAGGCGCGCATCGCCCAGCCCGGCTCGAAAGCGCATCCCGCCCCCAGCCTGCTTCAGCGCATCCGCGCCACCGGCATCCCCGTCGTGCCTTGCCCCGCGCATGAGGAAGACCGCTTCGAGGCCCATGGCTGGAGCGAATTGATGGAAGAGGCGATCTCCGGCGAGATCGGCACCGAGGAAGCGGCGCTACGCATCTTCCCGACGCCCGCGATGATCCTGATCGATGTCGACGGCTCGCTCCCGCCCGCCAAGCTTGGCCCCAAGGGCGCGAAACTGGCGGCGCAGGCGATCCGCCGCATGAGCCTGACCGGATCGATCGGCATCGACTTGCCGACGATGAACAACAAGGACGAGCGCGCCGTCGCTTCGGCCCAGATCGACAAATATCTGCCTCTCCCGTTCGAGCGCACGGCGGTCAACGGCTTCGGCTTCGTCCAGGTCATCCGCCGCCGGGAACGGATGAACCTTATGGAACTGCTCCGCGCCGATCCGGTCGAGACGGCTGCCCTGGCCCTCCTCCGCCGTGCCGAACGCCACGGCAATGGCGGTCCCGCGACGATCACCGCAGCCCCTGCGATCATCGACCGCCTGCACAAGGCGACGGACTGGATCGAACAACTCGCCCGCCGCCGCGGCGGCGCGATCAGCTTGAAGGCGGACGCGGCATTGACCATATCGGCGGGCCATGTCGCCTAAAGCCTCCTCCTGCCCGGTCTGCGGCCAGCCGTCACACCCCGAAACCCGCCCTTTCTGCGGAAAGGCCTGCCGCGACCGCGACCTGCTGCAATGGCTGGGCGAGGGCTATCGCGTCCCTGGCGCACCCGCTTCGGACGAGATGAAAAAAAGTGACGATGATGGGGTAGACAGCACCCGGGACTGATGCCTATAGGCACGCCTCACCAAACGACAGGTGGTCCTCACCGTCGCCCGTGCCCGGGTAGCTCAGTTGGTAGAGCATGCGACTGAAAATCGCAGTGTCGGCGGTTCGACTCCGTCCCCGGGCACCATTAACATACTGAAAAATAACGATTTTATATTCGCCGAGTGAGTGGTGTTCATTCCCGTATGTAATTTTTTGCGCTGGGCGCGGTAAACAGCAAGGTCCGATGAAGTGATTTTGGACAGGGGCTTGTTGCCGAGCGCGGGCGTAAGATAGAGTTCCAGCATTCGCTCTTTGCGGTCGATTGTTTTCCCGCCTTCTTCCTTGAGGCGCTTGATGTAGCCGTCCGCAGCTTCCTTGAACGCCATGGCTATCTTACGGCCTTTGGGCAGGTCCAGCCGTTCTTCCCTAGCCCTCGTCCTGAGGGTGGCAATCATGTCTTCTGCTTGCTGGCGGGTCACGCCGTCGCTTTCACGACCGACGACTCTGTGAATGCGGTTTTTTTTAGTCCCCTCGATGGAAGAGGTAGATTCCTCCATTCCGAAAAGACTTTGATTCTAGGATGTTATTTCCCTGACGACCTTTGCGACCAGTGTGATCGTTTGCGTCCGATGCAGAATCGTTAAGACCCGATTTTTCCAAAATTCCGTCCCCAAATCCGGATATCCGTATGCGATCCGTATATCGGGATTTTTGGTATTCGGGAAAACCGAAGATTTGGAAAATCGCAGATTTCTGCGATTTTTGGAGCGGGCGAAGGGATTCGAACCCTCGACCCCAACCTTGGCAAGGTAGGCAGCTGATGTTACCTACGATCATTGGCGTTATTGCTGTTACCGGAAACGGGATGTTTATAAAACCACGTTGTTTCTGGTGTTATATGGCAACCTAGCTATTTAACAGCGTTCCGGGTGGGGATCGAGTGGGGTAACAAATCTCTCGATCTGGCTAGCATTTTGCGATCACCCCACTAAATTCCCCACTAGCTATCTTGCGCCAGCAGGGGAAGGGAATTGCAATGACGAGAGATGTTAAGCGTCCTGTTGGCCGTCCCAGCCGGTTCGCCAAGTTTGAGCAGTTTGAGGCTGGGCTTCCTCCGAAAATGGCGAAACGCCCCAGCTACTGCGACGGTATCGGCATATTCAAGGGAGCCAATGGCGCTACCGTCTGGGTCAAAATCAGGATGCCGCGTGGGGGCTTCTATAACGGAAGAACAATCACGGCTCGCGGCGCTGTCGAGCATAAGCTGGGCAAGCGGTCATCGTGGGACTGGCAGCAACTCGTGATTGAGCGTGATCGCCTGCAAGGCTTGGCTGACCGTGGCGAGCCATTGGAAGCGGTAGAGGTCGACACTTTTGCGAAATATGCCTCAGAATGGCTTGAGCGGAAGAAGCCAACCATGAAGGGCTATGGGGTCACGAACGGGCATATCAAATCGGCCCTCGGCCCAGCTTTTGGCAAAAAGGCATTGAACGCCATTACCGTATCGGACGTCAATCGTTGGATAGGGAAGCAGAGTGCAAACCTGAAACCGGCCACCGTCCAGCGGCAATTAGCAACATTCAACGCCATCATGAACGACGCGGTTCGTAGCGGGATCATTGAGAAGAACCCCACGGATCGGACCGACCGGATTAAGGGAATCGAGCCAAGGCAGCGTTTCGTGACCGATGACGAATGGGAAGGAATATTGAAAGCTGCGGACAAGATTGAGGCGGAGCAGGAGGAAAAGAAGGAGCAGACGCCCCAGCAAATCCGGGGTTGGCTACGGCACTATGTCGCATGGGCATACAACTCAGGAATGCGGCGGGCCGAAATTCTCTGTCTGACTTGGGATCAGGTGAGGAAGGTGGATGAGGAGATCATCGTTATCGAGGTCAAGAATACCAAGACGAACAAACCACGGTTTGTGACATGCACGCAGGAGATGTTGGAGATTCTTGCCGCTCTCGAGAAACTGGAGCGGGCTGAGGGTGATAAGCGGCTGTTTCCCATTTCGATGACGACCTTGAAGCGATCTCTCACGCGCCTATGGAAGGAATCTGGCTTGGAAGACGTGCGATTGCATGATTTGCGCCGGAGCCACGCAACTATCCTCATGAAAAGGAACATAGACGCGCGAACGATTGCGGGACGGCTCGGACATTCAGGCACCGCGATGCTGGCGAGGCATTATGCCGTCAACCTGGGGGATATTGAGGCAGCCCGAATTTTCGGAACTCCTCGCAGTCAGAATGGGAACAAGTCAGCGGATTCAGATGACTTAGGAGTGGACGGCGGCGCTTCTGAAGTTGCTGGTTTTGACTAGTCTGGCAGAGGGGCGAGCGGAGGTGAAAAAGAAGATATTGCCACCTGTGCAGCCGCCTATTGATTTTTTGCGATTTTCGATGTATAATGTTGGCATAGGAAGACAATCCTCAACCGTCTTCTTTATCAAGGACGTCTGAATCCCAAGGCCCGATACGAGAAATTAATCTCGGTCGGTGTTTCCTTGCTTTCAGCGTGATCATATCGATGAATCCTGCTTTCTACAGCGATAAAGATGTCGCTCGTCGCCTAAACCTGTCGCCCTCTTGGGTCCGTGGCCAGCGCTACAAGCGCAAACACAATCTCCCCCATATTTTCGATTTGGAGCCTCGCTACATAGGGTCGTGTGCCCGCTATGTCGCAGACGAGGTGGAGACCTTTATTGCTGCTCTGGTCGCTTGAGGCCAGCCATGAAATTTAACCACGAACTACCTCAACCGGGGTCGGGTTCTCTTGCCCGGCCAACCCTTGGCGAAATCGCTCAGGAATATTCCGTCGATCGTGCAAGCCTAGTGGACCAAATGATGCCCATCGCTTCCGGCACGGGCACCTTCTTTGATGAAAACATAGACCTGCGCGATCCCGAAGGCTCCGCCTTAACGGCTCGCATTCTCGAAATTTACGACGCGGTACGGCCAAGGCGACGGAAACGGGGACGTAAGGCACTGGCGGTTCGTATCCGAAAGCTTGTGGCAAATGGATTACGGGGCCACTTCTTTCGCCTTCCCCCTGCGGTCCTCTATTTCACCAAGGCCGATGCTGAACAGTATAAAGACAAACCGACTTGGATGAAGCATGGAGCGCTTGGCGATGTCGTAAAGGCCCTGTCCGATGCGGGATTGGTTAGGGCTATCAAGGGCAAAAAGATGCCTTGGAATTCGGATAAGAAGTCGTGGGCATCATCCTATTGGATCACCGATGATTTCATCCATATGGCATTGGATTACGGCATATCAACTGATTCAATCGAACGACGAATGCCAGTTAATGGGCTCGTTCAGCTTTTTGCTCCAAAGCCAGGACCCGAATTCAAGTGGTACAAAGGTGGATTGGTCTATGTCCGCAAAGGCGAGCGGATCAATTTTTCTCCAACCGCGGAAACGCAGGAATGGACCGACACATTGGAGGCGATCAACGCCTTCTATCGACAGCAGGAAATTGCGCTTGGTTTGTCTGCCGCCGAGTTGGAGTTGTGGCTAGCTGATCGCAATGCGGAATCTGGAATGAAAGGAGCACCTTACCGCCTGCCGGAGTTGTTTTCGACGGACATCTACAGAGTTTTCAACAATGGCGATGCGGACCATCCTAAATTCGATGAAGGAGGAAGGCTATTTGGCGGCTGGTGGATGAACATTCCCGAAAGTTTGCGACAAGCGATCACGATAAATGGGGAGCCAACGGTCGAAGTAGACTACAAGAATTGTCACCCACGCATGTTGTACCATGAAAGGGGGCTAGACGGTGACGGCGAACTCTATTCGATTTCCGAAATCTCGACCTATGAAGCGGCGACAGGAGTAAGGGCCGCTACATACCGTCCTTGCATCAAATGGCTGATGCAAATCTTGATAAACGGTAGAGGTAGACCGGAAGCTGTTGAACGGCCTGCGGATATGGTCTTTCCCCCGGATATCTCGATTACTAAGCTTGTAGCCTTGATCGAGGCACGGCACGAGCCGATTGCCAGTTCTTTCAGGACGGGGGCGGGCCTTCGATTGATGCGGTTGGAATCCGATATTGCCTTGGAGATAATATCAAGCGCGATGCATGAAGGCTTTATGGTTCTTTCGGTCCATGATTCCTTCATCACAACAAACGACAAACGAGATCGATTAAAAACGATGATGATTGATGCCTATGTCCGGAGATTGGAGAAGGAGCCAGCATTGAAAGGTTAATGAAGGGAGAAGAGTAAGGAATATTAAACAATAACGAACCTCTCGGGGAGGCCCCTATTCCATTTATAGGAACTCATAAGAACCGGAAGATCGGCCTCCCTCTTAACCTGTCAGGGATGATGGGCAAAACCGATAGAAATCGGTGAAACTCATCTTCTTGGGTCATGATCTTCCGTACGCGCCTCGTCGCGCTTTTCCTCCTTCAACGCTGCGATCGTTTCCTTGACGCAATCCGTGACGTTATCGAATTCCTCCGCTTTATACGAACTCTCACAATCGGCCGTTGTTCGGACAGTCCAGTTGAGGGCGGCTTGCTCTTTTCGATCCCCTTCGATCAAACCGCCAATCAGGTAGCCTAACCCAAGGAAGAGAAGAGAAATCCACATTATCGATTTGGAATTGTTCGAGGAAGCCTCGTGGATATCGCCTTCGTCCATGCCGTAGGAGCCTTTTCAACCTCAATCCTCAGAACGTTGGCTCAATGTGGCGCAGAAGCGCCTCAGAAGGCCGCTCAGCGTTAGTTTTGACTGATCGGACGTTTCCCCCGCCTGCCAGCCGCACATTGCACCTCCTGCGCCTCTAAACGGGCAAAGGGCAGCCTTCTGAAATTTGATTTGTGCAGAAAAATTTCACCGGATGGGAAAAATGCCGGCGGGGATTTTGTGTTCATCAGTTCCAACTTGGACGATGATGCTCACAGGCACTTCTGCCGGTTTTTTGATCGAAGCAGGAATCTCATAAGCGACGGTGCCACCAAAGCCTTCACCGGGCCTAACTGTGCTCTTCCGTATGAGGCCAGCTAAAGCAGCGCCCCCGGAGGCATCACGAGCACGGATTGCGGCATCGGTGGAGTTCTGTTGGCGTTGTGCGGCTTGCCGCTGCTGTTGAGCGAGCGCCGGATCATAGCCGGAGTACATGCCAGTGCCGTTATACTGCGTCCCGGTGCTGGTCGTGCCGCTGTACCCGAATGTTCCTGATGTATATCCGTTAGCCCCGCCAGCCGACAAGGCGCCGCCCATCGCTGCAAGAAAGCTTCTGCGTTTAATGTCCCTTCTCAGCCGCCCCTCTAACTCTTCATAAGGTATCATCGAAATCTGACTTCCACCGGAAAATGAAATCTTGATATCGTCAGGACCAAAGATCACATTATCCGCGAAGGTATGTTTGATATAGACGCGGAATGTGGATTGCTTATCAGGAAGGGTGTCTCTGATACTGACTATTCTGACTATGGAATTGGGCATAACATCATCAACATATTGATTGCCGTTCAGCCATTTCTCAGAATCTTTTTGCGTCGGCTTAGCTTGTATTTGATAGAAGGTTTTGGCCTCGCCATTCCCAATAGGAAACAGTGCAACAGCAAGCAGAGCAGCGCTGATTGCGCACTTCGAGCCCATTTGCAAAAGCATGCCATTTCCTCCTATGTTACGGCTCCGTAAGATTGCTTGGAAAGGCCAAAAGGTCAAGAATGATATACAATAGACCGTGGACCAATAGTCCCCATTTGTCGCCTATGCTGCCGGATGAACGAGAAGGCGATCCTTCACGAACTGGGCAACAGGATCAGGGCGCAACGAAAGAGCATCGGCCTGACGCAGGAGGCTCTTGCATTGGTGGCGGACGTTGATCGTTCCTATTACGGCGCGGTTGAACGTGGCGAACGCAACGTGACTTTCACCGTTCTTTGCCGTTTATGCACAGCGCTCCGATGCGATGTAGCCCTGCTAACCAAAGGGCTTCCGCCAAGCGAATAATTGCTTGTTCAACAACATGTCAGTCGCTGCTAATCGCAAAGGCATCGGCAAAACTTGAGCCGACCTACTAGATTAGCTTGAGAGGTGCTGTTTGGACCCTGTGTCAACTGGGGTAGCTGTAGCGAAGGCGGGAGTTTCAGCGGGCATAAAGCCTACGCTGGAGTTTTTCCGCACCCAATGGGTAAGACGCGGGGCGGCCTGTGCCGATCTAAGCACATTGGGCACCGCAGACAGAGAAATGGATGAAGCTCTTGCTGTCTTGAAGGGCGATGCGGAAAAGCTGCCTCAAACGATTTGGGTTAAGCTGAAAGGGTATTTCTCGGATCGCCCAGCGAGCTTTGACACAGAAAACGCCAGTCATTTCATTTCAGATGATCGCGTAGTTGAACTCGTCAAAGGCGCAACCCGCAAGACATTTGCGAACGAAGACATCTCGGAAGAATGCCAATCGGCACGCGTGCTTTATGCAAGTCTGTTTGACGATGCAGAGCTTTATGAAGGCACAGCACCTTTTGGTGAGAGATTGCTGGAAGATGCGGTTGCCTTCACGTTCGCAACTCTGGTGGCCTATCTCACCCCCGGCGACAGAATTCTGCTTGAGACGCTGACTAGCCAGATTTCAGATGCCAAGACTGAGTTAGTGCAGAACATATCTGCCGGTTTTGCAGACTTAAGCAGCAAGATTGCGGAGATTTCCCAGAAAGGATTTGCATCCGATAGCCTAGACATACGCAGTCAGGTTGATGAAGTCGCTATCGACAATGCGATATTGGAGGAAACCAAGCGCTTCAAACGACGCCGATTCATTCAAGATGATAAGCTGATAGATGATGGGCGATCATTTGCAGGCCGCCTTCGGAAAGGCCTTAGCTTCGGCACGCCCACAATTAGGGCGGAAGCCTTCAGGGAACTGGCAATCATATTCGCCAGAGATGAATTGATTGATGAAGCTAGCGCTGCACTTGAAAGTGCCACTTCGATTTGCGACATCGACGTGACGGCTGAGCGTGCCCGGCTGCTTATGTTGCAGAAGGACTTCGACTCAGCCCTAAAGCTGTTGCGCGGTAGAGTCGATCCCGCGTCGATCAGCATGTTCATCCAAGCTATATGTCTGCGCGATGGCAGCGAAAAGGCAATTGCATACTATACTGAGCATCATAGCGCGAACGAACTGACCGGACATGCTCTGCTTTGGCTTTCAATGCGAATGTCTGAGTTAGCGCAGCATACCGAAGCCAAAGACCTTCTGCATAGTGCCACTCCCGATCAGATAGATGAAAATCCCCTTATCCTGTTCGAGCACGGGCGGCTCTGCATGGCGTTGGCGATGGCTCCCGATGTAGCTGCTCGTTTTCTAAAGACACACGGTTTAATCCCCCGACCCGATGATTATCGAAATGATCAAACTGGCCAACAACTCCTTTCAGAAGCAATCTCAAATTTTCAAGAGTTGTTGAGATTATGTATCGATCTCAACGCAGACGATTTGTTGGCGATTCTCGATCAGCAGATATTAGGCCTAAGACTCTCCCTTCGGGATGCCCCTGAGCGACAAAGTGCTGAGGCAGATTTGAGAGCTAGACTTTCTGATCCCAATAGGGCCGTCGACATCGCCCCCCTAGCCCTACTTTACAATATCGATTTCGATTGGTCTGACCTCAAGGCGCAGCTCGCTCATGCTGAGAGTTTCGGTGGGCTGGATACAAGGCAACTTCGAACGGCCTTTGCATTCGTTATGCGAAGCAATGACCCTGCAAAGGTGGCGGAATTTGTCGGACGACATGAAGTTGGCCTCACTGCCTTCATGAAGACCGAGGAGGTTATCGGAATTCGGATCGAGGCACTGGCAAAATCCGATCGTGTCAATGAGGCTCTTGAGCTTTTGGAGCAAAGCCAGTCATCTGTTGAACCCGATTTTTATGACTTTTTGAAAGCGACGATAGACGAGCATCAAGGTGCTAATTCGATCTCTGCCAGACTGACTCTCTTTGAACAAAGTGACAAAACGCATGATCTGGAAATCCTGATATCTTCCCTCTCCGCGAAGAAGGACTCGCGATTAGGGCACTTTCTTGCGTTGCTTTGGCAGAGGAAGCACCAGCTGGGCGATGCGGCGAAGGCTTGCGATGCTTTCCTGTGGAATGGCCAAACCGAGGAGCTAGATGAGTTTCTGGATACGTTGGCTGATTACATTCCCCAGCATCATCACCTAGGCATTCATCAGGCTTGGAAATTTCAAAGGCAGGGCGAATTGTCGAAAGCCTTGGCCGTATTGGACAGGCTTAACGCTGAAGGAGCCGACAATCACAACATCCGACAGCTTCGAGTGAGCATATTGCTCGAACTCGGGCGATGGAGCGAGCTTGAGCCGTTTTTACAATCAGAGCTTTCCGCGAGAGAGAATCGCAGTTCAAGGACGTTGATGAGCGCGGCTCAGCTTGCAACCGCGTTGGAAAGCCCATCGGCGCTTCCGCTGGTAAGGGCAGCGCTGGATAAAGAGGATCATAGCCCGCAGCTATTCCTGGCTGCATATCATGCTGCACTAAACATGGGTGCTGAGGGCAATGCTGAGGTAAGCGGCTGGCTCAAGGCCGCCATTGACGGGTCCGAAGAAGATGGACCTGTTTGGACGAAGGATATCGACGACGCCGTTGAGCTAATGCGTGAAAGCCAAGAACGCGGTGAAAAGCTAAGCGCTATGATCATGGCGGCTGAGCTTCCACTTTCCTTAGCTGCGAAGCCTTTGAACGTGACATTGAGTTCGATTTATCTCGGGCAGTCTTGGGAAAATCGCCAGAATACAGACCCACGAAAACACAACCTCATTCCTGCCTATGCAGGAAATCGGCTTTTCTGGAAACTGCCCGATGATCCGGTCATTTCGTTTGATGTCACCTCATTGCTCACCCTTCAATCAATCGGGATTCTAGACAAGACACTCAGCGCGATTAGTCAGGTTGTTCTCCCCGCAGGCACGATGTCTCAGATTTTTCAGGACTACTCAGAGGCGCGACATACCCAGCCAAGCAGAGTCCAGCAGGCGCAAGAGATCAAAAGGCTTATTGCAGCACAAACACTAACCATCGAAAAATGCGACCATGCGGGCGAGGAGTTGGAAGGTGAAGTCGGAGCAGAGTTTGCAAGGCTCTATCAGACTGCAATGAGAACAGATGGTTATGTAATTGATACGGCCCCTCTACACCCGCCCGGCAAGCTCAAAGAAACCATCGATCCTAGTCGGTTTGCAGACAGGCTAGTGAGTCCCAAAGGGCTAATTGCGAAGCTGAATGAGACCGGCGATCTGAGCGACGCAGTGGCCAACGAGGCTTTAGCGGCGATCTTTGGCAGTGGTGAGGAATGGCCTAGCGAACCAAGTTTGGCACCCGGTAAGCCTTTATATTTGTCCATGACCGCTTCGCATTATCTGGCGGATGCTGAAATCTTGCCCCGACTGAAGAGCGCGTTTGGGCAACTGGTTATCCTTCCTGACGTTGAGGAGTTGGCGAACCGTGAAATTGCAAACAGCACACGGGCTGCGGCGGTTCGAGATCAAATTGAGCAGCTAAGGGCTTCAGTGGCGGCGGCCATAGAAAATGGCACGATTAGGATCGGAAAACTTACTTCTGAGGATACTACGCAATCCGAGGACGAAGACACCCGGCGCGAGATAGGGCCGCTTTTCAATGCGCTCCAAGATATCAGCGGAGCAACCCTTTTTGTCTGCGACGACCGAGCACTGAACAAGAACGGCACATTCACTGACAGAGCGGAAACCTCTGTAAACACAGCTATTTCCCTTGACGTTTTGAGACACCTGGAGGCGAAAGGTGCGATCACTAACGCCGAGTTTCAACGCGCGATTGAGAAGTTATATGAGGGCGGCTTCGCGCTGGTGCCAGTGGACTTTCAAGAGTTGGTAAAGGCTGCTTGCGCCAGCAACTGGAATGTCGGTCCGAACGCAAAATTGCGCCAAATTCGAAATTCGATCCACCTCCCGCTTATAAGAGGGCTGATAAAGCTGCCCGAAGAAAGGCACTGGTTTCGATCTTCCGTGCTTTCTATCGCTATCGCTATTCGCCACGTGTGGTCGGAGATTGGGGAAGTCGATCATGCGATGCGGGCCGCGACTTATCTCTATGACATGATCCCCGATGTTCGCGCTTGGTCAGCTAAGGACAACTCCACTGATCGAGATGTGTGGGTGCAGGAAGTCACGCGCAGTTCGGTTTATATGTTCGGAAGTGCGTTCATGCTGCCCGAAAGCCATGTCGAGAAGTATCAAAACTGGTTCGATAATTACGTTGGCCCAAGAGAGGAAAGGCGTGATCCTGGAGTGATGGAGGCTGTAGCAAAGGCATTGTTCGAAAGCCTTTCCAAGCCCGTCGATTTGAGCGAGGTGGAAGCCGATGGGTAGCTCAATCGAACCTACCCAAGAGGAGATCACACGATACTTCCTCACGGAAACGCTTCAAAAGTTGCCGCAAAGCCTGTCCCAGCCGCTCCTCAGAATTCCCGATTTGCTAAACAAGATCGGCCTAGCGACGGACGACACTGTCCGCATATTCGACACCCGCGTTTTGCGGGATCACTTGCTTGAGACGCTTCAGGCAATCGCAGACGGCGAAACGCCAGACCTTTCCTCACATAAGGGGTTGAAGGTCAGTGATGCTGTCAGACTAAATTCAGATGGCTCTGCGGAAATCATCAAAGGTAACAAGGGAGCGAGATTCTCAAACGTCGCATTGCTTGGGAAGGATAAGCCCGCACGGCAAAAGTGCCTAACTCAGCTTTTCGCGGACGGAAGATTTGAAGCGCACCGAGAGGCCCACTGGCGAAGGATCATTAATAAAAGGCCAGTGACCCAAGCCGAGTATCTGGCCTTGGAAACGGAGCTTCAGAATCACGCTGAAGTCGATCTATCAGAAATCTCAAACGATCTTGTTGAGGAAAGCGCAACGATTGACATTCTGGCGCGGGCAACGCCCGCTTACCTGATGGATTTAGTTGGCTTAACCAAACTTCCCGACAGCCTTCCCAATTTTCAAAAATCATGGCTGGATGAGGCCAAACAGCTTAAGGGGCGGCACCTTGCTCGCCGTTTGAGGCTGGCAGCGCCAATCGCCATTTTGGGAGGTAACCTTATCGGTGAGGCTGCACTAGCCTCTCTTATTCACGACGCTCGGTTTCGGGCCCGCTCTGGGCATTTGCTGCGGCTGGCTGTATTGCGCGGACGACCGGCATCGCTGGCGTTTGTTTCACCGCATTCGGATTGATGGGCTTTTCGGGTTGAAGGGCTGGGCTCGGAGTTCTGCGGCGCTGCCGCATGGGCTACGTCGGCGCAGGCTTCAGCCGGAGAACGAGGGCGCGGAACAGGTCGGCATCCGGACAGGCGGAAGCGAAGGCAATGCGGATGCGGCTAGCACTTTCTACGACGCGCGCAGCGACCTTGAGCAGCCGCAGGCGCAAGGTGGTAAACTCCGCGCTTGCCAGAGCAGCGGTCCTGGGCATCGCCTGCTGGATGCGCCATAGCAGCCAGTATGCGGCAGTGTGCAGTATCAGGCGCATCTGATTGGCATTGGCCGAGCGGCACGAGGTTCGGTCGCTGGCGAGCTGGGACTTGTGGCGCTTGATCAGGTTCTCGGCCTGACCACGCGCGCAGTAGAGCGTGTCGTAGATGTGCTCGGCCGATCCTGTTGCCAACGAGGTGACGACATAGCGGATGTCCATGCCCAGCGTGCTGGCCTCGATCCGTGCAACGACGCGACGCTGGCACTTCCAGGTCTTTGCCCCATAGCGGGTCTCGGCATAGTTGCGCAGGACGGGACACTGACGCTGGGCGCGCTTGACCGCGCAGGCATCGGCGACCGCAACAATGGCGGGATCGGCGCGCAGCGCTGAATTGGTGGGCAGGCCGAACACGTAATCGACGCGGGCCGCATCGCAGTAGGCCATGACCTCGGGTCGACCATAGTGCCCGTCGCCGCGGATAGTGATGTGGGTATCGGGCCAATTACGGCGCAGGTGACGCACCAGGCGTCGGATGTGCCCCGCCGCCTCCTTTCCAGAAGGCGTCTTGCCTGTGCGCAGCAGCATGGCCACCGGCCTGCCGGTCGCGGTGTCGTAGATATGGATCGGTAGGAAGCAGCGCTCCCCATGATGCCCGTTCCAGAACGAGAGCTGTTGATAGCCATGCACGACGTCGCACGTGTCGTCGATATCCAGCGTGACCGCTGTCGGAGGGGCGGGATAGCTGGCGCAGTAGATGTCGATCATCGCGGCCATCATGCTGGCCAGTTCGCGCGTAGTCGGTGCATTTTCCCACCGGCTCATCGTCGGTTGGCTGGCCAGCCCCGCGCCCGATTCCGGCAGCTTGCCGAGCGCCAGGCGGAAGCCTGGATCGTCGCGCAGAGCATCGAGATCATCGGCATCCTCATAGCCGCACGCAATCGCGAACACACGGGCACGCAGAATGTCATCCAGGCGATGGATCACCCGCGCTGGATCGCGCGGATCGGCAATACAAGCCGCCAGGCGCTGGCAAATCCCCATCGCGCGCTCGGCCTGTGCAAGCAGTAGAACACCGCCATCCGAGGTAAGCCGGCCACCGTCGAACGCAGCTGTGATTTTCTTGCGGCCGACTGCTGGGAATCCAAATGAGCTTGCGATATCATCGTTCATGGCGGGTGTGGCCCGTGGCATTTTCTGCCCTGCGGCAGGTTCGGCTTAGACACCCAGTTCCTAATTCAGATCAGAGGCTTACGCCACTCCCGCCAACCCTTCAGGACACTTTTGGTGAATAAGGCGGGCTAGGCCTGCCTGCCAAAGAACGTTGGGCGCTGTTTGAATATCTAGTTTCCTCGCCTGACCCGCTCTCAGTTTTGGCAGCACTTGAAATTGCTTGTTGCAGCCATGCAAATGGCAAGGCCATCACCAGAGCCACAAAGGCCTTGTCGCTTCTTTGGAAGCCAGACAGCAAAATCTTCAGGCAAGGGGTCGGCGATGTTCACATCACCTATGTAGCTGCGACAGCTTGTTGGAGCAAAGAGCGCACCTTGCATGACTGGCCATTATATGCCCAGCGGTTAGCGAAGCTCCTTCACGCGGCCCACATTGCCCGCATTCTAGATCAGCACAATGTTCAGCGCCCGGACCTCCATGATAGGGTCTTAGGGGCATTTCAATATCGAGCTAGGTTGTCGGACTATCGAGATTTGCAAATCGAGCCATACTGGCAAGCAATTTATCTCCAGGCGTCGACGCTCACTGCCGAAATTTTTCGGCGCTCGGTTGAGGCTGTGCAATCAATTCCAGACGACCTTAGACCCTCAAATTGGACCGATTTAGGGACGGGAATGATGAAATATCTGGATGAGAGGCAAGCCAATCTGATGCTTTGGGCGGCCACTCAGTTTTCGCCATTTCTAGAGAGCTGGAACGGCCTGACCGAACTCGACGAGGAGAATGTTGATAACCTATTTGAAATGCTGAACGGTAGTGACCCCGCCGCCTGGTTAGACCGTATGTTGAAGCTGCAAGTTTCTTTCGAAATCCCGGAGTCGAGGCGCTGCGACTATCGCAACAGGGTAGCTGAGATTGTCGAATCTCTAAACGGAGAACAGTTCATCCATGCAGTCGAGATGAATTTGCACATTGCCGCAAGATGGCGCGACTCAGGCCTGTCAGATGATCTAATCAACATCGTTTTCAGGCGCTTCAAAGATAACGATATTGATTCCAAAAGCTCTCTTACCCGTCAAATCTTGTTGGCTTGCGCCTGCGAGGATTCGGAGGAAAAATGGCTAGAGAAGTTGCGTGTGATAACGACATCGTTTGCTAGAATTTATCCTGAAAGACAGAGGGTTGACGCCTATCGGGACTCACTGATGATCATTGCGGGAATGTCCGAGAAATTAGCGCAAGCAGTTGCTCCCGCTTTGTCTATGGCAAGCCTGATCGACAATGAGGTGGGTTAAATCTGAATTTTTTAGCTAGCGCGAGAGGCGGATTTCGAAGCCAGAATGAAAGTGGGGAATTTACCCCTCCCCCCCACGGGGGGGCACCCCCTGCAACTGATCAACGAAAAATGGGCAGGCACCCCCACCCCGAAGGCAGCAGGCTACAAATCGCGCGAGTGGGGAAACTCGTGGGGATTTCAAAGCTGTCGAGTGGGGATATGGTGGGGCGTTTTCCGGAAGGGTGGCCTAATTGCCTCTAAACCCTTGAAAAACTTGGAGCGGGCGAAGGGATTCGAACCCTCGACCCCAACCTTGGCAAGGTTGTGCTCTACCCCTGAGCTACGCCCGCTCTGGCGGCCGGAGGAAGTGTCCTCTCGGCGGGTGGGGGGCAACTAGCAGCGGCTTCCTACCTCGGCAAGGGAGAATCTGCACAAAATCATTTTTTTCCCGACCGAACCCTTTTGCACAAAAGACGGGGCGCAATCTTGCATCTTGGCGTGGCGTGGCCATCTGCTACTCTTTCGCCAACCTGATCAATGCAACGACGGATAGGATCGCCCCACGCTTCGTTCGGAGGGGTAGAGGAGTAGAGCATCGCATGCCGGAACCGTTGACCCGTCGCGGCCTTTTGCAGGCCGGCGGCGCCGCCGCCGCCGTCCTTCCCCTGCTGGATGAAGCGCAGGCCGCCCCCCCCGGCCGGCCGCAACGCCGGAAGGACAAAGCCCCGATAAGTGCCGTGGGATTGAGCGTGAACGGCCGGGAAGTGCATCTTCAGCTCGATCCGCGCACGACCCTGCTCGATGCGTTGCGGGAACATCTGCACCTGACCGGCACGAAGAAGGGCTGCGATCATGGCCAGTGCGGCGCCTGCACCGTGATCGTCGAAGGGCGGCGGATCAATAGCTGCCTTACCCTCGCCGTCATGCATGAGGGCGATCATGTGACGACCATCGAAGGGCTTGGCACGCCCGAAAAGCTCCACCCGATGCAGCGCGCCTTCATCACCCATGACGGCTATCAATGCGGCTATTGCACGCCCGGCCAGATCTGCTCGGCGGTGGCGGTGCTGGAGGAGATCGAGGCGGGCATCCCCAGCCACGCCACCGAAGATCTCGACCGCGTCGCCTTTTCCGACAGCGAAGTGCGCGAGCGGATGAGCGGCAATATCTGCCGCTGCGCCGCCTATCCCAACATCGTCGCGGCAATCCGCGACGTCGCCGGGGAGGAAAAGGCATGAGGCCCTTCACCTACAGCCGCGCCGCCACCGTCGAGGAAGCGGCGAAGGCAGCCGCCAGCACCCAGGGCGCGCGTTTCATCGCGGGCGGCACCAATCTGCTCGACCTGATGAAGCTCCAGATCGAGACGCCGACCCATCTGATCGACGTCAATCATCTCGGCCTCGACCGGATCGAGCCGACGGCGGAGGGTGGCCTGCGGATCGGGGCGATGGTCCGCAATACCGATCTGGCCGCCGACAAACTGGTCCGCCGCGATTATGCGGTGTTGAGCCGCGCCCTGCTGGCGGGCGCTTCGGGGCAGCTCCGCAACAAGGCGACGACGGGCGGCAACCTGCTCCAGCGCACCCGCTGTCCCTATTTCTACGACACGCATATGCCCTGCAACAAGCGCCAGCCCGGCAGCGGCTGCGGCGCGCTCAAGGGCATGAGCCGCAGTCTGGCG
Organism: Sphingobium sp. JS3065; assembly: GCF_026427355.1. NCBI lineage: Bacteria > Pseudomonadati > Pseudomonadota > Alphaproteobacteria > Sphingomonadales > Sphingobiaceae > Sphingobium > Sphingobium sp. JS3065. The sequence continues at coordinate 3,034,555 of NZ_CP102664.1, forward strand.
ATCCTGGGCACCAGCGAAGCCTGCATCGCGCAGCACCCGTCGGACATGGCGGTGGCGCTTCGCCTGCTGGACGCGCAGGTCGACACGGTGGGCGCCGATGGCGGTCGCCGGTCCATCCCGATGGCCGATTTCCACCTGCTGCCCGGCGAGACGCCGCATATCGAAAATGCCCTGAGGCCCGGCGAACTCATCACCTCCGTCACCCTGCCCAAGCCGTTGGGCGGCACCCATGTCTATCGCAAGGTGCGCGACCGCGCTTCCTATGCCTTCGCGCTGGTGTCCGTCGCGGCGGTGTTCGGGAAGGATGGCCGGGCGCGCTTCGCTTTCGGCGGCATAGGGGCCAAGCCCTGGCGCACCGACGCCGCCGACGCCGCGGCACCCTCCGGCGCGGCAGCCGTCTCCGAGGCTGCGCTCAGCGGCGCACGCCCCACCGCGCACAATGCGTTCAAGCAGCAACTGACCGCCCGCGCCCTTGCCTCGCTCTACCGTCAGAAGGGGGCCTGAGCCATGAAGTTCGACACGCCAGCCACCACCAACCCGATCGACCGGGGCCGCGTCATCGGCAAACCCCATGACCGGATAGACGGCGCCGCGAAGGTCACCGGCACCGCGCCCTATGCCTATGAACGGCACGATGCCGCGCCCAACGCCGCCTATGGCTGGATCGTCGGTTCGGCCATCGCCAAGGGGCGGATCAACGCCATCGACCTGCGCGCCGCCGAAACCGCCCCCGGCGTGCTGGGCATCGTCACGCACCAGAATGCGGGACCGCTCGGCAAGGGCAATTTCAACACCGCCCATCTGCTCGGCGGGCCGCAGGTCGAACATTATGAGCAGGCGGTGGCGCTGGTGATCGCCGACACGCTGGAAAATGCGCGGGACGCCGCCCGGCTGGTCCGCATCGACTATGCGCCGGAACAGGGCCGGTTCGACCTGGCGGCGGAGCGCGACAAGGGGGTTGCGCCCAAGCCCGGCTTCGGCGGACCGGCGGATACCAAGGCGGGCGATTTCGACGCCGGCTTCGCAAAAGCGGCGGTGAAGATCGACCGGAGCTATACCACCCCCGACCAGAGCCATGCGATGATGGAGCCGCATGCGACCACCGCCGCCTGGAACGGCGACAAGCTCACGCTCTGGACCGCGAACCAGATGATCGCCTGGAGCGTGGGCGAAATGGCGCAGACGCTGAAGATCCCGCAGGCGAATATCCGCCTCGTCTCGCCCTATATCGGCGGCGGCTTCGGCGCGAAGTTGTTCCTGCGGGCGGATGCGCTGTTGGCGGCGCTCGGCGCACGCATGGTCGGCCGTCCGGTCAAGGTCGCGATCGCCCGGCCGCAAATCCCCAACAACACCACCCATCGCCCCGCCACCATTCAGCGCATACGCATCGGCGCCGACAAGCATGGCGTGATCGACGCCATCGCCCATGAGGTCTGGTCCGGCGACCTGCCCGGCGGCGACGCGGAGACGGCGGCACAGCAGACGCGCCTGCTCTATCGCGGCGCCAACCGGTTGACGACGCATCGCCTGTCGACGCTGGACCTGCCGGAGGGCAACGCCATGCGCGCCCCTGGCGAGGCTGTGGGCCTGCTCGCGCTGGAAGTCGCGATGGACGAACTGGCGGAGGCCTGCGGGGTCGATCCGGTGGAACTGCGCATCCGCAACGATGTGCAATATGATCCCGAAGCCGGACCGCAACGCCCCTTTTCCAGCCGCAAGCTGGTCGAATGCCTCCGCCAGGGCGCGGAACGCTTCGGCTGGAACCGCCGCAACCCCAGGCCGGGGCAGGTGCGCGACGGGCGCTGGATGGTCGGCATGGGCGTCGCCTCCGCCTTCCGCAACAATCTGGTCGGCAAATCGGGCGCGCGCATCGGCGTCGACGCCAAGGGGCATGTCGTCGTCGAAACCGACATGACCGACATCGGCACCGGCAGCTACACCATCATCGCCCAGACGGCGGCGGAAATGCTGGGCGTGCCGCTGGAGGCGGTGACGGTGCGGCTGGGCGACAGCCGCTTTCCCGTCTCGGCCGGGTCGGGCGGGCAATGGGGCGCCAACAGCGCCACGGCGGGCGTCTATGCCGCCGCCATGGCCCTGCGCGCGAAGCTGGCGGAAAAGGCGGGCTTCCCGGCGGACAAGGCGCAGTTCGAGGATGGGTTGGTGCGCCTGGGCAACCAGTCCCAGCCGCTGGGCACGCTGGCGGGGCGCGAAGGGCTGTGGGCGGAAGACAGCATGGAATATGGCGATCTCGACAAGCGCTATGCGCAGGCCACTTTCGGCGCGCATTTCTGCGAGGTGGGGGTCGACATCGACACTGCCGAGGTTCGCGTCCGCCGCATGGGCGGGGCCTTTGCCGCCGGGCGCATCCTCAACCCCAAATCGGCGCGCAGCCAGGTGATCGGCGCGATGACCATGGGCGTCGGCGCGGCGATCATGGAGGAACTGAGCGTCGACACCCGTTTCGGCTTTTTCGTCAATCACGACATGGCCGAATATCTGGTGCCGGTGCATGCCGACATCCCGGATCAGGACGTGCTGTTCATCGATGAACTGGACGACAAAAGCTCGCCCATGAAGGCGAAGGGCGTCGGCGAACTGGGCATTTGCGGGGCAGGGGCGGCGGTCGCCAACGCGATCTACAACGCCACGGGCGTCCGCCTGCGCGACTATCCGCTGACCATCGACAAGATATTGGCCGCATCCTCCGGCCAAAGGGTTGCTTGAACTTCCACGGCGGCGCCCCTAGTCCCTCTCCCAAAGAGGGGAAAGGCCGCCATGAAATATCTTCCGCTGTCGCTGGCTCTGGCCGCGCTGCCCACGGTCGCCGCCGCAGAGGCGGAAGCGCCCGATCCGGCCCGCATCGTCGTGACGGGGGAGGGGCTTTCCCTGCCGCCGGGGACGCCGGCCTATGGATCGGTGATCATCGACCGGGATCGCCTGACCAACAGCGCTTCCGGCCGGATCGAAAGCACGCTGGGCGATGTCGCCGGTTTCCAGCAGTTCCGCCGTTCCGACAGCCGTTCGGCCAATCCTTCCGCGCAGGGGGCGACATTGCGCGCCCTGGGCGGCAATGCGTCCAGCCGGACGCTGGTGCTGCTGGACGGCGTGCCCATGGCCGATCCCTTTTTCGGCTATATCCCGTTCAGCGCGCTGGTGCCCGACCGCCTGTCGGTGGTGCGGGTGACGCGCGGCGGCGGGATAGGGGCGTTCGGCGCGGGCGCGGTGGCCGGGACCATCGAACTCGCCAGCGCCACCCGTGACCAGCTTCCCACCTTCGCGGCCAGCGCCTTCTACGGCAGCAGGGACGCGACCGAACTGTCCGTTGGCCTGACCCCGGACCTGGGCCATGGCCATGTCTCGCTTTCGGGCCGGTGGGACCGGGGCGACGGTTTCCAGACCACGCCGAAGGACCAGCGCGTCGCCGCCACCGCACCCGCCGCCTATGACGGCTGGTCGACCAATGTGCGCGCCGTCGCGCCGCTGTCCGCCACATCGGAAATCCAGTTTCGCGGCACCATCTTTCACGATGAGCGCACCCTGCGCTTCAAGGGCGCGGACAGCATGAGCGAGGGACAGGACGCCAGCATCCGCTTCATTTCCCGCGGGGCGTGGCAGGTCGATGCGCTGGCCTATATCCAGGCGCGCAACTTCGCCAACATCGTGGTTTCGTCCGCCACCTTCCGCAAGTCGCTCGACCAGCGGAACACGCCCTCGACCGGCATCGGCGGCAAGATCGAGCTGCGCCCGCCGGTCGGCCCCGATCATGTGCTGCGCATCGGCGCCGACACCCGCTTCGCCACCGGCGACATGTTCGAGGACGCCTATAGCGCGGCTGGCGCGGTGACCGCTCGCCGCCATGCGGGCGGCGATCAGATGACGACCGGCCTCTTTGCCGAGGATGACTGGACCATCGGATCGCTGGTGCTGACCGGCGGGGTGCGGGCGGACCGTTGGACCATCGACAACGGCTTCTTCCGGCAGGCCAATGGCGCGGGCGTGTCGACGCTGGCCGCTGCCTTCGCTGACCGTTCCGACTGGCAATTTTCGGGGCGGGGCGGGGTGCTCTATCGCATCGGCGACGGTTTTGCCCTGCGTGGCGCGGCCTATAGCGGCTTCCGCCTGCCAACGCTCAACGAGCTTTACCGGCCGTTCCGGGTAGGAGCCGACGCGACCGGTCCCAATGCGGCGCTGCGCCCGGAAAAGCTGAAAGGCTATGAAAGCGGGGTCGATATGACGCTGGGGCCGGTCCATCTCGGCGTGACGCTGTTCCGCAACATGCTGGACAATGCCGTCGCCAACGTCACCATCTCCCGGACCGGCGGCACTTTCCCGCTGGTGGGCGCCGTGGCGGGCATTTACCGCGAACGGCAGAATGTCGACCGCATCACCGCCAAGGGCGTCGAACTGACCGCCAACGGCCGCGCCGGGAATGTCCTGCTCTCGGCCTCCTATGCGTACAGCCGCAGCCGGGTCCGTGCGCCAGGCCGGGACTTTGACGGCCTTCGCCCTGCGCAGACCCCCGCCCATTCCGCCAGCGCCACTCTGGCCTGGGAACCGAAGCAAGGCCCCGCTGTCTCCGCCACGCTGCGCTATGTCAGCAAGCAATATGAGGACGACCAGCAGCTTGACGTGCTGCCCCATGCATTGACGGTCGATGCGGTGGCGCGCCTGCCCCTCGGCCATGGCGTGACCCTGATCGCGCGCGGCGAAAATCTCTTCGATGAAGAGGTGACCACGCGCAATGCCGGGGGATCGATCGACCTCGGCACGCCCCGGACATTGTGGATCGGCCTGCGTTTCGCGGGTTAACCCCGGCGTCCCGCAAAAGCGCACTGGTTGAGGCAGGGCAAAGCTGCGATGAAGACGCCATGCGCTTCTCATTGCTGTTCGCCCTGCCGCTCCTTGCCGCCACGCCCGCCAATGCCTGGGGGCCTGTCGGCCACCGGATCACCGGCGCCATAGCCGACCGGAATCTGAGCGGCGCGGCGCGTGCGCAGGTTCATCTGCTACTGGGCGTCGAGGATCTGGCGGAGGCGGCGACCTGGCCGGACGACATGAAGTCCGACCCCGCCGACTTCTGGCGCAAGACCGCCAGCCCCTGGCATTATGTCACGGTCAGGGAAGGGGACCGTTACAGCCCGGCCGACGCCCCGAAGGAGGGCGATGCGATCACCGCGCTCAAGCGCTTCACCGCCACGTTGCGCGACGCCAAAGCATCGCTGGAGGACCGCCGCCTGGCGCTGCGTTTCATCGTCCACATAATGGGCGACCTGCATCAGCCGCTGCACGCGGGCGGCGGCGGCGATCGCGGCGGCAACGATGTGAAAGTGACCTTCTTCGGGGAGGCGACCAACCTGCATTCCGTCTGGGATTCCGGCCTGATCGGACAGCGCGCCCTGTCCTATTCCGAATATGCGGACTGGCTGTCGCGCTCCATCACCCCGAACCAGACGATCGACTGGAGCGCCAGCGGCCCGGCGACATGGGTTCGCGAAAGCATCGCCCTGCGCAAGACGATCTATCCGGCGGACCCCAACCTGTCCTGGGACTATGTCTATCGGCATCGTGCCGAACTGGACGACCGGCTGCGGCGCGGCGGCGTGCGCATCGCCGCCTATCTGAACGCCATTTTCGATTCAGCGGTGCCCGCCAGCGACATGCCATGAGCGCTGTCCGAAGAAGCAAGCTATTGGAAAATCAGGCGCCTATCCGGTCGCGGGAGGAAAATGGTGCTGCCGGTGAGGATTGAACTCACGACCTCAGCCTTACCAAGGATGCGCTCTACCACTGAGCTACGGCAGCACTATTTTCAGCTCCATCCGGCGTCTCGCGCCAGCGGAGCCGGGCCTATGGCCGCCTCCTCGCCCCATGTCAAGGCGGCTTGCGGCAGAAGATGTAAATTGCTTATGGGGTGGCCATGGCAAATGGTCAGGACGAACGGAAAGAGCGTTTGGCGCAGGCGTTGCGGGACAATCTGCGCCGCCGCAAGGCGCAGTCGCGCGAATCGCGGGATGGGGACACGCCTCTATCACCGGAGGGTTCGAAGGGCTGACAACGGGCATTCCCATTCGAAACAATCCGTTTCCTCCGGCCCGCTTGCACAGGGTTTCCATGCCCCCGATCTAATCCCGCATGAGACAAGCGACCTTCTTCATTCCGCATGGCGGCGGTCCATGCTTTTTCATGGACCCCAGCGACCCGGACCGCCCGCATAGCGACCCGATATGGCATGCCATGCAGGCCCATCTGGCGAACCTCATCGCCGCCCTGCCCGAACGGCCGAAGGCGATCCTGCTGGTTTCCGGCCATTGGGAGGAAAGCCGCTTCACCGTCCACACCGGCGAACGTCCCGGCCTGTTGTTCGACTATTACGGCTTCCCGCCGCACAGCTACACGCTCCGCTGGGACGCGCCCGGCGCTCCCGCACTTGCCCGCCGGGCTGCCGGTTTGCTGGAACAGGCCGGATTTCCCGCTGGCACGGAGGAGGATCGGGGCTGGGACCATGGCGTCTTCATTCCTATGAAGGTGGCGCTGCCGCAGGCCGACATCCCGCTGGCCCAACTCTCGCTCCGCCACGATCTGGACCCAGAGGCGCACATCGCCGCCGGCCGGGCGCTGGCGCCGCTGCGCGATGAAGGCGTGCTGATCGTCGGTTCGGGCATGAGCTTCCATAATTTGCGTGTCCGCGGCTTTCAGGCCACCGCCCCGTCAAAGCTGTGGGACGACGCCCTGAACGCCGCCGTCACCGAACCCGACCCGGCCATCCGCGCCGGGCGCGTCGCAGCCTGGGCCGATCTTCCCCACGCCCGTTTCGCCCATCCGCGCGAAGAGCATCTCCTGCCGCTCATGGTCGCATTGGGCGCAGGGGGTGAGGATGCGGCGGTGCGCGACCATGCCAGCACCGTGCTGGGCTGGACCGTGTCCGGCTATCGCTTCGGCTGAATCTAGAGCGGTTTTCGATCTGATTGAATCAGATCGACCGCTCTATTCCTTTGTTTTACCGCGATTTCTTAAACGTCAGATGATGCCATCTGACTGGAAATCGCTCTAGGGTCTCCGCAACGCCGGAACCGCCTTGGCCGCTTCATCGGGCGGGATCCCGGAAGGCGGCACGGCGTCCACCACCTCCTCGCCGCGCATCACGCGCCCGGCATGCTGGATCGCTCCCCGCAACCGGGGATAGATGCCGCAGCGGCAGATATTGGTGAGCGCGGCGTCGATTTCCTCATCGCTGGGATCGCTGGTCCGCCGCAGCAGCGCGGAAGCCGTCATGATGACGCCGGGGATGCAATAGCCGCATTGGGAGACATTGTCGGCCGCGAACACCTGTTGCAGCGGATGGCCGCGATCGGGCGACAGCCCCTCTATGGTGGTGACGAACTTTCCCTCGGTGGCGGCGATGGTCACCTGGCAGGATCGCACCGCTTCCCCGTCGATATCGACCGTGCAGGCGCCGCAATCCCCCGTTCCGCAGCCATATTTGGTCCCGGTCAGGTTGGACGCATCCCGCAAGGCCCACAGCAGCGGCGTCGCCGGGTCCATGCGATATTGGACGGGCCGGTCGTTGACCGTGAATTTCGTCATTCCGCGCTCTCTTCCTCGACCTTGTGATAGAGGACTTCGTTGCGGATGTGGATGGTGCGCGACGCCAGCCGGATTTCCTGGATGAAGGTGGCGAAGCCCGCCGCCTGCAACGTCATGGCCAGGCTGAACAGGATCGCGATGGGGGTGCCCAGATGCGAACCCAGCAGGTTCGCCGCGAACAGCAGGATGACCACCAGACAGATCGCGCACGCCGACGCCACCGTCAGGAAGATCGCGCCGTTGACCACGCTCATCCGCCGGTCCAGCATGCGGATCTCGCTGACCATGCGGTCATGTTCCTTGCCGCGGGAGGCGAGGATCTTCTCCTCCACCTTCCGCGCCCGGTCGATGATGCGCGCCAGCCGCCCGACGCAGACGTTCAGGAACGCGCCGATGCCCGCCAGCAGGAACACGGGGGCCAATGCAAGCTGGATGGTCTGCGCGACCTGGGAGACCTGGGGAAGTGGGATCATTTCCGCTGATATCGGGCCGATAGCCGCCAATCGCCGTTCAGGCCGCGCCCTTGGCGGGCGTGTTGACACCCATCGACTTCAGATATTGACGGATGTTGCGCGCCGCCTGACGCAGACGCTGCTCATTTTCCACCATGGCGATGCGGACATAGCCCTCGCCATCCTCGCCATAGCCGACACCGGGCGCGACCGCGACCTTGGCATGGGTCAGCAACTGCTTGGAAAATTCCAGGCTCCCCATATCCTTGAGGGCAGGGGGCAGCGGCGCCCATGCGAACATCGACGCCCTGGGCGCGGGAATGTCCCATCCCGCCCGGCCAAAGGCCTCCACCATCACGTCGCGGCGCTTGTGATAAAGCTCGCGGTTCTTCTGTACGATGTCCTGCGGGCCGTTGAGCGCCGCACAGGCCGCCGCCTGGATCGGCGTGAACGCGCCATAGTCCAGATAGGATTTCACCCGCTTCAACGCCGCGATCAACTGCGTGTTGCCCACCGCGAAGCCGATGCGCCAGCCCGCCATGGAATAGGTCTTGGACAGGGAGGTGAACTCCACCGCCACATCCTTGGCACCCGGCACCTGAAGGATGGAGGGCGTCGGATTGCCGTCATAATAAAGCTCTGAATAGGCGAGGTCGGACAGCACCCAGACCTTGTTCTCCTTCGCCCAGGCGACCAGCCGCTCGTAAAAGGCGAGGTCGACCGTCTCCGCCGTCGGGTTGCTGGGATAACCGACCACCAGGATCGATGGACGCGGCACGGTGAAGGCCATCGCCCGGTCCAGCGCCTGCCAATAATGCTCGTCCGGCGTGGTCGGCACGGACCGGATGGTCGCGCCCGCGATGATGAAGCCGAACATGTGGATCGGGTAGCTGGGGTTGGGCGCCAGCACGACATCGCCCGGCGCTGTGATCGCGGTGGCCAGGCTGGCCAGCCCTTCCTTCGACCCCATGGTCACGACGACTTCGGTTTCCGGGTCCAGATCGACGCCGAAGCGGCGGCCATAATAATTGGCCTGCGCCTTGCGCAGCCCTGGAATGCCCATCGACTGGGAATAGCCGTGCGCGCTCGGCTTTTGCGCGACTTCGCACAGCTTGGCGATCACATGGTCGGGCGGCGGCAGGTCGGGATTGCCCATGCCTAAGTCGATAATGTCCTCCCCCGCGGCTCGCGCGGCGGCCCGCATCGCGTTCACTTCAGCGATGACATAGGGCGGCAGACGCTTCATGCGGTAGAATTCTTCGGACATTGGGGCTTTCCTGAAAGCTCTCGGTAAGGGATAGTGCGTGACGCGCCTTCGGCTTGTCACAATCCGGCTATAACCCGCCGGCCTGCGACATTCCAGCGAAAGCGGCGAACCGGACCATAACAGGAGGATGAAGGTGGCCATGAAGGTACAGGATGCCATGGAACCCCATCTGCCCACGCTCGCGGAAATGCAGCAATGGACGCAGGTTCTGGGCCGCGCGCAGCAATTGCTGCTGGAACAGGCGGCGGGCGCGACCGGCAGGACCCTGCCCTTCGATCCGGAGGCGGTGTCGCGCATCCAGAGCAGCTTCGCCGATGAAGGGCTGGCGCTGTGGCAGCGTTTCCTGGATTCCGGCGGGCTGCTGCGCGACCGGCCCGAACCGGCGCCTTCCGGCAGCCCCGCCGCCGTCAAGGACCGGCGCTTCGCCGACCCGGCGTGGACGGAGCATCCCTTTTACGACCTGATCCGGCAGAGCTATCTGCTGCTCTCCGACTATCTGATGAAGCTGGCCGATGCGGTCGACGGCGTCGATCCCAGGCAGAAGGCGAAGCTGCGTTTCGCCACCAGCGGCATGCTGGACGCCATCGCCCCCAGCAATTTCCCGCTGACCAACCCCATCGTCATGCAAAAGACGATACAGAGCGGCGGCGAGAATCTGGTCAAGGGCCTGCAGCACATGCTGGCCGATCTGGAAAAGGGCCAGCTCTCCCATACGGACGGCACCGCGTTCGAAGTGGGACGCAACATCGCCTCCACCCCCGGCAAGGTGATCAAGGAAACCCCGCTCTACCAGTTGATCCACTATGCCCCGTCGACGGCAACGGTGCTGGAAACGCCGCTGATCATCTTCCCGCCCTGGATCAACCGCTTCTACATTCTCGACCTGTCGCCCGAAAAAAGCTTCGTCAAATGGGCGGTGGACCAGGGGATCAGCGTCTTCCTGGTGTCATGGAAGTCGGCGGACGCCTCGATGAAGGATCTGGTCTGGGACGATTATATCCTGGACGGCCAGATCGACGCGATCGACACGGTGCGCGACCTGCTCAAGGTGCCCAGCGTCCATGCCATCGGCTATTGCGTTGCGGGCACCACTCTGGCCGCCACGCTGGCGCTGCTGGCGGCGCGGGGGCAGGCGGACAAGGTCGCCAGCGCCACCTTCTTCACCGCCCAGGTGGATTTCAGCAAGGCGGGCGACCTCAGCCTGTTCGTCGACGACGATCAGATGAAGATGGTGGAGCAGCTTTCCTCCGGCGGTTTCCTGGACGGGCGCTATATGGCCGCGACCTTCAACCTGCTGCGCGGGCGCGACCTGATCTGGAATTATGTGGTCAATAATTACCTGCTGGGGCAGGATTATCCGCCGTTCGACCTGCTCTACTGGAACGGCGACACCACCAACCTTCCGGCGCGCTGGCACAGGGATTATCTGACCCAGCTTTATCGGGACAATCTGCTGGTGCAGCCGGGCGCGATCAGCATCGCGGGAACGCCCATCGACCTGCGCCGCATCGAAACCCCCGCCTATGTGCAGGCGGGGCGGGAGGATCATATCGCCCCGCTGGAAAGCGTGTGGAAACTGACCGAGCATTTTTCGGGGCCGACCCGCTTCCTGCTCGCGGGGTCGGGGCATATCGCGGGCGTGGTCAATCCGCCCGCCGCCGGCAAATATCAATATTGGGCCTGCGACGAAGCGCAGCCGACCCTGGACGCCTTTCTCGCGCATGCGAAGGAGACGAAGGGCAGTTGGTGGCCCGACTGGATCGAGTGGATTCGCGCCCTCAACCCCGCGACCGTCCCCGTGAAGGGCGGGCGCCAACCGGGGAAGGGCCGACTCAAGACGATTGAGGATGCGCCGGGCCGTTACGTGAAAACGCGCTGAATCCCTGGCCTGCCCTGAATTTGCGATAGTCCGCCTTCGCCCTGCGGCGGGGCGTATAAGACAATTTTGTTGCAGCGCACAAAACGCTTGCAACGGGCCTGCGGACTCTATATTGTGCACTGCAACAAATGGAGGATGGTCCGTGGCCGTTACCCCAAAGCCAGTGCGTAAGAAGCCCGTCGCGAAGAAGAGTTCTTCGACGCTGTCCGCTGCCGAGGCGCTGAAAGCTGCCGAGGCGGCGATCAAGACGCCAGCCAAGCCGACCGTGAAAAAGCCCGCGCCGCCCAAGACGCCCGCCGCGCCACCCGCCAGGAAGGCGGTCCCCGCGGCCAAGGCCGATCCGGTGGCGGTGATCGCGGCGACAACTGCCGTCGATGCGGCGCCGGAACCCGCCCCCGTCGCTGCGGCGCCGAAGGTGGAAACGCCCAGGATCGATCCGGTGGCCAGGGTAGCGCCGCCGGAACCGAAGGAATCGAAGAGCCTGTCGTCCAAGGCCGGGCCGCCAGAGCCCAAATCGCTGCCCGCCATAGAAGGAACGAAGATGATGAACGACGTGATCGAAACCGGAAAGAAATTCGCTGAAGAAACCAAGGCCAAGCTGGAAACGGTCTATGCCGACCTGAACGAGAAGGCCAAGGTGAGCGTCGAGAAGTCGACCAAGGCGATCGAGGAATTCAGCGACATCGCCAAGGGCAATGTCGAAGCGCTGGTCGAATCCGGCAAGATCGCGGCCAAGGGCTTCGAAACCCTGGGCCAGGAAGCCGTCGATTACAGCAAGAAGAGCTTCGAAAAGGCGACCGCCTCGTTCAAGAGCTTCTCGACCGTGAAGACCCCGACCGAATTCTTCCAGCTTCAGAGCCAGTTGTTCTCCAGCAGCTTCGACGAATTCACCAAGGAAGCGGCCAAGAGCAGCGAAGCGCTGATCAAGCTGGCCGGCGACGTAGCCTCGCCGCTGACTGCCCGCGTGACCGTGGTGACGGACAAGGTGAAGGCGCTTGCGGCTTGACCAGCCATAAGGTGAAGGCGCTCGCCGCCTGATCCTGCCTTCGGGCATTGAGGAAAAAGAAAACGGCTCCCGCTCTGCTGCGGGGGCCGTTTTTCATGCCAGTGCAAGGTCTGGAAATGGCCAGTTGCGGACATTAGATATCCGTTCGCCCTGAGCGAAGTCGAAGGGCTCTGCTGAGCGGAGGCGAAGCATGGAAGCCTCGCTCCGCTCGGCTGAAGGCTTCGACTTGCGGAAGGCAAGTTTATCCTGAGCGCCTGCCCTGGCAGGTAGACGAAGGGCTCAGGGCGAACGGAAAACTGAACGTCCGCTCTCCACCCCTTGCCGTCGTTCGGCCATAACCCTCTCACAAAGGCGCGCAGGCCGCCTTCAGCCATTCCAGCGCTTCGCCCTCCAACTGCGGCCCCACAACGTCCACCACCCTGGCATGATAGGCGTCCAGCCAGGCGCGTTCCTCGCCGGTCAGCAATTCCACCGCGATCGCGTTGCGGTCGATCGGCGCGAAGGTCAGCGTTTCGAAACCCAGCATCTCCCGCTCGGCGCCGGGCACTTCGCGCGGTTCGACCAGCACCAGATTTTCGATGCGGATGCCATATTCGCCGGTCTTGTAATAACCCGGCTCGTTGGAAAGGATCATCCCCTCCTGCAAGGGTTCATCCCCGCCGCCGAAGGTCGCGATCCGCTGAGGCCCCTCATGCACCGACAGGAAGCTGCCCACGCCATGGCCCGTGCCATGGGCGTAATCCAGCCCATCGGCCCACAGGAACTGCCGCGCCAGCACGTCGAGCTGCCCGCCCCGCGTCCCCTTCGGAAACTGGGCGCGGCCCAGCGCGATATGACCCTTCAACACCAGGGTGAAGCGCCGCTTCATCTCCTGCGTCGGCGTGCCGATGGCGATGGTGCGCGTCACGTCGGTCGTGCCGTCGCGATATTGCCCGCCCGAATCGACCAGATAGAAGCTGCCGGTCTCGATCGGGCGGTTGGTCTTTTCCTCGACCCGGTAATGCACCACCGCGCCGTTCGGCCCTGCGCCGGAAATCGTGTCGAAGGACAGATCCTCCAGCAGCCCGGTCTCCTTCCGGAACGCCTCCAGCTTCGCCGCTGCGCCCAGTTCGTCGACGCCGCCCTGGGGCGCGGCGACCGATATCCAGTGCAGGAACCGGCTCAGCGCAGCGCCGTCCCGCGCCTGCGCCGCCTTGTGCCCGGCGATCTCGACCGGGTTCTTCACCGCCTTGGGCAGCACCGCCGGATCGCGCAGCGCCAATATGTTCGCGCCGCCCGCGTCCAGCGCCTCGAAGATCGCCGCCACCGCCCGTTCGGGATCGGCCACCACCGTCTTGCCCGCGAAACCGGCCAGCGCCCCGGCGAAATCGGCCCGGTCATGCACCCTGACGGCATTGCCCAGATGCTTCACCACCGCCTCGTCAATCTTCTCCGGCGCGACATAAAGGTCCGCCGTCGCATCGGCATGGACGATGGCATAGGCCAGCGCGACCGGCGTCCGCTCCACATCCTTGCCCCGGATGTTGAAGGTCCATGCCAGCGAATCGAGCGCCGACAGCACCGCCGCATCGGCCTGTTTCGACACCAGCCAATCCGCCATCGCCTGCCGCTTTTCCGCCGCCGACTGCCCGGCATAGCGGTCCTCATGCACCACCAGCTTGGCGTCGCTGGGGGCGGGGCGGTCCGGCCACACGGCGTCGACCGGATTGGTGTCCACCGCCACCAGTTCCGCGCCGCGCTCGGCCAGCGCCTCGCTCGCCGCCTTCACCCATGCCCGCGTGTGCAGCCACGGGTCGTAACCGATGCGCCCGCCCGCCGGGACATGCTCGCCCAGCCAGGCCGCGACGGATGTCTGCGGCACGCTCTCATATTGCCAGTGGGCCCCGTCCACCTGCTCGCGCACCTGGAGCGTATAGCGGCCGTCCACGAAGATCGCCGCTTCCTCCGGCAACACCACCGCGCTGCCCGCCGATCCCTGAAAGCCGGTCAGCCAGGCCAGCCGCTGCGCATAGGCGCCGACATATTCGCTCATATGCTCGTCGGTCAGCGGCACGACAAAGCCGTCCAGCGCCGCGCGCACCAATTGGGCGCGCAGGGCTTTCAGGCGATCTTCATAAGTGGACATCAAATTTCCCTTGGACTTGTCGGCCCTCTTGCGCAGGGCCTATGGCCGCCAACATAAGCAAAGCAGCATCGTTTCGCCAGATCAGGACATTGAATGACCGCATCCCCCAAAGCCCCCGTCGCCGCCCGCCGCCCGCACAGCTTCTCACATCATGGGATCATGGTGGAGGATCCCTATGCCTGGCTGCGCGATCCCGGCTATCCGGAGGTGAAGGACAAGGACGTCCTGTCCTATCTGGAGGAGGAGAATGCCTGGTTCGAAGCCGCGATGCAGCCGCGCAAGGCGCTGACCGACACACTGTTCCAGGAGATGAAGGGCCGCATCAAGGAGGATGACAGCTCCGTCCCGCAGAAGGACGGCGACAATATCTACTGGCGCGCCTTCGAAACCGGCGCGCAATATCGCAAATGGTACCGCAAACCCGTCGCAGGCGGCGACGATCAGTTGATCCTGGACGAACCCGCTCTGGCGGAGGGGCATGACTATTTCCGCCTGGGCGCCCTGTCGGTCAGCCCGGACGGCCGCTACCTCGCCTATGCCATCGACGATGACGGATCGGAACGGTTCGAGGCGCGGATCAAGGATCTCTTCACCGGGGAAATCCTGCCCGAAATCATCCCCGACACATTGTCGTCGCTGGTGTGGACCAGCGACAGCAGGGGCCTGCTCTACGGCATCGCCAACGACCAATGGCGCACCGACAATGCCCGCCTCCACTGGCTGGGCCAGCCGGTGGAAAGTGACGTGGAACTGTTTCACGAGGATGATGAGGGTTTCCGCGTCTCGATCGGCCTCACCTCCTCGGAAAAGTGGATCGTGATCGCGACCGGCGACCATGTGACGACCGAGGCATGGCTGCTCCCCGCCGACAACCCCACCGCAAAGCCGCTGCTCGTCGCCCCGCGCAAGCCCGGCCGCGAATATGATGTCGATGAACATGAGGGCACGCTCTACATCCGCACCAACGACACCCACCCCAATTTCCGGCTGGTGAAGGCGTCGCTGGAAACGCCGGGCCAGTGGGAAGAGGTCATCGGCGCGGACCCGCATTTCTACCTGACCGATTTCACGCTGTTCAAAGGCTTCTACGTCACCGAGGGGCGGCAGGACGGCCTCGACCAGATCGAATTGCGCGACTACGCCACCCATAGCCCCAGGCGCATTCCCTTCCCGGAAGCCAGCTATTCCGCGTCGCTGGACGACAATCCCGAATATGACGTGACGAAGCTGCGCATCGGCTATGAATCGATGGTCACGCCGGATACCATCTACGACTATCATCTCGATACCGGCGCGCTCGAAGTGCTGAAGGTCCAGGAAATCCCGTCCGGCTATGACGCGGCCCGCTACACCACGGAGCGTCTGACGATCCCGGCCCGCGACGGCACTCAGATTCCCGTTTCCATCGTCTATCCCAAAGACCTGCCCCGCGACGGCAGCGCGCCGCTGCATCTCTACGGCTATGGCGCTTATGGCATCGCGATGGAGCCGGGCTTCTCCACCAGCCGCCTGTCCCTGCTGGACCGGGGCTTCGCCTTCGCGCTCGCCCATATCCGGGGCGGCGACGATCTGGGCCAGCAATGGTATCTGGACGGGAAGCTCGACAAGCGCACCAACACCTTCACCGATTTCGTGGACGTCGCGAAGGGCCTGATCGAGCGCGGCTATACGGCGAAGGGCCGCATCAGCATCTCCGGCGGATCGGCGGGCGGCGAACTGATGGGCGCGGTCATCAACAGCGATCCGGACCTCTGGGGCGCGGTGGTGGCGCATGTGCCCTTCGTGGACGTACTCAACACCATGCTGGACGGAAGCTTGCCGCTGACGCCCGGCGAATGGCCCGAATGGGGCAATCCGTTAGAGGACAAGGCGGCGTTCGAGACGATCCTGTCCTACGACCCCTACAGCAATGTCAGCGCCCAGGCCTATCCGCCGCTGATGGTGACGGCGGGTCTCAACGACCCCCGCGTCACCTATTGGGAACCGGCCAAATGGGTGGCGAAGCTGCGCGCTACGAAGACGGACGACAATATCCTGCTGCTCAAGACCAATATGGGCGCGGGCCATGGCGGCAAGTCGGGCCGCTTCGAAAGCCTCCACGAAACGGCGGAGGAATTCGCCTTCATCCTCTGGCAACTCAACATCGCTCAATAAAGAAGCTCCCCTCCCGCTTGCGGGAGGGGTCGGGGGAGGGGCGAGCGCAGCGAGCGTCAATGGGAACCACGGAAGAATGTCCTCCACCTACACCACCCAATTTACCGCCGGGCCTGAGCATATCGACATACTCGGCCATGTGAACAACGCCGTCTGGGTGCAATGGATGGAGCAGGTCGCCACCGAACATTGGGGCCGCGACGCCGCGCCGGATCATCTGGACGCCTATGCCTGGGTCGTGACCCGGCATGAGATCGACTATCGCGGCAATGTGAAGCAGGGCGAAACCGTCTCCGCCCGCACCTGGATTCCGCATGGACCGCGCGGCGCGCGCTTCGACCGGCACATGGAATTCACCGGTCCCGACGGCAAGGTGAAGGTGTCGGCCAAATCCACCTGGGCGATCATCGACCTGAAAACGGGCCGCATCCTCCGCGTCCCCCCGGACGTCGCGGCCCGCTTCTTCGAAGGCTAGAGTATCCGTGATGGTCAACCCTGAGATTGTGCCCAGCACCTATTGGCCTTGAGCAATGCGTTTGCGGTGACGACGAGCTTTCGCATGACGGCGGTGATCGCGATTTTGGCGGGCTTCCCAGCGTCGACGAGTTGTTGATACTTGGCCTTGAGGTCAGGGTTGTATCGGGCGGCGACGAGTGCCGGCATATAGAGAGCCTGCCTCACGTTGGCGCGTCCGCCACGGATGAAGCTTTTGCCTTTCCATTGTCCGGACTGTCGCGCGACGGGGGCGAGACCAGCAAGCGATGCGGCCTGTTTGTTCTCAAGGCTGCCGAGTTCGGGCATGGTGGCGATGAGCTGGTTGGCGGTCAGCGTTCCCACACCCGCAATGCTGGTCAGGATCTGGTGCCGGCGCGTAAGTACGGCATCGGCGGCGATCAGGTTGGAGATCTCGGTGTCGAGAGCCTCGATATGCCGATCGATTTGTTCGAGCCGCTGGCGACACTGGCGCTTGAGAAAGGCGATGGTGAGATTTTTCTCGCGATTCTTGAGCGCCGTGCGGTCACGAACCAGGCCGTCGCGGGCATTGATGAGCTCCGCCATGTGGGCCTGCTGTGCGCTTCGAGCGGGTCTGACCGGTGGTTGCAAGGTTGCGGCCATACGAGCCAGCAGGATGGCGTCAATGCGATCGGTCTTGGCCAGCGTGCCAGTCGCCTGGGCGAAGCGCCGGGCCCGTTCAGGGTTGAGCTTCACACAGGGCCAGTTGGTCAGCGCCGCCTCCAGTGCGCGATGATAGGTGCCGGTTGCCTCATAGGCGATCCGTTCGACCGGCCATTGTCGTAGCCAGGCGATCAGCGCCTTGTGGCCCCTGGCCGTGTTGGCGAACTGGCGCTCGAAGCCGGCGGGGTAGGCATGGCAATCAAGGCTCGCTTTGGAGATGTCGATGCCGATCGTCTGTGGTAGATTGTCGCTCATCTTTTCCGCTGGCCCATGCTTGTCATCCGGGTCCAAAACCCTGGTATCCGTTCGGGCCTGATGGAAAAGAAAGGGGCGATCCTACTCTAACCCGGTCCCTGAACGACCCGCGGTTTTGCGATCCGTCCCCTTCCGCCCGGGCCGGAGTGGCCACCCCGGCCCGGGCAATCCAGCATGACCCAAACGGATGGCAATGTCATAAGACAAGCGGTTTTCGATCTGATTGAATCAGATCGGCCGCTCTATTCCTTTGTTTTACCGCGATTTCTTAAACGTCAGATGATGCCATCTGACTGGAAATCGCTCTAAGCCTGCTTGGTCCGCAGCGCCACGACCATCCCGGCAATCGCCAGCAGCGCGCCCGCACCCGCCAGCCCCGTCCATCGATAACCCTCCGCCAGCGTGGAGATCAGCATGGCGATCACCGGGATCAGCACGCTGGTATAGGCCGCGCGCCCCGCGCCCACGCGCTGGATCAGCCGGAAATAAAGCGGGAAGGTCACCACCGACCCCGCCAGCCCCAGCCACGCGATCCCGGCCAGATAGCTCGGCCGCGTCTCGATCACCGGCGGCCCCACCGTGACCCAGGCGAACAGCGCATCCACCGCCGCGCCGATCAGCATCGCCCAGGCCAGTACCGCCACCATCGGCAGCCGCCGGGCAATCTGCATCCCCTGCATCACATTGGCGACCGAAGCGCTCATCAGCCCGGCGACCGCGAAGGCCGCGCCCAGCAGCACCCTGTCCGACCGCAGGCTCGCCGCTTCATGCGCCAGCATCAGCGCGATCCCCGCGACCGCCACCACCGATCCCGCGACGAAGGCTCGGCTCACCGGCTGGCGAAAGAAGAGGAAGGCAAGGATGCTGTTGGGGATCAGCAGCATGGCATAGACCACCGCCACCACGCCGGACGTCAGAAAATGCTCGGCCCGATAGACGAAGTTGAAATTCATCACGAACTGCGCCGTGCCCAGCAACCCGGCGAAGACCAGTCCCCTGCCGCCGATATTCAGCGGCACGCGCCGCGCCCTGGCGAAGATCGCCATCGCCACACCGGCCAGCAGGAAACGGTAGCAGACCGACCAGCTCGCCGGCACGCTGCCCAACTGGTCGCGGATCACGATCCAGGTCGAACTCCAGATCAGCGTGACCAGGATGAAGGGCAGGGCGACGCCTTTGCCCTCGATCATCCCTGCAAGGCTCCGATCGCGTCGGCCAAAGGCTTCACGTTCCCGGCATCCTGCGACCAGTTGGTGACGAGCCGCGCCGCATCCTCGCCCCAGTCGTAGAAATCGAAGCCCTGCGCCCGCAAACGCGCCTTTTCCGCTGGAGAGAGCCGCACGAACAGCTCATTCGCCTCGACCGGATGCATCAGCCGCCCCGGCGCGCCTTCCGCCAGCGCTTGCGCCGCCGCATTGGCCGCCCGCGCATTGCGCAGCCAAAGGTCGTCCTCGACCATCGCCAGCAATTGCGCCGCCAGATAGCGTCCCTTGGAGAAGAGATGCCCGGCCCGCTTGCGCCGTCGCGCCGCCTCCGCCGCCCGCGCCTCCGCCCGCTCCCCGAAAAAGACCAGAGCCTCCCCGATCATCCCGCCATTCTTGACGCAGCCGAAGGAGAGGATGTCGACCCCCGCCCGCCAGGTCACGTCGCCGGGATGGCAGCCCAGATGCGCCACCGCATTGGCGAAGCGGGCCCCGTCCATATGGAAGCCCAGCCCATGGTCCCGCGCCAAATCGCCCAGCACCGCGACCTCATCGGGCGTATAGGCCAGCCCATATTCGGTCGCCTGGGTAATGCTGATCGCCCGCGCTGGCACCTGATGCACGTCCGGGCGGATCGCCTTCAGCCGCTCGGTCACGATGTCGGGCGACAGTTTCGCGCCCTCGCCGGGCAGCGCCATCAGGCTGGCCCCATGGGTGTAGAAGCCCGGCGCGCCGCATTCGTCGACGACGATATGCGCCTCCTCATGGCACAGCACCCCGCCATAGGGCGGGCTGAGGCACGCCAGCGCGATGCTGTTCGCCGCCGTGCCGGTCGCGATCCACAGCGCCACCGCCTTCGTGCCGAACAGTTCGGAAAAGGCGCCGTTCAGCCGCCCGCTCCACGCATCGCCGTCATAGCCGTGATCGGCACGGTCGGCGGCCATGATCGCGGCCATCACCTCCGGGCAGACCGGCGTCGCATTGTCGGAAAAAAAGTGCATGGGGCAGGGATAGCCGCGCCGCATTCCAGCGCCAAGATGCCACCGGGATCGGATCGGCTATGGGCCGCCACATGGGTCAGTAATATTGACCGATTGTTTCGCGCCGCCAACTGTGACATAGGCGGCCCCGTCCAACCCAAAGGAGTTTTTCGTCATGGACGTCCAGCAGACTTCGCGCTTCACCGTCACCCGCAGCGGCAAGGCCGTACCGGCTGACCGGCGCGCCGACTTGCTGGCGGACCCCGGTTTCGGAAAACTCTTCACCGACCATATGGTGACGATTCGCTATACGGAGGGGCAGGGCTGGCACAGCCACGCCATCGGCCCGCGTGAACCGTTCCAGCTCGATCCGGCCTGCGCCGTGCTGCATTATGCGCAGGAAATCTTCGAAGGGATGAAGGCCTATCGCCTGGAGGATGGCAGCATCGCCATGTTCCGGCCGGAGGAAAATGCCCGCCGCTTCGCCGAATCGGCCGAACGCATGGCCATGCCGGTCCTGCCCGAAGACCTGTTCCTGGAAGCGGTCGAATTGCTGGTGAAGACCGATGCCGACTGGATTCCGGGCGGGGAGGGCAGCCTGTACCTGCGCCCCTTCATGTTCGCCAGCGAGACCTTCCTGGGCGTGCGTCCGGCGAATGAGTATATTTTCTGCGTCATCGCCTCGCCCGCGGGCGCTTATTTCAAGGGCGGCAAGAAGGCGGTCACGCTCTGGGTGTCGGAACATTTCACCCGCGCGGCGCGGGGCGGCACCGGCGCTGCCAAGTGCGGCGGCAACTATGCCGCATCGCTGGTGGCGCAGAAGGAAGCGATCAGCCATGGCTGCGACCAGGTCGTCTTCCTCGACGCCGCCGAAAATAAGTGGGTCGAGGAACTGGGCGGCATGAACGTCTTCTTCGTGATGGACGACGGGTCGATCGTCACCCCGCCGCTGTCCGGCACGATCCTGCCGGGCATCACCCGCAACAGCATCATCTCGCTCGCCCGCGCCAAGGGGCATGAAGTGCGCGAGGAACCCTACAGCTTCGCCCAGTGGCGCGCCGACGCCGCCAGCGGCAAGCTGCGCGAGGCGTTCGCCTGCGGCACGGCGGCGGTCGTCACCGCCATCGGCACGGTGAAGAGCGTCAATGGCGACTTCACCATCGGCAATGGCGACGGCGGCATCGTGACTGAAGGGCTGCGCGCCGACCTCACCGGCATCCAGCGCGGCACGGTGGCCGATCCGGCGAACTGGGTGCGGAAACTGTAACCGAGGTCCGTTCGCCCTGAGCGAAGTCGAAGGGCAATGCTGAGCGGAGCGAAGCACTTCGCTATGTTCAGCCCGAACGGAGGAGGGGGAAGGGAAATTGCCGCCCTTCCCAATTCCCTCCTAGCCGCCTAGAACGCCCTTCATGCAACGCTTCGACGTCGTCATATTGGGTGGTGGCCTGGTCGGCCTGACCCTTGGCATCGCGCTTTCCGGCCATGGCGTGCGCTGCGCCGTGATCGATCCGGCCAATCCCGTGGAGACTACCGCCGCCGGTTTCGACGGCCGCGTGTCGGCCATCAGTTCGACCAGCTACGCCATGCTGTCGGCCATCGGCGTGGCCGAATATCTTGAGGGCAAGGGTTGCCCGATCGACCGCATCTGGGTCAGCGACGGGCTGGAACCGGGCGCGCTCGACTTCGCGCCGGATGAGGATGACGGGGTGATGGGGATCATGTTCCCCAATCGCGACCTGCGCGTCGCTTTGGCGCGGACGGCGGAAAGGGCGGAAAACCTCACCCGCTTCCAGCCCGACCGGGCGCTGCATGTGAACCGCGATGCCGACGGCGTGACGCTCACCCTCGCCAGCGGCGAGACGATCCACGGCGCGCTGCTGATCGCGGCGGAGGGCCGCAACAGCCCGACCCGCGAAGCCGCGGGCATCCGCACCACGCGCTGGAATTACAAGCATGTCGCGATGGTGACCGCCATCGACCATGAAGTGCCGCACGCCAACACGGCCTATGAGATATTCTACCCCGGCGGCCCCTTCGCGCTGCTGCCGATGCTGCCGGGCACCCGCTCCGCCATCGTCTGGACGGTGCCCACGGATCAGGCCCCGGCGATGCTCAAACTGTCCGAACGCGCCTGGCTGGCGGAGGCGCAGAAGCGCATGGGCGGCTTCCTGGGCGAGATCGCGCTGGCCGGGCCGCGTTCCAGCTATCCGCTCGGCTTCCACCATGCGGCGCGGATCACCGACACGCGGCTCGCGCTGGTTGGGGACAGCGCCCATGCGATCCACCCGATTGCGGGGCAGGGCCTGAACCTGGGCTTCCGCGATGTCGCCGCGCTGGTGGAGGTGCTTGTGGAGGGCATGCGGCTCGGCCTCGATCCGGGCGATGCGCAATTGCTGGCGCGCTATCAGCGCTGGCGCGGGCTGGACGCGATGATGACCAGCGTGGCGATGGACGGGCTGGTCCGGCTGTTCGATGTGCCGGGGCGGCTTCCCTCGCTCGTTCGCCGCGCCGGGCTGGCGGCGGTGCAGCGCACGTCCCTGCTCAAGAACCGCTTCATGGCCGAAGCGCGGGGACAATCCGGCGCGCTTCCCCGGCTGCTGACCGGCGAGATGATTTAGGAAGGGTTTCGGCTATTGCCGTCATCAACAATCGTCATCCCGGCTTTCGCTGGGATGACGAATTGGCGAGCGGCATTCCCAGATCAAATCATCCGCCGCAGCACGCCGTCCTTCAGGATGAAATGATGTCGCAGCGCCGCCAGCACATGCACGATGATCAACACCGCCCAGGCAAAGCCCATGATCTCATGACTCTCGCCTGAAATCCCGACGATCGCATCGCCCTTCGACACGGCGAATTTGGGCACGTCGAACAGGAAGAACCAGTTCAAGGGCCGATCCCCGGCGGAGGACATGATCCATCCGGTTAGCGGCATGACCAGCATGAACGCGTAAAAGGTGAAATGCGTGACATGCGCGGCTCTCTTTTCCCAGACCGGCATCGCGGCGGGCAGGGGCGGCGTCTCGCGGGTGAAGCGCCACAGGATGCGCGCGACCGTCAGAGCCAGCACGCTCAGCCCGATTGACTTGTGGATGGGCATCACCTTCCACTCCCTGGGCAGCGCATCATGCGCAAAGCCCAGGAAGAGGTTGAAGATAATGAGGATCGCCAGGATCCAGTGCAGCGCGCGGGCAATGGAACTGTAGCGATCCATCAAATACTCCTGCTTGATTTTCTACCCCTGACGATTGGCGACCAGATTATCCACAACCGACGGATCGGCAAGTGTACTAATGTCCCCCAGCGCCTGGGCCGACACCTCGCCCTCCGCGATCTTGCGCAGGATGCGGCGCATGATCTTGCCTGATCGCGTCTTGGGCAGGCCCGGCGCGAACTGGATCACGTCGGGCGTGGCGATCGGCCCGATCTCGCCCCGCACCCAGGCGACCAGCGCCTTGCGCAGATCGTCGGTCGCCTCCTCGCCGCTGTTCAGCGTCACATAGGCGTAGATGCCCTGTCCCTTGATGTCGTGGGGGAAGCCGACCACCGCCGCCTCCGCCACCGCCTCATGCAGCACCAGCGCGCTTTCGACCTCCGCCGTGCCCATGCGGTGGCCCGACACGTTGATCACGTCATCGACGCGCCCGGTGATCCAGTAATAGCCGTCCTTGTCGCGCCGCGCCCCGTCGCCAGTCGTATATTTGCCGGGAAAGGTAGTGAAATAGGTCTGGAAGAAACGCTCATGATCGCCCCAGACGGTGCGCATCTGCCCCGGCCAGCTCTGCGCGATGACGAGGTTTCCTTCCGCCGCCCCTTCCAGCACCTTGCCCTCCGCGTCCACGATCTGCGGCACCACGCCGGGCATCGGCAGGGTGGCGGAGCCGGGCTTGAGGTCGGTCGCGCCCGGCATGGGCGCGATCATCGCCGCGCCGGTCTCGGTCTGCCACCAGGTGTCGATGATCGGGCAGCGATCCTCGCCCACGACATGATGGTACCAGCGCCAGGCCTCCGGATTGATCGGCTCGCCCACCGTGCCCAGCAGGCGCAGTGACTGGCGGCTGGTGCGGGTCACGAAATCGTCGCCTTCCTTCATCAGCGCGCGCAGCGCCGTGGGGGCGGTGAAGATGGTCCGCACCTGATGCCGGTCGACCACTTCCCAGATACGGCTGGGCGTCGGGTAATTGGGCACGCCTTCATACATCAGCGTCGTCGCCCCGTTCGCCAGCGGGCCATAGACGATATAGCTGTGCCCCGTGACCCAGCCGATGTCGGCGGCGCACCAATAAATGTCGTCCGGGCGATAGTCGAAGCACAGCTCATGCGTCAGGCTGGCCCAGAGCAGATAGCCGCCGGTCGTGTGCAGCACGCCCTTGGGCTTTCCCGTAGAACCTGATGTGTAGAGGATGAAAAGCGGATCTTCCGCCTGCATCGGCTCAGCCGGGCAGTCGGCGGAAACCCTGGCCGCTTCCTCATGCAGCCAGAGGTCGCGGCCCTCTTCCATCGGGATGGCGCCGCCGGTCGCTTGCACGACGATGACCTTGCGGACGCTCGAGCATAATTTCAGCGCGGCGTCGACATTGGCCTTCAGCGGCACCTTCTTCCCCGCCCGGCGGCCCTCATCGGCGGTGATCACCAGCGTCGAATCACAATCGGTGATCCGCCCCGCCAGCGCTTCGGGCGAAAAGCCGCCGAACACGACGCTGTGGATCGCCCCGATCCGGGCGCAGGCGAGCAGGGCGAAGGCCGCCTCCGGGATCATCGGCATATAGATGGTGATGCGGTCGCCCTTCTTCGCGCCCGCGCCCTTCAGCACATTGGCGAAGCGGCAGACCCGCTCATGCACCTCAGCATAGCTATAGCGGCGCGGTTCTTCCTCCGGCGCATCGGGTTCCCAGATGATGGCGGTCTGGTCGCCCCTGGCCGCCAGATGCCGGTCGATGCAGTTGGCGCTGACGTTCAGCACGCCGTCGGCAAACCATTTCACCCCGAAATCGGCTTCGTGGAAGCTGCTTTCATTGGTCAGGCTCGGAAAATTCACCCAGTCGAGCCGCTTCGCCTGTTCCAGCCAATAGGCGTCGGCATCCTGGATCGACCGCGCATAGTCCGCTGCGCGCCCACCCCGGTCGAACAGGGCGGATGCCGCCCATTCTGCGGGAACCGGGAAAAAATCGTCAGACATGCGGCATCCTTTCCTTTGCGAAATCCTCGCCTGCCCGCTGTCCTAGAACCAAGGGGCGGCGACCGGAAGACGGGATCGTTCCTGCTCCCTCACGCTTTCCGCCATTATCGGTCCGGAATTAAGCGGGACGATGCCATTTGCCGCTTTTCGCATGGGCTTGCTGGGCCTAACAGGGAAGCAATATGTGGCAACTTTTCCAATTTCCGCTCTGTCCATTTTCGCGCAAGGTTCGCCTGCTGCTCGGCGAAAAGGGCGTGGGCTACGACTTGATGCGCGAATCGCCGTGGGAGGCGCGGGACGAATTTCTGGACCTCAACCCCGCCGGCACGACGCCGGTGATGGTGGATGAGGAAAAGGGCATGACCCTGATCGACAGTCAGGCGATCTGCGAATATTTCGAGGAAACGGTCGAGAAATTCCCGCTGATCTCCGGCACGGCGGCGGGCCGGGCGGAGGTGCGGCGGCTGACCGCCTTCTTCGACCAGAATTTCTATGGCGACGTCGTCGGCCCGCTGCTGCACGAGCGGATGAAGAAGCGGCTGATCGAGCGCGCGCCGCCCGACGCCCGCGTGCTGCGGGAGGCGATGAAGCGGGCCAATGTCCATATGGATTATATGGACTATCTGCTCGATCACCGTAGCTGGATGGCGGGTCCGACGCTCAGCCTGGCGGACATCGCCGCCGCCGCGCATCTGTCCGTCGCGGATTATCTGGGCGGCATCGACTGGGCCGGGCATGAGACGGTGAAGCGCTGGTATGCGGGCTTCAAGTCGCGCCCGTCCTTCCGCCCGCTGCTGTCCGAGCGGATGGAGGTGATCACCCCGCCGCCCCATTATGAAAAGCCGGATTTTTAAGGACCGATCCTCCTCCCCAGGGGGAGGGGTTCAATCCAGCTCCGCCGCCAGATACACCCGGTTGCGGCCATGTTCCTTGGCCAGATAGAGCGCCCGGTCCGCCGCCTTCAACGCGGCGCGGGGGTCTTCATAGGCCAGCACGTTGGCGACCCCGGCGGAAAAGCTCACCCGCTCCATCCGTTCGCCGTTCGCCCGGTTGACCAGGCTGCGGGTGGACAGATCCTGCCGCACGCTGTCCACCGCCTCGCAGGCCTCCGCCGCCGTCTTGCCGCGGAACAGCATGACGAATTCCTCCCCGCCATGGCGCGCGACATGGCATTGATCGTTGCTCGCCTTGGACAGCAATCCCGCCACGAATTTCAGCACCCGGTCGCCGGTGTCATGGCCATGGGTATCGTTGATCAGCTTGAAATGATCGATGTCGCAAAAGGCGACGGCCAGCGGCTGCCCTTCCTTCTGCGCCTGCGCCAGTTCCTCGCGCAGCGTGCCTTCGAAGGCGCGGCGGTTGGGCAGGCCGGTCAGATGGTCATGCTCGGCTGCGCGGCGCGCGCTTTCCAGATTCGATTTCAGAAGCTGCGTCTGTTTCTGGTTGTCGCGTAGCTGGCCTTCGACCTGCCGGGTCTTTTCCACCATCGATCGGGTCAGCGCCACCAGGCGCGCCAGCACCGGCTGATTTTCCGCGCTGGCGGACAGGCCTTTCACCTCTTCCTGCAACGCCGCGCCATAATCCTTGGCGGAATTGCGCGATTCGGTCATCAGGCCGGTGAATTGCGACAGATTCTCCTCGACCTTGTCGAGCATGGAAGCCAACGCGTCTGGCGTCACCTCGTCATTGCGCTGGTCGGCGACGACATTTTCGACCCAGCCATTGGTGATCTTGCCCCGCTCCGCCAGCACCGCCTTCACGGCCTTTTCCACGCCGATATGCGATCCGGTCAGATAATCGTGGGCCACGCCGAAATTGAGCGGCGTCAGGTCCAGATCATGGGCGAACAGGAAATCGCCAATATCCTCGTACAGCTTGCGCCGCCGGGTGGCTTCCCGGCTGGCGGCGCTGCCCGGCCGGGCGCGTTGCGGCGCCTCCGGCCCGTCCATGTCCATGTCGTCGGCCTTGCCCGAAAAGCCGCGAGCCCAGCGGGCCAGGCGGTCGGTCAGACCATGTTGCGCGTTTGCGGAAGATGATGCCCCAGTCATGTCCGCTATAACGACGGATGCGAAACAAGGTTAAGAGCGCGCCGGGGGAAAACCGCCAAGGCCTTGATCGGCCACTATTATATGTCCGCGCCGATCAGCCAGTCGCGGAAGATGCGCACCGAACGGGTCTGCAGCGCGCGCGGGCGGCAAACGAAATAATAGCGATAGGGGCTTTCGACCCGGCTTTCCGGAAACAGCCGGACCAGACGCGAATCCTGCGCCTCATTATAATGGCTGGCGTGCAATATGGCGACGCCCAGCCCCTGGGCCGCCGCCTCCAGCATCAATTGCCCCGAATCATAATTGTCGATGGCCAGCGGTTGCAGGTCGGGCAGGCCCGCCGCCTCCTTCCACGCCTCGAAAGCGAGCGCCATGTCGCGATGGAGCAGGATGGTGTGATTGGCCAGTTCCTGCGGCGACGTCAGCGCGTTCGGCGACTCCAGCAACGCCTTGCGCCCGATCAGATAGACCTCGTCACGGTCCAGTTCATGGGCGTAGAGCGCCGGATCGATGTCCTTCGCCAGAACGATGGCGGCGTCCAGCCCTTCGCCCAGCCGGGCGACGGCATAGGGGGTGGTCTCGATATCGATGTGAAGCTGTGGATGCCGCTGCCGCAGCGCGCCCAGATGCGGGAACAGCCGCTGCGTCGCGAACAGCGGCATGACCGCCAGCCGCAGGCGCAACTGGTTGCCGCCGCTCTGGATATTCTCCAGCGCCTGGCTCAGCGAATCCAGCGCGGGTGCGATGTCGTCCAGCAATCGCTGGCCGTCGGCATTGATTTCCAGCGCCTGGTGCTTGCGGTCGAACAGGGGGCGGCCGATGAACCGCTCCAGCGCCTGCACCCGGCGGCTGAGCGCCGGAGTCGAGAGCGCAAGCTCCTCCGCCGCCGCCTTGACCGATCCAAGGCGGGCGACCTGCACAAAGGCCTCCAGGGCCGTAAGGGGCGGCAATCTACGCATAAACCGTCATGTTCATTTGGCCGATCCGTTGCGACGCATCATTGCTTCTTCTCAAACGGCGCCCAAACCGGCTCTCAAGCATCCTTGCTCCACTGAGCAGGAAAAAGGGGTAGTTGGCAAGATGCAAAAATTGCAACTCCTCGATTCTTTTCGCACTTGCGAAAATACATGCCGCACTGCACATGGAAAAGGCCTTTCAGGCATCCTCTCCTATAAACTTTCCGGGCTGGCCTTCGGGCCGGCCCTTTTTTTATTCGGTCCGGGGCTCCCCATGGCCCCTTCCGTTCGGTCGCGACGTTCCCTATCTCGTTACGCAGCGACAGGAACGGGGAAGCCGACGTGGCCGAAGAGGAAATCGCAGGACGCAGGATACAGGTGGCCAACGCCCGGCCGGAAGATGCGGGGCGCGGCCTCGCTCGCCTTCCATTGGCGGTGATGGCGGAACTCCATCTGGCCGAAGGCGACGTGATCGAGATAGTGGGCAAGCGCTCCACCCCTGCCCGGGTGGTGCGGCCCTATAAGGAGGATGAGGGGCTGGACGTCCTGCGCCTCGACGGGCTTCAGCGGGCCAATGCCGGGGTGGGATCGGGCGACTTCGTCGTGATCGGCAAGGTCGAGCCGCGCCCCGCCCAGCGTGTCGTCTTCGCACCTGCACAAAATAATTTGCGGTTGCAGGGCAATCCCGAAGCGCTGAAGCGTGTTTTCTTCCAGCGCCCGCTCGCCGCCGGCGACGTCGTCGCCACGGCGGGACAGCAGCAGGTGCCGCCCGGCGACATGCCGCCCCAATTGCGGCAGATGCTGGCCGCCCCAGCCTATGCCCTGCAGGAAATCCGGCTGGTGGTGGTGTCCACCGTGCCCAAGGGCGTCGTCCATATCGACGCCGAAACCGAAGTCGAACTGCGCGCCGAATATGAGGAGCCGCGCGAATCCCGCCGCGCCGACGTCACCTATGACGATGTCGGCGGCATGGCCGATGCCATCGACCAGTTGCGCGAGATGGTGGAGCTGCCGCTGCGCTATCCCGAACTGTTCGAACGGCTGGGCGTCGATCCGCCCAAGGGCGTGCTGCTCCATGGCCCGCCGGGCACCGGCAAGACGCGGCTGGCCCGCGCCGTCGCCAATGAATCGGAAGCCGAATTCTTCCTGATCAACGGGCCGGAGATCATGGGTTCGGCCTATGGCGAGTCGGAAAAGCAGCTTCGCGAGATTTTCGAGGCCGCCGCCAAGTCCGTCCCGTCGATCCTCTTCATCGATGAGATCGATTCGATCGCGCCCAAGCGCGGCAGCGTGACCGGCGAGACGGAAAAGCGCCTGGTCGCGCAATTGCTGACGCTGATGGACGGGCTGGAGCCGCGCACCAACCTGGTCGTCATCGCCGCGACCAACCGGCCGGAAGCGATAGACGAGGCGCTGCGCCGTCCCGGCCGGTTTGACCGCGAGATCATCGTCGGCGTCCCGGACGAGCGCGGGCGGCGGGAAATTCTGGGCATCCACACCCGCGGCATGCCGCTGGGCGACAAGGTCGACCTCAGCGAACTCGCCCGCATGACCTATGGCTTCGTCGGCGCGGATCTGGCCGCGCTGACCCGCGAGGCGGCGATCGAGACGGTCCGCCGGTTCATGCCGCGCCTCAATCTGGAGGAAGGGACGATCCCGCCCGACGTGCTGGAGGAACTCTCCGTCACGCGGGAGGATTTCATGGCCGCGATCAAGCGCGTCCAACCCTCCGCCATGCGGGAGGTGATGGTGCAGGCGCCGAACATCGGCTGGGCCGACATCGGCGGGCTGGACGATGCCCAGATGCGCCTCAAGGAAGGGGTGGAACTGCCGCTCAAGGATCCGGACGCCTTCCGCCGCATCGGCATCCGCCCGGCCAAGGGCTTCCTGCTCTACGGCCCGCCCGGCACCGGCAAGACGCTGCTGGCGAAGGCCGTGGCGCGGGAGGCGCAGGCCAATTTCATCGCCACCAAATCCTCCGACCTGCTCAGCAAATGGTATGGGGAAAGCGAACAGCAGATCGCCCGCCTCTTCGCCCGCGCCAGGCAGGTCGCGCCGACGGTCATCTTCATCGACGAACTGGACAGTCTCGTCCCCGCTCGCGGCGGCGGCCTGGGCGAACCGCAGGTGACGGAGCGGGTGGTGAACACCATCCTGGCCGAGATGGACGGGCTGGAGGAACTGCAATCGGTTGTGGTCATAGGCGCCACCAACCGGCCGACGCTGATTGATCCGGCGCTGCTGCGACCGGGGCGGTTCGATGAGTTGATCTATGTCCCCGTGCCGGACCAGGCCGGGCGCAAGCGCATATTGTCCATCCATACGGGCAAGATGCCGCTGGCCGACGACGTCGATCTGGACATGCTGGCCGAGCGCACCGAACGCTTCACCGGCGCCGATCTGGAGGATCTGGTCCGCCGGGCGGGGCTGGTCGCGCTGCGCCAGTCGCTCTCGGTCGACAAGGTGACGCAGGCCCATTTCGAAGCGGCGCTGGAGGATACCCGCGCCTCCGTCACGCCGGAAATGGAGCGCGAATATGAGCAGATCCAGGCGACGCTCAAGCAGAGTGTGATGCAGGTCGATCCCATCGGCTTCGTCGCGCCCGGCATGCTGCGGGGGCGCGGCAAGGAATGACCTGACGGCTCCCCCACCACACCATGTTCCTGCCTTCGCGGGAACATATGGTGCTTAACTCCTATGGATTTCACCCCTCCACCGCGAAGGCGCTTGCATGCCCGTGCGATTTTTGCGAGTCGACGGGCAAGGCAGACAGGCGAGAATGAATGGCCTCCATTCCTTTGAAGAAGAAAAACCGGGTCCAGCCCGGAAAACGATCCTCCACCTTCCTGGGTCAATGGAGCATGTTCCTCCGGCAGTTCATCAAGCATCCGGGCATGATCGGGTCGGTCATTCCTTCCTCCCAAATGCTGGTCGACAGCATGCTGGAGGGCGTGGACTGGCAGCGGACCCGGCTGTTCGTGGAATATGGACCGGGCGTCGGTACGTTCACGCGGCCCATCCTCGACAGGCTGCACCCGGACGCGACCCTGCTCGCCATCGACCTCAACCTCGATTTCGTCGCCTATCTGGAGGCGGAGATCGACGATCCCCGGCTGCGCATCGTCCATGGCTCCGCCGCCGATGTCCGCCGCTTCATCAAGGAATCCGGTTATGCCCAGGCGGATCATGTCCTGTCCGGCATTCCCTTCTCGACCCTGCCCGACGGCGTGGGGGAGGCGATCTGCGCCGAAACCCAGTCGGTTCTGAAGGATGGCGGGGCTTTCCTGGTCTATCAATATTCCGGCTATATGCGCCGCCTTCTCTCTCCCCTGTTCGAGGAGATTCGGGAACGGGTCGAATGGCGCAACATCCCGCCCTGCCGGATGTTCGTCGCGATGAAGCGGCAAATCCTGGCCCAAGCGGCGTGATCGTTTCGCCTTGCCATTGAATTCGCTGCATTTTGAGCGGATTTTTCGGCTTTTCCATAGGCCTATACCCAATTCAGGGTATGCGTTGGCCTGACCGGATCGTTAGGCGTGCCGAACAGGCAGTTCCCTCTGCCTGCCGGCAGCCGGGCCATATTGCGACCCATGGCCCGGTTGTCGGCTTCGGTCCCGCCGCATCGGCAACGACGGTTTCGCTTTGGCGCGCTTCATGATAAGCCCCGGCGCGAAACACGGCGAGATAGTTGATGAACGACCTGACCCAGACCCCCGAAATGCTGATCGCGACCATGGGCGCGCGCGCGCGCGCAGCGGCGGCGCAGCTTTCCACCGCCAGCGACGCGCAGAAGATCGACGCGCTGCGCCGCGCCGCGCAGGCGCTGCGGGATCAGGTGCCGCAGATCATCGCCGCCAATGCCCGCGACATGGAAAATGCCGCCGCCAATGGCCTTTCGCCCGCGCTGCTCGACCGGCTGAAACTGGATGAGGACCGCGTTCTCGCGACGGCGGCGGGCGTGGATCAGGTGGCGACCCTCGACAATCCGCTGGGCAGTGTGATCGACAGGCTGGTCCGCCCCAACGGCATGGAGTTGAGCCGCGTCCGCGTGCCGCTGGGCGTGATCGGCATCATCTATGAAAGCCGCCCCAATGTGACCGCCGACGCGGCCGCGCTCTGCCTGCGGGCGGGCAACGCCGTGATCCTGCGCGGCGGCAGCGAGGCGAAGGAAAGCAACCGCGCCATCCACGCCGCCATGGTTGAGGGGATTGCCGCCGCCGGCCTGCCCGCCGACGCGGTGCAGCTTGTCCCCACCACCGACCGCGCCGCCGTGGGCGCGCTGCTGAAAGCGGCGGAGTTCATCGACCTGATCGTCCCCCGCGGCGGCAAGAGCCTGGTCGCCCGCGTGCAGGAAGAGGCGCGGGTGCCCGTGCTCGCGCATCTGGACGGCATCAACCATAGCTATGTCGACGGCGCCGCCGACCCCGATATGGCGCAAAAGCTGGTGGTGAACGCCAAGATGCGCCGCACCGGCATTTGCGGCGCGACCGAAACGGTGCTGATCGACAAGGCCTATCCCCAGGCGCTCGCCATCGTGAAGGCGCTGCTCGAGGCCAAATGCGAAGTGCGCGGCGACGAAGCCGTGCAGGCGCTGGACAGCCGCGTGGTCGCCGCGTCGGACGAGGATTGGGATACGGAATATCTCGACGCCATCGTCTCGGTCCGGATCGTGGACGGGCTGGACGAGGCGCTCGCCCATATCGCCGCCCATGCCAGCCACCATACCGACGCCATCATCACCGAGGACGCCGAGAAGGCCGAGCGTTTCCTGAACGCGGTCGACAGCGCGATCGTGATGTGGAACGCCTCCACCCAGTTCGCGGACGGCGGCGAGTTCGGGCTGGGCGCGGAGATCGGCATCTCGACCGGCCGCCTTCATGCGCGGGGACCGGTGGCTCTGGAAGGCCTCACCACCTATAAATGGCTGGTGCGCGGAACGGGCCAGGCGCGGCCTTAACCGGACTACCCCCTCCCCGTTTGCCCTGAGCTTGTTGAAGGGCAAGGCTGAGCGAAGTCGAAGCCTTCGCTGCGCTCAGGCAAGGGCTTCGGCTTCGCTCAGCCCGAACGGGGAGCCTTCACCGCCCCATCGATCGCCTTCAGCGTCTCCAGCATCGGCCCGACCCACTCCACCGGCAGCATCACCGGCCCATCGGACGGCGCACGGTCAGGATCGTCATGCGCCTCCGCAAAGACCGCCGCTACCCCCGCCGCCACGGCACTGCGCGCCAGCACCGGCGCAAATTCCCGCTGCCCGCCCGAGGCTGAACCCAGCCCGCCCGGCTGCTGCACCGAATGGGTGGCGTCGAACACCACCGGATAGCCCGTCTGCGCCATCACCGGCAGCGATCGCATGTCGCTGACCAGCGTGTTGTAGCCGAAGCTGGCCCCGCGCTCGGTCAGCAATATCCGCTCATTGCCGGTCGAAGCGACCTTCTGAGCCACAGCCGCCATGTCCCAGGGGGCCAGGAACTGCCCCTTCTTCACATTGACGACCGCGCCCGTGCGCCCCGCCGCCAGCAGCAGATCGGTCTGACGGCACAAAAAGGCCGGAATCTGGAGAATATCCACAACCTCTGCCGCTGCCCCGACCTGTCCGGCCTCATGCACGTCGGTCAGCACCGGGCAGCCGAAATTCGCCTTCACCTCGGCCAGGATCGCCAGCCCCGCGTCGATGCCCACGCCCCGCTGCCCCGCCACCGAAGTCCGGTTCGCCTTGTCGAAGGAGGATTTGAAGACGAACGGCACCCCCGCCTTCGCCGCCACGCCCGACAGCCTTTCCGCCATCATCATCGCATGATCGCGGCTTTCGATCTGGCAGGGGCCGGAAATCAGGACGAAGGGCAGGTCGTTGCCGACCGTCACCGGTCCGATGGAAACATGTCTTGTCATGCCGCTCACTTCGGCGCTTTCACGAAATGGCGCAAGAGCTGCCCCCGCCACAACCCTTTGCCGGGGTGATAATTCCAGCAGAACCAGCCGAAGACCAGACAGGCCAGCAGCGACGGCAGCGCCATCGGATCGCCTTCCCCCTTCATATGCCGGTAAAAGGCGAAGTCCGCCCGCCACCGGTCCCGCTCGCTGCCGCCGCCGTTGATGCCATAGGCATTGTCATGGCGCCGACAGCCGATGTTTCGGTTGTATTTGCGGTGGTCTATGAAATAGCAGTAGTCGCGTTCGGGTGTCGTCATGGCCCGATGTGGAACAGGGGCCATGGAAAAGTTCAAGCGTAAACTCTTCTACCTTGGCGGTTTCGATCCGCGCGGGGTGCGTTTCTACCACCAGATGTATCGCGAGCAGGCGGAAACTTACACCCGTCTGTCGGGCGAACGGGTGGAGGTCAGCGCCCGCCGCTCCGGCCCGGCCTCCTCCGCCCGCTGGACCGTCACCAACCACAGCGCCGGGGTCGAGACCGACTATGAATTCCTCCGCTGGGAGGATCTGGTCGGCAAGGTCTGGATTCGCAATCCGCTGCTGCTGGCGTGGCGCTCCATCGCCACCTACAGCGCCCATGCCCGCCACATGCAGTTCCTGCGCATGCGGAAATTGCGTCCGGGACCGGTCGTCACCATCCTCTACCCGCCGCTGCTGGCCGTGCTGGTCCCGCTCGCCCTCGCGCTGGTTCCCGCCCTGCTGCTGACGTTGCTGTTGCCCTTCTGGGCCGCCGCGCTCATCGGCATCGGCATCAGCGCGGCGCTGTCGGGCCGCCTGCTCAACAAGCTGATCGTGCCCTGGCTGCTGCGCTTCATGTATTACAACCACTCGGTCGCCGCCGAAGGCCCCGGCGCGGAGATGGAAGCCCGCCTCGACCAGTTCGCCGCGCGCATCGTGGAGGAAATGGACGGCCCTTATGACGAGGTCGTCTTCGCCTCCCACAGCAACGGCACCATCTATGCGATGAGCGTCCTGCGCCGCATCCTGGAACTGCGCGGGGACAGGCCGCTGCCCGACAATTTCACGGTCCTCACCCTGGGGCAGGTCGTGCCCGTCATCGCGCTGCGCAAGGACGCGCGCTGGTATCATGCCGACCTGAAGGCGCTGGACGACAAGCATTTCCGCCTGGTCGACTTCTCCGCCCCGCCGGACGGCGCGGCCTATTATGACGTGCACCCGATCCGCCTCGTCTCGGACCGATGCGCCGCCCGCGTGGACCTGCTTTCGCCGCGCTTCCACCTCTTCTACGACCCGGAAAATTACCATAGCGGCTGGTCGAACAAATATGAGGCGCATTTCGACTATCTGCGCGTGGGCGACCGTCTCTCGCCGGTCGATTACGTTAGCCTGACCGCTGGCCGCCGCACCATCGACGAAGCGATAGCGCAGTTCAGGACGCTCCAGTGACCGACCTCTTCACCCCTCCCTATCCCGAACCGCCCCGCACCAAGCGCGGCCTGATGAAGCGCTTCCTGCGCGGCTGGCATAGCTGGATCCACGTGCTGTTCGAAAAAAGCTACACGATGAAGCTGGGCGAAATCCGCATGCCCGGCCAGACCATGTACATCGCCAATGAACTGCCGCTGGTGGACCGGATCCTGCGCGGCGGCACGGCCTACCCGAAGCATCGCGAACTGGTGCGCAACCTCTCCCCGCTGATCGGCAATTCGGTCTTCTCCGCCAATGGCGAGGATTGGGAAAGCCAGCGCGCCATGGTGAACCCGGCCTTCGCGCACACGGCGCTCCATCGCTCCATGCCGCTGATGGTCGCGGCCGCCGACGATCTGCTCGCCCGCCTGGACGCGGCGGACAAAGCCAGACCGGTCGACATCGACCCGATGATGACCCATGTCGCCGCCGACATCATCTTCCGCACGCTCTTTTCCGAAGCGCTGGACGAGCGGCGCTCCAACATCATCCACACCGCCTTCGGGCGTTTCCAGCGCCTCGCCCACAGCGCCTCGATGCTGCGCCTCTACGGCTTCCCGGCGCGCTGGTTCGAGCAGCGGTCGCTCAAACCCGCCGGGGCGATCCACGACGTCTTCCGCCCAATCGTCGAAGCCCGCTACGAAGCTTTCCATCGACGCGGCGAAGCGCCCCATCGCGACATCCTCCAGTCGCTGATCGAGGCGAAACATCCGGAGAGCGGCGAACCCTTCACCCTGCAACAGGTGATGGATCAGGTTTCGACGGTGTTCCTCGCCGGGCATGAAACTTCGGCCAGCACCATGACCTGGGCGCTCTACATGCTGGCGGAATGCGCCCATATCCAGACCGCCGCCCGCGCCGAGGTGGCGCAATTCGCAGGAAACGCCCCGCTCACGGCCCCAATGCTCAAGGATATGAGCGCCATCCGCAACATCTTCCGCGAAACGCTGCGCCTCTATCCGCCGGTCGCCTTCTTCCCCCGCGAAGTCACCTGCCCGATGCCGATGCGCGACAAGCAGTTGGAGGAAGGCGCGATGCTGGTGGTCGCCCCCTGGCTCACCCAGCGGAACAAGGATAATTGGGCCTGCCCCCACAGCTTCGACCCCGCCCGCTTCGAAGACCCCGCCAATGCGGAAATGGTGAAGCAGGCCTGGTTCCCCTTCGGCCGCGGTCCCCGCGTCTGCGTGGGTGCAGGCTTCGCCCAGCAGGAGGTGATGACCGTGATCGCAAGCGTGGTGCGCCGCTATCGCCTGTCGGTGCCGGAAGGGTTCAAGCCGGAACCGATCAGCCGCCTGACGATCCGGCCAAGGACGGGAATGAAACTGATGTTCGAGGCGGTGGGGTGAAGGGGCGGAAGGCAGACATTCAATTTCCGTTCGCCCTGAGCCTGTCGAAGGGTCTTGCTGAGCGAAGGCGAAGCAAAAGGAGCCTCGCTTCGCTCGGCTAAGGGCTTCGACTTGCCGGAGGCAAGTTTATCCTGAGCGCCTGCCCTGGCAGGCAGACGAAGGGCTCAGCCCGAACGGGTTTCTAATTTCCGCTCATGGCCATTTGCGGCCGCTCACCCCTTGATCCGCCCCACCATGGCCTGCCCCGCCACCCGCTGCCGCAGATAGCGCCGCTTCAGCACCACGCTCGTCACCAGCAGCGGCACGCCCACGATGATGCACGCCGCCCCCAGCATCGGCGGCCAAAGCCCGAACAGGCTGTGCACATTCAGCGCGGAAGGCGTCAGCACCAGCAGGAATCCCGCCGTCAACAGCCACAACCCCCAACGGCGCGGCCTCACCGCCACCATGCGCATCTCATGCCGGTGCGCCTTGCGCCCTTCCTTCGTGGACAGATCGGGATGCCTCATCGCGGGCAACTAAAGCGGAAAAGCCCCTTGGCTGTCCAGCGCCACAACAGGGCTTCCGTTGGCGTCCCGTATCGGCTACACGCAAGCCATCCCCGGGGGACCGTCCACAGACGGTTGAGAGGCGGCTGACGTGGCCGCGACCCGCTGAACCTGATCCGGATAAGACCGGCGTAGGGAGGGAACGGCTTGTTCGCAAAAGCAGCCCGCGCCCGCCCTTCGCCCCAGAGCGCAAGAGGAGGACGGCACGCCCATGGACACCATTTCCGTTCTGACCCTGCGCCTGGCCGAAGCCATCGGCCTCTACATGATCGTGGTCGGCATAGGCGGCCTCACCGCGCCCCAACGCTGGCGGCAGATGATGGACGATCTGGAACGCTCGCCCGGCCTCGTCATGGCGCTGGGTTTTACGGTCTTCGCGGTCGGGGCGGCGCTGGTGCTGATCCACAGCATCTGGCGCGACCCGCTGTCCATCATCGTCAGCCTGATCGGATATGTGGCGCTGATCGAAGGCGCGCTGCTGCTCGCCGTTCCCGGTCCACTCATCAGGATCGGCGCCAAGTCCCTCAACTTCACCCGCGCCTGGGCGATCGTCAGCATCGTCCTCGGCATCCTCCTCTTCCTCGCCGGCCTGACTGGCCGCGCCACCGTCATCGCCTGAAAGGAAAATCCATGGCCGACGTCCCCGCCCGCACCGAAATGCGCGTCACCACCGGGCCTATTCGCGGCTCGCGCAAAATCCATGTCGGCCCCTTGAAGGTCGCCATGCGAGAGATCGACCTGGAACCCGGCAGCGGCGAGCAGCCCGTTCGCGTCTATGACACGTCCGGCCCCTATACCGATCCCAACGCCCGCATCGACATCATGGCCGGGCTTCCCGCGCTGCGCCGGGACTGGATCGTCGGTCGCGGCGATGTCGAGGAATATGACGCCCGCGCCATCCAGCCGGAGGATAACGGCCTGAAAGGCCCCGACCGCAGCGGCGGCGTCCAGCCCTTTCCCAACACCATCAAGCGGCCCCTGCGCGCCAGGGCCGGGGCCAATGTCAGCCAGATGCACTATGCCCGCCGCGGCATCATCACGCCGGAGATGGAATATGTGGCCGAACGCGAGAATCTCGGCCGCGCCCGGCTGGCCGAATATGTGCGCGACGGCCATGACTGGGGCGCGGAAATCCCCGACTATGTGACGCCGGAATTCGTCCGTGACGAGGTCGCCCGTGGTCGCGCCATCATCCCCAACAACATCAACCACCCCGAATCCGAACCGATGGCCATCGGCCGCAACTTCCTGGTGAAGATCAACGCCAATATCGGCAACAGCGCCGTCGCCTCCGACGTGGCGAGCGAAGTCGACAAGCTGGTCTGGTCGATCCGCTGGGGCGCGGACACGGTGATGGACCTGTCGACCGGCCGCAACATCCACGACACCCGCGAATGGATCATGCGCAACTCGCCGGTCCCGATCGGCACCGTGCCCATCTACCAGGCGCTGGAGAAGGTCGGCGGCATTGCCGAGGAACTGACCTGGGAAATCTTCCGCGACACGCTGATCGAACAGGCCGAGCAGGGCGTCGACTATTTCACCATCCATGCGGGCGTGCGGCTGCCCTATATCCCGATGACGGCGAAGCGGGTCACCGGCATCGTCAGCCGGGGTGGATCGATCATGGCGAAATGGTGCCTCGCCCATCACAAGGAATCGTTCCTTTACGAACATTTCGATGAG
The DNA here is from genome assembly GCF_026427355.1 of Sphingobium sp. JS3065. Lineage (NCBI taxonomy): Bacteria > Pseudomonadati > Pseudomonadota > Alphaproteobacteria > Sphingomonadales > Sphingobiaceae > Sphingobium > Sphingobium sp. JS3065. The sequence continues at coordinate 3,073,757 of NZ_CP102664.1, forward strand.
ATCACGGAAATCATGAAGGCCTATGACATCGCCTATTCGCTGGGCGACGGCCTGCGCCCCGGATCGATCGCGGACGCCAATGACGAGGCGCAGTTCGCCGAACTCTACACGCTGGGCGAACTGACCAAGCGCGCCTGGGAACAGGATGTGCAGGTGATGATCGAAGGCCCCGGCCATGTGCCGATGCACAAGATCAAGCAGAATATGGACAAGCAGCTTGAGGCCTGCGGAGAGGCGCCCTTCTACACGCTGGGGCCGCTCACCACCGACATCGCGCCGGGTTACGACCATATCACCAGCGGCATCGGCGCGGCGATGATCGGCTGGTACGGCACGGCGATGCTCTGCTACGTCACGCCCAAGGAGCATCTGGGCCTGCCCGACCGCGACGACGTGAAGGTGGGCGTGGTGACCTACAAGCTCGCCGCCCACGCCGCCGACCTGGCCAAGGGGCACCCCGCCGCCAAGGTCCGCGACGACGCGCTCAGCCGCGCAAGGTTCGAATTCCGCTGGCGCGACCAGTTCAACCTGTCGCTCGACCCCGACACGGCGGAGAAATATCACGACCAGACCCTCCCGGCGGAGGGCGCCAAGAGCGCGCATTTCTGTTCCATGTGCGGGCCGAAATTCTGCTCGATGAAGATCACGCAGGAGGTGCGCGATTTCGCGGCGAAACAGAACCAGCCCGCCAATAGCTTCATCGCGGCGGAAGATGCCGAAAAGGGCATGGCGGAGATGAGCGAAATCTTCCGGCAGACCGGCAGCGAGCTTTATATGGGCGCCGGCGACCGGGAGCATGATTGAAAAGCTGGCTGACTTCCGGGGGTGATCTTGCTCGGCGATTGCCGGGCAGGTCACCTCCACCTGCAGCGGATGTTGGATGACGCCCGGCCCATCCAACCCCTCTCGCCCGAACGGAGGGGGCTATTCCCGCAACCGTTCCAATATCGCCTCCGCGGCCCGCGTCACATCGGCCCAGGTAACATCGAACCCGGCGTCATCGCCGAAATAGGGATCGGTCACGCCGCTCCCCTCGCGCCCCGGCACCATGTCCATCAGCAGACGCAGTTCCGCCGTCCCATCCGACGGGCGCACCCGGCGCAAATTCCCCAAATTTTCCGCATCCAGCGCGAAGACATGCGTAAAGCGCCGGAAATCCGCCGCCGTCACCTGCCGCCCGCGATAGCCCGAAATGTCGATCCCGTGCCGCAGCGCCACCGCCTGCGCGCGCCGGTCCGGCGGCGATCCGACATGCCAATCCCCGGTCCCGGCCGAATCCACGACGATCTCCAGCCCCACCCGCTCCGCCTCCGCCCGCAGCGCCGCTTCCGCCAGCGGCGACCGGCAGATATTTCCCAGGCACACGAACAGGACCGAAGCGCTCATCCCTCCGCCGCCGCCGTGCTGAGGCCCAGTTGCGGCACGCCGATCGACCGCCGCCCGCCGAAATCGGTCCGCGCCACGACCACGCCCAGCTTTTCCATATAGTCGATCAGCCGCCGCACGCGCCCCGGCGAACTGGTGCCATAGGCCCGCGCCAAAGCCGCATCGTCAGGGCAGGGCAATCCCTGCATCGCCGCCCGCGCGATCAGCAGGAAGGGGGCCAGCATATCCTCCGGCACCGGCTCCGCCGCCTTCATCGCATCGGCCCAGCGCGGATCGGCGGCATCGAACATCCCCGCCTGCGCCATGGCGAAACGCTTGCGGAAGGCGGGCAGGTCGAGCGGCGGGGTCTTCACCCCCTTCATCCGGCACCGCACCCCGAAATCCTGATAGAGCGTCGAAACGCTCGGCTGCGCATCGCCCAGATCGGCGACGATTTCCTCCAGCACGGCGATCACCACCGGCTCATTCTGCCCGAAGTCCAGTTCCGGCGCGGCAGCTTTGGCCGAAGGCGCGGCGGCCAGCGCCCGCATCAATTCCTCGGCAGGCAAAGGCGGCGACTCCGCGCGCGCCGGAGGAGGGGGCAAGGCCTCTTCCTCGCCCGCACCGGCAAACAGCAACTCCTGCAAATCCCCGGTCGCGGTCACGGGCGGCGGCATCAGCTTGTGCGTGCCGCCCCGCGTGCTGGTCTTCACCGGCCCGATCTTCACCGCCACCGGCCGCCGGCAGATGGCAGGCCCCAACGCCAGAAACCGCCCCCGCTCCAGATCGCGGATCTGCTCCGCCTGCCGCCGCTCCATGCCCAGCAGGTCCGCCGCCCGCGCCATGTCGATGTCCAGGAAGGTCCGCCCCATCAGGAAGTTCGAAGCCTCCGCCGCGACATTCTTCGCCAGCTTCGCCAGCCGCTGCGTCGCGATCACCCCCGCCAGCCCGCGCTTGCGCCCCCGGCACATCAGGTTCGTCATGGCCGCCAGAGACAGCCGCCGCGCCTCGTCCGACACGTCGCCCGCCGCCACCGGGGCGAACATCTGCGCCTCATCGACCACCACCAGCGCCGGATACCAATGGTCCCGCGGCGCATCGAACAGCGTCGACAGGAACGTCGCGGCGCATTTCATCTGCGCCTCCAGTTCCAGCGATTCCAGGCTCAGCACCACCGAAGCGCGGTGTTCGCGAATCCGCGCCGCCATCTTGACGATCTCGCGCTCATTATAGTCGCCCGCGTCGATCACCACATGGCCATATTCATCGGCCAGCGTGACGAAATCGCCCTCGGGATCGATCACCACCTGCTGGACCAATGCGGCGCTTTCCTCCAGCAGGCGGCGCAGCAGATGCGATTTGCCCGATCCCGAATTGCCCTGGACGAGCAGCCGGGTGGCGAGCAATTCCTCCACGTCGACCAGAACGGCATTGCCGTTGCTGTCATTTCCTATGCTGATGCTGGCGGTCACGGCTTTCCTTTGGCCCAGGGCAGGCCCCTCGCGCAACCCTGCTGTCATTCGGGGCAGGAACCGGATTCCCTTGACCATTCGATTGTTGCAATGCAGCATAGATCCATCATGGCGAATCCTGCACCCTCATCCGCGCCTGCGATCACGCAGAACCCCGATATCCGTTACCTTGGCCGGTTGCTGGGCGACGTCATTCGCGCCTATGGCGGGGAGAAGATATACAAGCAGACCGAATATATCCGCTCCGCCTCGGTTGATCGGGCACGTGGCCTGCACGGCGCGGATGTTGTCGACACCGGCCTCGACGCGCTCAGCCTGGACGACACGCTGTCCTTCGTGCGCGGCTTCATGCTCTTCTCCATGCTCGCCAACCTGGCCGAGGACCGGCAGGGCGTCGCCGCGGAGCCGGGCGCCGACGTCGCCTCCGCCGTGGAAAAGCTCGATTCCCACGGCATCGACCGTCAGGCGGTGCTTGACCTCCTCTCCCACGCCCTGATCGTCCCGGTCCTCACCGCCCACCCGACCGAGGTGCGGCGCAAGAGCATGATCGACCACAAGAACCGCATCGCCGACCTGATGCTGCTCAAGGACGGCGGCCGGACGGAAACCGACGATGGCGAAAATCTCGACGAGGCGATCTTCCGCCAGATCGCGCTGCTGTGGCAGACCCGCCCCCTGCGCCGCGAAAAGCTGTTCGTCGCGGACGAGATCGAAAATGTCCTCGCTTATTTCCGCGACGTTTTCCTGCCGGTGCTGCCTGCCCTCTACGCCCGTTGGGAGCGCGTCCTGGGCGCGCGCCCGCACAGCTTCCTGCGCGTCGGCAACTGGATCGGCGGCGACCGCGACGGCAACCCCTTCGTCCAGGCGCCGCAGCTTCGCCTCGCCCTCGCCAAGGGGTGCGAGGCGGCGCTGACCTTCTATATGGAGGCGCTCCACGCCCTGGGCGCGGAACTCTCCCTCTCCACCGAACTCGCCCATGTGCCCCAATCGGTGCTGGACCTGGCCGACGCCAGCGGCGACGTTTCGCCCAGCCGTCAGGACGAACCCTATCGCCGCGCCATTTCCGGCATCTACGCCCGGCTGGCCGCCACCTATCAGGCGCTGATCGGCAAGAATCCGTCGCGCCCCTCCACCCTCAAGGGCGAAGCCTATGCCAGCCCGTCGGACCTGCGCCGCGATCTGGTGACGGTGGCGCAGGGCCTCGCCAGCGAAGGCGGCGGCGCGCTGGCATCCGGAGGCGCGCTGGGCCGCCTGATCCGGGCGGTCGAGACGTTCGGCTTCCACCTCGCCACGCTCGACATGCGGCAGAATAGCGACGTCCACCAGAGCGTCGTCGCCGAACTGCTGAAGGTCGCGGGGGTGGAGGCGGATTATGTCGCGCTCGACGAATATGCGCGCATCGCCCTGCTGCGCCGCGAACTGGCGAACAACCGGCCGCTCGGCACGCGCTTCTCCGAATATTCGGAGCAGACCGCGTCCGAACTCGCTATCATCCACGCCGCTGCGGAGGCGCACCGCGTCTACGGCCCGCAATGCATCACCCATTATATCATCTCGAAGGCGGAGAGCGTTTCCGACCTGCTCGAAGTCAACATCATCCTCAAGGAAGCGGGCCTCTGGCGCATCGGCGAAGACGGCGCCCCGCAGGCCGCGATCATGGCCGTGCCGCTGTTCGAAACCATCGCCGACCTGGAGGCCGCGCCTTCGATCATGACCGCTTATTTCGGCCTGTCCGAAATAGCGGGCGTGGCGCGGGGACGCGGCCATCAGGAAGTGATGATCGGCTACTCCGACAGCAACAAGGATGGCGGCTACCTCACCTCCACCTGGGGGCTGTTCCAGGCGAGCAAGGCGCTGGCCCCCGTCTTCGCCGACGCCAACACGGCGATGCAGCTATTCCACGGTCGCGGCGGCGCGGTCGGGCGCGGCGGCGGCTCCTCCTTCGCGGCGATCCAGGCCCAGCCCAAGGGCACGGTGCAGGGCCGCATCCGCATCACCGAACAGGGTGAGGTGATCGCCGCCAAATTCGGCACCCGCGACGTCGCCATGACCAATTTGGAGGCGATGACCAGCGCGACCCTGCTCGCCTCGCTCGAACCCGAAGCCATTTCGGACCGCGACGCCGCCCGCTTCGCCGCCGCTATGGACCAACTGTCGAAGACCGCCTTCGCCGCCTATCGCGACCTTGTCTACGGCACCGAAGGGTTCAAGGAATTCTTCCGCCAACTAACCCCGATCCAGGAGATATCGGGCCTCAAGATCGGTTCCCGCCCGGCCAGCCGCACGAAGAGCACCCGGATAGAGGATCTGCGCGCCATCCCCTGGGTGTTCAGTTGGGCGCAGGCGCGGGTGATGCTGCCCGGCTGGTACGGCGTCGGCCATGCGTTGAGCGCGTTCGAGGACAAGGCGCTGCTGGCGGACATGGCGCAGCACTGGTCCTTCCTGCAATCCGCGCTGGCCAATCTGGAGATGGTGCTGGCCAAGTCCGACCTTGGCATCGCCGCCCATTATCTGCCGCTGGTGGAGGATCAGGCGCAGGGGGCCGGGATTTTCGACCGCATCCGGGACGGCTGGGACAAGACGCATGACGGCCTGCTCGCCGCCACCGGCCAGTCGCGCCTGCTGGAGAAGAATCCGAAGCTGGACAGCTCGATCCGCCTGCGCTTGCCCTATATCGAGCCGTTGAACCTGCTCCAGGTCGAACTGATGAAGCGCCACCGCGGCGGAGAGGACGACCCGCGCATCAAGGAAGGCATAGAACTCTCCATCAACGCCATCGCCACGGCCCTGAGGAATAGCGGCTGAGGTTGGAGAGCGGACAGTCCAAATCCCTCTCCCTTGAGGGAGAGGGCTGCGAAGACTTGGCAGCTTGCTGCCTTAGTCGTAGCTGGGTGAGGGGAGCGAACAGGTCGATTATGCCCCCGGCATGATCTAAGGGCTGCGGGGCAGCCCTTACCTGTTCGCTCGATCCACAGGATCGCGCGGGCCGCAGGCCCGCTCCCCCTCATCCAACTGCGCCTAGGCTCCTTCGTCGCCAAGGCTTCGTATCCTTCTCCCTCAAGGGAGAAGGAATGTCCTGGATTGGCCATCCTCAGCCCTTAAACGCTCCCTGTTCCCAAACCCAGTTCACACGGCGGACACCGTAACCCAACGGCCACACCCCCTAAAAAACCATCCTATTTCCCCTACAGCCGCTTATTTCCTCCTGTCCTATTCCGCGCCCACCGCCCTATCCCGCATCCCTCTTCGAAACGGCCCCTGCAACACCCTCTCGCATACGCGCGCCCAGGCACGCGCGCGCATACACTGTGAACTTCGGCCAAAAATGCCCATGAACAGCCCGCTTCTCTCTCCAAATCCCGCCATTCACCACCAATTCAAACAGCCCGCCCTATGCATGGTGGATATGCAGGATGAAGGAGAAGGGCGATGGCCTGGACCGGACAGAGTTTCCTCGCCGCGATCGGTCTTGCCGGCGTGCTGGCCCTGGGCGGGTGCGGCTATGACGACGGCTATTATGGCGGCGTCAGCGTCGGCACCGGCTATTATGGCGGCGGCTATTATGACGATTATTGGAACTCCGGCTATTACCGGCCGGGCTATTATAGCGGTTGGTATAACGGCTATTATTATCCCGGCAGCGGCTATTATGTCTATAATCGCAGCGGCCACCGCCAACGCTGGAACGAAGGCCAGCGCCGCTATTGGGAGGGCCGCCGCGAAGCCCGCCGGGACGACGGCAGGCGCGGCGACTGGAACAATGGCGCGCCGCGCCAAAGCTGGCGGGAACGGTCCGGCGGCGATGGCAATCGGTGGAACGGAAATTGGCGGAACGCCCGTCAGGGCAATCCCGCCGCAAGCGCGCAGGCGCCGCAACCAGGAAGAGGGCAAGGGGATATGACCACATCACGGGCTGAACGAAATTGGGGCAATGCACCCAGAGTCCGTTCAGATGGTGCTGCGCGTTCCGAAAACGGCGCGCGGTCCGACGGCGGCAACCGGTCCCGGCGCGACGGCTGGCGTGGCCGGCGCGACTGATGCGGGTTCGGCATAGCGCAGTTTTTGCCCTGCTCCTGCTCGCGGCCTGCGACGGCCGGGAGGAGAGCGCGATCGACAATCTGGCCAATGGCGCGAATGCCGCGCAGGTCGAAAATAATGTCCGGGCGGAAGCGATGGCGGTGATGGAGCCGCTCGACCCGCCCGCGCCCGGCACGCCCGGCGGCCTGCCGGTCGATCCCGATCCGGTGGGGGAGGAGGATTCCATCGATCCCAAGGGCGCGCAGGGCGCCGCCCAGGTGGTGCAGGGCTATTACGGCCTGCTGGAGGAGAAGCGCTATGGCGATGCGCAGGATCTGTGGAACGACAACAGCGCCATCGGCGCGGAGGACGATGTCCGTTTCGCCGCCCGCTTCCGCAATTTCAGCGAAGTGCACGCCCATGTCGGCGCGCCGGGGGAGCTGGAGGGCGCGGCGGGGTCGCTGTTCGTGACCGTGCCGGTGCAGGTCTATGGCCGGCTCGCCGCGAACGGCAAACCCTGGTACCGGTTGCGCCAGGTGACGCTGCGCCGGGTCAACGACGTGCCCGGCTCCGGCGAGGCGGATCGCCGCTGGCATATCGAAAGCATCGGTCCCTATGAACCGCCGGCGGACGAAGCGGCGGAGACGGGCAACGCCATCTCAGCCACCGACGGGCTTCTTAAGAAATAGTCGCCTTGACGATCTTGCCGGGGGTCTTGGGCGGCTCGCCCTTGGGCAGGGCGTCGACATGCTCCATGCCGGACGTGACTTCGCCCCAGACGGTGTACTGGCCGTCCAGGAAGGTGGCGTCGTCGAAGCAGATGAAGAACTGGCTGTTCGCGCTGTTGGGGTTCATCGCGCGGGCCATGGAGCAGACGCCCCGGACATGCGGTTCGCGGCTGAATTCGGCCTTCAGGTCGGGCAGCTTCGATCCGCCCATGCCGGTGCCGGTCGGGTCGCCGCCCTGGGCCATGAAGCCGGGGATGACGCGGTGGAACACGACGCCGTCATAGAAGCCGTCCTTGGCCAGTGCGGTGATCCGCTCGACATGGCCGGGGGCCAGGTCCGCGCGCAGCTTGATGACGACGTCGCCGCCGCTGTCGAGGGTAAGGGTCAGGGTGTCGTCGGCCATGAAAAATCCTCTCTTGGGGGAAAATGGGAATGATCGACCATATAAAGCGTTAAGGCCGGGATGGAAGCGCCTTGGGGCATTGCAATTATGACGGGCATCGGCAAAAGCGGGCAGATGTTACAGGAACCGGACAGTAGGGGACGCGATGAGCGAACGAGCCGATACGGCCGAACCCCGGCCGGACGAACTGGGCGATATCGCCGCTGAACAGGCCGAATCCCGCCATGACGAGGATGACCGGCTGAAGGGCGAATTCGTCTCCGCCGTGCTGGACGCGGTGGAGGCGGACGACCGCGACCGGGCGCGCGAACTGGTCTCGCCGCTGCACCCCGCCGACATTGCCGATCTTCTGGAACTCACCCCGTCCGAACGGCGCGGCGAGGTGGCGGCCGCGCTGGGCGACCTGGTCGGCGCGGAGGTTCTGTCCGAACTCAACGACTATGTCCGCGACGACCTGCTCGACGCGCTGCTGCCCGAACAGGTGGCCGAATTCGCCGCCGAACTCGACACCGACGACGCCGTCGCCATCATCGAGGATATGGAGGAGGCCGACCAGCAGGCCGTCCTCGACGCGATGGAGCCGGAAGACCGCGCCGCCATCCAAAGCGCGCTCTCCTACCCGGAGGAATCCGCCGGCCGCCTGATGCAGCGCGATCTGGTCGCGGTGCCGGAACATATGACGGTCGGGCAGGTGATCGACTATCTGCGCGACATGTCCGACCTGACGACGGATTTCTGGGAAATCTTCGTCGTCGACGAAGCGCACAAGCCGATCGGCACCTGCCAGCTAAGCTGGGTGCTGACCTGCCCGCGCAGCGTCGCCATGGCGGACCTGATGAAGCGCGAACAGACGCTGATCCCGGTCGACATGGATCAGGAAGAGGTCGCATTGCGCTTCCAGAAATATGCGCTGATCTCCGCCGCCGTGGTGGACGCCAGCGGACGGCTGGTCGGCATGATCACGGTCGACGACATCGTCCACATCATCTCCGAGGAAGCGGGCGAGGACATACTCCGCCTGTCCGGCGCGGGCGAGGGCGACATCAACCAGCCGATCCTGGAAACGGTGCGCACGCGCCTCCAGTGGCTGGTGGTCAATCTGGGCACGGCGATCCTGGCGGCGTCGGTGGTCGGGCTGTTCCAGGCGACCATCTCCAAATATGTGGTGCTTGCCGTCCTGATGCCGATCGTGTCGGGCATGGGCGGCAATGCGGGGACGCAGACCATGGCGGTCGCCGTGCGCGCCCTTGCCACCAACCAGCTCACCAGTTCCAACACCATCCGCCAGATCGTCCGCGAATTCCGCATCGCCAGCGCCAACGGTACGGCGCTGGGCATATTGATTGGCGTCGCTGTCGGGCTGATCTACGGCAATCACGACCTTGGCATCGTCATCGCGCTCGCCATGCTGATCAACAATCTGGTGGCGGGGCTGGCGGGCATATTGGTGCCGGTGACGCTGGACCGGATGAATGTCGATCCGGCCGTGTCCTCCGCCGTGTTCGTGACGACGATGACGGACGTGATGGGTTTCTTCTCCTTCCTGGGCCTGGCCACGGTCTGGGGCCTGTAGCGGGTCTTGACCTCCGCCGGTCACGGCCCATCTTCAAACCATGCCGCTCCACCTCACCAAGATCGCTTTCCGAAGCGAAAGCCCCGCCACGCTCCGCGCCTGGCTGGAAAGCCATGCGGAGGAGGCGCGCCTCACCACCCGCTATCTGCCCAAGCGGCTGGAGGAACTGGCGGGCGGTTCGCTCTTCTGGATTCACGGCCATCAACTGGTCGGACGCAGCCCGATATGGGGCTTTGAGGAAACGGGGCAGGGCCGTTACTGGATCAGGCTGGAGCCGCGCCTGATCCCGGTCCGCGCACTGCCCAAGCGCGCGCATCAGGGCTGGCGCTATCTGGAAGACAAGGATGCGCCGCCCGATCTGGACTCGGGCGAGGCCAATGATCTGGACGCGATGTCGCCTGAATTGCTGGGGAAATTGTCGCGGCTGGGGTTGTTGTGAGCCCCGTTGCGCCATGTTCCGATAGAGCGGGCAGCGGGTGCGGCGGCGTTAATCAGCCCCCTCCGCTCTCTGGATTTCCGCCGGTTTGCGCCGGGCGAACAGGGACGCCAGCTTCTCCTCTTCCTCCGCGCTCAATTCCTTCGCCGCATCGGGGAACATCTCCTCCTCTTCCTCTTCGATATGGTGGAGATAGCGCTTCTTCATATCGGCGAAGATCCGGCGCCATTCCTCCCCGTTGAAGGGGGCGTCCTCCAGCTCCTCCAGATAATCGTCGATTTCCTTATGCTCCGACACGCTGTGCTGCGCGTCTTCGCGCAGGTCCGGCCGCGCCAGCATGGTGGCGTAGAGCGTCTCCTCCTCCGCCGCCGCATGGGCCGTCACTTCGACCCTGAATTGTTCGAACAGCTTTTCCAGCCGGTCGGGCTCGTCCTGCGCATCGGCCATCTTGTCGAACAATTGGCGATGCGCGTCGTGATCCTGCTTCAGTCGGTCGAAGATGCTGGTGTCGGCCATGGGGGTTGCTCCTTCTCGTCAGGAAGGAACAACGACGGACCGCGGGTTTGGGTTCAGCCGAACAGAGCGCGGAAGATGATCGCGACCGGAATCCAGAGCAGCCCGCCGACGACGCTGGCGGACCAGAGCTGCACCAGATCACGGCGGAAGCGCAGGTCCAGGCCGTGGGATGACAGGCCGCTCCGGTCGAACATTTCCCACCGCCGCTCTAGCCCCCGCGCCGCGACGGCAAAGCCGCCGATCGCGATGATGATGCCCAGATGCAGCAGCAGCGATCCGCCCATCTTGGCGACGATGAAAATCTGAAGCAGGCAAAAGACGATCAGGGCGGCAGCCAGATGCGTACTCATCCGCCGGGCATGGCCCATGCGGTGCGATGCGTCATCATTCCACTTCGTCGCCAAAAATTTCGCCTCTTTCCCAGTGCAGGCCCAAGGAAAACATGAACGGTTGCGCCGATCAACGGCAAAATGCGGATGACTCGCGGAAAAATCGCACGTGGGCCGCGTCTACAAATCGAAAAGCCGGGAAATGGCCCGAAGCGGACGCTGAAATCCTCCCTGCGCGAAGCGTGGGGAGGGGGACCGTTCGCAAAGCGAATGGTGGAGGGGAAGTTTCGGAGGTCGTGCCCCTTTCCCCACCACCAGCCTGCGGTTGGTCCCCCTCCCCCCATCTCTCGATGGGGAGGATTGGCGATGTCGGCCTTCCACCCAACCCATCCGGCAAGCGCCAAATTCATCCAAGCCCAACGCTGAAGGACGATGCAGCCTCAATCCCGCCAGCTTGAATCGATGCGGTCGATCAGCCGGACCATCGCCTCGAAATCCGGCACGCCGGGGCCGACCGGCAATTGCACGCCGCTCAGGTCGCGCTGGTGCACGGCGATGACCTCCGGCGGGATGTCCACCGGCGTTCCGGCCGCGCCCGTCGCCACCTGAATCTCGCAGGCGCGCTGGAGCAGCCATTGGGTCAGGAACGCTTCCGGCAGGGACTTCGCCATGACCAGCGTGCCGTGGTTGCGCAGCATCATGATGCGGCGGTCGCCCAGATGAGCGATCAGCCTCTCGCCCTCTTCGGGACGGATCGTGACGCCTTCGAAATCATGATAGGCGATTCGGCCGATGAAGGCGGCGGCGTAGAAATTGGTGGGCGTCAGCCCCTCCCGCGTGGCGCTGACGGCCATGCCCGCGGTGGTGTGGGTATGGATGATGCAATGCGCGTCGGGCAGGTGGCGGTGGAACAGGCCGTGCTGGGTGAAGCCGGCGCGGTTGACCGGATAGGGGCTGCCGTCCAGCACATGGCCGTCAATGTCGATCTTGACCAGGTTCGACGCGGTCACTTCGCTGTAGAGAAGGCCGAAAGGATTGATCAGGAAGGCGTTTTCTTCCTCCGGCACGCGCAGGGTGATATGGTTGTAGATCAGTTCCGACCAGCCCAGATGGTCGAATATGCGGTAACATGCGGCGAGTTGCCGGCGCGCGGCCCATTCCGAAGCCGACATGTCGGGGCGTTTGCCGGTGGTCCTGGCGGCTGTTGCCATGGCGATCCTCCTCCTTGTTTATAGGGGCGACTATCTGCCCATCCCGCGCCTCTGTCGAGAAAAACGGCTTTTGGGTTGAATTTGCGCGACTCTGCTGATAGGGCGCGCCCCACACGGCGCAGGGTGACCTGCGGCGACTCACCGCTATTTCATTCGGGCGGCCCGTCGGGAAGGGTTTTGTTTTCCTGGCGATCCTTCCGTTTTCGACTGGAGTTTGACTGGCTTATGCAAATCATCGTTCGCGACAACAATGTCGACCAGGCCCTGCGCGCGCTCAAGAAGAAGCTGCAGCGTGAGGGCGTGTATCGCGAGATGAAGCTGCGCCGTCATTATGAGAAGCCCTCGGAAAAGCGCGCCCGCGAAAAGGCTGCCGCCGTGCGCCGCGCCCGCAAGCTGGAGCGCAAGCGCGCTGAGCGCGACGGCGTCCGTTAAGGATCGCCGTTTCCGGGACGGTCGGCTGATCGTCCCGTTCTTCCGCTGAAAACATCACCCGCACCAATTTGCGAGGCATAGCGCATGTCGACCACCGCCGTTCCCCTTCGTCCTATCGCCAAGGGGTCGTTGACGCGCCTCTGGGTGGGAATCGTCGCGGTGGCCCTGGCGGCTGGCGGCCTGGCCTGGGCCGGGCAGCAGGGCGTGGAACCCTCGCCCGCCAGCTTCCTGGTGCATAACGGTGGCGAAGAAGGCGTGGTGACGACCGAATCGGGCCTGCAGTACAAGGTGCTGGAGGAAGGCTCCGGCCCCAGCCCGACCCCGGCCGACGTGGCGCTGGTGGGTTATAAGGGCACGTTGCTGGACGGCACGGTGTTCGATGAGAATCCGCAGACCGCCATGCCGGTGGATGGCGTGGTTCCCGGCTTCTCCGAAGGCCTGCAGAAGATGAAGAAGGGCGGCAAGTACCGCCTGTGGATTCCGGCCTAGCTTGGCTATGGCGATCAGGCCGCAGGCCCGATCCCGGCCAATTCGGTGCTGGTGTTCGACGTCCAGTTGCATGATTTCAAGTCCAAGTCGGACATCATGCGCATGCAGCAGATGATGCAGCAGCAGGGCGGAATGCCGCAGGGCATGCCGGGCAACTAAGTCCGGCCGCAGTCGAAAAGCGAATGAGGGTCGGGGATTTCCCGGCCCTTTTTCTTGTGGGGCTGGATTGGTTCATCCCACCACCGGTACGGCGGCACTCCTGTCATTCTCCGCCTCCAGCGCCTTCGACCGTTCTTCCAGCCAGACCTTGATCATCGCGACGATCGGGTCGGCCAGAAACAGCCCCATGATGCCGAACAGCCCGCCGAACAGGATTTGCGCCGCCAACACCAGAGCAGGCGCCAGGTCCGTGGCCCGCTTGGCGACCATCGGCACGATCAGATAGCCGTCGACGATCTGCACCACCAGATAGACGCCAAAGGCATAGAAGCCCGCATCGGCCCCGGCGGAAAAGCCGACCAGCACGATCAGCACGCCCGAAATGATCGATCCGATGTTGGGCAGGAAGGCGAACAGCCCGGTCAATATGCCCAGCAGCCCCGCCATAGGCACGCCGCCCGCCCATAGCAGCAGCCATGTACCCACCCCCTCCACCGCCATGCCGATCAACCGCCCGAACATCAGCCGGCGCAGCGTCCAGCCCATCTTGTCGGCGATGCTGTAGAAACGCCCCCGCTTGTCCATCGGCAGCATCCAGGCGACGCCCCGTTCATACAGCTTGGGTTCGATCGCGATGAAGATGGCCAGCACCAGCATCATGACGCCGCTGGTGATCGCGCCTACCATGGTCCCGACCGCCGCCGTCACCCGGCCCAGCGAATTCATCGCCTGCTGCGCCAGGCTCTTGAAATCCCCCGGCGTGGTGGTGATGCCCAGTTGCTGCAACCACTGGCCGATCCGATTGATCTGCGTCTCGATAATCACCCGCATCGCCTGTGCCTGCGCGGCCATCAATATGATGGCCAACCGCCAGCCCCGCCCGATCGGCAACATCCTGCCCAACAGCCGCGCGCCGCCGTCCATCATCGTCGCCAGCACCAGCGCACCCATGATCAGCATGATCGGCTGGGCCAGCAGCACGACCAGCGCGACGGCGATGCCCATGGCGAACCACACGCCCGCCCGCTTGCTCTCATGCTGGACCAGCGGGCTGCGCCATTCGCTGGGGCCGGGTTCCTCGATGTGGATTTTCGTCCCGCTCAAGCCAAGCCCCTATCCTGAAAAGCTTATTTCGGCGGAGTAACGCTCGCCGGACGCAGGCTGTTCCCTGCCCGCCCGCCGCGGAAGGCATGCAGCCAGCTCAACGGGTTCCACGACGAATCGCCGTCGAGCGAGAAGGTGATGAACTCCGCCCGGCCGCCAATGGCTTCCCACGGCACCGGTCCGCCCAACCCGTTTTCCTCCAGCGGCGCGCGGCTGTCGGCGCTGTTGTCGCGATTGTCGCCCATCAGGAAGACGTGATTCGCCGGAATCCGCACCGGCCCGTACCAGTCGAGCGTGCTCGGCCCCATGTCGATGGTGACATAGCTCTTGCCGTTGGGCAGCACTTCCTGCCGCGCGGGCAGTTCGCACCAGCTTTGGCCGCTCGCGTCCGTCACCAGCGCGCCGGGAAACTGCATGGGCGGGCAGGGGGCGTTGCCGTCGACGGGGATGCGGATGGGCTTCAGCACCTTCTGCGGCACGGGCACGCCGTTCAGCACGACCTGGCCGCCGCGCACCTCCACTATGTCGCCCGGCAGGCCGATGATCCGCTTGATATAATCCTCCCGCTTGTTCTGGGGGGATACGATGACGATGTCGCCGCGCTCCGGCAGGCTCCCGAAAACCCGCCCTTCCAGAAAAGGCAGCGGATGGAAGCTGGGGGAGACATAGGACCAGCCATAGGGATATTTGCTGACCACCAGCCGGTCGCCCTTCAGCAGCACCGGCATCATCGATTCGCTGGGAATGTAGAAGGGCTTGGCGACGAAGCTGTGGAATGCCAGCACCGCCAGGATCAGCAGGATGATGCTCTTCGCCTCCTGCCACCAGTTCACCGACCTCTTTCCCGGTTCGGATGCCGGGGTCGGCTGTTCGGAAGGGGCGGATTCGTTTTCGCTCATGTCGGCTGCCGTCATAGGAGGGTTTCCGGCTGGAATGCCGTGCCTATAGCGGCACGGCTTCGATGATGACAAAGGCCTGCGCCCAGGGATGGTCATCGGTCAGCGTCAGGTGGACGATGGGCCGATGCCCCGCCGGGACCAGCGCTTCCAGCCGCGCCAGCGCACCCCCCGTCAGCGCCAGCGTCGGCGCGCCGCTGGGGGCGTTGACGACGCCGATGTCCTTCATGAACACGCCCCTCTTGAACCCGGTGCCGACGGCCTTGGAAAAGGCCTCCTTGGCGGCGAACCGTTTGGCGAGGGTGCCCGCCTTGGTGAAGGGGCGGCGATTGGCCTTGACCTGCTCGACATCGGTGAAAACCCGCTTCTCGAATCGCTCGCCGAAACGGTCGAGCGAATTCTGGATCCGCTCGATATTGCAGAGGTCGGAACCAAGCCCGACGATCAACGCGCCAGGTCCATCTGGCGGCGCATCTCCCGGATGCTGCCCTCCAGTCCGTCGAAGATCGCCTCGCCGATCAGGAAATGGCCGATATTGAGTTCCGCTATCTGGGGAATGGCGGCGACCGGCCCGACATTGTCGAAGGTGAGGCCATGGCCCGCATGCGGTTCTATGCCGTTCTTCGCCGCCAGCGCCGCCCCGTCGGCCAGCCGGCGCAGTTCCTCGGCCCGCGCCGACCCCTCCAGATGGGCATAGCGGCCGGTGTGCAGTTCGACCACCGGCGCGCCCAGGCGAATCGCCGCCTCGATCTGCGCCGCGTCAGGCTCGATGAACAGGCTGACGCGCACGCCCGCTTCATTCAGCGCGCCGACGATCGGCCGCAACGCTTCGATCTGCCCGGCCGCGTCCAGGCCGCCTTCGGTCGTCCGCTCCTCGCGCTTTTCCGGCACGATGCAGGCGGCGTGCGGCCGATGCTTGAGCGCGATGCCCAGCATTTCCTGCGTCGCCGCCATTTCCAGATTCAGCGGCACGTTCAGCGCCGCCATCAGCGTGGCGATATCCTCGTCGCGGATATGCCGCCGGTCCTCGCGCAGATGGGCGGTGATGCCGTCGGCCCCGGCCTTGACCGCCAGCAGCGCGGCCTTGACCGGGTCGGGATGCGCTCCCCCGCGCGCGTTGCGGATGGTCGCCACATGATCGATGTTGACGCCCAGGCGCAGAAAGGCGGGGGAGTGGGGCATGATGTTTACTGCTTCCGGCTGCCGGGCTTGATCGCCGGGATCTCCGCCAGTTCGGGCGGAATCTGGTCGGCTTCGTAGACCGGGAAATTGATGCTGACGAGCGGGTAGAAGGGCACGCCCAACTCCACCCCGCCCGCCGAACGGTCGACCAGCGCGACTTCGGCGACGACGATGCCGCCCTCCGCCTCGACCGCCTCGATCGCCTGGCGGGATGAAAGGCCGGTGGTCACGACATCCTCGACCATCAGCACCTTCTGCCCCGGCGCGATGGCGAAGCCGCGGCGCAGCTCGAACGTGCCTTCCGGGCGTTCCAGGAACACCGCGTCCTTGTCCAGGGCGCGGCCGACTTCATGGCCGATGATCAGGCCGCCCATGGCAGGGGACACCACCAGGTCGATGTCCTGCCGCAATTCTCGCGGCAGCTGCTGCACGATGGCGCGGGCCAGCCGCCCGGCGCGCTCCGCATTCATCAGCACGCGCGCGCATTGGAGGTAATTGGCGCTGCGGCGGCCCGAGGACAGAATGAAATGCCCCTCCAGCAACGCGCCTGCAGCCCTGAATTCCGCTAATACTTCCTCGTCGGTCATCCGTGTCTTCGATCCATTCGCCCATGCCGCCCGCTTGGGCGCCATGCGGCATGCCTTTCCCGTCATGGGTCACCCCATGATCGCGCCCCATGTTGCGCAGTTGTGCGCGGGGAGCGAGATAGGCTCACCAACTAGGCGTTGCAACAGCGAAGAAAATCTGGTTGTGGAACCTTGAGGCGTAAAAAAAGATGCTTATAAGCCGCGGCTGACCGATACGGGCGGGGAACGTGCAAGCGTGTGTCTTCGTTGCAGCGGCGCCAAGGGGTTACGGGGTAAGAAGACGCTTATGAACAAGGTGAAATCGCTCGTTCTCGCCGGGTTGTTGGCTTTTGCGCCCACGCTCGCGCTGAACGGTTCGGCACTGGCCCAGGAAAATGCCGCGATCGCGGCGCCGGCTGCCGGGAATGAAGCGGCGGCCGCCGATTCGGCCAGCAACGCAGCGGCGCCCGCCGCAGAGGCAGCGCCCGCCGCCAAGGTGGCTGCGCCGCCGCGGATGAAGCCCACGCCGGGAATCGGCATGCCGATGCCGGGTGAAATCACCCTTCAAAAGCAGTTCTCGCCCACCGGCCATACGGCCCGCTGGCTGCATGACGTGCTGCTGCTGCCGATCATCACCATCATCTCGATCTTCGTGCTGATCCTGATGCTCTACGTGATGGTCCGCTTCCGCCGCAGCGCCAATCCGACGCCGTCGAAGACCTCGCACAACACGGTGATAGAGGTGATCTGGACCGTGGTGCCGGTGGTGATCCTGCTGGCGATCGCGGTGCCCTCCATCGGCCTGCTCGCGGATCAGTACAGGCCCGCGCCCAAGGATGCGCTGACCGTCAAGGTCACCGGCTAT
Source organism: Sphingobium sp. JS3065 (assembly GCF_026427355.1). NCBI lineage: Bacteria > Pseudomonadati > Pseudomonadota > Alphaproteobacteria > Sphingomonadales > Sphingobiaceae > Sphingobium > Sphingobium sp. JS3065. The sequence continues at coordinate 3,091,500 of NZ_CP102664.1, forward strand.
CAATGGTATTGGGGCTATGAATATCCCGACAACGGCATTCCGGAATTCGTCTCCAACATGCTGCCCAAGGACAAGGCGGAGGCGAATGGCGAACCTTATCTGCTCGCGCCCGACAATCGCCTGGTCCTGCCGGTCGGCCGTCCGATCAAGCTGATCATCACCGGCGCGGACGTCATCCACAGCTTCGCGGTTCCTTCGCTCTGGGTGAAGATGGACGCGGTGCCGGGCCGCCTCAATGAAAAGAGCTTCACCATAGAGAAGCCGGGCGTCTATTACGGCCAGTGTTCGGAACTTTGCGGCGCGCGCCACGGCTTCATGCCGATCGCGATCGAGGCTCTGGAACCCGCGCAGTTCGAACAGTGGCTGCTGTCGCAGGGCGGCACGCTGAAGGGCGCCGCCGCCGCGACCACGGCCGAGGCGCCCGCGCCAGCCGCCGCACCTGCCGCCAAGCTTTGATGTAAGGGCATAGACGCCATGACCACCATTACCGCAGATCATCACGGCGATCATGTGCATGAGCATCATGACGCCGACCACAAGCCGGCCTTCTTCCAGCGCTGGTTCATGTCGACCAACCACAAGGATATCGGCACCCTCTATCTGATCTTCGCGATCGTCGCCGGCATCATCGGCGGTGCGATTTCGGGCCTGATGCGCGCCGAACTGGCGCAGCCGGGCATCCAGTATCTCCAGGCCTGGGCGCAATATAGCGACGGGCCCAGCGCCACGCTGGACCAGGCCTATCACCTCTGGAACGTGCTGATCACCGCCCACGGCCTCATCATGGTCTTCTTCATGGTGATGCCCGCGATGATCGGCGGCTTCGGCAACTGGTTCGTGCCGATCATGATCGGCGCGCCGGACATGGCCTTCCCGCGGATGAACAATATCAGCTTCTGGCTGATCGTCCCCGCTTTCGCCCTGCTACTCGGCTCCACCTTCTTCCCTGGCGGCACCGGCAACGGCGCGGGCACCGGTTGGACGGTCTACGCACCGCTCTCGACCAGTGGTTCCGCGGGTCCGGCGGTCGACATGGCGATCCTGTCGCTCCACGTCGCGGGCGTCAGCTCGATCCTGGGCGCGATCAACTTCATCACCACCATCCTTAACATGCGCGCGCCGGGCATGACCCTGCACAAGATGCCGCTGTTCGTCTGGTCGGTGCTGGTCACCGCCTTCCTGCTGCTGCTCGCGCTTCCCGTGCTTGCCGCCGCGATCACCATGCTGCTGACTGACCGCAATTTCGGCACCACCTTCTACGATGCCGCCGGCGGTGGCGACCCCGAACTGTACCAGCATCTCTTCTGGTTCTTCGGCCATCCTGAAGTGTACATCATGATCCTGCCGGGCTTCGGCATCGTCAGCCAGATCATCTCGACCTTCAGCCGCAAGCCTGTCTTCGGCTATCTCGGCATGGCCTATGCCATGGTCGCGATCGGCGTGGTCGGCTTCGTCGTCTGGGCGCACCACATGTTCACCACCGGCATGTCGGTGAACGTGAAGATGTACTTCACCGCCGCCACCATGGTCATCGCGGTGCCGACCGGCATCAAGATCTTCTCCTGGATCGCGACGATCTGGGGCGGTTCGATCAGCTTCAAGACGCCGATGGTCTGGGCGCTGGGCTTCATCTTCCTGTTCACCGTGGGCGGCGTCACCGGCGTGGTGCTGGCCAATGGCGGCGTCGACGACGTGCTGCACGACACTTATTATGTGGTGGCGCACTTCCACTATGTGCTCTCGCTGGGCGCGGTGTTCGGCCTGTTCGCGGGCTTCTACTACTGGTTCCCGAAGATGTCGGGCCGGATGTACAACGAATTCCTCGGCCATCTGCACTTCTGGGTGTTCTTCGCCGGCGTGAACCTGCTGTTCTTCCCGATGCACTTCCTGGGCCTGTCGGGCATGCCGCGCCGCTACCCCGACTATCCGGAAGCCTTCGCCTATTGGAACAAGGTCGCCAGCCACGGCTATGAGATCATGGCCGCCGGCATGCTGATCTTCTTCGTCAACCTCATCTGGTCGCTGGTCGCCGGAAAGAAGGCGGAGGGCAATCCCTGGGGCGAAGGCGCGACGACGCTGGAATGGACGCTGTCCAGCCCGCCGCCCTTCCACCAGTTCGAAACGCTGCCGGTCATCGACTGATCGTGGCCAGGGGGCGTTCCGGTTTGTCGGGACGCCCGGATTGGCGTAAAGGCCGCCAATTCTGGAAGCTAGGCGATCCCGGCGCGGCCATCGTGCCGGGTTGCCGCATGAGGAGACTATGGCAAGTTCGCCGTTCATGTCCGAAGGTACGGTTCCCGTGATTCCCGCGCATTGGCGGGACTTCGTCGCGCTGACCAAGCCCAGGGTGATGACGCTGGTCGTCTTTACCGGGCTTTGCGGTCTGCTTGCGGCGCCGGGTCATATCCATCCGGTTCTGGCCTTCACGGCGATTCTGTGCATCGCGCTCGGCGCGGGCGCGGCGGCCACGCTCAACCAATGGTATGAGGCGGATATCGACGCGAAGATGAAGCGCACGGCCAACCGCCCGCTGCCCGCGGGCCGGATGGATCGCCAGTCCGCGCTGCATTTCGGGGTCGGGCTGTCCTTCTTCTCCGTGCTGCTGATGGGCGTCGCGACCAATTGGCTGGCGGCGGCCGTGCTGGCCGTGTCGATCCTCTTCTACGTCTTCGTCTACACCATCTGGCTCAAGCCCCGGACCGCGCAGAATATCGTGATCGGCGGCGCAGCGGGCGCCTTTCCCCCGGTCATCGGCTGGGCGGCGGTGACGGGCGACGTCAGCGCCTTGCCGGTGGCGCTGTTCATGCTGATCTTCTTCTGGACGCCGCCGCATTTCTGGGCGCTCGCCCTGTTCGTGAAGACGGATTATGCCGCCGCGGGCATTCCCATGCTGCCGGTCGTCTCCGGCGAGGTGGCGACGCGCCGCCAGATCTGGTTCTACACCGCGGTCATGGCGGTCGCCGCCATGGCGCCGGTGCTGTTGCGCCTGACCGGCCCAATCTACGGCACGACGGCCCTGCTCGGCACGGCGCTGTTCGTCGCCATGGCCTTCCAGGTGCTGCGCCGACGGGAAAGCGACCCCGCCCGCATGGCGCCCGAACGGCGGCTGTTCAAATATTCGATCCTCTATCTGTTCCTGCTCTTTGCTGCGGTGGTCGTCGACCGGTGGGTGTTCGCATGACTCCGGACGAAGACAGGCAGATCCGTGCCCGGCAGAAATCCCGGACCATCGTGACCGGGCTGCTGCTGGCCGCGCTGGTCATCCTTTTCTACGCGATCACCATCGCCAAGATCGGCGGCGGGCAGTGATGGCCAGCCTTCCCCCTTCCCCCTTCGACCGGGATCGCCGCAACCGGCGGACCATGATCGGCATGGCGGGCGTGGGCCTCGCCATGCTGGGCCTGGGCTTCGCCTCCGTGCCGCTCTACCGGCTTTTCTGCGAGCAGACCGGTTTCGGCGGCACGACGCAGCGCGCCTCCGCCGATGTGCAGGTCAGCGAGGCGGCGGGGCACCGCATGTCGATCCGCTTCGATTCCAATGTGACGCCGGGCATGCCGTGGCAATTCTATCCCGAACGCCATACCCAGACGGTGACGATCGGCGCGCGCAACATGGCGATCTTCGTCGCGAAAAACATGTCGGACAAGCCGGTCACCGGCACCGCCAGCTTCAACGTCACGCCGACCCAGGCGGGCGTCTATTTCACCAAGATCCAGTGCTTCTGCTTCACCCAGCAAACGCTTCAGCCGGGACAGCAGATGCGCATGCCAGTGATCTATTTTGTCGATCCGAAGATATTGACGGATGCCGACAATAAGGACACGCAGGAAATCACGCTCAGCTACACCTTCTATCCTGTTGAGCAGGACAAGAAGCCAAGCTAAGGCACAATCATAACGCGAACGGGGATGAGAAACGTCATGGCAGGCGCCAAGAACCACGATTATCATATTCTTCCGCCCAGCATCTGGCCCTTTTTCGGCTCCATGTCGGTGCTGGTCATGGCTTTCGGCGCGATCATGTGGATGCATCCCGATGCCACGCCGGCCGGCGGCGGCTGGGTTTTCCTGGTCGGCCTCGCGGGCGTGCTGTTCACCATGTATAGCTGGTGGGCCAATGTCATTACCGAAGCCCATGCCGGCGACCATACGCCGGTGGTTCAACTCCACCTGCGCTACGGCATGATCCTGTTCATCGCATCGGAAGTCATGTTCTTCGTGGGCTGGTTCTGGTCCTTCTTCGACTTCTCGCTCTTCCCCAGCCAGTTGGCGCCGATCGAGGGGATGTTCCCGTCGAAGGGCATAGAGGTGATGAACGCCTTCGAACTGCCGCTGCTCAACACGCTGATCCTGCTCTGCTCCGGCACCACCGTGACCTGGGCGCACCACGCGCTGATCCATGGCGACCGCGATGGGCTGAAGAAGGGGCTGACGCTGACGGTCATCCTGGGCGCGCTCTTCTCGGCGATCCAGGCCTATGAATATGCCCATGCGCCCTTCCCGTTCGGCGGCAGCCCCTACAGCTCGGCCTTCTACATGGCGACCGGCTTCCACGGCTTCCACGTCCTGGTCGGCACGATCTTCCTGATCGTGAACCTGATCCGCGCGCATAGGGGCGATTTCACCCCCCGCCAGCATTTCGGTTTCGAAGCCGCTGCCTGGTACTGGCATTTCGTCGACGTGGTGTGGCTGTTCCTCTTCGTCGCCATCTATGTCTGGGGCGGCTGGGGCGCGCCGATGCACGGCGGTTGATCCTTCCGCCGATGAATTCAGGAAAAACGGCCGGACCTGTTCCGGCCGTTTTCTTTTTCGGCGGCGGGCATTATGCCTGACGCCATGTCCGCCCCCGATCCTCATCCTCCTGCGCCACAGCCCCTGCTGATCGGCGCGGCGACCGGCGCTTGTCCGCGATGCGGCGCAAAAACCCTGTTTTCCGGCCCGGTACGCTTTGCCGCGTCCTGCCGCTCCTGCGGGCTGGACTATGGCCAGTTCAATGTCGGGGATGGCCCCGCCGCCTTCCTTACGCTGATCATCGGCGCGCTGATGGTGGCGATGGCGCTGATCTTGGAACTGAAGGTCCACCCGCCGCTCTGGCTGCACCTCCTGCTCTGGACACCGCTGACGGTCGCCGCCGTGATCGGCAGCCTGCGCGTGGCAAAGGGCGCGCTGCTGATCCTCGAATATCATAACAAGGCGCGCGAGGGGCGGCTCATCGCAAAGGATCGCGAAGCATGACCCGGCGCCTGCCCCTTATCCCGACGCTGATCGTCGCGGCGGCGGTGCTGGTGATGATCGGCCTGGGCGTCTGGCAACTCCAACGCCGCGCCGAAAAGGAAGCGACGCTGGTCCTGGTCGCCGCCAACCCAGCCAAGCCCTCCGTCGCCTTCCCCGCCTATCCGCCCGTGCCGCCCGAGCTTCTGTTCCGCCGCTCCTCGGCCCATTGCCTCCGCGTGGTCCGCTGGCACAGCGAAGCCGGGCGCGCCGCCGACGGATCGGTCGGCTACCGCTATATCGCCGAATGCGCGACGGGCGCGGAAGGCCCCGGCCTGCTGGTGGCGGCGGGCGTGGCCCGGACCCCGGATGCCAAGCCCCAATGGCAGGGCGGTCAGATGCGCGGGTGGATCGGGGAGGAGCCGGATCACCGCTCGTTCCTGTCGCGGATCGGCGGCAAGGCCATGCCCCTGCGCCCTATGCTGATCGCCGGGGAGGCTGTGCCGGGCCTGAAACCGCTGGCGCCGCCGACCGCCGCCGACGTGCCCAACAACCATCTGGCCTACGCCGTCCAGTGGTTCTTCTTCGCCGCCATCGCGGCGATCATCTACCTGCTCGCCCTGCGCAGACGGACGCCACGACCTTAAAAGCTTGCCCGAAGGCGCGTCCAGCGCTACCGGGCTACCCCATCATGCATTATGTGAGCACCAGGGGAAGCGCGCCCGCGCTCGGGTTCGAGGATGTGACGCTGGCAGGGCTGGCGTCCGACGGCGGACTCTATCTGCCGGAAAGCTGGCCCAGCTTTTCCGCGGAGGATATTCGCGCGCTTGCGGGCCTGTCCTATGTCGAAACGGCGGTGCGGGTCATGGCGCCCTTCGTCGCCGGGTCGCTCAGCGAGGAGGAACTGCGCGATCTGTGCACCGCCGCCTATGGCCGGTTCAGCCATGACGCGGTGACGCCGCTGGTCCAACTCGATCACCGGCACTGGTTGCTCGAACTGTTTCACGGCCCCACGCTGGCGTTCAAGGACGTGGCGCTGCAACTGCTAGGCCAGTTGTTCGAACGCTTCTTGTCGCGGCGGGACGATCACCTCACCATCGTCGGCGCGACCTCCGGCGACACCGGTTCGGCGGCGATCGACGCCGTCGCGGGCCGCGAGAAGATCGACATCTTCATGCTGCACCCCGAAGGCCGCGTGTCGGACGTCCAACGCCGCCAGATGACCACGGTGCTGGCGCCCAACGTCTACAACATCGCCATCGACGGCAGCTTCGACGACGCGCAGGCGCTGGTGAAGGCGATGTTCAACGATGCGGCCTTTGCGCGCCGCTTCAACCTGTCGGCGGTGAACAGCATCAACTGGGCGCGGCTGATGGCGCAGGTCGTCTATTATTTCTACGCCGCCGTCCGCCTGGGCGCGCCGGACCGGGCCATCGCCTTCTCCGTCCCCACCGGCAATTTCGGCGACGTGTTCGCGGGCTATGTCGCCACGAAGATGGGCCTGCCCGTCGCGAAGCTGATGGTCGCGACCAACGTCAACGACATCCTGCACCGCGCCCTGGCCGAGGGCGATTACAGCCAGGGCCAGGTGGTGGCGACCGCGACCCCCAGCATGGACATCCAGGTCAGCTCCAATTTCGAGCGGCTGCTGTTCGACGCGGGCGGGCGCGACGGCGCAGCGCTGGCCGAACAGATGAAGGGGTTCGAGGCGAGCAAGGCGATGCGCCTCACCAATGCGCAGCGGGAGGGGGCCTCGGCCCTCTTCACCTCGGCGCGGGTCGATGCGGACGCCATGACCATGGCGATGCGCTGGGCCTATGACGCGGCGGGGCAGGTGATCGATCCGCATAGCGCGGTGGGGCTGGCGGCGGCGCGGTCGATCGATCTCGACCCGGCGGTGCCGGTGGTCACGCTGGCGACGGCGCATGCGGCCAAGTTCCCCACGGCGGTCGAGCGCGCGACGGGCATGCGCCCTTCGCTGCCCTCGCGCGTGGGCGACCTGTTCGCGCGGGAAGAGGCCTATGCCAAGCTGCCCGGCACCTTCGAAGCGGTCACCGCCTATGTCGCGGAGCGGGCGACGCCGAGGGGTTGAGGGTGAACCTCCAGACCCTCACTGGCGAACCTTGGGCCGATTATGGCCTGATCGATTCGGGCCATGGACGAAAGCTGGAACGCTATGGCCGTTACCGCTTCATCCGGCCGGAGCCGCAGGCGATGTGGGCGCCCGCGCAGGACGACTGGCAGGCCGACGGCGAATTCATCCCCGGTTCCGACGAGGAAGGCGGCGGTCGCTGGTTCTATGAACGCCCCGTCCCGGCCGAAGGCTGGCCGCTGCACTGGAACGAAGTGACGTTCCAGGCCAGTTGCACTCCCTTCCGCCATCTGGGTTTCTTTCCCGACATGGCGCCGGTCTGGGACTGGATGCGCGGCAAGATCGCGGACAAGGATCAGGCGCAGGTCATGAACCTGTTCGGCTATACCGGCGTCGGCACGCTGGCGATGGCGGCGGCGGGCGCGCAGATGGTGCATGTCGACGCCTCCAAGAAATCGGTGGCGCAGGCGCGGGCCAATGCCGCGCTGTCGTCGCTGGAGGACCGCCCGGTCCGCTGGATCGTCGACGACGCGGCCAAGTTCGTGGCGCGGGAAGTGCGGCGCGGACGGCGCTATGACGGCATATTGCTCGATCCGCCCAAATATGGACGTGGGCCGGATGGCGAGGTCTGGCGGCTGGAAGAGGATTTGCCGGAGCTTATCGCCCATTGCCGGCAGTTGCTGGATGCGGACAGCCGGTTCCTGTTCCTGACCGTCTATGCGGTCCGGATGTCGGCACTGGCGATCGAGGAATTGCTGAAACAGGCCTTTGCCGATCTGCCCGGCACGGTGGAAGCAGGCGAACTGACAGTGCGCGAAGAAGCACGCGGGTTGATGCTGCCGACCGCGATCTGGGCGCGATGGAGCCGCTGAGGTTTTCAGGGCTGCCCGGTTACTGAAATGGCGGCTGGTTTTGGCCAATGGCGGACATTAGATATCCGTTCGCCCTGAGCGAAGTCGAAGGGCTCTGCTGAGCGGAGGCGAAGCATGGAAGCCCTTCGACTTCGCTCAGCCCGAACGGAAACTGAACGTCCGCTTCCCACCCCTTTCAGCCCTCCAACCCCCCCTTGGCCGCGCGCAGCCCAGCCTTGCCATTCGCCGCAAGTTCGCGCTTCAACGCTTCCGGCGGGGGCGCCACGAGGAAGCCGAAGCTGACGCAGCCCTGCTTGCTCTCCACCACATGGTGCAGGCGGTGGGCCTGGACGATCCGCTTCATATAGGCGGAGCGCGGGACATATCGGTGCGCGACACGGCGATGCACGATGATGTCGTGGAAGCCGAGATAGATGGCGCCATAGGCTGCCACGCCCGCGCCGACCGCCGTCGCCCAATCGCCCCACTGCCATTGCACGCCGCCCAGCAGCAGCAGGATAGAGGGCATGGCGAAGATCACGAAATAAAGGTCGTTCGCTTCCCACCGGCCAGTGCGCGGGCGGTGATGGCTGGCATGCAGGAACCAGCCCGGCCCGTGCATGACCCAGCGGTGCATGACATAGGCGAAACCCTCCATCGCGGCGACCGTGGCGAGGAAGATCAGGGCGAGCGGAAAGGCGGTCATGCAGCCCGTATAGAACGAGGCCCGCGCTCAGGCGACCCGCAAAGGACAAGAAAAAGGCCGCGACCCAATGGATCGCGGCCCCCTTCGTGACTTTTTCAGGCGATCAGAAGGACGCGGTGACCGAACCGACCACGCCGCCCCTCGCCGCATCGCGGAAGTTGCCTACGCCGGCATTGGGCCTGAAATGCGTGTCGGTATCGACATAGCTGACGCCGAAGGTCAGATGGCTCCAGGTGTAGGTCGCGCCGACGCTCCAGTCGGTATAGCCCTTGCCCACGGGAACCAGATAGCTGGGACCGAAGCTGTGGCCCAGATGCGCCGATACGCCCAGCGGGGTGTTCGGGATGCTGGCCGACAGGTCGCCCGCAACGTAGAGATTGTCTTCCTTGCCGTTGCCGACGGACAGGGCCTTCGCCTTGGGGGCGTAGGCAGCGCTCAGCTTGGCGGTCGCCGGGCCGAAAGTGCCCTTGACCGAGGCATAGGGCTCAACGAAGTCGGTGTTGCCGCCGCCCGAACCGGGATAGTAGTAATAGAGCACGCCGACGTCGAAGGTGGCCGCGCCGACGGTCTTGGAATAGCCTGCGATCAGGTCCAGTTCCTGGTCGCTGCCGGCAGCGACATAATCGTCGATCGAGCTGCCCCAGGTCGAGACATAGAAGCCCGACGCATGGGTCACGGTAATGCCGCCCTGCAGCGCGAAGCGCTTGTCGGTCTGCGAAATGCCGCGGAAGCGATAGTCGGTGACGACAGCCGCATTGCCGGTGACGGTCAGTTCAGGAGTGGGTTCGTCCTGGGCGAAGGCCGGCGCGGAGAGCGCGGCAAGAGCAACAGCCGAAAGGCCGAGAATGGACTTACGCATTGAGTATCCCCTTAATGGTTCTGCGATCGTCCCGCCTGCGTCATGGTCCCCGGTCTCTTGTCGCCCTGCGCGGGATGGACCGGATTGCCTCAACGGGTGACGAAATGCCTTCCCCGGTTGCGGTGCACAAGATTTTATTGCCGTAGCGTGTAGTTTGCTTCTCTAATGTTGCTGGTCTGCAACAAAATCAGGCGTGATTGTGGCGCTGCGCAGCGTCTTGCGCGATTTTCGCCATAATTGTCGCGAGAAAAGGCCTATTGCGGCGGCGTAACGTCGCGGGGCGCGTGGATGACGCGCTGCGGATAGGGGATGGTGACGCCATGTTCGCGGAACAGCAGCCACAACCGGCCGAGGACGTCGGACTTCACATTGCCGACCCCGCTTTCCGGATCGCTGATCCAGACCAATATGTCATGTTCGACGCGGTTTTCGCCAAAGGCGGTCAGCCACACATTGGGCTTGGGACTGCGCAGCACGCGAGGGCTTTCCTGCGCGGCGCGCAGCATCAGTTCCTGCGCCAGCTTCAGGTTGCTGTCATAGCCGATGCCAACGGGGATGCGGACGCGGACGTTGCGGTCGGAATAGGACCAGTTCTCCACCTCCTGCGTCATCAGGTTCTCGTTCGGGATCAGATGTTCCTTGCCGTCGCGGGTGATGACGGAGACGGCGCGCACGCCGATCTTGTTCACCCAGCCGAAGCTGTCGCCCACGACGATCACGTCGCCCGGCTTGATCGACCGGTCCATCAGCAGGATGATCCCGGCGATCAGATTGCCGAAGGTCTTTTGCAGGCCAAAGCCGACCGCCAGCCCCAGCGCGCCGGAAAAGACCGCGAAGGCGGTCAGGTCTATGCCGAGCAGATCGACGCCGATGAAGAAGGCCGCGACGACCACGGCGATGGCGGCCAGTTTCTGCGCCAGCAGCTTCTGCGTGGCGTCCAGGCCATGGGTGCGGGCGATGCTGCGCCCGACGATGCGGTTGGCAAGGCGCACCAGGGCGAAGAGCGCGACACAGATGGCGGCCATGCTGACCAGGCCGAGCAGGGTGACGCGCCGCTTGCCCAGGTCGAGGCCCACGCCGTCCAGCATGTCGGCCACCGGGGCGAAGCCGCCGCTGCTGCCTGAAAGGACCATGACGAAGAGCAGCAGGGCGATGGGCAGGACGGCGAGGCGCGCGATGGCGAGGCTGCGCAGGATATGCACGGCAAGCAGCGACAGCGACAGGGCAAGCGCCGCGCCCAGAATCAAATGGGCGAAATCCCCGACCGGCCAGAAGGTGACGGCGACGGTCATCAGGCTGGCGGCGATGATATGGCGCAGGATCGGGCGCAGATGGCCCGCCAGCGCTTCGCCCAAGCCGCGGAAGCGGCGGCGCAGGCGCGGCGAGGCGAAGCGGGAGAAGGCGCCCGCGACCAGATAGAGGGCGACGGCCAGCGCCAGCGCGATCAGCGGATGGACGATGGCGGGATCGCCCGGCAGCCGCGACAGCAACTCGGGCAATCCCGGCATCATCCGCGCGCCGCCCGGAAACGGGCAAGGCCTGCGTCGAGATCGGCGATCAGGTCGTCGGGGTCTTCCAGGCCGATTTGCAGGCGGACGGCGGGGCCTTTGGCCTGCCATGCGGTGGCTGTGCGGTAACGGGCGGGGTCGACCGGCAGCGCAAGGCTTTCGAAGCCGCCCCAGCTATAGCCGATGCCGAAATGGTCCAGGCCGTCGATCAGCGCGGCGCGGGATTTTTCGTCACCGCCCTTCAGGACAAAGCTGAACAACCCGCTGGAGCCGGTGAAGTCGCGTCGCCAGAGGTCGTGGCCGGGGCAGGAGGGCAGGGCCGGGTGGAGGACGCGGGCGACATCGGGCTGCTGCGACAGCCATATCGCGATCCGGAGCGCGCTCGCCTGATGCTGGTTCAGCCGCACGCCCAATGTGCGCAGGCCCCGCGCCGCCAGCCAGGCGTCGTCGGGGCTGGTCATCTGGCCGAACAGATGGGCGGCCTGACGGATTTTCGGGAAGAAGGCCGGGGTGGCCGTCACCGATCCCATCATCACGTCGCTATGGCCGACAATATATTTGGTGCAGGCGAGAATGCTGATGTCGACATTGTGTGCCAGCGCCTGGAAGAAATAGGGCGTGGCCCAGGTATTGTCGATCAGGGTCGCGATGCCCCTTTCCCGCGCCAGGGCGGTGATGGCCGGAACGTCCTGCACCTCGAAGGTCAGGCTGCCGGGGCTTTCCAGGAAGATGGCGCGGGTGGCGTCGGTGATCAGGTCCGCTATGCCCGCGCCGACGGTCGGGTCGTAATAGACCGTCTCTATGCCCAGCGGGCGCAGCATCAGTTCGCAGAAATTGCGGGTCGGGTCATAGGCGCTGTCCACCATCAGCAATTGGTCGCCGGGCTTCAGCACCGCCATCAGCGCGCAGGCGATGGCCGCGACGCCGGAGGGATAGAGCATCGTGCCCTCCGCGCCCGGCTCCATTTCGGTGAGGGCGTCGGCCAGGCTCCATGCGGTCGGCGTGCCCTTGCGGCCGTAGAAGAGGCGTTCGTGGGTGCTGCGCCCCGCCGCGCTGCGCAGATGCGCGACATCGTCATAGAGGATGGTCGATGCGCGCCAGACGGGCGGGCTGACGATGCCGCCGGGCTGGCCGGGCATGCCGGTCCATTCGGGCTTGCGGCCCGCCTGCGCGAGGTGGGTGAGGGGCTTGCGGCTCCCTCGCTTATCGGAATTCTGGCTCATGCTGCGGGGCCGGTTTCCTTCGGCGTGGCGGGGTCCAGCCCCCATTCGGACCAGCTTCCGTCATAGAGGGTGACGTCGGTCTTGCCGATCAGTTCCAGCCCCGCAAGGATGATCGCCGCCGTGACGCCGCTGCCGCAACTGGTGATGATGGGACGGTCGAAATCGGTCCCGGCATCCAGGAAGAGGCGGCGAAGTTCCTCTCCCCGCTTCATGCTGTTGTCGGCATGGTAGAAGGCGGACGAGGGGATGTTGCGGCTGTGCGGGATATGGCCCGACGCCATGCCGGGGCGGGGTTCCTTTTCCTCCCCGGTGAAGCGCGGCGCGCCGCGTGCGTCCAGCACCTGTTCTGCCCGGCTTTCCAGATTGGCGAGAAGCTCTTCCTTGGTCCGGACCTGCCCTGCGGCCCGTTTCGCAACCGCATTGCCGGGCGCGGGCCTGGGCATGCCGCTTTCCACGGGCCGCCCCTCCGCCAGCCATTTGGGCAGGCCGCCGTCCAGCATCGCCGCGCCCTTGCCCACGCCGTAGAGGCGCATCATCCACCAGCCGCGCGCGGCGCTGTGGGTCGGGCTGTTGTCGTAGACGACGATGCGGCTGTCCGCATCGATGCCCAGCGCCCGGCAGCGCTCCGTCATGAAGGCGTCGGTCGGCAACATGCCGGGGCGCGGATCGTCCGGATCGGCCAGTGTGGGAAGGTCGAGGAACGCCGCGCCAGGGATATGGGCGGCTTCGAACTCCGTCTTGGGATCGCGGGGCGTGCCGGGCAGGAAAAGGCTGGCGTCGACGATCCTGAGGTCCGGTTTGCCGATTTCCCCGGCAAGCCAGTCGGTGGATACCAATATCTCCATGTGCAGCCTTTTCCTTTGCGCTTGCCTCCTTTTTAGGGGCGTCGGTCGGCAGTGGAAAGGGCCGATTGACCCTAGCTGGCAAGGGACAGCGCGGTAGCCCGGCTGCCCGGCGCACGATATTGGCGCGGCCCCAGGTCGAGGCGGAAGGGGGAGAGGCGCTCGACCTGCGGCGACTGCTCCTCGCCCACGATGAAGGCGCGGCCAGTGCGTCCGATGCCTTCGCTCTCCCCGGCCCAGCGATATTGTGCATCGAAGGCGATGATCGGGATCAGCAGGGCGCGCTGGCCCATCCGGATCGCTTCGATGGCCTGCGCGTCCAAACGCATCTCGCCGGTCAGCGTCTGCGTCCCGCCCGGCGCGATGGAAACGATGGAATGGACGGGCAGGCCGGTTTCGCCCGCGAAAAATTGCTGGAACAGCGCCTGTTGCTGCGCGTCGGCATTGGCGATCAGGCTGCGGACCAGAATATCCTCCGCCGTCCGCTCGCCCCGATTATGAACCGTCAGCGCATAGCCGATGGTCGCGCCCATCAGTGTCAGGCGCGCCGCCTGGACCTCCATGCTGATGTCGAGCCAGGGACGGTCCCCCGGTTCGGGCTTGCCGGAGGCTGGCGGCGGGACGGGGGTCGCCTTGGGTTGCGCGGGTGCAGGCCGCGCGGGTTCGGTTTCTTCATAGGATTCCTCGACCTCTTCCGGTTTGCGGCGGCGAAGCCAGAGGAAAGCGCCGGTCAGCATGACGGCGCCCGCGGCTGCGGCGGCGATCCACGGCCAGCGGGAGGCGGGTTCCTCCGCAGGCGCCAGCGGCACCGCTTCGGGAACGGCGCTGGCGTTGCTCTCGGCGGGTATGGGGGGCTGGCTCTCCACCACCTGCGGCGCTGGCGTGGTTTCGTTGGTCTGATCGCTCGCTGGCGGTGTGGGTTGGGGCGCGGGCCGGACCTCCGCCGGGCGGGATCGCGACGGCTGGGGCGCAGGCTGCGGCGCGGGCGTGACGGGCGGCGGCACCTGGATCGTCGGAGCGACGACCGGCGGCGGCGTCACCGTCGCGGGCGCGCCGCGAAAGACGTCGAGTTCCGGGCCTTGCCTGTCCGTGGGCGTCTGGGGCTGGCTGCGCGGCAGGTTGAACACCGGCTCCGCGCCATTTTCCTGCTGGGCAAGGACGGGCGCGGCCAGCAGCATCGGCGCGGCGAACAGAAACGAGAAACGGAACCCCATGAGGCGCAGCCAAGGCATAAGCTCCAGTGAACCCGCCATGAACGAAAGGCAAGAGAGGGGCGACGATGACATATGGCGTGCAATCGCGTAGATGGCCTGCCCATGACTGATACGCCGACTCCGCTCCAACCCTCTCCGATTCATCTGGGCCAGGCCAGCGCCCTCCCGTCGCGTCCCGAGGATGCCGTGCTGGACTATGTGCCCAATCCCCGACCGGGCAAACCCTATCTGGTGCGCTTCACCGCGCCGGAATTCACCTCGCTCTGTCCGGTGACGGGCCAGCCGGATTTCGCGCATCTGGTGATCGATTACGCCCCCGCCGCGACCATCGTGGAATCCAAGTCGCTGAAGCTGTTCCTGGGGTCGTTCCGCAACCATGCGGCCTTTCATGAGGATTGCACGGTCGGGATCGGGGAACGCCTGTTCGCGGAGATGAATCCGGTCTGGCTGCGGATCGGGGGCTATTGGTATCCGCGTGGCGGCATTCCCATCGACGTGTTCTGGCAATCCGGCGAACCGCCCGCAGGCCTCTGGCTGCCGCCGCAGGATGTACCGGGCTATCGCGGACGGGGTTAGGTTCGCCCTTATCGTCATGCCAGCGAACGCTGGCTTCTTGTTGAGTGGCGGGATTTGTTCGAAATCATCGCATAGCGGCCTGAGATCCCAGCGTCCGCTGGGATGACGACGATTTGTTTGACAAACGAACAATAGGGTTCGACCAACGACATGGGCGGCGGGACGCCCGGCTTGACCGGTGAGGCGAAAGGGCCGATCCCCCTGTCATTCGGGTGCGGCGCGTGTCCGCCGTGCCGTTCCAACCTGTCGGAGTTGCGAACCTCATGTCCTTTTCCAAGATACTCCCGCTGATGCTGGCGGCCGCGCCTCTGGCCATGGCCATGCCCGCCCTCGCCCAGACGGCCCCCGCCGGTCCAGCCGCAGGCGTCACCACCCAGTTGCCCCGCGGCGCCGCGCCCGGCCATTATGCGATTGAGGTCGCGCCCGACGCGGCAAACCTGAAGTTCACCGGCAAGGTGAAGATCGACCTTGCCGTGGCGCAGGCCATGCCCGCGCTGGTGCTGAACGCCGCCGATCTTACCGTGAGCGGCGTCACCCTGACCCCCGCAAAGGGCAAGGCGGTGAAGGGAACCGCCAGGATCGACGCCAATGCCCAGACCGTGACCTTCGACTTCGGCAAGCCGGTCGCACCGGGCAACTACACGCTCGCCATCGACTATGCGGGCATCATCAACACCCAGGCGAACGGCCTGTTCGCGCTCGACTATAGCGACAATGACGGCAAGGCGAAGCGCGCCCTCTTCACCCAGTTCGAAGCGCCCGACGCCCGCCGCTTCGTGCCGAGCTTCGACGAGCCGAGCTACAAGGCGACTTTCGACCTCAGCGCCGTCATCCCCGCCGATCAACTCGCCGTCAGCAACATGCCGGTCAAGAGCAGTACGGACACGGCAGACGGCAAGAAGCGGGTGACGTTCGGCACGTCCCCGAAAATGTCCTCCTACCTGCTGTTCTTCGGCCTGGGCGAACTGGAGCGCGCCACGAAGATGTCCGGCGCGACCGAAGTCGGCGTCATCACCGGCAAGGGCAATACCGGCAAGGCGCAACTGGCGCTCGACGCATCGGCGGCGATCCTGCCTTATTATAACGACTATTTCGGCGTGCCCTTCCCGCTGCCCAAGCTGGATAATGTCGCCGGGCCGGGGCAGAGCCAGTTCTTCTCCGCCATGGAAAATTGGGGCGCGATCTTCACGTTCGAACGCGCCTTGCTGGTCGATCCGCGCTTCACGTCGGAAAGCACGCGGCGGACCATCTATGCCATCGTCGCGCATGAAATGGCGCACCAGTGGTTCGGCGATCTCGTCACCATGGCCTGGTGGGACGACCTCTGGCTGAACGAAGGGTTCGCAAGCTGGATGGCCACCAAGGTCACGGACAAGCTGAACCCGCAATGGGAAATGCTGCTCAGCCGCGTCAACGGCCGCGAGCGGGCGATGAGCCTCGACTCGCTCGTGACGACCCACCCCATCCTCCAGAAGATTCACACCGTCGATGAGGTGAACCAGGCGTTCGACGACATCACCTATGAAAAGGGCGAGGCGGTCATCACCATGCTGGAGGGCTTTGCCGGGGAGGATGCGTGGCGCTCCGGCATCCGCGCCTATATGAAGCAACATGCCTATGGGAACACCGTGACCGACGATCTGTGGAAGGCGGTCGAGGGCGCGGGGGCCAGGGGCGTGGTCGGCATCGCGCATGATTTCACCAGCCAGCCGGGCATTCCGCTGGTGAAGGTGGACAGCGCCCAATGCCAGGGCGGATCGACGGTCCTGTCGCTGTCGCAGGGCGAATTCAGCCGCGACCGCAGGGACAAGACGCCGCTCAAATGGAATGTGCCGGTCATGGCGCAGAGCATCGGTCAAGCGGGCGGCGGCGCGCAGCAGCGGCTGATCCTGAACGGACCGGCGCAGGTCACGCTGCCGGGTTGCGGCCCCTATGTGATCAATGCGGGGCAGACCGGCTATTACCGCTCGCTCTATCCGGAAGCGAATGTGAAGGCGCTGGCGAAGGACTTCACCAGACTGGCCTCCATCGACCAGATCGGCCTGCTGGCGGATAATTTCCAGCTTGGCCTGGGCGGCTATCAGCCCATGGGCCTCGCGCTCGATCTGGTGGATGCGGTGCCCGCAAACGCCAGCCCCGCCGTGCTGGCGGAGGTGCCGGACTATCTCGACAGCGCCCACACCATGCTGGAAAGCGACAAGGCGGCCCAGGCGCGGGTCGCCGCCTATGCCTCGAAGAAGCTCAATCCCGTGCTGGCGACCGTCGGCTTCGACGCCAGGCCGGGCGAAAATCCGCAGGTGCCGGTGTTGCGTTCGGCTCTGGTGTCGACGCTTGGCGGCATGGGCGACAAGGCCGTGGTGACGGAGGCGAACAAGCGCTTCGCCGCGCTGGCGTCCAATCCGGCGGCGCTCGACGGGCCGCTGCGCAATGTCTGGCTGCGCATCATCG
The DNA here is from genome assembly GCF_026427355.1 of Sphingobium sp. JS3065. Lineage (NCBI taxonomy): Bacteria > Pseudomonadati > Pseudomonadota > Alphaproteobacteria > Sphingomonadales > Sphingobiaceae > Sphingobium > Sphingobium sp. JS3065. The sequence goes on from NZ_CP102664.1 coordinate 3,109,029, forward strand.
CGGAAAATGCCGACGCCGCGACCTGGGAAAAGCTGCGCGCCATGGCCAACGGCGCGAAATCGGACCTGGAAAAGAGCACGACCTTCGCGCTGCTGGGCGCGGCGAAGGATGAGGCGCTGGCGAAGAAGGCGCTCGACCTTGCCATGACCGACGAGCCGGGCAAGACGACCAGCGCGGCGATCATCTCCGCCGTGGGGTCTGAACATTCGATGCTGGCGGTGGACTATGTGCTGGCGCACCGGCAGCAATATGAGGCGATGATCGACGTGTCGGCGCGGTCGCAGGCGATTGCGCGGCTGGGCGGCAATTCGGCCGATCCGGCGATGGCGACGAAGCTGGACGCCTATGCGACCCAGTATCTGACGCCCGAATCGCGCAAGGTGGTGGACCGCTCCATCGCCGCCATCAAGACGCGGATCGAAACGCGGGCGCGGCTGAAACCGGCGCTGACGGCCTGGTTCGCCAGTAAGTGAAAGAAAGGGCGGTGGAGCGATCCACCGTCCTTTCTTATTCCTCCCTACGCGAAGCGTGGGGAGGGGGACCGCGCGCAGCGCGGTGGAGGGGAAGGTGCACAGGTCGTGCCTCCTTCCCCTATCTTCCGATGAAAAGAATTCACCCCAGCGGCGCGCTCGCCCAACGCCGCAGCCGCCCGTACAGCGCTGCGATCACGCCGAAGAAGGCGATCACGGAAAGAATCACCGCCCACGGATTTTCCGCCACCAGCGCCAGCGGCGCATCGCTGTCGGTCGCCGCGACGATGCCCGCGAAGGCCACGCCGAACAGGCTCTCTCCCACGATGAAGCCCGTCGCCATCAGCACGCCCATGCGCTCGGCAAATTCGGGGTTGGACTGGCGCAGTGCCCAGCGGTTGTAGAAATGCCCGATCGCCGCGCCGACCGGGATCAGCAGCGTCAGCGCCATCGGCAGGTAGATGCCCATGCCGACGGCCAGCGGCGGCAGGCGCAGCTTGCCCGCCTTGCCCAGAAGTTCGTCGATGGCGATCACGATAACGCCGATGCCCGCGCCGAAACCGATAAGGTTCCAGTCGAGATCGCCGCCCAGCACGCCCTTCGCCAGCGCGGAGATCAGCGCGGCCTGCGGGGCGGGCAGGGCGCTCGCCTTCGCGCCTGGCGCGCCTGCGAAGCCGAAGGCGCTGTTGAGCAGGTCCAGCACCGGCGGGATCACCAGCGCGCCGAAGATCACGCCCAGGATCAGCGCGACCTGCTGCTTCCACGGCGTGGCGCCGACAAGCTGCCCGGTCTTCAGATCCTGCAGGTTATCGTTGGAGATGGTCGCGACCCCGAAGATGATGGCGGTCGTGAACAGCGCATAGGCGATCAGCGCCTGGGATTGCTTCGGGTCGCCGCCCGAACCGTAGATCGCCGCAAGGATCAGCGACGCGCCCAGCACCGCCAGGATGCCGACGCCGGAAATCGGGCTGTTCGAAGCGCCGATCAGGCCCGCCATATAGCCGCAGACAGAGGCGATCACGACCCCAGCGACCAATATATAGGCCAGCGTAAGACCGATGATCGGCACCGGATTGAGCGCGATCGGCCCGCCCTGCGCGAACACCCACAGCAGGATGGCGATGGGGATGAGCGAGGCGAGGATGGTGCCGCCGACGATGCCGATGGGCAGGTCGCGCTCGGTCAGTTCCAGCAGCCCGGCATGGCCCCCCTTGCGCAGCTTCGTGGCGGCCAGGGCGGAACGAATGCCGCTGACGATGGGGCCAAGGATCTTGAGCAGGGTCCAGATCGCCGCCACGCCGATGGTGCCCGCGCCGATGAAGCGCGCCTTCATGCGGAATGTGGTCCCGACGATCTCCGAAAGGTCCGCGCCGGAGGGTAGCGGGGCGGTCAGATAGGGGACCAGCCCGACCCAGCTTATCAGCAGGCCGAAGAACATGGCGACGCCCACCGACAGGCCCACCAGATGGCCGACGCCGATCAGCGCCATGGAAAAGCTGGTGGAGACGCTCGACGCACCCGCGCCGAATTGGAAGAAGGTGGCGGCTTCCTCCGCGATCAGCTTCGTCTTGGCCAGGATGGAGAAGGCGGCGGCGGCGACCGAACTGGCGACGATGGCGGCCAGCCCGCGCTTATTCTCCTCCAGCCCTTCGCGGGAGCCTGCGCCCACCTTCAGCACTTCGGCGGCGGCGACCCCTTCGGGATAGGGCAGGTCGGACCCCGTCACCAGCGCGCGGCGCAGCGGCACCGAATACATGACGCCCAATATGCCGCCCAGCGCGATGGTGAAGGCGGAAAGCCAATAGGGAAAGCCCTGCCACCACCCGATGATGACCAACCCCGGCAACACGAAGATGATTGCGGACAGCGTGCCGGCGGCGGACGCGATGGTCTGGACGATGTTGTTTTCCAGGATCGTGCCGGTCGCGAACAGGCGCAGCACCGCCATGGAAATGACCGCCGCGGGGATGGAGGTGGCGAAGGTCAGGCCGATCTTCAGCCCCAGATAGACGTTCGCCGCCGTGAACAGCAAGGTGATGAGCGCGCCCAATATGACGCCGCGAAGCGTCAGCTCCGCCATCGGGGCCGCCCTGGCGGAATCGCCTGTTACTCGACTGCTCACTCGTCTGTCCCCTTGCCTGCGGCTGTTTTATGAATGTCCGGTAATAATGTTGCTTGCGCGTGGATCAATCGGAAAGTGCTTCAGGAGGGGGAAGCCGGTTCAAGTTCGGCGGCGGCGGCCTTATCCAGATAGGCATCGACCAGCCGTGTCCACAGCGTATAGCCGCGTGGGTTCATGTGCAGCCCGTCGGGCCGGAACAGGGATGCGTCGGGCAGCCCGTCGGCGGCCAGCAGCACCCGGCCGACATCCAGATAATCGAAGCGGGTCACCCGCGACCGTGCCGCCACCGTCATGTTGACCGCCGCCATTTTCGGCCAGAGCGTCCAGCGGATCGGGCTGGGTTTCAGCGACAGATAGGCGATATGCGCCTTGGGATAATCGGCGCGAAGCTGTTTGAGCAGGGTCAGCACATTGTTCGCGACCTCGCCGGGCGCCGCGCCGGCGGCCAGATCATTTTCCCCGACATAGACCAGGATGGAGCGCGGCCTGGCCTTGGGCAGCAGGCGCTTGTAATATCGCAGCACGTCGGGCGTCGTCGCGCCGCCGAAGCCGCGATTGACGGTGCCGATGTCCGGGAAGCTGCCGCTTATGTCCCACAGGCGGATGCTGGAACTGCCCAGGAACAGCGTGGCGTCGGCGATGGCCGGACCCGCTTCATTGGCCTTGGCGAAGGCCTCGATCTCCCGCGAAAAGGGGAAGGCGGGGTCGGCGTTGATCCTGAGCGGTGGCGTCTGCGCCTGCGGCTCGGCCGCGAGCAGCAGGCCGCCCGGCGCGAGCAGCAGGGCAAGGCCGATCAGCGCCCGCGCCTTAATGCCGGTGCAGCGGGCGCAGTTGATATTTGCCGTTCGCATAGGTGCCGAACATGTCGGAAATGGCGGGATGGTCGACAGGTTCCTCGCTGTCGTCCGCGATCAGATTCTGCTGGCTGACATAGGCGACATAGCTGCTTTCGCCATTTTCGGCGAGCAGGTGGTAGAAGGGCTGCTCCTTGTCCGGCCGGACCTCTTCGGGGATGGCCTGATACCATTCTTCGGTATTGGCGAAGACCGGGTCGATGTCGAAAATCACGCCGCGAAAAGCGAAGCGCCTGTGCTGGACCACGTCGCCGATGCTGAAGCGGGCATGGACGATGGGCGGGGCGGTGACATCCTGTCCGAAAATCTGAATCATGTCGTTCATATGACGTAATTTAGGATGCTTGCATCCCGACACAAGAAAAATGCTCGCCGCCGCTTGGCAAGGCGGAAATCATTCGCTAATGGCCGCCGCTCGACCGGAACGGCACGCGCCGAACCTTCTGCGGAGAGGTGGCAGAGTGGTCGAATGCACCGCACTCGAAATGCGGCGTGCCGGCAACGGTACCGAGGGTTCGAATCCCTCCCTCTCCGCCACTTGGTCATCCAACCGGATCCAAGATCATCCATAAAATCCCGTCTTAACGGGATTTTAGGTGATTCGCGTGTCCAAGCGCATCCAGCGATATCCAGTCCAAGCCAACGCTATTTGGGGGCATTTTGGGGGCATCGAATTGGAGATTTGGGGGCATGCTGACCGACGCGGCAATTCGCAAGGCGAAGCCTAAGGACAAGGACTACAAGCTCGCCGATTATGGTGGCTTGTATCTGTTCATCACGAAAGCCGGCCACCGGAGTTGGCGGCTCAAGTACCGTTTCGGAGATAAAGAGAAGCGCCTCGTGTTGGGGAGCTACCCCGATCTGTCGTTGGCTGAAGCCAGGGATTTGCGGGATGATGCCAAGCGGATGTTACGTGACGGTCGCGATCCGGTGATCGAGGCGAAGAAGCGCAAGCTAGCCAACGTCGTTCAGATGGAAAACACTTTCGAGAAGGTGGGCCGTCAGTGGTATGCCGACCAAGTGGCTCGCTGGAAGCCTGTCCACGCTGCGGACGTCATCACGAGCCTGGAGCGAGATGTTTTTCCTGCCATAGGAGGGCTTCCGATAACCGATATCGATGAGCCACTCCTTCTGGCGACGCTGAAGAAAGTTGAAGGGCGCGGCGCCATTGAAACTGCGCATCGCTTACTGCAGCGGTGTTCGTCCATATTCAAATATGGCAAGGGCATCGGTGCGTGCCGCGAGAACCCTGCCGTTGACATGAAGGTCAGCCTCAAAACGGTTCCCCCGGCTCGCAGATGGCCTGCGCTTACAGAGTTGGATCAGCTTCAGGCTCTGATTCGCGCCGTAGATTGCTCCACCTCCCATCCGATTACCCGTCTTGCATCAAGAATGATGGCGCTCACTGCTCAGCGACCGGGGATGATCCGAACCGCGCCATGGAGCGAGTTTGAAGGAATCGATTGGGATAAGCCGGATGGGGTTCCGGATAAGCCGCAATGGCGGATCTCGGCCTCCCGCATCAAGCTGGTGCTCGAACTTCGTGAAGATGAAACCTTTGAGCACATCGTGCCCCTGTCGCACCAAGCTGTCGAGGTTCTGCATGTCGCCCGCCGTTTGTCGGGAAGAGGTCCCTTGGTATTCCCAGGAGCACGAAGCGGCTTGGAGCCGTTGAGTGAGAACGCCGTAGGATATTTGTACAATCGGATCGGCTACAAGGGACGGCACGTTCCGCATGGATGGCGTTCGTCTTTCTCAACCACGATGAACGGCTTGGTGGAACGTTCGCACCCAGGTTCAGATCGGCTCGTCATTGATCGGCTTATCATTGATCTCATGCTGGCGCATATCCCGGCTGGAATGTCCGGCAGTGAACTGATTTATAACCGGGCCGCATACATGGAGCGAAGAAGGGAACTCGTGCAACAGTGGGGGGATATGTTGATGGAAGGTCAAGTTGCCGCCGGTGATCTTCTAGGGGGTAGAAGGCGCTCAAAATCCAACACGCGGTGATCAACGTATCAGTGATGGACTCATTCTTTATCCTGTTGCACGAAGTGTTTGATAGAAGATTAGCCATCCCGACGCCTTTTCGCGACCGAGGTAGGACCGCTGTTCTCGATGGCTTCGGTCCCTCCGAGGTGATCTGAATCTTCGATGCGACCGCGGTAGCTAAATGTTGAAGAGTTGTAGATGGACGCTACATATTTCACCAGTGAGTGAATAGGTCGTCGATGTCGCGCATCGGGGCGCTGGGGAGTTCGTGAAATGTTTGGGGAGCCGATGTGCGCTTAATTGCCAATTCCGGGACTGACCGGGCAATCGACATCGTAAAAAGCTTTCAAGGCAATTCCCTGGAGATCCTTACTGAACTGATTTCTATTTTTGGCGCGCGCGAAGCGTTGAACGCGAGCGGTCTGCGGCTTGATCGCCTTCTACTCGGAATGGCGAGCGATACGGCCTTAGCTGGCGACGAGACAGATCGAGTTCGACGCAATCGCCTTCAAAGCCGATCGGTAGCAACTTCGCTCGCTCGTGCTCTCACTGTCGCCCAAATTAGACAAACTCGATTACCTCCCTCGCAATCGGTGCTGCTCACCGAGGGGGGCGCAGTGCTAGGTAATTGCAGCCTGACAACAGGAGGTCTCGGTATTGCGCCGCAGTCTCGACTTGGGTTTGTCCAACAGACCGAAAGTGCCGCCGAGTTGGCAATGGTCCGTCAGTGGTTCGAAACGGAGTGGAATGCAGCCAATCCGCTAGGGCCAGCGGTGTCAGCCCTGACTGATGCAGTGACCGCCGCCGCCGCCGACCATGCTCCCGGCGCGGTCTACACGCAGGCCTTGCATCAACTGTTCGCTGAGATGGAAGTAGGCACCGACGAGGCGCGCATAGTCGATTCCGCGACTGGCATCGGCGAAACCCAGGTCTGGTCGAAACTCTATCGCTTTCAGAAGGATGGCGTAATCGGTGCCATCGACAAGCTGCAGCGGTTCGGCGGCTGCATCATCGCCGACAGCGTCGGCTTGGGCAAAACCTTCGAGGCGCTGGCCGTCATCAAATATTTCGAACTGCGCAACGCTCGGGTGCTTGTCCTTGCACCCAAGCGGCTAAGGGAAAACTGGACGCTGTGGACACGCAACGATGTCCGCAACATGCTCGCCAGCGACCGCTTCGCCTTCGACGTGCTGAACCATACAGATCTGTCACGTGAGGGCGGCCAGTCCGGCGACATTGACCTCGGCCATATCAATTGGGCCAATTACGATTTGGTCGTCATCGACGAAAGCCATAATTTCCGGAACCGTCCAGCTGGCAAGGGCGAGCGAGAGAGCCGCTATGACAAGCTGCTGAACGCCGTGGTGAAGGCTGGCGTGAAGACGAGAGTGCTGATGCTATCGGCCACTCCGGTCAACAACCGTCTAAACGATCTGAAGAACCAGATTGCCTTCGCCACCGAGGGTCATGACCAGGCGCTGGCAGGACACGGCATCGCGAGCATCGCCGGCACTATTCGCATAGCACAGGGCCAGTTCAACCGCTGGCAGCAACTTCCGGAGGCAGCGCGCACGCCGGCGAAGCTGCTGGAGATGTTGGGCTTCGACTATTTCCGCCTGCTCGACCTGCTGACCATCGCGCGCAGCCGCAAGCACATCGAACGCTACTATGGGACCGCGGAAACCGGCACCTTCCCGGAAAAACTGGCCCCCGCCAACATCAAATCCGACGTCGACCTCACAGGCTCATTTCCGCCCATCGTTGAGGTCAACAACGAGATCCGCCGGCTGAAGCTCGCAGCCTTCGCGCCGCTCCGCTATGTGCTGGACGATCGCCGTGCGGCCTATGAGCGGCGCTATAACCAGGATGTCGCCGGCGCGGGCGGCGGCGCCAGCGTGTTCCGTCAGTTGGACCGCGAAGAGAGCCTGATCGCGCTGCTTCGGGTCAACCTGCTGAAGCGCATGGAAAGCTCGGTTCATGCCTTTGCCTTGACCATCGGGCGGCAGTTGGAGGCGGTCGAGGCGCTGATCGCACGCATAGACGCGCATGACGACAGCATCGCCGCCCCCGCGATCGACGATCTCGACGATGACGATCCTGCATTCGACCAGCTTGGTGTCGGGCGCAGCGTTCGCGTGTTGCTTAGCGACGCGGATCTGGTCCGCTGGCGTCAGGATCTGGCCGAAGATCGGGATCGGCTAGCGCGCCTGCACGCGCAGGCCACCAGCGTCACCCCGGAGCGTGACGCCAAGCTGGCCGACCTGAAGAAGCTGATCGCCGATAAGCTGGCCGATCCGTTCAATCCCGGCAACGTCAAGCTGTTGGTGTTCACCGCCTTCGCTGACACCGCCGCCTATCTCTATGACGCGATCCGGGCCGACTACCCGCACCGCATGGCGCTGGTCACGGGGTCGGGCCGCAACAAGACGACGCATCCCAAGCTCACCGCTGACCTCAGCTCTATTCTCACCGCCTTCGCGCCCGGCGCCCGGTCGCGTCCGGAGGCGCTAGCGGGCGAGGAAGAGATCGACCTCATCATCGCCACCGATTGCATATCCGAAGGCCAGAACCTGCAGGACTGCGATTGCGTGGTGAATTACGACATCCACTGGAACCCGGTCCGCATAGTCCAGCGCTTCGGCCGCATCGATCGCCTGGGTTCGCCCAACGCGGTTATCCGGCTGGTCAACTTCTGGCCGAACATGGACCTGGATAGCTATATTGGCCTGGAGCGCAGCGTTTCCGGCAAGATGATGCTGCTCGACGTATCCGCGACCGGCGAGGAGAATTTGATCGAGACGCAGGCGGGCGACCAGATGAACGATCTGGAATATCGCCGCCAGCAACTGGAAACGCTGCAATCGCGGGTCGTGGACCTGGAGGATCTGTCATCCGGCGTGTCCATCACCGATCTGACGCTGAACGATCTGAGGCTGGATCTGGCGCGCTTGTCCCCGGATGAGCGCGTGGCCCTCGGCAAGCAATTGCTGGGCACATACTCGCCGATCTTCGCCAGCGATGATTTTCCGCCCGGCGCGTTGTTCGTCCTGCGCGCCGCGACGCCGGCAGCGGAACGGTCGATAGCAAAAGGCGATCCACTCTTTCCCCATGCGCTGATCTACGTTGGCATCGATGATCGTATCATCCTGCCGCATAGCCAGCCCAAGCGGATGCTGGACCTGTTGCGTCTCGCCGCCGCGACATCTGCGGATCAGCAAGCCGAGGCGTGGACACGGTTCGATGCCGAAACGCGAGGCGGTGAGGCGATGGAGGCATGGCAGTCCTTGCTGGCGGCCGCCATCCGGGGCGTGACCGGCAAGGCGGAGGAACGCGCGGTCGAGAGCCTGTTCACCACTGGCGGGATCGAGGGTGCAGGCGGTGAAAGCGGGTTGGATGATTGGGAAGTCATCTGCTGGCTGGCCGTCTTGCCGCCTAAATGATGGCCGTCGCATGACGGTCACGCCCGCCGATATTCGCGCCGCACTGGCTTTGCCCGCGATGAATGCTCCTGCGCGGCGGTTACCGAAAGATGTGCTGGCGCAGCATGGCGCCGCCAACACCGCCGACCGCAAGCTGATCGACAGTGCAATCGAGCGGCTGGACTGGTGGGCAACCTTGTCCCCCGCCACGATCGGCGTCGCGGCGGGCGTGGATGAAGAGCGACCGGTCCCGGCCATCCAGTTGCTGGCTATGACGGCGCGGATCGAGCCGACCCAGCGACTGCTGACCCTGATCCATCGCGCCGTCCCTGTGCCGATCATCCTCGCTACGGCATTGCCGGGAGGCGCTGGAACCCGGCTAAGCCTTGCCCCACTCCGCCGGGCGGAGCGGATCGCGGACCAGATGGTGGTCGAGCGGTTGATCATCGTGCCGGACCTTGAGGCTGAGCAAGATCCTGCCTCGGTGTCATTCCTGTCGAGCCTCGCGCTGCCGGGCCTGCCGCAGGCGCATCTGTCCGCGCTTTATGGTGCATTGATCGAGCGGGCTGAGGCGCTTGCAATAGCCCGGATCGTCAAGCAGCCATTCCAACTGGCGCCTGATGCGGCATCCACCGAAGCGCGTCGGACGGCGCTGCAACGCTATAGACAGGTCGAAACGGAATGGCTGACGGCCCGTGCGGCCGCGCGCAGGGAAAAGCGGCTGGCTCAACAGGTTGAACTTGGCAATCAGGCGCGGGAGCTTAAAGATAGGCTTCAGGCCATCGCGGGGGAGTTGGCCGAAACTCCCTTCGCTCGACAATAATTTTGAAGGAAGATGCGGGCCTTGGGCGCGCATGGAGATGAAGTGTGACTTACGCCAGCGACCCTATTCCGCAGATCACCCGCGATGATGAAGCGGCGGGCAGCGGCGACCTTGTCGCAGGCAACGTCGCGCGGCTGAAAGAGCTGTTCCCGGAAATCATGATCGATGGCACGATCGATTTCGAAATCCTGCGGGAAATACTCGGCGATTCTGTGGAGGGCGGCGAGGAGCGGTATGGTCTCAACTGGAAGGGAAAGCGCAAGGCTCGTGCCTTTGCTCTGACACCGAGCCTGGGAACGCTGCTGCCTGCGCCCGAGGACAGCGTCGATTGGAATACGACGCAGAACCTCATGATCGAGGGCGACAATCTGGAAACACTGAAACTGCTGCGGCGATCGTATGCTGGTCAAGTAAAGTTGATATATATTGATCCTCCGTATAATACGGGAAAGGATTTTGTATATCCTGACAATTATACGGAATCGATTTCAACATATCTCGCACTAACAGGTCAGAGTGGAAGTGTAGGTGAATTGTTGACAACAGATCGCGAGGCTGCGGGACGGCTGCACGCTGAATGGCTCAGCATGATGTATCCCAGATTAATTTTGGCAAAGGAGATGCTGGCAGATAAAGGTGTTATCGCCATATCGATCGAAGAGCGCGAATACTCTAATCTGTGGGCAATATGCTGCGATATTTTCGGACAGGAGAATATTGTTGGAACTATCGTATGGAAGAATGCAACAGACAACAATCCAACAAATGTAGCGGTTGAACACGAATACATAATAGTTGTTGCTCGAAGCAAGGCGGCTATCGACGGGGTATGGAGGTCCAGAGCATCAGCTGTAAAAGATATACTTATCGAAAAGGGCTTTGAGCTTTCTGCCATTTATCATGGCGACCGTCTTTCAGAAGAATATGACAAATGGTATCGCGCCCACCGAGCCGAATTGTGGCCTTTGGATAGATACAAGTATATTGACGAAGGCGGAATTTATACGGGAAGTCAGAGCGTTCATAACCCGGGCAAGGAGGGCTACCGATACGATGTTCTCCATCCGGTGACTGGCAAGCCAACGAAGCAGCCACTATTAGGCTATCGCTTTCCAAAAGAGACAATGGATAAGCTTCTGAATGACGATCGCATATTGTTTGGAGAAGATGAAAATAAAATTGTAGAGCTTAAAGTGTATGCCAAAGATTACAGTGCAAAGCTGCCAAGTTGGGTCGATATAGATGGGCGACTTGGCGCGTATGATCTGCGCGATGATTTTCCAGAGTCAGTGCGGGTGTTCTCCAACCCTAAGCCGGTTTCGCTGATATCGTTGTTAATTTCCTACACGGCGGTCGACGATGGCGACTGCATAATGGACTTTTTCGCAGGTTCCGGTACGACTGGACGTGGAGTTTGGCAGGCAACTCTAGAAGATGGCGTTGCACGACGGTGCATCCTTGTGCAGCTGCCGGAGCTGCTGGAGGCTGGACAGGCCAGTCAAAACGCGGCTGTCAAGTTTCTAGGCTCTATCGGTAAGCCGGCCAATATCGCAGAATTGACCAAGGAGCGCCTGCGTCGTGCCGGTGCGAAAATCCGCAAGGAGCATCCTGGCGCCAAGATCGACACCGGCTTTCGTGTCTACAAGCTCGCAACGTCGAACCTGAAGCCATGGCAGCCAGATGTCGAAAATCTGGAGGCGAGCATCCTCGATGCCGTCGACAATGTCCTGCCCGGTCGCACCGAGAACGACCTGCTCGTCGAGCTGCTGCTCAAGACCGGCATTGATCTGACGCTGCCGGAAGAGAAGCGTAGCGTTTCGGGCCAGATCGTCCACGCGATGGGCGGCGGCACATTGATGGTCTCCCTGGGCAATGTCGACGCCGACGACGCCGAAGCACTAAGCCAAGGCATCGCGGATTGGGTCGAGGAACTCGATCCGGTGCAGACAACAGTCTATTTCAAGGACACGGGGCTGGGTGCCGATGGCAACCGCGCGGCAACTAAGGCGAACCTTGCGGCCATCCTGCGTCAGCGTCTGGGCGATCGCATCGCCAAGATCGCCAGCATCTGATTGGACGGCCGATGAAATTTGTCTTCGAAGCCGAGCTTCCGCATCAGGTCGCCGCCATCGACGCCGTTGTTGATCTGTTCGCTGGGCAGGAAGAACGCCAATCGCTCTTCACCGTCGCTCCGCGCCAAATCGCGGGCGAACTGGAATATAACGAGAAGCTGCTGGGCTACGCCAACCGCTCTGACCTGCTCGACGAGGCGGTGCTGGAAAATCTGCACATCGTGCAGAACCGCCACGCGCTGCCTGCTTCTCCAGACCTGAACGTCGCGTCCAAGGGCAAGAAGGATGCTGGCGGCGACTATGACATGGATTTCACCGTCGAGATGGAGACGGGCACCGGTAAGACCTATGTCTATTTGCGCACCATCTTTGAACTGAACCGACGTTACGGCTTCACCAAGTTCGTCATCGTCGTCCCATCTGTTGCGATCCGAGAGGGCGTGAAGAAGACAATCGAGCAGACACGCGACCATTTCCGTCAGATCTACGATGGCGTGCCTTTCGAGAGCTTCGTCTATGACAGTTCCGACCTGTCTCGGATCATCGATTTCGCGTCGTCCTCGTCGATCCGGGTGATGATCGCCACCGTGCAGTCGCTCGGCACCAAGACTGCCGTGTTCCAGCAGGCACGCGAACAGACGCGCGATATTCCCGGCGTCGAATGGGTGAAGAGCACCCGTCCGATCATCATCGTTGACGAGCCGCAGTCAGTCGATGCCAATCCCAATGGCGCAGGCCGCCAGATCATGCGGGCAATGCAGCCATTGGCGACGATCCGCTATTCGGCGACGCATGTGGCCAAGTTTCACCCGGTCTATCGCCTAGACGCTTTCGACGCGCATGACCGGGGGCTGGTGAAGTCAATCGAAGTGGACGGTGCCCAGATCCAGGACGCCGACAACAGCCCCTATGTGAAATTGCTGGAGGTCGAGGCCAGGAAGGGACAGCTCCCACGCGCCCGGGTCGAGATCGCCAAGCAGATGAAGGGCGGCGTGTCCCGCCAGGCGGTGTGGGTCTATGACGGGACCGAACTGATCGAGGATCAGGCGTCCGGCGGGCGGACAGTCTATGCCGGATACCGCATCGGCATCATTGAGAAGATGCGTGGCGGCGGATCAATGCAACTGATCGTTCCCGGTGATGGCGTGAAGGTGCTTGGGATAAATGACAGCTGGGGCGATGTTGATGCCGCGTCGCTGTCCCGCGCGATGGTGCGCCAGACGATCGAGCACCATTTCCGTAAAGAACTACGGAATCGGCCGCTGGGCATCAAGACGCTCAGTCTGTTCTTCATCGACGCGGTGGCCGATTATCGCCGGTATGACGAGGCAAACAACCCACAGCCCGGCCCGCTCGCAACCATGTTCGAAGAAGAATATGCCAAGCTAGCCGCGCAGCCGCGCTTCCAGTCGCTCTTCGCTGAAGTGCCCGCGGACGCCCCCCGAGCGCATGACGGATATTTCTCGCAAGACAAGAAGGGTCGGTTCACCGAGCCGACGTTGAACGCGGCTGGCGAATTCTCCAATGCCCGCTCACGTGAGGATGCGGAACGTACCTTCGACCTAATTATGAAGGACAAAGAGCGCCTACTCGACGAATCCGAGCCCCTGCGTTTCATCTTCTCGCACTCCGCGCTACGCGAGGGCTGGGATAATCCCAACGTCTTTCAGATCTGCTCGCTGCGCGAGATGGCCAACGAGACACGGCGGCGGCAGTCCATCGGCCGGGGCCTGCGCCTATGCGTCGACCAGGGCGGCCAACGCCGGCGCGACGAGGGGCTGAACGTCCTCACTGTCATTGCACAGGAGGGCTACAAGGAATTCGCCCAAGGCCTGCAGACCGAGATGGAACAGGCGCTGGATGTCAAGCTAGGCATCGTCACCGCCGACCTGTTCGCCGGCCTCACGTACGTTCTGCCAGATGGCAGCACAGCCCTCGTGTCGGTGAAGGAAAGCCGCGCCGTTTTCGACGGCCTCGCGGATGCGGGGCTGATCGACGAGAAGGGCAATGCGAAGCCTGAGCTCCGTACCGCCCTCGCCCAGAACACCGTACCGCTCCCTGCCGACCTGCCGCCACCGGCGGCTAAGCTGGTTCGCGATATGCTGCACCGTCTTGCGCGCAAGGTGCCGGTCAGCGACGCCCGCGACAAGCGGCAGGTTAAGCTCAACCTCAAGGTGCTTGAGGGGCATGACTTCCAGGCGCTGTGGGAACGGATCAGCCGCAAGACGACCTATCGCCTCGACTTCGACGACACGGCGCTGGTCGCGCGGTGCGCGCAAGCGCTACGGGATATGCCGCGCCCCGGCGAGGCCCGCGTTACTTTCGAGCTTGCCGAGATGCTGATCGGCCGAGAAGGGGTAACCCCGGAAAAGGTCGGGACTTCACAGCCGCAACGGCTTGCCGTCACGCGCCTCGACGTGCCCGATCTTTTGGGCGAGTTACAGAACCGCACCGAATTGCCGCGTAAGGTGCTGGCCGACATCCTTGTTCAGTCCGGTCGGCTGGCGGACGCGGCGGTGAACCCGTCCGCCTTCGTCGACGCGGTGACGGCGATTATCCAGGCGGGTAAACGGCTGATGATGACGAACGGCATCATCTATAAGCCGCTGGACGAATGGTGGGCCCAGGACCTGTTCGCGCCCGAAGACGATGTGTCGGTCGATCGGCTGGTCTCGGTCGAGCACGCGCCGCTCGATCACATCGTCACGGACTCGAACATTGAGGCCGAACTCGCCAAGGCGCTCGACATCAGCGGCGCGATAAAGGTGTTCGCCAAGCTTCCGCAGGGCTTCAAGATCACCACGCCGTTGGGCACGTATAATCCAGACTGGGCCATCGTCCGCCAGCATGATGGTCGAGAAGACGTCTATCTGGTCAGTGAGAGCAAGGGCGACCTGAATACGCTCCGCGACGCCGAGAAGGCGCAGATCGCTTGCGGCAAGGCGCACTTCAAGGCGCTGGACGTACCCTTCGTGACCGCGACCAACCTCGACGGAATTCTCGCGCAGATTTAGCGGCTGCTCGAATGCTGGGGCGAAGTACATTAGGTATCAGCTTTGATGCCGGACTTCGCCTCGGGGCAGTGCGAAAAACCGCTTTGATCGCGCGAATGTGTCACGCTGGGTTTGCGCACCACGTTTCAATATCGGATTCCCGCCAAGCAGTGCAATTGTTTGAGATCTGGATTTGCGACGGAAATGACCCTGCCGCAATCTTGTTATACAGTGTGGACCTCTTTAGCCCGCCTTATTCACCAAAAGTGTCCTGAAGGGTTGGCGGGAGTGGCGTAAGCCTCTGATCTGAATTAGGAACTGGGTGTCTAAGCCGAACCTGCCGCAGGGCAGAAAATGCCACGGGCCACACCCGCCATGAACGATGATATCGCAAGCTCATTTGGATTCCCAGCAGTCGGCCGCAAGAAAATCACAGCTGCGTTCGACGGTGGCCGGCTTACCTCGGATGGCGGTGTTCTACTGCTTGCACAGGCCGAGCGCGCGATGGGGATTTGCCAGCGCCTGGCGGCTTGTATTGCCGATCCGCGCGATCCAGCGCGGGTGATCCATCGCCTGGATGACATTCTGCGTGCCCGTGTGTTCGCGATTGCGTGCGGCTATGAGGATGCCGATGATCTCGATGCTCTGCGCGACGATCCAGGCTTCCGCCTGGCGCTCGGCAAGCTGCCGGAATCGGGCGCGGGGCTGGCCAGCCAACCGACGATGAGCCGGTGGGAAAATGCACCGACTACGCGCGAACTGGCCAGCATGATGGCCGCGATGATCGACATCTACTGCGCCAGCTATCCCGCCCCTCCGACAGCGGTCACGCTGGATATCGACGACACGTGCGACGTCGTGCATGGCTATCAACAGCTCTCGTTCTGGAACGGGCATCATGGGGAGCGCTGCTTCCTACCGATCCATATCTACGACACCGCGACCGGCAGGCCGGTGGCCATGCTGCTGCGCACAGGCAAGACGCCTTCTGGAAAGGAGGCGGCGGGGCACATCCGACGCCTGGTGCGTCACCTGCGCCGTAATTGGCCCGATACCCACATCACTATCCGCGGCGACGGGCACTATGGTCGACCCGAGGTCATGGCCTACTGCGATGCGGCCCGCGTCGATTACGTGTTCGGCCTGCCCACCAATTCAGCGCTGCGCGCCGATCCCGCCATTGTTGCGGTCGCCGATGCCTGCGCGGTCAAGCGCGCCCAGCGTCAGTGTCCCGTCCTGCGCAACTATGCCGAGACCCGCTATGGGGCAAAGACCTGGAAGTGCCAGCGTCGCGTCGTTGCACGGATCGAGGCCAGCACGCTGGGCATGGACATCCGCTATGTCGTCACCTCGTTGGCAACAGGATCGGCCGAGCACATCTACGACACGCTCTACTGCGCGCGTGGTCAGGCCGAGAACCTGATCAAGCGCCACAAGTCCCAGCTCGCCAGCGACCGAACCTCGTGCCGCTCGGCCAATGCCAATCAGATGCGCCTGATACTGCACACTGCCGCATACTGGCTGCTATGGCGCATCCAGCAGGCGATGCCCAGGACCGCTGCTCTGGCAAGCGCGGAGTTTACCACCTTGCGCCTGCGGCTGCTCAAGGTCGCTGCGCGCGTCGTAGAAAGTGCTAGCCGCATCCGCATTGCCTTCGCTTCCGCCTGTCCGGATGCCGACCTGTTCCGCGCCCTCGTTCTCCGGCTGAAGCCTGCGCCGACGTAGCCCATGCGGCAGCGCCGCAGAACTCCGAGCCCAGCCCTTCAACCCGAAAAGCCCATCAATCCGAATGCGGTGAAACAAACGCCAGCGATGCCGGTCGTCCGCGCAATACAGCCAGCCGCAGCAAATGCCCAGAGCGGGCCCGAAACCGAGCGTCGTGAATAAGAGAGGTTAGGCCTGTCCGGCGTAGCACCTCTGGTAGCCGAAGTAAGCTTGAGCTGGATCTGCTGGTCTGATCGACTGGTCTCAATGAAGTTGCAAATGAAAGGCATATGGGAAGGATGGCGGCAATCAGGTGCTGCCGCTCCTTACTAGGAAGATGTTTTAGAGATTGCATCAGGTTCGAAATCAGTCCGCCGAGTTCATCCAAATCGACTGGGCGCTCGGGGGCTTCTCCGAGAGCGGCTTTCCAATTTGTATTTAGGGCGCGGGGGTTGGTCATGCCCAACCGTAGGCTTTCTCGTCCTCTCCTTGGAGGTAGACGATTTGAGATTTAATCCAATCCTGTAGTCGGGCAGGAGGTCTATCTCGTGAACTCCCGCTAAGCTCAGCTTGTTATCCAGAGGCACTGTTTCTCGATTTACAGCACTTTTCATTGGATAGCCTCGCTTTGCATCCCTAAGTAGGGATATGCCCGCCACGTTGCCGTCATGATCGTGCGAGTTCATTTGCGATGACAGATGACAAGCCTTGCCGTCGGAATCAAACGCCGTGCCGGCTTGGCGATCCTCAAGGATCAACGCTCTCATGACAAAAAGTATCGTCTTGGCCCCGTTGTGCCGTTTGGCTGGGAGATCCTCTTTAAGCCATTCCCAGAACGCTAACTCACGATGGCTAGGATTTGGCGACGTCAGCTGCCTTTTTCTTTTAGAGAGGTTTATGAGTCGCAATGCGGCAAAAGCTATTTGGGTCCCAGCGCTTATGCCAAAAAAATAGGTTGATGCCGCTGTGCTCTTGAAGTTTTCAATATCCTCTTTAGTTGGGCGCTTGAATTCTGGGTCATTTTTGGCTCGATCGATGATGTCTTTAATCTCACCAAACGTTTGATAAAGTTCGTCACTCAGCGTCCCAAAATTGCCATCTTGGTCCTTCTTGGAGATTCCTTTTGATTTGGCGACGCCTCTGGCGAAATTTAGGTTAAATTTTGATGCGAGTACGGGAGGACGACCCTGTATTAGTGGAAGATTATTGACTTTAAGATGGTTTTGACGATAGCGATAAACATAGGCGTCGGCAATATCAGACATGAGGTTTAATATAGCCCGCTCTGTCATCTCGGTGTGATCAAAGGGCAGGAATTTTCCGGCGTCCAAAACCACAGCTCGTGCTGCAAGCACCTGAATTTCAAACATTGAATAAAGCACAAGCATATCTGCGATACATGCTTGTGCGCGGGATAAATCCGTACTTCCGAGATGCAGATTCGCCAAATATTCCAAAGGCTCATCGAGGTGTCCGCTAATGACATCGAAAAACAGACTATGATTCTGCTCACGCATCTCAATAAGATTTGATGCCAGCTTGCTCGTCTCGATCTTCAAAGCGTCCGCAAGAAGGAGGCGGGCTTCCGGATGAGGGCGGACGCAAAGCATGTGATCCAAAAGGCCAGTGATCTCGTCTTGATCTTTGTCTTTGAGGTCGAGGGCGAATTCCCGTGGCATGCGGATGCGATGGTCCATCAGGTGTCCGATGGGCAAGCTTGCGAGATCTTCTTCAGTAAATAGACGGCCGAGATACGTTTGCCGGTCCATATCATGCGTTTGAGCGCTCAGAACAAACTCCCGCGCCAGGGACCTCAAAATCCCCATGTCCACGGGTCCGTTCCCAAAACCGCTTCTGATGAAATTCGAGGGATCTTCAAACATCTGGTTTCGCTCCGGTGAACTGGCCCGGAGCGCTGTGGATGAAGACCCTAAAGTTCTGATTAAAAGCCGGATCGTATACCAATCGAAGACGTCGTTAGCTGTGTACGAACGTCCTTATCGAGCCGCAGTGGTTCGGTTTAAATGAGGACGTAAAGATGATTAACGATGAAGCGGAACTTGGTACGGAAGTTGCGCGCGAACTGCTCGCAGATCGCGAGCTGCTTGCCGCCCCGCAGGTAGCGGCCGCCCGGTTCGTGAAGGCCCTTTTGGCGGCGAACCCTCGGGTGAAACTGCCGGCGATTGTCGCCAACCAGAAGGCCAGAGATTGGATGGAGGCTGCCAGCGTTACGCCGTCGATCCTCCGTGAGGCGCTGGCTGCTGGTCGCAAGGAGCTGAAAGCGGTTGGCGCTGAAACCGCGCTGAAGCGGCCGAAGAAGCGCCAGAAGTATGCGCCCGTCGATGCGGAGCCGGTCTCGCCGCGGAATGCGCGGCAGCAAACCGCTTTGGGAACTTCAGTCCCGTCGAAGGCGAGCAGCGCTCACAGCGTCGTGGCTCCCAAGCCAGCACCTCACGCTGATCTCTATAGTGATGTGATGGTGCCGAACTAATCCTCCTTTCTAAAGCCTCGCATCAAAATGGCGGGCGGCTTGATCGTGTCATCTGCCCGCATTCTTTCGAAATGACGCCAACAGGACTCAAAAATCATGACCATGATTATCGATAAAAATGCTGCCGTTCGCCGTGAGCCTCATGCTGTGGAAAGCGCCTCGGTGATCTTCGTCACCGGTAACAAAGGAGGCGCAGGTAAGTCGTTCAAGGCCTTAAGCTTTATGCGTTTGTCTCGCACTAGCTGGCCACAGGCTGCTTCGCCGAAATGGCGTTGAAAGCTCAGGCAAGCGCAGACTAGCTGGCGGATAACCCGCGCCGGCACGGATTGAACAACTGCGGCCAGGCGCTCTGCGCTTCCGTCACGGACGCTCATCACTCGATCAGCGACCACATTGATAAAATTTTTCGAGGAGTGCACGTTATGTCTGCAAAGACAGGATCGATTTGCCCCGAATTTCCGCCACTCGCTACTTCACCACGTCTGCCAATCATTGTCGTAAATGGTGACAAGGGTGGAATCGGCAAGTCTCTCATCGCCCGTATTTTGGCCGCATTTCTCCGGTCAGCCGGTTACCCCGTCGTCGGTTTCGATTGCGATGCGCGCAATGCGCATTTGGATCGCTACTATCGTAGCGTCATGCCGGTAACGCGGGCTTATCTTCGCCATACGGATGGTTGGGGATTGCTTCTTGATGGGTGGGAGAATTCCCCTTCAAATGCCGCGCTCCTTGTCGATATGCCAGGAAATGTTGGCGACGCGCTGGAGCGCGAGATGCACCGGGTAAATCGGGCCGTAGCAAAGCTCAATCGCGACATTTTGCATGTTTGGGTGATTGATGAGGAGGAAGACGTAATCACCCTGTTGAATCGCGTCAAAGATTTCGCGCCTCCAGAGAAAACGCTAATCGTGATGAATGGGCGGTTCGGCGATAGCCCCCGCTCATTCGTACTGTGGCACGAGTCCGAACTGCGCGAAGAAATGCTTGCGGCCGGCGCGTCGGAGACCTTCATTCCGGCGCTGCAAATTCGGCCTCGTACGAAGATCGCCCGCGCACGTTGCCCGTTCGATGATTTGTCGATGTTGACCCTGAGCGTATCCGAACAGGTCGATTTCGAGCTGTGGTGGGACGACGTCATTCGAGCCTTTCGTCCGTTTTGCATTCAGTCGGGGTTGATCCTATGAGGCAACTTGTCGAACAGATGTATCGTGATCTATTGGAGCGCGAAGCAAGTTCCGAAGATTACGTCAGAATGGAAAAATTCCTCCGACGGCTTCCTGCGGGAATGCGGGATTCGCCGGGGGTTCTTGCTGAGATAATCTTCCGGTTAGAACATATCCGCCAAATTGATGAAGTTGTACAGAAGGCCTCATTCGAGGCACAACAGACCGTTCACCGAGACCTGCCAAAACGCGTCGAGAAGGCAGCGGAAACTGCCTTCTATACCTTCCGCGATCTGATGCCAGTCGATAGTCAGGACGCGATGGCGCGCCTGTATCGCTGGGGCGCGTTTTGGATGCTGTTTGTTTTGATCTTCGGCCTCGTCACTGGTGGGGCCAGCACCAAATGGTGGCTCTCGCGTCCTGAGGTACGCCAGCACGCAATCTCGGAAATCAACTTCAATCACTGCATTGATGCCGTCTTCGGAGCAGCAGCGATCAAACAGCGGAATGTCGCCGAAGCTGCAGATTACGCCGTGGAACAGTTCCGCAGCGACTCTCGCATTTGTGCGGCGGAATACGCCGACCGCCTCGCAAATCAGTAATTGAAGGCCCGTCAGTTCAACGATGTTGTGCTGACAGGCTCTCCCCTCCGCCTTCGGCTCCGTCCGCAGATAGCTGCGGGTTTAAGTTTAGTGTGCTTTCAAATTAACGTGGGAGGAAATTAGCCAGGGCTGGCCAACGTATACCGCGCATCGGCGCGGAGACGTCAGCTTTGTCGCGTGGTCGCTCTGGCGCTGCCGTTGACGTGGCCGGACCTGGCCGGGGAGGAGCGTTGCCCTCCCCTGGACCCCTCCCTCCAAGACTTTTCGAAACCCTTGTTTCTGGAGAAAATGAAATGACCCATCGCTCAGGCAGCGAGGTTCGTGTGCGCACCGTCGTGCTTCCCACGCGCTGGTCACCTGCCGAATATGATCTCCTCCAGGAGATCGCAGAACATTCGGACATCTCAACTGCTGAAGTGCTCCGCCGTTTGGTGCGGCAATCGCATCCCCAGCTCATTCCTTCGCGTCAGTTGGTTCATGATGTCCGGCGTATCGGCCAGAACATCAACCAGATTGCGCGTCATGCCAATACCGCGCGCTCCGTCGAACTCGTGGGCGAGCTGCAAGCCGCCTATGCCGACCTGCTCGACGCCATCCGCAGGATGCTTGCGTCGTGATCCCCTCAATCACATGGGGCCGAAATTTCTCCGGACTGGAGGTATACCTTACCTACAATCGCGATCACGAGATCCTCGATTTGCGCGAGGTTTCGTCACTCCAGAATGCATCAGCGGAGATGGCTTTGGTCGCCGAGCAGGCGCCTCGCGCCAAGGCGGTCGTGATGCACATTTCGCTTTCCGCGGCCGTCGAAGACGGGGAGTTGTCTGACGAGACATGGAAGCACATCATTGATGATCTGCTCGACGAATTCGGCCTTCACGGCCACCAGCTAGTTGCCGTCCGCCACCGCGATAAGCAATATGATCATATCCACCTCATGATCTGCACCGTGTCGCCTTTAACTCTTAAGACACCTCCGAAGCAGGCTTTCCTCGCGCCGCACGCGCGTCACAAAGGGGTTGCATCTTTCGCCCTCAAAAAGACTGAGGTTGAGCAGTTGCCCGTGGCGGATGTTGTGTGGCGATCGTTCAATCAGTTTGCACTGTTCCGGCTTCAAGACCTGTGCAGGGCGATCGAGAAGCGGCTCGAACTGCGCCAATTGCGTACCCACCTCGACATGGAGGGCGTACGAGAAGTCGGGCCGTCGCGTCGGACGAAAGCCGCCCATGAACATCGGCGCGCCCGAACTGGTGAGCGGTCTTTGCTTGAACGGGCTGATGACATCCGTGCCGCTCTGGACCTTCCGAGCTGGCATCACGCTGGACGGGCCCTCGCCGCCATCGGTGTGGGTTTCGAGGCTGCCTTGCGCAAAAGCAAAAAGGCAAGGGCAAAGATCATTGGGCTAACGCTGTATGATTTGCGCAGCGTCAACAATCGAATCAAGGCCTCCGATTTGGATACCGCGGAGAGCCGATATGGGTTGCTTCAAATTGAAAAGCGCCGCCCGGCGGACGCTATCACCTTTGAGCGGTGGTGGCCGCAAAATACCGACTATCTGCGCGCCTGCCCGGAGATGAAGGTCGAAGAGGTGCGACCAGACCGGACTGAATTTAATCTATACCGGACGCAGCATTTCGAGGCGCGCCGACTGGCGCGTCTCGAGCGGGAAAAGCTGAAACGCTCGCACCGGGCAAAGCGGAAGGCTCAGTCTGAGCGACTCACCAAACAGCGCAAGGAGGAAACTGCACGTCTCCCTTCATCGCAAAGGCGATCGTTCAGCGTCGCGTTCACGAAGAACGTGCGATTGCCTCAGCTCAAGGCGCTGGACGATGACTTCCGGACGCAAATAGGCAAGCTTCGACTACCGCGCTTGTTGAGCTACGCGCTTTTCATGGCTCAGAATGTGCCCGAGAAATCTGTCGTCGAGCATAGTGATCCGGTGTTCTACGAAATGCCCGCTCACAAACCAAGCACGAAGGAAACTGTTGTGGAGCGATCAGCGGTTGCCCCCCTGCACACGCAACCGCATGCTGAACCTCGGGTCGAGACTGACCCCGACATCGATCGTCAACAGGCCTGGATTGCGCAACAATCAGGCCGTTCGCGTTGACATTGTGAGAGAGCCGAGCTCCGCCAAGGCCAT
The DNA here is from genome assembly GCF_026427355.1 of Sphingobium sp. JS3065. Taxonomy (NCBI): domain Bacteria; kingdom Pseudomonadati; phylum Pseudomonadota; class Alphaproteobacteria; order Sphingomonadales; family Sphingobiaceae; genus Sphingobium; species Sphingobium sp. JS3065. Next base: position 3,131,880 of record NZ_CP102664.1, read on the forward strand.
CGGAATTGCGAACCCGTTCTCAGACATACGACCGTTACTGTCGTAGACTGTTGTACGGCTTGGCTCGTCTAAAAGGCATGGAAAGTTAACAAGAAAATCGTAGCTCCAACGAGCCGATAGCGTTAGCTGGATGCGGAAAATGGGGGGCTGATTTGCAAGAAGCGGAGTTTAAGGCTTGGCTTGCCGAGCGGGGAGCGAATACTGAAAGCGGTCGAAGCACTCGTGCCCATGCAGTTCGGACCATCGAGAATAACCTGTCTGCGTTAGGCTCTCCTCATTCGGATCTCGCCGACGCCTGGCAGGCTGACAAATTTGTACATTTACGTCAGCGTCTGAAGGCAATGCAGGCCGACTTTCAAAACGGCGGCAGTGATTTCAAGATACTCATGCCGCAGTCTAAGAGGCCGCTAAATCGATTGGCTAGCTGGCGCTCCTGGCTGGGCCAGTACGGGCAGTTTTTGGAAGGGGCGGTACTGGGCGATCGGTACGCCGACGCCATTCGACTGCACGTCCTTGAGAACTACATTGAGCCGGCACGTGAGCGCGAAGAGGATAGCGTTGAGGTTCTCGTGCGCGACGTCAATGCGGCTCTCGGCCTGAAGGAGGCTTGGCCGAACATCTGCCAGGCTCTTGCCGGCCGCAAGTTTCGCGAAATGGCTGATGTGAGACTGGCTGAGCGTGTCGGAGCGAATATCAGCCCGGCAACTGTCTTATGTTTTGATCTCGCGGCAAATGACGGTGACATCGAAGGGGAACTGCGTCAGCGATACGGCGTCCCGATTGTGGATACCGCTAAGATGCTGGCATTTGGCCTGCCAGATGGGCGTCAGCTTGCGTGGGAGCGCACGGTCTCGGTAGCTCAAATTTGGATTGAAGACAGTGTCGATCGAGAGTCTTGCCCGCTTCCTATTCACCGCACGTACCTTCCCACACAGGCGCGGCATTCTAATCTACCGCCTCGGCTGAAACATAGGGCGGCAAATGGACATAGGCCGCGACCCGTTTTGATCGTTCGCCCAGCGGATGCAGTGCAGCTTGTTGAACTGCTCGATTGGTATGAGGATGCCGGCCCCTATGTCGATCGTGACTGGCTCGACGGGTTGCGTTCTGAATTTCTTGAGCGCCACCCCGGGTTCGTAAGCTTCGAGGACGGCGCCAGTTATGCGTCTAATGAGGGCAGTAAAAGGCGCAATCTTGTACAACATGCGCAAGCTTTGGTAGGCCAATTCACGGGCGAAACGAAGAATGAGCCATCCTTAGGCGCATCGTTGCTCGACCTGCTCGTCGGCAAAGCCGGGGTGCCATGCGAGCTTCTTGATTGGCGGGTGATCAATATTGTCCAAGCGCTTCGGACTGACAATCCAGGAGTGGTGGAGCAAGCAGCTGAGGATCTGGCTCAGGTCGGGGACGACGTTGCCGGAGTCATGGCTTTCGTCGGCGCTACGTGGCCGCTGATGCTGCCTCATGCGCAAGCAAATCCGTATGCCGAAAGCCGGACGATATCGACCATGCTTCGGGCGTTGATCGCTCCCGAAGGAATGTTTGGCATCCGATCCACCCCCACGGACAACGCATGTTGGATGCTGAGCGGCAGCCCCGCTTTCGGCCCGAATCCATTGAGCGAAGGTGAGTTGGCCGGCGTGATGCGCCTTGTCCGCACGGTAGAGCGGATCATGCGTGACGAATGGCAGTGGGCGCCTCGCGATCTCTGGGACGTTCAAGGCTTTGTTTGGGAAACCTGCCAGAAGCGATTACCGGAACCCGAAGCGAAGGTCGGCGAGATCACCGGTGGGACCCCAATCTGGCTTGTGACTTCCCGTGATGGGGACGCTGACGGGTTCGCCAGCTTCGTGGAACGTGGCACATGGCATCTGCTCTACGACAGCGACAGCAAGTATAATCATATGGTTCGCGAGATGCAGGCGGGCGACAGGATCGTCTTGCGAGACTACCTGCCAAACCAGCGAAATGCGCCATTTGAAACCAACGGTAAACCGGTCAGTGCCATGCGGATACGGGCAACCGGGATTGTGACGGGCAAAGGGGAAGACGGTCGTCAGGTTCAAGTGGATTGGACCGTCTTGCCCGAGCCGCTGCTCTGGTGGCTCTACACCAACAACGACACAATTTGGCGCCTTCGGCCTGAACGCGAGGCCGCACAGAAGCTTGCGGCGTTCATTTTTGAGGGCGAAGCGCAAGATTTCAATTGGTTCTTGAATTCACCTTTTTGGCGTGATCGCCTCAACGCATCGCAGGATGACAATATAATGCTCAACCCGACCAATCTCATTCTCTATGGGCCTCCCGGCACCGGTAAGACCTACTCTACGGCCCGGGAAGCCGTGCGCTTGTGCGTTGGTTCGGCTGACTTCGCGGAAACGGCCGAGGGGAGGGCTGCTCTGATGGCTCGCTATCGGCAGCTCGAAGCGGAGAAGCGCATTGCGTTCGTCACCTTCCATCAGGCCTACGACTATGAAAATTTCGTGGAAGGTTTGCGGCCTGACGAAGATGCCGAAGAACAGGGAGCTGGTTTCCGGCTAAAGCCGTGTCCGGGCATTCTACGTGAGATTTGTGCGCTCGCTGAACATGCTCGGAAAAAGGCGGAAGCAGGCGAAACGGGTAGTGCGATCGATCTTTCCACCTGCCAATTTTGGAAGATGGGCTTGGGTGCCATTCGGCAGGAGGAAGAAGTTTACGAGGCGGCGCTAAAGGACGAATACATCGCTTTGGGTTGGGGGAGAGCGGAAGATTGGAGCGATGACCGCTTCTCGACCGTAGAGGCGATCAAGTCCCATTGGTTGTCGCTGTTTCCTGAAAGCCAAGAGCCCAGCAATTGGACTCAGACCCACCGTTTCCGCAATGATATGGCGATAGGTGATATCGTCATTGTTCCTTTCGGCAATAGCGCGTTTCGAGCCGTGGGGCAGATCGTAGGCGATTACGAGTTCATCCCTGAAGCCGAAGGTTATTTTGCCCACCGGCGCAAGGTGAAATGGCTCATGACAGCTGATGAGCCGCTGCCTCTAGACGTTATCATCGACGGCAATTTCACTATGCGCACCGTTTACGAGATACCTCGTAAGCGCATCAACATTCCTGCATTGAGTCGTCTGCTTAAGGCCGATAAAGAGCCTGGCGAGTCGCCGATCGCTTCGACCAAGCCCGACGAATTTGTCTTAGTCATCGATGAAATCAATCGGGCGAACATATCAAAGGTATTTGGAGAGCTCATCACACTCCTAGAGCCGGACAAGCGGCTCGGCATGCCTAACGCTCTGACTGTACGATTGCCGTATTCGAAGGCAGAGTTCGGCGTGCCGGCGAACCTTCACGTCATTGGCACGATGAACACTGCCGACCGGTCTATAGCATTGCTCGATACTGCGCTTCGTCGCCGCTTTAAATTTCGCGAGATTGCCCCTGATCCGCAGCAACTCAAGGGTGTAGCTGAAGCGGTGAAACTGCCTCTCGTCCAGATATTAGAGACGATCAACGATCGGATTGAGTATCTGATCGATCGCGAGCACCGTATCGGACATGCCTTCTTCATGGGCTGCAATATGTCCGACGATGTTGTCGACGTGATGCGCGACAAGATCATTCCACTGCTTCAGGAGTATTTCTTCGAAGATTGGAGCCGCGTTCGGATGGTGCTTGGCGACGGGTTCATTGGCCAAGGAGTGATCAAGGCTCCACCTGGCATGGAGGGTATTAATCGCGAGCGTTGGTTTGTTCGAGATTTCTACAGTGCTGAACCGGAAATTTCCCTCTCTGACGCTTTCGCCCGTCTTCTGGGCAAAGGGGCAATTTTGTCAGCGGTCAACGAGGATGATGCGCCGGACGCGGAGAACGACGTCGCATGACGCATCTCCACGTGCCCGAGTGGGGACGAGTAGCAATCGGTCCAGATGGCTTTTCCCTGGCGCAGGCTGAGGCGCTGCTGGCTGCCGCTCGGGCACATCCGATGGGTGGAGAGGATGGGAGCGCCATCCTGACCGATCATCGTCATCACCTGCGGGCCAAACAGATGGTGGGCGTCATCGCCGCACCAGGTTGCAGCTTAGAAATCTTGCCGAAAGTCGATCCTGAGGCCGAACTGGGTGATCTCCCGACGGTTCGGTCCCGCCTGATTTGCTTGCTGGACTTGGCGCTGGGGCTGAACTTGGCGGACGGTGCTCAGGCAGCCTTGGCTCACGGCGCCGAAAACCTGCTCGATATTTTGATCCGCCACTTTGCGCAGCGGCTGTTAGGCTTAGCTCGCCGAGGCTTGCCTCGCGCTTATCAAGCCCGCGCTGAAGATCTGCCGACACTCCGCGGAAAGCTCGATATTGTCCGCCAACTGACAGTTCATGTGGGGCGCCCGGATCGGCTCGCCTGCCGCTTTGATGTGCTGTCTAGCGACACACCGCTGATGCAGGTGATGAAAGCAGCCGTGGTCTTTCTGTCTCGGTTGGCCCGCGCGCACGACACGCGCCGACTGCTAGAAGAACTGCGCTTCGTTCTGGCAGATGTCGCAGATGTACCTATTTCCGCACTTCCCTGGGAGAAGGTCAGGATTGATCGCACCAGTCAGCGGTGGGAAACTGTCTTCGCTTTGGCGAAATTGCTGCTCAGGCGTGATTGGCAGGGAACGACTTACGATCATCGATCACACAACGGCATAACGCTTCTCTTTCCAATGAATGACCTTTTCGAAGCAGCGGTCGCTGCCCTGCTACGGCGGGCTTTGTCAGGAAGCGGCATCAGCGTCGTGGAGCAGGGAGGCCTTCGTCATTGTTTGGGCGAATGGACAAAAGATGAGGATTGTGAGGGCCACGTGTTCCAAACACGACCTGATATCCTTCTTCGCCGTGGAGGGAAGGACCTCGCCATTATCGATACCAAATGGAAATGTCTTACCCCGGATGCTTCGGTTGCAAAGAGGGGGGTGGCCCAGGGCGATGTGTACCAGATGATGGCTTATTCTCGTCTCTATCAGTGCGATCGCCTGATGTTACTCTATCCCGCAGTCGCGGGGAACGGAACGGCTGTCAGCCACCGCTTCGGCATAGCGGGGGGGCGGGAAATGCTGGCGCTGGGAGTAGTCGATTTGACGGCGCAGATGAACCTCGTCCAAAACGAATTGAAAAAACTGATTTTCGACTTTCTGCCTCGTGAACTCGAGAGTGATCTGAAGTTGGCTACAGCATGATCGGTCTACGTTCGGTGCGATGCAACGTCCCTGCGCCGATCTGATCAGCCCTTCCTCGGCGGCAGGGCCCAGCACTCTTGCATCGTACTGCGTAGTGGAAAGGCTGCCCGGCGGGACAAGAACTAAAATTTGCCGATGCGTAAGTAAATCAACTTTTCGGCAGTAGCTGTCTGTGCAACAGATCCGATGTTGGTTCTGTTGGCAGTCGAGAAGGGGGCATTCTGATTGATAGCTGCATCTCGTCAAAGCACCCGCTGGTTTGCGCCATTTACCCAAGCGCACGGAATTCGAGGCGAATGATGGTGCGACCAATTTTGTCGCTTGATCGTGCCACGCTGTAGCGCATGTCAAGAATCCATCAATTCAGCGCCAGCTGCCGTCAACCGTGGCCCCCGTGCCCTGTATATGGGCGGAGCGTAATCTCGCTCAGATCTTCGTGATCGCTGGCGGTTCGGTAGCGGCACGGAGTTTGTGGCGCTTACAACCTAGCAGCCATCGGTGAAATCTCGCATCTGATGAATAATTGGCCTCAGAAACTCTTGAGTTGAAATTGCATGACCGCACTGAAGACCACGCCGCAGGCGACCATACAGCAGATCCAGACCTTGCTCTCGGAAAGTTACGGATCGGGCTTCACGATCTTCAAGGAACTAATTCAGAACGCTGATGATGTAGGCGCTACTCGGCTTCTCTTGGCCGGGCACGACGGCTTCCCTGATGCTGACAACGTGCTGTTGCGTGCGCCTGGGATCTTTGTCGCCAATGATGGTCCGGTGAGTTCGAGCAACTGGGAGGGATTGCAACTGGCTGCCGGCGGCAGTAAGGGTGGTGACGGCCAGGCGGTCGGCCGCTTCGGTTTAGGCCAGAAGGCGCTTTACCACCTGTGCGATGCATATCCCGTGTTCGCCCGGATCGATGGCGGTCCTAAGCCGACCACGATGATCCTCAATCCGTATGAGGAAATCGCTGAGGCCGATCACGCCCGCGCATGGAAGTCGCTTTCGGCGAAGGATGAAATGCTGTTGGCTGATTGGGCCGATGGTCAGGGGATGGCGATGGGGCTCGTTCTCTACATCCCGTTGCGCACTGATACGCTGCGGCCCAGTTCTGACTCCCGGATTAGCCTGACCAGAGCGCAATGGAATCCTCGCGACGCATTGAAGGATATTGTAGATGGCGAGCAGCTCCACGCCACAATAAGTTGCCTGCGTCACCTCGTGCGGATCGACATCGAATGCCCGGGCGAAATTTCCTGGCGCGCCGAAGTTCAGCCGGGGGGCACGCGCCTCTCCGGCCCTGGCGATGACGCCCAGCGTCAGATGGAGGCAGCGTTTGGGGGGCGCTTCACTGTAAACGGGAAAGCGTGCGAGGTACATGGCGCCCAGCGCAGCCTCACCGATGGAACGGCTGTGACGCTGAGGCAAGAAGGTGACTGGCCCTCTGCTTGGACGTTGACCGGGCTGGACAAGGCGAAAGCCACGCCACATGGAGCGTCGATCATTTGCCGGCACCCGGTAGGTCCCGGCAAGTCCGCGCGACTACGCATATGGCAGGGTGTCTATCTGCCGCTCGGTGACCCGGCCAAGGACCGCAGTGTCGTACTTGGCGATCCCGCGCTGCTAGGAAATGAAAATGTCGACATCGTCGTCCACGGCGACTTCTTTGTGTCGAGCAATCGCGCGAGTATTCTTGTTAACGACGGTAACAGGGGGCAGGACGCGATCAAGCTCCGCTGGAACGAAGCCTTGCAGGCCGAAGCTTCGCTCCCGTGCGTGCTCGACGCTGTGGCTCAGGCGGTCCTCGGCATCAAAGCCAACAACGACCGCTATGAGCTGATTCGCGCTCTTGGTGAAAGTCGTTGGTGGCGGGAGAGGGCGAGAGCGATTTGCGGAGGTCGCGCGCTGGTGCGGAGACTCGATGGGAGCGATAGCAACTGGCGCATCGAGAAGGCGACGCAACTGCGCCCAATGCCTTCGTCCGAGGCAACTCGCCCGCGCCGCCTCACGGAGGCGTGGAAGGGCTTTCTTGATTGGTGCACAGCAAATGAGTTCGTGCTCGCGCAAGGCGTCACGCTCGGCGAAGCGCGCCCTGCGTGGGAGGATCGTGAGCTGGCCGAGTTGGTAGCCGGCTTCGCCCCAGCATCTCTATCGAGCAAGGATGCCGCCAATACATTGGTCGAAATTCTCGATTACAATGCCAGCACGGGCGGCGGCGAGATTGGTCCGTTGGCCCGGGCCGCAATGGCGAATGCGTTTCGCGCTGCCATGCGCAATGGCACGAAGTTGGCGCCGATGGCCCAGCTCAGGCGACTGACATTGCATCTGCCGCACGATCAGGTGCTCGTCCTCCCCAAGTCGGTGACCGATCCGGAGTTGCTCGCTCGCCTTGCAGAACTTCCAGACACATTGTGCATTCGCGCAGAATGGATAAGCGAGGAGCAGGCGAAGCAAACGCGTAGGCTTGCGCGTGACGAAGCAGTGTCGTTGCTGGCTGTGCTTGAATCGGTGACCCAGCGGCCGAGCCGCATCTTCGATCAGGCGCTCGCACTCATCGGACTTGTTCTGCAGAACGGCCTGACGCTTGCCGAACTGGCGCGCGACAGCAAGGCAGCATCGCTGAAGGTCATCCCCGTTGTGCGGGTTGATGATCGAGCAGACATCATGCTCTCCCCCGCGGAAGTCCTCGACCTCATGCGCGAGAAGCTGCTGTTCCACCATGGCCCGCAGTCGCAGCTTGAAAAGCTTGCCAGCGCGATTGTTGAGCCGGTGATCTACCACTTGCGGCAGAATATCGCGCTCCCCCCGCCGCCGGGCATGTCGTTGGCTTCGTCGAACACGGTATCCGACAAGGTCGCGGTGCTGGGAAAAGTTCTGCAATTCGGCCCGATTTCAGCGCGGGTCGAACTGTTCAAGGAATTGCGCGAACACATGCCGGCACCGCTGATGCGGCGGCTGATAACGGGCGAACCGGGCCTACGTGATCAGGTCACGTTGGCGCGGCTTGTCGGCTTGCCTGTGGCGCTGGGATCTCTCGTCCATAAATTGATGGCGGATGATGTCTCAATCCGTCTGCTTGACCCGGCCATCGCCGACAAGCTCGGCCACGAGGAGGCGCGCAAGACCGACATTGAGGATCTCGATCTGGCCTGGCTCGGTGAACAGCTGGTGCGCCGGCGCAGCTTCGTCGAGCCATTTAGCGAAAATCAGGCTGAAACTTTACTTACGTCGGGCCTCTCGAAAGAAGTCCTAATGCAATTGGCGTTGCACCGGGCGATGAATGAGGAGGGACTGCACCGTGCGGACACCCTGCTTCGAGGTGGGCTCAATGCCGTGCCCGTGACCATGCGAAGGCTCGTGCGGATTTTGGACCCTTGGCCTGATCCGCGCGCCTCTGCCGTGCAAAATGCCCTCATAGTCGGATGGAGTCCGCAGCGCCAGGTTAGGCTCGCGCTAGACAGTGCCGAACCGCATCGGTTCTGCTCGGAGATAGCCGAGGTGCTGGGCAGTATCGCGTCACTCGAGGATTCGATGGATGCGGATCTGCGTGATCGGGCTTGGTTGGCGGTGGATGGGCGCGGCCGTGCGCCGCGCGATGTGCTCGACCTGCCGACTTGCGCTGCCGATGCGTGGACCCAGGTGATGGCTGCACAGACCCCGGTCCTCCGCGAGCAATTGTCCCCCGACCTGCTTTCGGCGCTTGATCGCCATCGCCTCGTCGACGATCGAGCAACGGCTTTCCGCCGGGTGCTGCGCGACGCGGCCGAAAGCCGCCTGGCGGGGTTGATCGTGGATACGTTGAACTGGCGGGCGGATCTGACAAAGCTTGCGCACGCGCGCTGCGACCTGGCCGAAGGCGCTTGGCCGATCGTTGCTAGTACGCTCCGCAACTTTCCGGATGAGGAGGCGCTACGAGCGGTCATGGCCGGCATCCGCTTTGCCGCCCCCGATCTCGATGCCGTCGTCGACCAACTCAATGCGCTGGCCGGAATCGCCGGGCGCGATGGTCAGGTCGGTGAGGCCGCCCGCAGGTTGTGGCGCGCCGGTTTTGAGAAGCATGCCCCAGACCTGCGTACCGAAACCGATTTTCTGCCCGCCGATGTGCTGGTGGAAAGCGAGGCCGGTCGCTTTGCCCGTGCCGACGAACTGGCCCTCTCTGCCTCAGGTGTGGAACCGCGCGATCTGTTAGCGCGGCAATGGCGGTTCGATGTGCCTGCCGATCATTCGCCGGCCGCATTTGGCAAAGAGGTAGCGTGCCGGCCGATCGGGGACATGGTTGAGGCGCTGTTCAAGCCGTTCCAGCCCTTCCACGAACTGCACACTGCGGTGCTAATGGTTCTGGCCATGTTGGGGCGCGAAAAGGCCATTCGCCGGGTCGCTAGCCAATTCATGGGCAATCCCGGTTTCGACGACATATGTGCAGACCTTGATGACCGGTCGCGCCGACAACTGGGCTTGTACGATCCGCTGGCGGAGCACATGGCGCGCCTGCGCCTGATGGTAGTTCCGGTGCAGGACGGCCAGGCACTGACGCTGTCAGCCGCGGGCACGACCATGCTGGCTGCTGCCGAGCGGGAAGGCGCGCTGCTCTACGGCTGTTTGAAGACGGGCGATGGGGTCCATAGTTGGCAGCTGACAATGTCGCCGATCGAACCCCGGGATCTAACGCACGCCACAAATCTGCTGCGCGATGCGGTGAAAAAGCTCGTCGAACCGATCGGTATGCGGATGCAAAACCAGTCTAGCACGGTGCTGGCCCAGTTCGATGGCTACCTCGCCTCCGACCAAGCAACTCTTGACGAACTAATCGCCGACATCCGCGACGGCTTGGCCGAGCGGATCAAGAAGCTGACTCGCGGAACTTATCTCAAATCGGCATTGAGCCGCTACGACGACGACCGCAAACAGGGCCGCCACGAACAGGACGATACCGCTGCGCGGCAGCGCGCCAAGGACAATCTGTGGGCAGCGATCTCTCGCCCGGAGGCAGGCAAGGAATTGCTCGCGTCGGTCCGAGAGAAGATGTTGCGGCGCAACTACGCGCCATCGCGGACGCTATTCGAGCTCTTCCAGAACGCGGTCGATGCGGCCCGTCAGAAAGGCCAGCCTTCCGACGTTCGCGTCGAGGCTGAACGCGACGAAACGGGCGCGATTTGCCACCTTCGCTTCATCCACTGGGGGCGGCCGGTCAACGTGCCGGGCGGCCCGCTGACGCCTGCCCGCTATGCGCGCGATCTCGATAATATGCTCGATCTCGACTCATCTGAGAAGGAAGCCGATCACGGCAAGCACGGCCTTGGCTTCAAGACGACCCACATGTTGAGCGACAATGTGGGTGTCGCTAGCGGGCGGCTGCGCTTTCGCATCGAAGGTGGATTGATTCCTAAAAATTGGGAAGATGGCCGTGCTCTTCAGCAGTTGCATAACACCAAAGACGCGCAGGCGACGATCATCGATATGCCGATTTCCCCCGGTTTGGAGCATGCTGCAGCCGATGCGTGGAACTGCTTCGTTGAGGTCGCACCGTTCCTGCCCGTTACCGCGCCAGAAATCGGCGAAATCGTGATCAAGGACGGCGGCGAAACCCGTAGTGGCGAAGCCGCCGTCACTGAGGTCGCTCCAGGTATCGCTGCGGTTCAGTATGGCCACGATCAGCGCTCTTTGCGCCTTGATCTTGGCCGCCAGCATTATCTCTACATCAAGCTCATCGCGGGTACGCCAGTGCCGTTCGCCAAAGGGTGGAGCCGGCTGTGGAACCTTGCTCCGCTGGATGGCGAGACGGTGAACGCCGCGTGGTTGATTGACGGCCGGTTTGAGATGGACCAGGGGCGACGCGGGCTCCATGGTCAGGGAGAAGACAAACGCCGCGCTATGCGCGCGCTTGGGGCCCCGCTTGGTGATCGGCTAGTCGAATTTTTTCAGGGCTGGGACGAGATAGCGCCTATAGCTGGGCTGGCTGTCGATGGTCGCGACGATTTCTTCGCGCTCTTAATCGACCGCATGATCGATGACACGCATGACCAACTTGCCCTTGAACTGCATGGGCGAGTTGGGCAGTCTCTCCAAGTTGGCGCATTGCGCGGACTGGCTGCGCTCGTCGATGCATGTCCGGTGGTACCACTGTCCGGAGGCGGTCTGGTTTGCGCTGATGAGGTTGAGGGCGTCTATCGAAATACCCTAGCAGATCCCGCGACATTGCAGTGCGTTAGAGCTTGGGGCGATGAACTCGGTTTTCACAACCACGCGATAAACGCGGGGTGGGCCGCAAATCTAGAGGCACTCGGCTTCGACAAGGTGGCCGGGATCGATCTTGGCGTACTCGCAGAGCGGCTGTTCTCCGGTGGCGGTGTTGATCCGGTTCGTGCTGCGGCGTTCGGCACGGTGTTCAATTCGAGTGAACGCCAGAATTGGCATCCTGAGGAGCGCCAGCGGGCGGAACGCGCGTTGCGCGATGTTCTACTGCTGCCTGAGGACGGCAGCTATGTGCGTTCTAACCAGTTATTGTTCCCGCAAGACACACGCGAGACTCAGGAGGGCGAGACTGAGCGACAGCGCGCCGCCTTTGCGCCCGCCGCGGGCAGGCTTAACTCTGACTATACGGGCAATGCGGTGGAATTTGCTCACCTCGTGCGCGCGCTGGCGGGCTATTCTCAGACCATCGTACGCAAATATCTCGCAACCGCTAATCAGGACTCAGCTCGCCTTTTTGCGGCCCTCACCTATTTGGCCGATCGCCCCAGCGAGATTGGTGGGATCGAATGGCTCTCCACCGTCGCCGACCTTCAATCTTTGAAAGAATATCGTCAGCTTAGCCGCCAGCAGCAGCTTTCGATCGAGGCCCGACTCGTCAACAACAGCGAAAATCCTTCTTCTCCCCAATCGGCGTTCGATTTCGAGGATGATGTCGTACGCAGCGCCGAGGAAATCCTTCAAGACGTGGCCTCCTGGTGGGAGGAAAACCGCTTTGCCCTAGTTGCGCGGCATGATCGCCTCACATACGGCGAGCTCTGCGACCCGGCGGACCTCATCGATATGGATGACGTGGCCTGGTTCACGCTGCTCTCGCTCGGTTCGTTTCAGACGTTGGGCCGGATCACGCCTCAGCAGTCGCGTGGCTTCATTGAGCGCTGTGTAAATGAAGGGTGGTGGCGCGATCTCGCGACCATCGACGAAAGTGATCGCGAATTGAAGCCGTATGTCCAGCGATTGCTCGACTGGACAGAGATCGGCGCGGCAGACGACTATCTCATGTGGCGACGTTGCCTTGGCGATATGTGCATGATCGCGAGGCATCTTGAAACCTATCGTGAGATTTTTCTCAATCTACCACAGATGGTGCGCCAGCATGACGACAAACTGGCGCTCCGTGATTTGTTGCGTCCGTCCAGCAGCCACATCGTCGCCCGGATGGGGCTAGATGCCGCGCCGATCGCCCGGTCCCTCGGTATGGGGGCGAATTGGATCGTGCGTGAGCTGGCAAGGCGTGGCGTCTATGACGAGGATGACGCGGAAATCGTCCAACCCTTCGCGTGGAGCGCACGGCTCCGAATTCGCCATTTTGCCAGCGCGATCGGCCTCGGCGATTTCGAATCTGGCATTGATGAGGGGCGGGCCTTGCATGACGCCGTGCTTGAGGAAGTGGGGGTTGACATGCCCTTCGGGACAGACGGCGACTTGCCGCTAGAACTGCTCAATACCCGTGAACCCGGCCGCGGATGGTTGCCCGCCCGTACCCAAATTCTCAAGGGAACCTGGATCGCCCCTGATCTCGATGAGGTGACGGAAAATGCTTGATGCCGCCGATGCGCTAGCGCCCAATACCCCCGTTTCGCACCCGATTCACGGTACTGGACAAGTCATTGCCGATACCGGTGCCACGGTAGTGGTCCGTTTCGGCGCGGAGATCCAACAGGTCCTGCGTTCCGAACTCGCTCTTGCCCGCTCGCTCGAACTTGCGTTGGGCGCCGGCCAGCTCGATGATAGCGCCGATGGCCTGCTGCGTGCCAGCGCGCTCGCGATCCGTTCGGTCAACGACCAGTGGGGTGTGTTCTCGCGCTCGCGCGTGCAGCTACTTCCACACCAGCTCTGGGTCTGTCACAAGGTCAACCGCCAGTGGCCGTTCCGCTGGTTGGTCGCCGACGATGTGGGCCTCGGCAAGACAATCGAGGCGGGCCTGGTCCTCATGCCACTGGTGGCACGCGCGCAGGTGCGCCGCTTACTGATACTCGCGCCCGCCAAATTGGTGCCGCAGTGGCAGGCGCGACTGCGCCAGATGTTCGATCTCCGCCTGCAGATGTACGACCGTGAGGTCGACAAACCCACTGCCGATTTCTGGGGAACGGCGCAGATGGTCGTTGCCTCAGTTCATACACTTAGGCGCGAGGTCGCTGAGGGTCGCGCTCAGGCCAGTCGATTCCTGGATGCCGAGCCGTGGGACGCGGTGGTTGTCGATGAAGCGCATCACCTTCATGCCGACGAGAGAACAGGGGAGACGCTTTCGCTTGAGTTGTTGAAGGAGATGGAGAGGCGACAGAAAATCCGGTCGCTGCTGCTGTTCACCGGGACGCCTCACCGCGGGAAGGATCATGGTTTCTTCTCTCTGCTGAGCCTGCTTGATGCCGAACGGTTCGGGCCGGACAAAGACGTCGATGAACAGCTCGCCGCGTTGCCCGACTTCATGATCCGCAACAACAAGGCTACGGTCACCGATCTTAAGGGCAAACGCCTGTTCACGCCGGTCACAGTCGAGACGCGCGATTATGCCTTCTCCGGAGCCGAGGCCGCGTTCTACGAAACACTAAGCGCCTTCATCATCGACGGCCGCGCCTATGCTTCTACACTCGATGGAAGAGCGCAGTCTGCCAGGATGCTGCTCCTGATTGCACTGCAGAAGCTCGCCGCATCCTCGATTGCGGCTATCCGTAGCGCGCTGATCAAGCGCCGAGCAAAACTGGCGGCCGTGGCCGAGAATGCGAGAGTGGCACTCAGCATTCCCGAGGAGGCCGAAACGCTCGACGAGCAGGCGGTCCAGGTAGAGAACACCTTGGCGCAGATGCTGGTAGAGCTGATGGACGGCGAGGTCGCGCGTCTCGATGAACTGCTGGAACTCGCCGAGCCGATCGTGCGCGAGCAGAAGATCGAGCGACTTGTCGGCCTGATCGACAAGGATTTGCCGGAAAATGAACCGGTCCTGCTGTTCACTGAATATAAGGCGACGCAGGCGATGGTCGTCGATGCGCTTCACGCTCGCTTCGGGCATGGATGCTGCGCCTTCATCAACGGTGACGGACGGCTCGACGACCTTTCGCTCGCGAATGGCAGCCGCGGCCCGCGTAGTTGGACTCGGGAGGCAGCGGCCGACGCATTCAACGGTGGGAAGGTGCGCTTCCTCGTGTCGACGGAGGCTGCAGGGGAAGGCATCGACCTTCAGGAACGCTGCGCCACGCTGGTTCATGTGGACATGCCATGGAACCCGATGCGGCTGCACCAGCGGGTTGGCCGTCTGTCGCGTTATGGTCAGAAGCGGCCAGTCGAAGTTTTCATCCTGCGAAATCCAGACACCGTCGAGGCGCGGATCTGGGATCTTCTCAATGCCAAGCTGGAGCGCATACAGGCCGCGCTCGACGTCGCGATGGATGAGCGCGAGGACATCAGCCAGCTGGTTGTAGGCATGAGCGGTCCGGCGACGATCGAAGCGATCTTTGCCGATGGGCAGACGCGCGGGAGAGAAGGGCTGACTCAATGGTTCGACCAGCGTTCCGCCACGATCGGTGGGCGCGACGTCGTAGAGAGCGTTCGGAATATGCTTGGCAGCGTCAGCCGCTTCGATTTCGCGCAAGTCGGGCGTAATCTGCCCCAAGTTGATCTGCCAGATCTCGAACGCTTTTTGAAACTTGAGCTGGAACGTCAGGGGCGCCGCGCCATGAGCCGCGCTGACGGATTAGAGGTGAACTCGCCCGATGCCTGGAGCAAGTCCGACTACGCTATCAGTAAGAAGTACTCGGGCCTCGTGTTCGATCGCAACGCCCCGATCGACTCAAAGCAGGCTCCGACCAGATTGGTAGGCGTCGGCCATGCACTGTTCGACCGCGCTCTGCTGGAAAGTGAGAGGCGCGACGTGTTTCTCGCAACGTGCAACAGGCTTGATTCTCCGCTGCTTGTTGCCACGATTAGCGATGAAGTCACTGGCCAAGGCCAAACGGTCAGCCGTGTTGTGATCGGGGCGTGGCAGGATCCTGAGGGCGAGGTGCACATCCTTCGCGACTGGGAACTGCTACAGCGGTTGAACCGTCTTGGCCGATCGGATGCTGCGACAACCTCCCTGCAAAACGGAGGCGCGGCTCTGGCAACGCTCACCAAGGCCTTGCTGGCGCACGCCTATGAGGCAGCGCCAGGCATCGCAGAAGGCATGACCCGTCCGACCGTAAGAGGCGAAGTGTTGCTTGTCCCTGAGGAGATGGCAGTTTGAGCGAACGCACCTTTTCTCAACCGCTCCGTGAGTGCGCACGTGTCGGAAAGTGCCTCCTGTGAGAACGAAAAGAGCCAGCCAGCAGAATCGCAGCCTTCCCGACCGGAGATTTCATCAACGGCCACTCCGTTTGGCCAGCGGGCATCTTGAGTCCGAACATCAGAGCATGTCCGGATGCAAAATCAGCGGGCTATCCACTGATCACCGATAGTTCGCTACGACCACGGGCGACGGGCGTCACCTCAATCTTCACGGGGATCCGTTCTTTGATCTCTTCGACATGGCTGATGACGCCTACTCGGCGCCCGGTCGCGTGAAGATGCTCCAAGACAGACAGGGCTTGGCCGAGGCTGGCGCCGTCCAGTGCGCCAAATCCTTCATCGATGAACAGGCTTTCTATCTTGAGGCCGCGGCCAGTCGACATTTCGGCAAGGCCGAGTGCCAAGGCAAGACTAATCAGGAAACGCTCGCCGCCTGAAAGATTGTGCACCCCACGGATTTCGCCAGCCATGTCATGGTCGATCACTTGGATAAGCATGTCGCCGCTGGGCGCGCGCTGGAGTTCATAACGGGGCTTGAGATCCGCCAGCCTCGAATTTGCGTGCGCTAGCAGTCGGTCAAGCGTTAGCCCTTGGGCGAAGCGCCGGAACCGAGCACCCGTCGCATCGCCGATGAGTTCATCAAGGGCGAGCCACACCCGCGCCGCTGCCCGCTCGCGTTCCAGGTCGGCACGCAGCTTCGTAGTCTGCGTCCGTACCTCATCATCCCGGCGGAGGACAAACTGAACATCTTGGAACGCCTTCTGGGCCGCCTCGTCCGCGCGCTTGGCTTCGCCGACCGCTTGAGCAAGGGCGTCGCCGGAGAGGGAAGGAGGGTCAGTCTGATCGTGGCGGGTCAGATCCTGCTGCCGTTGAATCAGTAGGGCAGCGGCATGCTCCGCAGCCTTGTCGATGTTGGCAAGAGCCTCAACCTCCTGATCGATCGCCTCCTGTCCCGCTTGAGCTGCGTCGGCGACGACGTCTTCTTCGATCGCCAACTCAGTAAGGCGTGCGTGAAATCGACCTTGGCGATCCAGATGGTCCTTGATCCTGCGCTCTGCTTCTTGGTCCGCGGACTCTTTGTGAGCGGTTGCGGCCGCCTGCTGCTCTCGCGCCTTGCTGGCCTCTACTTGGGCAACTTCCAAAGCGCGGCGGCTCTGCGATAGGGCCGCTTCGTTGCGGGCGACGACGATATCCACCGTGTCGCCGTCAAGCAGGCTTTTCCGAGTGTCTGTTTGCCGAAGCTGATCTTCCTCCCACCCCTTCGCTTGAGACTCGATTTCGTCGAACCGGGCGGCGGCTGTGGCGGTCTCTGTACGCGCGTCAGCAACGGATTTCTCCAGCCCCGGAATTGCGGCGAGAAGCCGTGAATGTTCCGCAGAGTGGGCACGCCAAGCCTTGGCAGATTCATCGAGCCAGGCTGCTGGGTCAGGCAACTGTCGCCAGTCTGCGCTGCCCCCGACCCTTGCGTCGATCGATCGCGCGAGCCGATCTCGTGTTTCTTTAGCGTGCGATCGGCGCTCCGCTATGCCGCTCGATTGCTGTTCGATATCGCGCACTGTCTGAGCGGCGAGACTGGAGGCTGCGCGGCATTTCTCCCACTCGTTTCGAGCCTTTTCATCGGCGACCTGCGTGATCGTGACTGCGGTCCTCGCCTCCGTCATCGAAGCGCGCTGCTTGTCCAGCGCGGCGTGTTCGCTTTGCAGAGTAGCTTCGAAGTCCGGCCCGGCCGGATCAAGGCCCACCGAGCCGCATTTTTCTGACAGGATGGCAAAGGCAGATTGGGCATTATTGCTGGCCGCCGCCAATGCGGCGGTCTGACTTTCTATTTCGTGGTCCAGTCGGAGGATTGACTGGTCAGTAGCCTGAATCCCTGTGGCCAGAACGGCCTCTTCAGCGGTCTTTGAAGACAGTGAGGCGTCCAGCTGGGCGATGCGCTCCCGCTGCTCCCGAAGCTGTAGCCCCAAGAGCGAGTCGATTGCACTCAATGCGTGTTCGGTCGCCCCGCAAACCGGGCAGGCCTGTCCATCCTCAAGCGTGGCGCGAAGTTGCATTGCCGCTTCGCCCGAGGCCGTTTCGGCTAACTCGCTCGCACGCCGTGCCTCCTGCAATTGCGCTCGCAGAATAGGAAGGGAGGAGCTGACCTGGGAATGCCGGACGACCAGATCTTTGCGTTCGGCCTTAGCGTCATCGAGATTGCTGCGTAGACGGACCAGGAGATCACGGGATGTTTCTACCTGAGCTTCTTGATGCTTCCAGTCTACCAGGAGAGGGGAAAGACCTCCCAGGCGATCCCGTTTTTCAATGATCGCTGAGAAGGCGGCATCGGATGGTGCTGAAGCCTTAGCCTCGTCCAAAATGTTGCGAGCCCATGTGGCAGCTGCGGCGGTTCCCTCTTCCGCTGCCTTCGCGGCTTCCCATGTGGCGTTGGCCTCTATTTTGGAGGCCTCTGCTTCCTTTGCGCTCTCTGAAAGCTCGGACAGCTTTATATCGACGGCTGCGATCTCGACGAGCTCTGCAGAGAGTTCCTGCTGCTGTGCAGCCAACGTGGCAAGCTCGGCGTTCGCCGCAAGCCACGACGCCTGAGCGTCACGAGTTTCTGTAGCCTCAGCCAACAAGGTGTTAGCGGCCTGCTCAAGCTGCCGACATCTGGACAGGGCTTGCGCGCGCGCAGCGCGAACGTCTGCTATGCCATCAAGCGATGCGCTTGTTTCGGAAAGCTTCCGGTCGATCGCACGGGCTTCTTCGATCTCAGAAGATTGAGCGGCGACCCGTTCAGTTTCGAGCCGGAGCTGAGCTGCTGCGTGCTTTTCTTCAGCTGCCGTCTGCGTCGCGCGATCGTTCGCTTGCTCCAATTCACTTTGCCGCACTACAACAGTTTGGCGCGCTTCCTGCGCCAGGATGGCCGCATCCTGGACGGCGGTCCAGTCTCCTGCGAGGGCGAACGCGGCTTTACGCAGGCGCAGGGCCTCATGCCGAGGGGCGGCTTCTTCGCGGGCTGCGCTTGCGGTCGACGCGGCTAGCTCACATTCTGCCACCTTGTTGGCCAAGGCCGCACGATCGGTCTCCCAGCGAACAGCGTTGGAGAGTTCTCCAAGGGTAGCGGCGGTTCGATCCGCGACCGCCTTCGCCTCACTTTGCCGTTCTTCGGCAATCCGACGGGCTTCGTCGTCGAGGCCGTTCTGCGCCTCAATGCGGTCAAGGATTGCCTGCTGCTGGGCCCGGAGCGTCGTAGCCTTTTCATGAGCTGCGCGGCCAAGACTCGCATAAATATGCGACCCCGTCAGCCGTTCGAGTAGCTGGGCTCGCTCGTTATCGTCAGCTTTGATGAAGGCCTCGAAATCGCCCTGTGCCAGGAGGACGGCCCGACGAAACTGCTCAGCTGACAAACCGACGAGACGGTGAATCTCCGCCAGCGTTTCAGTTTTGGTCCCGCCAAGGATCTCGCCGTCAGCAAGGCGCGTGAGGTTGTGCCGGGTGGCCTGCATGCGGCCATCGGTCTTCTGACGAGCGCGCTGCACGGTCCACCGGGCGCGGTAGCGCTCTCCGTCTCGCCCAACAAAGTCGAGCTCGGCGAAACCCTCGCCGGAGCCATGCCGAAGGATGGCCCTTGGGTCTCCGGCCGACAGCTCGTCACCTTGGGCAGTTTCGAACTTGGCTCGTGCCGGTGCTGCGCCGAGACGTGGTACCGAATCGAACAATGCCAGGCACATGGCGTCGAGCAGGGTAGATTTCCCTGCACCGGTCGGACCGGTGATCGCAAAGATGCCGGCGTCGCTCAGTGGCTCAGCTTCGAAATCAACTTCAAAATCGCCGTTCAGGCTGGCGAGATTACGGCCGCGGATTGCCAGGACACGCATTAGGCGTCCTCCCTCGATGTTTGTGTCTCGATGAGAAGGGTTTGAAACGCTTGCTTTAAATCGTCCGGCGGTTCGCTGCCGTGAGCCCGCTCGAACAGCTCTGCGAACACGGCATCAGGAAGCAGTTCGGCTAGCTCTACATCGCGCTCAGCGATGGCTTGGTTGGTGGCCTCACGAGCCGAGACCCGTGCAATGCGCGTCAGCCGCACAGCCTTCCCATCGAGTGCCGTCATGATCCGAGCTTGTAGGTTGGGTTCAGGGCCATCAACGAGGACTGAAACCTCCACAAATGGATGCAGCCCGCGAGGAAGATCGTGATCGTGGTCCAGTCCCTGAATTGCGACCTCCACCTCGCTGATCGGCTTTGGGCCGTCAGCCGGGATCGTCAGAAAGGGGACGATTCGGGGAATTTCTTCCTCTCGGACGGTCGCGCCGCCCGGAGCAAGGTCGACTATGCTGACTGAATGTCGGTAGAGCCTTTCCGTTGCGGACAAGGGGAATGGCGAACCCGCATAGCGGATCAGAGTATCGCCCTTGATCGTCTGAGGGCGATGAAGATGGCCAAGCGCAACATAAGCTGCTCGGTCGTCAAAAAGGGCTGTGGCCTGGGCTTCCTCACCCCCTACGGTGATTCGACGTTCTGAATGTTCAGAGATGTCCCCTTCCGCGACGTGAAGGTGGCCGGTCACTATGAGAGGCAGCCCGTCTGCTCGTGCAGCGCCCGCCGTCAGAACATTGGCGTACAACTCTGGGAGCCCGCCAGCGCCAATATCTCCAGGCCGGCAGTAGGGAACGGCTGCCAAGCATGCTGCGGGCTTACCCGTCCGATCGGTGAGCGGGATCAGCAATCGATCCGGGTCTGCTATGCCGTTTGTGCGCGGCAGGGAGCCCACAAGGTGGATGCGTCCTGGTCCGAGAAGTGCGGCGGGTAGATTGATCCTCGCGGCGCTGTCATGGTTCCCGCCAATGATGACGATCTGCAGATCGGGGCAGCGCGTCGTGGCATCCCGTAGGAAGGCATAAAGCCGTGCCATGGCTGACACCGGCGGGTTCGCCACATCGTAAATGTCGCCCGTGACGAGCAGCAGATCCGCTTCTTCGGCCACGAGGCGATCAAGGAGCCAGGAGAGAAAAGCCTCATGCTCTGCCTCTCGTTCATGGCTGAACAGCTCATGCCCGATATGCCAGTCAGAACTATGGATCAGCCGGAAGGCGGGTATCGATTCGGTCATGGGTTCAGTTTCGCAAAATTGGCGACAGAAATGGACGTAACTCGATCGCGGAAGATCTGGCCGGTGCTGCCTTAGCAGCCATCCCCGTGCTGGCAGAGGTGTTTGGCAAGGACGATCATGGCTTCTGTGTCTCGCCCGCAATAAGCTCGTAGCGCCGTACCGAGCGCCGCTCGGCGATCTTCTGTCGTTGCGGGGGAAATGGCCTCCAGATAGGCGGCCTGGGCGTTCCCGCCGTCTTTGACCTCAAGCTCTGAATAATCAAGATCTGGGGCCACTGTGGGCAGAACGGCTTTGATCGACCAACTGCCGCGCTGGTCACGGTGATACCAGTTGGCGCGCGTGACCGGCAAAAGGTCAACGACCCGCTCAATGATCGAATTGAGATCGTCCGCCAGATCGGGAAAAAAGTCAGCAAGTTCGCGGAGGCGCCCCTTTTCAAAGCTAGCGTTGTAAGCGACTACCGCGCCCGACTTAGGGATCATCGTCACCAGCGCGTCGGCACAGGCCCTGCGTGGGTCCGCCCCGTCCAGGCTGAGGAATTCATGGTGCTGAAGGCCTCCATCCTCCGCTTCCACATGAGCGGAAAACTGGAACGGCACCTGTTGATAGGGGCGGGTACCCACCCAGCGAGGAATAGCAAAAGCGATCGTCTCAAAGTCCAACCACGTTCGGGGGAAGGCCCAATCCGCCATGGCGGATCTGGCCCCTTCCACGTTGTGATCGGGTTCGCCGGTAAGGGTGGCTTGAAACACCCGTTGATGGGTCGGATTGGTCAGCGCCGCAGGGTCGACCTCGAGAAGATCCTCGACCCCGCGCTTTAGCCACTGATTGCCGCCCCCGTATGGAAGTACGGTAACAGGCCATTCCGGGCCGGGAGGAAGCGCTGCTTCGCAATATGTGGCGAAATTGCACGGGAGCCCGTTACAATGTGGGCCAGGAAGGATGCTGGGTTCGATGCCAGTGAGCGTTTCGCGTGCAGCTGCCACTACTGCGGCTCGCGTTTCGACGCGATCCTCGATGTTTGAAGTCAGGTCGCTGTCGAAAAACAGACCCTCGAGCGAACCTTCATTTTTGAGGACGAAGTCGGAGTCCAGATGGCGGATCGCTGCGCTGCCGATTTGCACGCCGGCTTGGCGGGCGACCCAGACCTGTGTGGCTAGGTCATTGACGTGATAGTCCTTGGGCTTCGTCGAACTTTTTACCTCGGCCATGTGCCAGCCACCGAGGCCATTTGGCTCGAGAATATCGACGCGCACCAGAACGCCATCATGCTGAAAGGTGGCCTCGAATATCGGATCCTCGTGACCGTTTTCCAGCAAAGCCTTTGTCGTCGCCAACGCAGCGGACAGATCGGGTTCAGCCTCCACCATGACACCGCCCGGCAAAAGCGAGCAGGCAGCCGCGCCAACCTCGTGCCCGGCAGCAAATCGCGCTTCTGCACCTTCATCATCTTCCGCGAGTTCAGGGCGATGAACCGATAGCCATAGCCGCTTCGGGCATTGCTCGAAGTAGGTGATCCTCGATTTGGAAAGACCATGCGGGCGCGGTGAGACGCTCATGCTGCCACCCTCATGATGAGGTTGAGGAGGGGGCTGAAAAATCTTGGAGAGCTGATCGTCATGATTCAACCATGCATCGTCGATGCGACAGAAATGGTCGCTTCGGATGGCTGGGCCTGAGACGGCAACATCGTCAACGCAGCCACGATGCGCTGGCGCATCATCTCAATCAGGGCATCAGGCTGCTCGATGACGAGCTCATTGCCCCACGTGAACAGATGCTCGGCCAGCTCCCGCATGCCGCCGCTGGTGAAGCGGATGAGAAGATCTCCATTCTCCAGTTCCTCGATTTGCTGATGGCGATGGAAGCGCCATTCTCGCGCTCGCGAGGCGGCCGATGCGTGGACGCGAAGCACGACGTCTTGCTTCTCGTCTCGCCAGACAGCGAAGCTGTCGGCGAGCCAGGCGTCGATGTCCCAGTCATCTGGGGCGCAGCCGAGCTTTTCGCTCAGCCGGGGGTCAATCATGCGATCCAGTCGATAATAGACCGGATCATTCTCTCGGTCGGGCATCTTTCCGACCAAGTACGACAGGGGGCCGTGAACGATGCCATAGGGAATGACCCGTCGCCAGCGAGGCTCCTGCTGCTGAACGGCGGCATAGCTGAATTCGAGGCAGCTACCGGACAATATCGCAGCTTGGACGGTTGCGATTGTCTCGGGAGGCACGGTCGCAACAGGGCCCGCGGTGACCATCGTCCGCTGAAGCCGAGTGAGCGCTTCTAGATCAGGGTCAATGCGGCGCTTCTCGCGATCATCGAACGCCCCTTTCACCTTTGCCAGAAGGTTCGCCAATTGGTCGGCACGAACCGTTTGGCCAGCTTCTCGTCGTCCATCCACCTCGGCCTGTAGTGCTGCGACTTCAGCGGCAGTGGGGCGGGTATAAACGCGGCGAAGGCTGTCCCGTATGAGAAAGCGCTTTCGGCGATCTTCTGTCACTTCCTCAAGGTCAAAGTGCCGAGCGATGACGTCGCGCATGCGTTCGGCAGTTCTGCGATTGACGCCGAGCGTTTCCGCCATCTCATCGAGCGTCAGGCCCTCTGTAGATTCCGAAAGCGCGTGAACGAGCGCCAACAATCGATCCAGTTTGGCCATACGATCGGTCATGCTGCACTACCCCCCATTTATGTCCAACTACGACCGCACCCGTCGTTTTTTCAAGGGCCTAAAGGCGGAAATTGAGGCCCGCGACCGTGGAGGTGCGGCGCTGTGGCTGGAGGGACCGCGCTGAGGATCTACCGAGACAGAAGCTGGTCAGCCATTTCACCGATGCGTTCATATCCGACGATCCGGTTTCGCCAAGCTTCGGGAATGCCGTTCTCGCCATAGAGTGCGCCGGCGAGCTGGCCCGTAATGGCAGCTGTCGTATCAGCGTCCTCGCCTAGATTGGCGGCAGTGAGGACAGCCTCGGCGAAACTGCCGGTCCGGCCGATGCACCAGAATGCGGCTTCGAGCGAATGCGCCACATAGCCTGAAGCGCGGATATCCCACCTCGGCTTACCGCGCCAGGATCCACCAACGATGTGAGAGATTTTCCCAGTTACGCTCTCTGTGTGGATGTTGAGAACATCGTGGAGGCTCTTGCCGGAAATCGCCATCGCGATCATTCGCCCGTAGATGACGCAGGCATCTACAGCCTCAGGCGCTCCATGCGTGACACGGCTTTGACGTGCAGCTGCTTCTTCGAGGGAAGGGGTATCTTCATGATACCGCAGAGCGATTGGCGCCAGGCGCATTAAGCTGCCGTTCCCCGCGGTGGTGGGGTCTGTTGATCCGGCGATGGGGTTTCCTGATCGCTCCCAGTGGGCCAATGCCGCACTGACGGTCGTGCCGATGTCGAAGCAGTGCCCGTTCGATGAATATGCTCCCTCATCTCGCCACGCGACGAAGCGCTTCATCAGATCCGCTTCATCGATGCCGTTGCAGGATATGACGCTGTCCGCCAAGGCAAGCGCCATTGACGTGTCGTCTGTCCATTCCCCGGGCTTCAGGCCGAAGGGGCCGCCACCGATCATGTCGGTTAGAATGGGATAGGTGTCCCGGCGCGCAAACTCCAATGTCGTTCCCAGTGCGTCGCCTACAGCCAATCCGATCAAGGCGCCTCGGCCTCGATCACGCGTGGCCGCGGGCGTCTGGGCGGGACTGACCTCTGCGACTGCGGCTTTTTGCTTCACGTAAGTGAGCTGCTCGTGCGTTTCGATCGCTCCAGGACGAGCCATTCGCACTTGGTCTATGGCAGCGCTGGGTTCGGTTCCCAACTCGACCAGCAGGCGTGCGGCCATCATTCCAGCGCGTCCCAAGCCGCCCTTGCAATGTACCACGATGTCGAAGCCCTGGCGTAGCCGTGAGCGCAGATTTGCGCCGATGGTGGTCCATTCCTGCTCGAACAACGGCCCCGGTATGCTCACGTCAGCAATGGGCAGATGGAACCAGTCCATGTGACGCGCGCGTACTTCCTCGCCGAGCCGATCCACGCCGAGACGCTGGAATTCTGAGGGCTCAATGAGAGAAACGACAGCCGCCGCTCCGCTAGCTTGAATGGCGTCTAGGTCGACGCAAAGGTCGCGGTCCCACGCACCCGTTAGTGCATCATGCTGCTTTTTTCCGGGGCAGAATGTGATTCCTATTCTACCCCCGTTGTCGCGCGTTTGGACGAACTCGATTTGCAGCGGATGGCTCGCGCTGGTGCGGGGCGTATGGGCAGCGTCTCTTTGTTTCATTCTTATCCTTTCTAGCCATTCCTGATGTCACCAGCTTGGCTCGGTCAGAGCTATTACGACCGAATCTGACAGATACGGTCGTACCTACTTCTCCATGGCCTTTGTGGGGCTAAACTGTCTTGACCCAGCAGTCTCGATAGGGTGGTGAAAGCGTCAGAGGGGAAATATCATGAAGATTGATCGAGATACGCTGAAAGAGGCAGGAGCCAGCGCCGCAAAGGTCGGCCAGAGAATTGGCGAGAAGACTGTCGGTGGAGTGAAGAAGGCTTGGGAAACGGAGATGGGGCGCACCGCCATCACCGGCGCTGCGGCCGGCGCGGCTATCGCTGCGGTCGTCCCGTTCGTTACGGTTGGAGCCGGCTTGCTGATCGGTGGCGCGATTTCCGTGTTGGCGAAGAACGTCAGGTCGGGTCAGTAAACCTCGTCTGGGACCGGAAGCCTGCCAATGGCGAGACGGTCTCAACCTGCCATGGTCAGCCCCACCTCAGTAGAGGCTGCGAGGTGATCGAGAAACGCTGAACGGAACCTAACATGTTTGGAATATTCCTGCTGGCGGCTGTAACCGTCGTTGACGGCGATACCCTGCGCTTGGACGGAGAACGCGTACGTCTGGTAGGTATTGATGCCCCTGAGATACATGGGTGTCCGGCGGGGCGCGCCTGTGCTCCTGGCGACGGCCAGGCGAGCAAACGCAGCCTACAAAATCTGATGAACGGATCCCTCAGCATTCGCCGCGTCGGACACGACCGCTATGGCCGTACCCTAGCGCACGTCTACGTAAACGGCGTGAACGTTGCCTGTGAGCAGATCGGCCGCGGGCAGGCGGTTTACATGAGGAAGTGGGACAATGGGCTCGAGCTGGCGCGGGAGTGCAGGTGATGGCTCGTCGCTGGGATGAGAAGGGTACAGAGGCGGATGGTCCTGCATTCCCTTATCTAGTGGCGTTGGAAGCAATCATCATTGGAGGGCTTATCCTGCTGGGCACGGGCATGATGTTGGTATCGGGCGTAAGGTGGCTTTTTGGTCTCTTCGGTTGAGAGGGAACGGGATGAAGGGCGAGTGCCAAAGCGATAGCGCGGTCATACATGCTAATCGCATCGCGATGGCTCGCGACCTGATAACAAAATCACGTTCCGGTTCGACAAACCGATTAGCCCGAGAGTTGGGTATTCAATATGCCTATGCGCGCCGCATTATGCAGGAGATGGAGGAGTGCGGGTTGGTAAGTGCACCAGATAAACGCGGCGCGAGAACAGTTGCCTCATGTGTATCTGTCTCGGAGAAATGAGTTGGCGCGGCTGATTTTTATTGCGTTCCTGTTGGTCACCGGCGCTGTTTTTCTGCGCTTAGCTTGGAATGCGGCGCTTAAGATTTTGCAGGCCATCGTCAAACTCGCCTCTATCTCAGCCAAGGTGGCGGGAGCGGCGCTGGTGGCGGGATTGGCTGGCCTCGTCGCCTTCTTTGTTCTGCCTATCGCTGTCGTGGGTGACTGGTTCGGAATTGCGGTTGTGAGTGTCGCGATCGCGGCCTTCGCCCTGTGTTGGAGGAAATTCGCGGTTCGAGACGGACGCGCCGCTCGTCCGCTGTCCCCGGTGGAGAACGATCAGTCGACGTCCTTCCCGATCGTCGAGGAAGCGATCAAGCCTGAGGCGGATCCTCGCATTGCTGAGGCGTGGAAAATGGCGGGAGAGCTTGCACCGGAATATGCTCAGCGTCTTTCAGCAGCAAGGCGCAGCTGTGCTCAAGTGTTGGAGATGGCAGCCGGGGGCCAGGTCGAATGGAGCGTCGTAGATTGTTCGACATTTATCTCGCGCACCGTGCCAGATGCGGTTTCAACGGCAGCAGCACTGATGAAGGACGCCGACCACTCAGAGCGGAGCGGCCTTGCTGGTGAACTGGTCGTTGACCTTGAACGGATCGCGAGCCGCGCGCGCGAGGAAGTCGACAGTCGCCGCCATCAGCTTCGCAACAGTTGGCACGTTATCCGAACTCATATTGCGAACCGGACAGCACGCGATGCGTCCTGATGGTGCGGCGGCGGGTTTTGACTTTGTGGCATGCTGCACGTCAACGACGCTGATGCTTAAGACATTGAAGTCCGGCACGGCCCCGAGCCGTCAAGCCGGTGAATCGACCACCGGGTAGTGCGGCATCGGCCATTCATGATCCGCGTTGTCCATCATCAGGTCGATAAACAGGGGCAGAAGGGAGCCCAGCAAGGCGCCGCAATCTCGAACTTGAGTGCGGTTGACCTCGCTATTCCAGGTTGCCCCTCCGTGGACCAATTGGTTCCGCAGGACGTACAGGCGTCCAAACAATATCGACAGCAAGGTGGCGGTGTCGTGGCGACGAAGGGCGTTCGCCGTAGCAACGCGCTCCCGTTCCAGCATTCCGCTCCAATCCTCGAAACCGGCAACCTCATTGTGATGATGCCAGAAGGGCGCGAAGACATAGCGGTTGTCTAGCAGCAGCCTAATTTCTTGACTGAAGCGCTGCCAGACCAGGTCATAAATTCGATGTTTGCTGTCAAAGCCAACCAAAGTGGAGAAAAAGCGCGCGAAGGCATCGCGCTCGCGCTGACTCTCTCCACCCAACGCTAGGCTAACGTCGCCTGCGTACGCTGCGTTAAACCCGATCCAAAGCAGTATGAAGCGCACATCTTCATCGCCCTCGTCGGCTTCTGCACGGCGCAGCCAGGAAAGTGCTCGGTGAACGCGAAGCGTAAGAGGCATGGCGAAGCTGTCGCGAAGGCTACGTTGCTTCCGCTTGAGCGCCTCAGGATGAAGCGGACTAGAAGATGGGTAGCGGAAAGACATTGCTCAGCTTCTCTGTTTCAGATGTCTAAGATAGTTCTACGATGTAAAGATCGCGCAACCGGCCAACATTTATCATGAATGAGGACCGTCTTGGTTCGAGATCAAGAGAGGAGGGGCCGCAGGCTCTTCGCCATCTGCGATATATCCATGAATAATATCGCCCGCCTTGAAGGTTGCATTGCCGCCTTTGTTAAGGAGGCCGAGGAGACCAAAGCCTAACACGCCCAAAATGACTCCGCCTGTGTTTGAGGCTCCTTCAGCGCCCTTTGTACCAGTCAACGCGACCGGCCCCCATTGCGTGTCGACGTGGATCAAGCGCAGGCTCAGTTGGCCTTTTCCTCCCGCCGCGCTGGTGCCCGAGACGGAAACGATTTCGCCCCAAGCGACAGATCCGATCGGGATTGCGATTGTCCCGTCAACTGTCACGGGTGAGTTGACGCGCAGCCGGAAGCGCTCGCCGGCTTTCGCTGATCGGCTGTTCACTTCCCGAACAACCATCAGTTCGATGTCCGTCCCTTTTACCCAACGTGGATGGAATGAGGCCGGGACGACCGAGGCTTCTGAAGTGACGTCCTGTGCGGCCGCCAACGGGCTGCCGACTAGGAGAAGTCCTGCCATAAAGGCTGCGCGCAACATTGGGTTAGTGAGAGCCCGCAGCGGTAACTGCCGCGGTGGTGCCGCTGGCCGGCAAGAAGCGGACCGCCGTGCCAGTCGCATTTGCCTTGCCCCAGCTGAATGCCGACACGTGAGCATCGCCATATTGCGCTTTGACCACGGCATCAGCACCGAGCTTCTGCGCGCGTTCCCAAAGCTCCTTGTAGATTTTGTCCTGCGAGGGCGACTTGCTGAAAACGGTTGCTTTGCGGACGCCCGCCTTGACCTCTCCCAGGACCTCATAAGGGCGATCAGTGATGTCATACGGGAAAACGGGTACGCCGACTTCCTCATTCACAAGCGGCTGGGCTTGCGGTGCTTGGCCAAAGGCAGGCGCTGCAATACCCATCGAGAGGGCAGCAATCAGAACGAAACGCATAAAGTGTACTTTCCCTGTTGGAGCCGGCTTACTTCGCGGCAGTAGCTACTGCCGAACCTGGCTGAATTGCGGTTGCAACAGATGAGGAAGCTGCAATGGGAACGGTCACAGGTTCAGAAGGCGCAGCCGCGGCGAAGACCAAAGGCACGTCTTCACCGATGAAGCCCTTGACCTGCGATCCGGCAGCGATTTTGGCGCTTGTGCCTGTAGTGAAAAATCCAACGACAGGAACGAAGGCCACAGCAGCTACGACACCTGCCGTTCCGGTAACGCCTTTGTCATCAAACGTGCCGGTCAGCCGGATCTGGCGCCCGTTCACGCTCACATTGAGGAGCGAGGCGGTCAAATGGCCAGACTTGCCCCACATCCCTTTATTACGAACTTCGGTGATTTCACCGACGGCTGGCGAACCGACCGGAATGACGACCTGCCCCCCAACAGAAACCGGCTCGATCACGGAGAGCCTGAAGTGCTGACCTACCCGAAGCTTCTTGCCTTCGGTCGTCAGGGGCTCTTCCATCTTGAGTTGGATTTCAGTGCCAGTGCGGAGAACATTGCTGGCCGTCGGTCCGACAGCGAGGGCAGGCGCTTGAACCTGAGCATGTGCAGGCGTTGACGACGCGATTGCGCACGCAAGCGCAACATACATCAATCTCATTGATTTTACCCCCATATTTGGCCTTCCCCAAGGCCAGTCAACGTGTTGCAGAGCGCCGGTCG
The DNA here is from genome assembly GCF_026427355.1 of Sphingobium sp. JS3065. Classification (NCBI taxonomy): domain Bacteria; kingdom Pseudomonadati; phylum Pseudomonadota; class Alphaproteobacteria; order Sphingomonadales; family Sphingobiaceae; genus Sphingobium; species Sphingobium sp. JS3065. The sequence continues at coordinate 3,161,512 of NZ_CP102664.1, forward strand.
GGATGTCAAGCGACTGGCCACAGGGATTGAAAAACCTTGTGGGCCGACGGTTTTACTGAATTGAGTCTGGTCGAAGTATTTGGTCCATTTTGGATGCTATCAGCTTCCAGAAGGACAACCCTTCCCAATCAGCTTCGACAGCAAGTTCGCCGATCCGCTCGGCTACTTTGACCGGCGCTTGGTTACCATGTCTCCTCAACAGCATCATGGCTGCGCCCAGTGCGATATGATCGTTGGTCATCCTATCGCTCTCCTGGATTAGCTCTTAACGCCGGACGGCGTCTGGACTTCCACCGTCATCTTCTAGCGATAGCGGTGCTCGCCAAGGATACCGTAGCCGTAGGCGGTAAGTACAAGTGCGATACCCGCGATCAGCACTCCAAAGTTATCCAGCAGCCGCGTACGACATATCCCGTTTTGACGTGAGCCTTATTGTATGGAGATATTTCGATCAGACTAATAGCTGGGGCGGTGGCCTAGTCGTCATATAAACGCTGGATTTCGAGCGGATTGAAGCTGTCATGCCCTCGGAAAATCGCGAGGGGTGCGGACATCGAGCGTCGGGAATAGGCCGCGCATATGACCGATGTTCCAGGTCACGATCGTTGGGACACCGTGTACCACCGCTGTTTGGCCGATCATTCGATCGTAGAGGCGAGCCCCGATCCCGCCATCGGCTGCATAGCTGCGCACCGTGTCGAACGTCTGCGCCGGGGTCAAGCCGATCAAGTGGGTGACGGTTCTCACGCTTTCAAGCGCGGCCCAGGCTTCCTCTGCCGTGAAACGAAATGGCGCGTGTGTGCCGCGACGGGTCAGGGTGCTATAGACTTCGGCATAGCTGTGTGCGGCAACGCCCAGCACATGACCGCGACCAGCGTCGAACAGGTCGGCCGACGAAGCATGATGCTCATGATCGCCTGCCAACGCCGCTATAATCACATTGCTGTCGATCAGCGCGTCAATCGTCAATGTCATGTTCACGGGATCGATCGAGAGCCTCATTGGCGCTTTCGAGGCTGACGGGCTTGCCGCTCGCCGGACGAACCAGCAGCGCGCCGCGCCGCACCAGCTTGCCGGTATTGGCTGGAATACCTGGCGGGACATAACCTCGCAGCGCGTCCTCGATCACCTCACTGGCCGTCATGCCGGTGAGCTTCGTAAGCGCATGGACCCGATCGCGCGCAAAAGCCGAGCGGACGTTGAGCTGGATATTTTCGGCACGACCCATGACCGACTCCTTTGCGACACAGATATATCATGTCGACGCTCGGCGGGCTATCAAAATTCTGTTTTGGCTAGCCCTGGAATCTGACACCGTCGTTTCATCCTGGTAGAAAAGAGGACTTGCGGGAATCGACTTCACTGGTCCAGTTTCCAATCATTATCTGCAATGATGTTTCGCATCTTCCAAACCACGCGTGGATGAGGTCCTCCTGCGCCGCTGAATTGGGGATATACCGTAAAATGCGTGCGGAAGCCCGGCTTCAGGTCGAGCGACAGATTATCATGGCTTTCGCTGACCGGAGTGCACCGGCCGATCGGCTGGTCGGGTGTGTCGCATTCGTAAAGGCGACCGACCAGAGCCGCGCTTTCGAGTGCCTCCCTCCCATGGTTTTGAAACCATCCTTTCACGGAATAGCGAAGCTGCTGATCGTCAGCGTTGGATTGAAGAGCCTGCTCCTTGATTGTCCATTCTGCGATGGGAGAGCTTGCGGGTAGCTCATGTTCGCTCCACCAATCTTGAAACGCTAGAAATCCCAGCCATGCGACGAGCGCGTAAACGGCCCAACGGAAAGGGGCTACCTGCATCATTAACGCGAAGGCGACGCCCGCGCCCACCCAGGCTAGAAGATCCTTCTCGCGTTCCGCCACACCTGCTCCCCGCCGTTGTTCGGAGTCTGATGACATGACGCTGCGTCAAAATCGGTCACAAGACTTGCAGTTGGATCTCGATCTTGACCACCCGCCTTCTGAGATGCTGATATGCAAGCCGCCTGCACTTGGTTAGCTCAGATCCGCGCCGTAACAGCTGAGGGACACCTTCAGCATTTCAAAGCTTGTCAAAAACCGATCCCATCCGCGGTGCGAAAAGGCGTTCATAGGTTCGCAGCAGGTGGGAATCCGTCATGCCTGAAACATAATCACAGATGATCCTCATCGGATCGGAAGCGCTGGCGAGTTTGGCGTACGCATCGCCGGGCAGGAACCTCTTGGGCTCAGACTTCATGACCTCGAATACGGCGATTACCATCATCTGCCCTTTGAACTCGAGATGCTGGACGCTGGGGCTACAAATGACTTCCTCGTAAACCAGGTTCGTTACCGCTGTCAGGAAATCCGCTACGGGTTTTGGGACCTCCGCACGATACCGAAGCCTCGGCTCCTCAAATTCGGCTTCGTCGCGGATCTGGATGCTCGGGATGACGAAGTTGAGGATCCGGTTGATCTGGTGTTTGCGGTCGTTGCCGTCACCAAATAGGCGATCGAGTAGGCCCCCATATACGTCGTTGCCATACTGCCCGCGATATTGGCTGCTAAGATAGTCAAGTAGGCCCTGGCAGGCCGCGGCGGGTACGTGCGTTTGAAACTGCTTTTGATCTATCAGTCTGAGCTCGAGCGCGTCCTCTAGGTCGTGGATGCCGAAGCTGATGTCATCTGCAAGGTCCATGATCGAGCAAGCGAGGGATTTATGACGTGCCTTGGCATGCCTACCTGCTCGAATGTCAAACTGGCGGAAAGCATCCTGATCGCTCTTGGAGAGCGGGGAGAGGATCCAGTCCACGACATCCTGTTCGCTATCCATGAAGCATTTCGGAGGCTCGGATACCTTGCGATCAAGCAGCGGCGTGCCGCTTGTATCTGCTAACATTCCCGGACGGAGGTCTGGGTTGGCCACTTCGCTGAACGGCGCGGGATATTTGAGAACGCCGAGCAGCGTTTCGCGCGTCAGGTTCGAACCCGCAACCTCAGAAAATTTCTCCAAGCGCGATAGAATCCGAAGCGTTTGGCCGTTCCCTTCAAAGCCGCCATGATCTCTCATGCAGTAGTTGAGGGCAATTTCGCCGCCATGGCCGAATGGAGGATGCCCCAGATCATGGGTGCAGGCGATCGCCTGAAGGAGCGCATGTTCGGGAAGGTGCTCGAGGGCCGGATGGCCGGGCAGATTATGGACCAACTGTTTGGCTAACCCGCCAGCGATCTGCGCGACTTCAAGCGAATGCGTGAGGCGAGTGCGGTAGAAATCGCTTTCCCCTAGGTTGAGGATTTGGGTCTTACCCTGCAGCCGCCGAAAGGAGGCTGAGTGAACGACGCGGCCATAATCCACGTCGCCCTCAGACCGCGCATCGAAAGACTTTCGCAACTCTGGTGTTCTGCGATCAAGCCAGCTCATTATGTCTCCAGTTCCTCAGCGCAATATCTGCCCGCTAGCATGGAGAATGGAGTGCGGGAACCGACGCTGTTTCGCCAATGACGCGCAGCTGCTGAATGAACGTCGCAAGAGGGGGAGTCCTATCCTCAAACCTCACCACGGATCAAAGAGCCCGCTTATGCGGTGCTGGTTGGAAGGAAGATGTCGCGGGCGACGCTTCCACAAAAAATTAAGAACTTAGAACGTAACGACTGCGGAATGGTGACTTCTGGAACGGCAGGGATCGGCTCGACGCGACCAATTTTGTCGTGCAATCAGATATCATCCCTCAGCGCCCCTTGGGATCGATGCATAGGGCAGGCAGCCCGTGGGCATTGGCAGGAGAAGTTCGAAATTGACGCAGCGTAATATCACCCCGGTCGATATCGAGATTGCGGGAATCCTGTATCCTTTCAGAGCTGACTCCAGAGATGGCGTGATGACTAAGCATTTCGCGATCAAACATTACGCCTGATGCGGCCGGTCTTTGGCGTCGGGACCACTGTAGTTACGGCACCAGCCAGTGTTCCCCATCGGCAAGGCGCTGGATAGGCGGAAGGTCGATGCCGGGTGCATCCCATGACAAACCGTGGACTGGGACCAGGGCGCGCGGGTTTACCGCTTTGGCAAAGCGCGCGATGTCGGAAGGGCTGGCGTGGCCGCTGGTGTGGAGGTGCAGTGCCTTCGCACCGGCCTGCCGGGCACGACCCCAACCCGCGGCTTCATCCAAGTAGCCGCGCCAGTTAGAGAAGACGTATGCATCGCGCTCTGTGAAGCCGAGGCCGCCGCGCGCGAACTCCGCCACCATGGAGTCCCGCGTCATAACTATTGCGCGACCGCCTGATAGACGCTTGCGGGAGGTGGCATATGGTTTCCGAGCAAGAGCGTCGACCCAGTCATCGCGACCTTGCCTTGCATAGAGGCGTTTTCCTGAGCCGGTAATGATTACCTGCAACTCGGGGAATCGCGGATCGCCGGGGAAGGGGATCCCCGTGCCAGGTGCAATCCGTTGCAGTACGTCTGCGCCATAGAGGTCCACCACCAGGGAACGCCCGGTGCGTTTCGCGGCGCGGAACAATGTGACTGTTCGGTCGAGATTCTGTGCGGACCAGTTTACGAAGATGTGTCCCTGCACCTCCTGAGCAAGCTGGGTAAAATCCTGTTCCAGCTCTGCCTCGGTGACGACAGGCTTGTGGGTTCCCAGGTTCGTGCCTTCGATGATCAGTGCGTCCACATCTCGGGGCGGATTTGCGATCATCGCCTCAACGAGTGCGGCCTTACGCCCGTGGCAGCGAAAATCTCCTGAATAGAGTATGCGGCGGCCCTCTGCTTCGATCAGGAGCATGTATGCGTCAGCGGCGCTATGGTCGGTGAGGAAAGGTGTCACCGAGAATGCGCCGAGGGCAAGAGGACATGACCTAGCCCGCCACGTGGAGATCGAACGGGAAAGCGGCGTCCCGAACAGACCAGAAGTAAGCCGCATCAACTCCGCTGCTTTTTCACCGGTCCAAAGGGGCCAATGCGCGGGCAGTTCGTCGATCAGGCCCCAGTGATCCATGTGCGCGTGGCTGAACAGAACGGTGGCGGGACCGTAGCGATCGAGTGTCTGGGGTAGGAGGCCGCTCGCCTCGCGCGGTGCGTCGAGCGGCCGGCCGGCATCCAGGATCAAGCGCTCGCCTCCTGAGGCGACGAGTTCGATGCACGAGCCGCCGATCGCGCGTGTGCCGCGATGGACAATCACCTCAAGCATCAGGGGCGCGGTTCCAGTTCCGGGATACTGCCTTGGTCCAAAACGCCAAGGCATGATGCCGTTGGCTTGCAGCCAATTGGAACGACTTTGATACCAAATCGAGAGAGACGCGCCTCGTGCTCGTTTTGCACGAAGGAATTTGCATGGGCCAAATAGCGCTCCATCTCTGTACTGCGCGGCACTCCATCGGCTCGGGGCGAACAGTAATTGCCGACGACCACTCCGGGAGGAAGGATCACGGATGCTGCATCGCCGGCGTCGGCAAATGTCTGCCAAGCTGCGATGGCCGGGCCGGTCTTGCCGAACATTTCGGCTAGGGCGAGAAGGATCCGTGCAGCTTCGGAATAGGCTGAGCGCACCTCGCTGGGACCGCCGTCGTGATCCATCCAACCCACATATTTGCGGAGCTGATCCACCACGTGTGGTGCCGCTGGTTTATTGTGGTCGGACCGTAGTTCACCGTTCACGGCGCATTTGGCTTCCCAGAACCCGATGTCCTGACCCTGCGCCACCACTAGATCCATGCGGGGTGCGACTCTACCGGTGGCATCGGGACGAGCAGGAAGAGCCATTTCCAGGTCCAGCGTGCCCGCAGTGACGGCCACTAAATCATCTACAAAACGCTTCTCGTCACCTGCATAGGTTTCGGCGGCGTGAACCCATTTAGCGACGTCCATCATGGGTGTCGCCGTCCCACGACCGAGCGAGAAGGACGTATATTTCTGAGCATATTTGCTCTCGTCTTCGTGCCCTTTAACGACGCCCGCCACATATTTGTCGTGGACTTCGAAACGAGGTGAGCCGGAACGTATGCTTAGCTTGGCTACGGACTGGCCCTTTACATAAAAATTCAAATATCCATTGCGCACCGCAACGCGTAGTCCATGTGGACCCGCATCTTCGCCCGGCAGCACCCAGCGGTCGAACAGGGCTTTGATGACGGGGACTTCCCGGTAGTTGCGCAGGACATCGACGTCGAATTTGCGTTCAAAAAGTGGCATGCAGGCTCTCTACTCATCAGTTGCGACAGATTTGGTCATGGAGATCATTGCTTCAGTAAGGGCAGTGTCAGCTCGGCCGGGGACGTGGCGTCCGTTGCCTGCTGTGCCATCAAGACCGTTCGGCCGCCTTCCTGCAGAAGGTCGATAACACCAGTTCGGGAGAGCTTATCAACGCACTGCTGGATCCGCCGACTTGCCACCGGAGGGTTGTAACCTTTCGGCCAATAGGCGCTGACGATTAAACCCGGACGGCTGATTATGGCTGGAGGTAGATGCGTGGCTACTGCGCGCCACAAAGAAGCGCTGCGAGGGCATGTGCCGCTACAGAAAAGCTCGTCCAGATTCACCAGTGTCTCGGCCGCTTGACACAATTGGGCCGCTGCGGCGTTGCCGTCATCCTCATTCTCAATGGGCTGCAACAAGGCCGGGGCGCCACCATCTCGCCCGTGCAAATTGTGGGAGCAGGCAGTCATGACGTCCCACAGAGCTATGCCGGCCGGGTAGTTAGTTCCTACCTGAGCAACGGCAATGCGACCTCCATATCGGCGGTCTCCGGAACCAGACTCCGCGGTCACGCCTATTACGCCAGGGTTAGCTGCGATGACCTCTTCAAGGAAACAGGAACCCTCGTATCGTGTCGTACACGCCTCCTCTATGCTGCTGATTATCTCATCCGTTCGCTTCGGGGTCGCAAGTGCTGCAGGGCGATAGGTCCGCACACCGCCATCGGCGGTCACGGTGAGCAAGGGTGCGGCATCAGCCGAAAGCAAAGAGCCCACTTTCCTACCGTAATGATAGATGGCGATGCTGTCCTTAAAGGGCATCATCCGCAGTGGCGTCTCTGGCGAAAGTGGACAACCCGGCCGAGCCCATCGCTCGAAGAGCGCGCGCACAGCGTTACCTGGATGGGCCGCGTCCCACCGAGCCAAAGAGCTGACGTCGTAAAATTTAAGCATCTTTATCCGGTTTCCGTCGGTTGACAGCATCCCTCAGGATTTTGGATGTCCACATCCAGACGTCATTCTGGTCGCTGAACGGGGGTATAGGGAAAGGAATTTATGGCTGCTGCGGTGAGCCGGAAAGCAGGCATCAGCATGAACTGGTGCCCACCTGCAGAAGGCCTCCGACTATCGGCATGTGGATGAATAGTTCGCAGGGAACACCAGGCCGCGCCTTGTCGAGCGCGTCAGCGTAGAGCTGGATTTGCGGGCCGTGCCCACCCGCTCGTGCATCCCAGCTGTCCGGCGAACCCGGAAAGGATTTGTGATCAATGATGGCGAAGCCGCTGTCATGCTCAACCAATAAGTCGATGCGTCCCGTTACCAGCTGATCACCGATCCGGGCTGAAACTGGGGTCTCGCGATGAATTCGGCCGCTCGGCCATCGCTTCGAGATCTCGGCGAACAGCCGATCATTGGCTCCCAGCACGTCCTTTGCGGCAACCTGATGCACCCCCCAGCGATTGAGGATCGCTTGTGCTTGATTAAGCCGGGCATCGTACGGATCGTGAGGCTGATCTGCCGCAATGATAGCGTGAACGGCTTCGCCGAGCAGGTTCATGTCCGGGCTGCCTGCAAACGGCAAACGGGGGCCGATCGTCGATTTCTCTACGATGACGAAGGTTTCGCCGCTGGAAGCCTCGCTAGGGCGACGATGAAGCGGTGCTCGGTGCCCCGTCGGTCGCGTGATGCGCCCGAATGAGACAACCGGAGGTTTGGCCTCCGCGCCTTCGCCGCACACTAGCGTTGCGGTTCTTGCCGGAAAAGCTTTCGTCCCAGCACGGATCTCTTCGCTGGCGCTAGGTGGTAGAGCGAAATGCTCCGTTTCGTCCCCATCGAGAACCTTCAACCAGTGAAGTGTTCCCTTAGCTGGAGGCGCAAACACAAGATGATCCCGAGCCCGGGTCATGCCGACGTAAAGAAGGCGGGCCTCCTCATCCCTCGATCGGATCGCAGCCTGTTGCCCAAGCGCCGAGCTGGGCGCTGAAGCATCGAGATATACGTCCTTTTCTTGGCTCGCATAGGGCCATGGCCAGTAGCGGATCCAGCGTCCGACGAGAGGATTTTGCCAATCCAGGTCACCATCAGCCTCGGCCATGGGTTCGAACAGTCGAGGCTTTGGTTCTTTGCCCAGCCCGGTCAGGATTACGACGGGCCATTCAAGCCCCTTCGCTCCATGGTAGGTCATGACTTTAACAGCATCGTCACGAAGGCTTCGCGGGCGGGCTGGGTTCTCTGCAGCCAACGCGAGTGCCAGCCCCGAAGGCGTCGCAGGAGATCCCTCGCCCGCGCAGCTTTCCTCATAGCTCTGAGCGAAGCCGCGAAGCGCTTCGAGATCATCGAGACGCGCCGGCACGTCGCCCCAACTTTCGATGTGGCGATTGAGCTCAGGGAGAAGGATGATCGCATCGACGAGGTCGGCTGGCGTCAGCGACAGAATGCCCTCACGAATCTCTTGGAGGGCCGCGGAGATGGGTACGATGGCGAGCAGTGCCTCGGAGGCATTTTCAGCGCCAAGCGCCTCAAGCCAGGTTTCTGATTCTGGATCCTCGGCGAAGAAGCGGGCAAGTTCGGCAAGCGCGAGACGGTCTGTGGGATCTGCAACCCAGCGGAACGCGGCCATCACCAGTTGGACGTGCGGTGTTTGCGCCAATCCTTCACGCTCGACGGCTGCCTTGACGCCTTGCTGGCTAAGCGCAGCCGATACTTTGGCGATATCGGCTTTGCTACGGCACAGAATAGCGATGTCTCCGGCGCGTAGCGCCCGAACGCCTTTGGGCCTGGCTGCCACTTCCCATGGTTGGTCGGCCGTCACCATCTCGCGGATTTGGGCGGCCAATGCGGCATATTGAAGCTCAAGCTTTCCTTCGAGCCACCAAACCGCGAGCGGCGCCTGCGTGAATCCTTCTTCGCTGCGACCCGTTCCGCTGAACGCATGTTCCTCCGCTTTAAGACCCATAGCGCTCAGAGCCGGCGCAAAGGCGGCGTTGACGAGGTTTACAATGCCCTCGCGGCTCCGATATGACGTCGCTAGCACATCTTGCGGTTCGCTCGACGATGCAGCGACCCCTGCGAACGCGGCGTGGGTGAGGGCGCTGTCCGCATTGCGGAAGCCGTAGATGGCCTGCTTGGGGTCTCCCACCCACGTGCTTGCGTCAACTAACCCGGACATCGCCGTGAAAATGGCGACTTGAAGCGGGCTGGAGTCTTGAAATTCATCGACAAACAGCCGGCCAATGCGCTCGCCCAGCCCCGCGGACATTACCGGATCGCGAAGGACGTCGAGCGCGAGCGCCTCTTGGTCGGTGAAGTCTAATAAGCCGCGCTCTGCTTTATAAGCTTGGAATGCAGTCAGGGCTTCGGCCGCACAGGCGAAGACCGACCTTATGAACTGCCTGCAATCCTCACGAAGCCGCGGATGTGCAGGATGGCGGCTCGCTGTTTGTGCAACTGCGTCGAGAGCGTCGATGAAAGCCTGACCATCTTTCTTAGCGCAGCCCACCTTCGACAGGCGGGCCCAGTTTGGCCAGGAGATCCGTTCTCCTCGACGAATGCTTGCATCGGTCTGGCGAAGCAACGCAATGGAGGATTTGGCAGTCGCGCTCGGCTCAACGGGAATCGCAGCCACTGCCGAACTTACGGCCTTTCGCAAATCCGCATCGAGATCGTCACTGCGCCGGATCGACACCGCTGGTAGCAATTCGAGGAAAGTTGCGACTGATCGCTCCGCCGAAACGGATAGATCTTGGGCGGGAATACCATTCGCTCGAGCCAGCTCTATCAAACGCCTGACGGTGGTACGCCAATCATTTCGTTCAGCGTCAGCGGCTCGTTTAGGCTCGAAGAACCCCATGACATCGGCGAGCAAATTCAGCGTTGGCGCGTGACGCTCGATCGCAGCATCGGCGGCGATCGCAAAAATACGGGACACGCTGCCTTCGGGAATAACCTCGGCCCGCGGAGATCGCCCCAGAGCGATGGCGTTCTCAGATACAATCTGACCGCAAATGGCATTTACCGTTCCAAAGCGGGCTCCAAGCAATCGCGCTGCCTTATCCGGCATGCCCAATTCGAACAGCTTGGCACGCGAGCGCTCGATCAGTTCGTCCGCTGCTTTCACCGTGAATGTGGTTGCGACGATCGTCTCGGGATCACGGGATGTGACCTCCGTCGCGATGTTGCCGACAATGCGGGTGGTTTTGCCGGCGCCAGCAGACGCCACGACGGTCGTGATATTGGGAACGGTCATGTTCAGTTGGCCTCCACGCCTACGCGGCAGAGCGCTGTAAGTTCGCAATAGCGACACGGTTCGGTCCCCGTCTCGATCGGGAGATCGGCCGGTATGTGGGCCTCGGCCTCATCGGCACCCGTCGCAATCGCAATCCCCTCCCGGGCTAGATCGCGCCACACCTGCCACGTCGACACGAGATTCGACCATGTGTCGGGCAGGCTATGGTCGGATTCGACCGATTCCTCCGCCAGGAACGAACCGCTCAGCCCGATCAGCTGTCGCTGGTTCAGCATATAGAACGCGCCTGGAGCAGGTGTGGTGCTGTTGGAATTTGCTATCGCACCATATGTCGCGAGCTGAATCGAACGACCTTCGGCGAGCTCGTTGCGTCGCGTTTTAGCGCTCCTTGACCATTTCAGATCAATGACGCCTGTGCCGTGAGTCGGATGCTCTATCAGCATGTCGATGCGGCCCTTTACATCCGGTCCATCGACGAACGTCCTCGCGCGTTCGATTTCCGTCCCAATCACCGTTACGTCCATCGCCTGCAGAAGACGTGCGAGTTGGGCCAGAGCAGCTGGGACTTTGAACCGGGCCGACGCAAGCTCGCCGGCATATTCCGGCTGCTGAAGCGGTGTGGCGATCGCACTGAGCAATTCGTCAAATAGATCATTGGCTTGCGAGAAAACGTCTTCTGGAGCAGGCACAGGTCCTGGCGGGAAAACGCGATTTGCAAGTTCATGAGCGAGGTTGCCCAGCAGCTGGCTTGTGCCAGGGATCTCAGCAACCCGGCCGCCTGAGAGTCGCAAAACGTCGAGAAGGAGCCATCGCATCTGGCAGTCCGCGAGATGCTCGAAGCTGGTGGCGCTTTCGACGCGATCGTCGAGTTTGGCGATCACAGATACCGGCAGAGACCAGCGAGGGCGCTGTGCTGGCAAGAGGTTTGGAGTGATCGCTTCACGGAGAATCTCGCGCCCTGCGAGCTCATGAGACGGCCCGTGCAATAGCTGTTCTGCTGGCCATTGGATCATGTCCTTAGCAGGTGTCGTCAATGGGTTCAGCTGATGCGCGAGGGGATGGCTCGTGGTCTCCTCCCCCGCCGAAAGCGCTGGCGAGAAAAGAATGACGCGCTCCCCAGCGCGATGCACCGCGTTGGCGTTACTCCACCCAATCCGGGCGGTGATCGCGGCCGGCGATTCGATTTCGCAGCCATGACCCTTAAGAGCAGCAACCTCAGCTGCGGTCCATGGCGATGAGCTTACGCGTTCTCCGGGACCTTTGAAGTCCCACCAAAGTACGTTTTTGGCATCGCCCCAAATGGCGCCTGGATGACGCACGGCACGCAAACCCCCCGATGTCGCTATGTGGTTGGGGTTTTGAGCGCCGTCCGCAAGCACCTGGTCGGTCATGCGTCCTAGCAGCAGCGGAGAGAGCATCTCGACGTTCAGAACATCGATCGCTTGCACGAGAGCCTGCGCGGCACCAACTAGCGTCAGAAGAAGCGGATCAGCATTTCCAGCATTCGTATCGAGCGCCCATTGCGCGACGCGCGAAGCGATCGACTTGGCCGCCTCCGCAGGCATGCCTTCGTGCCGCGGATATAATTCTCCAGACGTCCATTGCCTCCACGCCGTAAGCTTCGCATCGCGCTTTTCTTGAGGTTCTGTGGACATCCTTTCGGCAAGATCTGACTCGATATTACCCCATGCAGCGAGCCATGCTGGCCCGCCTGTGCCAGGCTCGCGGCTCAGTGCATAGGCGAGCTTGCGCGCCGCACGTCGCGCGATGGGAGGACGCGGTAGCATGAGCAAGTCAAGCATCGCCTTCGCATTAAATGGTGCCCAAGAAGCGGCGAAGGCGAGTGGGAGCACCTGAAGTGCTCCACGCCACGGCGACGAGGCCGACAAGCCCAGAGCGGGAAGCCCGCGAGCTTGAAGCGCGCGGTCCAGCAGCGCGGTGTCTCCGTCAGCGCTCACTATGACCGTGCCATGCAACTCGGCTTCCGAACAATGGGAAAGCCACTCTGCAGCTGCTTCAGCCGCCGCCAAGGCAGTGTCCGCGTGGACGATCGCGAAGCTACCATCGCCTGTTAACGTCGAGGGTGAGCCGTCCGCGAGAAAGGCTTGCACGTGGCCCAGGTCGTTGGCGGAAGTTGCACAGGCAGGAGCCTGCGAGATTTCTACCCCCGATCCCTCCAGCGTATCGATAAGGCGCTGCCAGAGAGGCGGCAGCAAATCTCGGGGCTCGACCAGCTCGATTGAGGCGAGCGGTAGACCGGCACGGACCTTAACCGCCTCGCAGAGCGTGCGCGTGCGATCTGCGATCCCGGGGGAAAGGGGCGAACCAGCCTCTTCCACCACCGCGAATGCATCAACACGTCCGGCGCCAATAGGGCTGCCGGACCAGCCGCCGGCGATCAGTTCATCTCGCCAATCGAGCAATGATGCGGCAGTGGCCCACGGATCAAGGGTGAACGACTGACCGAAGAACAGGTCCGGGGCTGTGGCCTGCGCGGTACGCAATTTAGCAGCGTAGCTGGAAACTCGAACCGCATGTGCCACCCGGGGAGCTGTGAGGCCAAGCTGCACCTCGAGCATCTCTATGAGGCCTTGTGGCCCCACTACGGCGGCATTGAAGACGCCTTCATTCGGGCCCGGAAAATCCGGAAAGGAAGGGCCATCGCATGAAAGGCCGAAGATAAGCTTCATTCTTAACTATCCCCCATCCGCGAGCTGCCTCGTCAGCACACGGCATCGCTGGCCGTAAGCGCAAATGCTTTGTCATGTCATTAATGAATGCGCCCACGACAAAGGCGGTCGTGACAGGTTCGTCTCACGAAAACAGAGGCTTGGCGTTTCGACCTAGTGTCGCCAAGCTTTGCCTAGATGCTCGGAAAGGCGGCACTGGAATCCCGCAGGGCGGCTGCTGGAAGCAGGATGTTTGATAGGTTTAGCGGGGGAATTTTGGCTGTCGCTGAGAAGTGAAATGTTCCTCGGGCGCTGGAGGGCAGCCGCCTCCGCGCCAAGTCGAAGAGACTTAATATGGTATATGTGAATGAAGAAGATCGGCAGCGGATCTCGGACGGCGAAGAGGCCGTGCGCGCGCTTGCCAAGATGGGGGGCTGGGCCACTCAGCCCTGCGATGGGCTATTCCCGCAGATTCTGAGCCAATATCGTCACAGTGAGCGGGCCGGGCTCGTTCTTGGTCACTGGCGTCGCGAAATTTCGTTGAGCAAATTGATCGAGGCAGTCCGTCAGATACGAACGGACATTCTTATTCTTGAACCAGGGCGCGACACCTCGGGGCGGAAGACATATTATCTTTCGCTGATCCTCGCTCGGGCCGGTGAGGTCCGCCTCCACCGGGGTCTGCGGCTCTGGTCTGCCGACTTCGATTCGCTGCTGTGGGTAGTCGCAGATCCAAGGGATAGAGATCTCGATCCCTGCTTTTTCAGCAGTCGGGCCACCGGCTTTAAGGAGGAAGCTGGAGCGCCTTTTGGTGATCCGGTCTCTGCTGAGACAGGCTTGCGGATCGCCGATCTTCGCTGGGTCGCGGAAATCGGAGGTCACTTCGTATGAGCCACGACGAGAATTTGCAGTGGGAACCATGCCTTCCGGCCGGTTGGCAACCGCTGTTTCGCCAGCTGTTGGCCGATCTGCATTCGGCTGGAATTTCGGTGAGAGTGACCCAAGCCAAAGAGAAGTTCGGGGAGCTGAGGGTCTATATTGATCAGCCTGACCAAGCAGCAGCGCCGCTCATTGCAGCCGCTGAGCAGCGTTCGACCCGCATGTGCCAAGAGTGTGGCGCTGCTGGTGAGCTGATGGTCGGTAATTATCTCTATGCCACACTTTGTGAGAAACATGGGGCCGGTTTCACAAAACCGCTCGGGCGGCCGATGATATCGCTCAATCTCCGGTACCCCAAAGACGATTGAGGACGAGCGCTGCCGACACCAAGCGGCAGCGGTTTCGATCGGTTGAGAAGAGCTCAGGTGACTGAGCAGATGAGATGAAAATCTTGGGGTGATGCGCGTCCAAGCTCAGCGGATCGCGCCCCTAAAAGGAAGATAATAAATATGTTTAGCTCGATGAACGCGCAGCCCGGCTCGGGTGCGCCAACAATCCCGTTCGTCCGTGACGCAGTCCAGCGCGCGATGATCAAGGTCGCTTGGGAAATCGGCGGGCCTATCAGCGTCGATCCGGCCTTCGGGGGTGGAGCGCTCCTGCTTCAGGAAGCCAACCTCTTGATCCTTGGTACGTCGGCATTTCGGCCCCTTGGGGAGCAGCTGTTTGGCCAGATCGGTGACCTCTACGGCATGGACACTCTGCTCGTCCGGTTCGACGCATATCATTGCAGCTTCGATATTCTTTTCCACGGCGAAGGCGAGTGGCTGTCGGATTATCGGCAAAGCCTTTTGGGCGGACAGATTTGGTTTGTTCCCGCGCACGAAGATCAATCCTTTACCGTCAGGGCCGATAGTCAGGGGCTCTTCCTCAACCCCCCAATGCTGCCGAACTCATTCTATCGGCCGAGTGCGGCCGACATTCAGCCGGCAGGGAGGGATGCGGCATGACCCAGAAGAAGTCGAAGTCGGGCCCTGAGGAATTGTCTTGCTTCTATCTCGATTGGCCCGGCCATCCCCAGTTTCGCTACATGCGTTGGTACTGGAAGACCGACGGCGCGCGCATCGGGATCGCCGCCCCGGTGTTGGCGAAGCTCAATCCCTCTGGCCATCAGGCGGCTCGGCATGACCTTCTCCTTCCGAGCAGTGCGCCAGGGGAATATGCGGACCTGAGCTATTTGCTCGAACGCTATGATGCTACCCAGCCCGTGATCGAACGGAATGGTTATGCCCAGTTCAACATCATTCTCGATGCCGACCGCCCTCTCCATGCCGATTGGGAACTGGTCCGCGCCTGGGCACTGAGCTACTTCGTGCGCGAGCTGCAACTTGCCGCTGTCCTCGTCCTGCATGCGCCATTCCTGGCGGGCTCCGCGAATGAACCCCATGTCCATATCCTGGTGCCAGCTCGGCGGCTGACTGCGAATGGGTTTGGGCTGCACGCCCGTGACACTTGCTCGGATGCAGGCGCGGCTGAAGCGCTTGCCAGCTGGTTGGCGTATAACGGGGTGGAAGCCGTATGAAGCTGATTGAACCGCCAACCGGGCGGGCGAACGGATCCCTGCTGCTGCTGCTGGTACGCGAGGTGTCATGAGCCGGTCACATCGGCGGCAAGCGGCGAAGCGTATCAGATTGAAGCACGGGGTGATCCAGCGTCAACTTGATAAACTTGGGTGGTGAAAGGCGCCAAGCTCCCAGTCGGTTACCTTCGCCGCGTTATACGTTTGGACCTGTGGATGTTGCGAGAACACCCGGCCGCCGTCTGCGCCCGGGCGACGCATGACCTGGTAGTTGTCCTCCGCTGTGGCAAACCTGCTTTCGTGGTGGTCCACTTCGCTTATGCGACGGAATTTTTGGATATTCGGCATATCATGAACAAACCTGCCTTGGAGGCGAGCGGCGCTGCTCAACCTGAACGTTGATTAGGGCTAACGGCTTAGCAAGGAATGAAGAATAAGGCCGGACTGTGCTTGCTATCACCCCTTCGGCGCTACCTGCGACTGACACATGGCCGTCAATTTGGAGCAACGTCAATTTATGGCGAGGACGCGCCATGGACGAATTCGCCCGAGCCGAGGCAGCCGTCAGCGAAGCGCTCCTGTTGTTGTCGGAAGTGCGCGGCGACATTTGTGATGGCCGGTTCAGCGACAACTAAGATGGCCGGTAAGATCGGTTGTCTGGCCTGATCGCAGGGAGGGGCGGAGCCCCGACCGGAGAGCAGGCCAGACAACCGATGGCGATCTTTTCTCCCCTGGGCGGGAGTGCGGATCGGGCTGCGGCGAGCGGTGGTATCGGAACACTCATCGAACATTGAAGCGATGGGTTGCGATGCCGGGCCACCACCTTTCCGATCAGCAGGTATTTCTTTTCATGGTTGAACGTCGCCATCACACCCAGTCCGTTGCGGCCGCCAAGGCCGGTATCAGCGAGCGCAGCGCACGCCGGATCGAGAACGATCCGCGCTTGCCCTCCCAGAAGAAGCAGGGGCGTCATTGGCGCACCCGCGCCGATCCTCTTGAGCCTTTTTGGCCGCGGATCGAGGAGTTGCTCAAGATCGACGGCATTCTCGCCGTCACCATCTTCGAGACGCTACAGGACGAGTTTGGCGAGGAGGCTGTTCCCGACAAGATCAGGCGCACGCTCGAGCGTCGGGTTGCCCGCTGGCGGGCGCTGCATGGCGAGGAGAAGGAGATATTCTTCCCGCAGCGCCACGAGATCGGGCGGCAGGGCCTGTCGGATTTCACGGTCTGCGACGACCTGAAGGTCACCATCGCCGGCGAGCCTTTCGCCCACCGGCTCTATCATTTCCGCCTGGCCTGCAGTGGCTGGGAGCATGCCGCTGTCGTCCTGGGGGGCGAGAGCTTCGCTGCCCTGTCCGAGCATCTGCAGGATGCGCTGTGGAAGCTGGGCGGCGTCCCGGCCGAGCACCGCAGCGATTCCCTATCAGCTGCCTACAAGAACCTCGATGCCGATGCGCAGCAGGATTTCACCCGCAGCTACAACGACCTGTGCCGGCATTACGGCATGATCGCGACCCGCAACAACCGCGGCGAGGCCCACGAGAACGGCTCGATCGAAGGCCCTCATGGCCATCTCAAGCGACGCCTCGACCAAGCCCTGCGCCGCCGCGGCAGCCGGGACTTCGACAGCCTCGGTGCCTGGCGCGGCTTTGTAGAAGCCGAAGTCGCCAAGCAGAACCGCCGCAAGGCCAGGCTCGTCGACGAGGAACGCCGCCTGCTGGCGCGCCTGCCATCACACCGCACCACAGACTTTGCCATGATCGCGGTGGATGTCAGCCGTAACGGTACCGTTCCTATCGAGAGGGTCATCTATTCGGTCCCCTCCCGCCTGGTCGGTCGTCGGCTGCACGCCCATCTCTTCGATGACCGCATCGATCTATTCCTCGGCCCCGACAAGGTGATGACCACACCACGGGTCCGTATCCCGCATCCCCAAAGAGGCCACCACATCGATTTTCGCCACATGATCGCCAACCTGCGGCGCAAGCCCGGGGCATTGCGCAACCTGGTATACCGCGACGCCCTGTTCCCCGCCCATGCCTACAGGCGGGCATGGCAAGCCTTCGACGATCAGCTCGATGCCCGCCAAGCCTGCCGCGACACTGTCGCCCTGCTCGATATCGCGGCAAGAGGAGATTGTGTCGATGCGCTGGCTCTGCGCATCGATGCGGCACTCGATGCTGGTCGACTCCCCGATGTCGCCGCGCTCAGGCAGGAGTTTCTTCCGACCGTCCGAGCCAGGCACGAGGTGACGATCCCGCCACCGGATCCGCGCGGATACAACAGCTTGCTTACCAGCATGGAGGTGCGCTGATGACCCGGACCAAGGATCAGGCCGCAGCCGTGCTGCCCACCATGCTCAAGGCCCTGCGCTTGCCCAGCATCAATCGCAACTGGAAGCGACTTACCGATACCGCCGATCATGATGGTTGGCCCGCCGTTCATCTGCTGGCCTCGCTTCTCGAGATCGAGATGGCCGAACGCACTACGCGGCGTATCCAGCGACATCGTGACCAGTCCGGCCTGCCAGCAGGCAAGACCTTCGCCACCTTCGATTTCGACGCTGCACCTGGGGTGCGCAAACCCCATCTGCTCTCGCTCGCAACCGGCGATAGCTGGATCGAAAGTGGCGGCAATCTGCTGTTCTTCGGACAGTCGGGCACCGGCAAGACGCACGCCATCTCGGCGATCAGCCATGCGCTTATCGATACCGGGCGCCGGGTCTTGTTCTGCTCCACCACCGATATGGTCCAGAAGCTTCAGGCCGCGCGCCGCGATCTCAGTCTGCCATCCATGCTCGACAAACTCGACAAATATGATCTCATTGTGCTCGACGATCTGTCCTATGTCCGCAAGGACCAGGTCGAGACCAGCGCCCTGTTCGAGCTCATCGCCCATCGCTACGAGCGCCACTCCATCGCGATAACCGCCAACCAGCCATTTTCCGCTTGGGACAACGTTTTTCCAGATCCCGCCATGACTGTCGCGGCCATCGACCGCCTCGTTCACCACTCGACCATCATCGAGATGAACGGCGAGAGCTACCGAAAACGCTCGGCCGTCAGCCGCATAGAGCCAGCCAATAATCACCCTCCCGTGCCAGTACCGGACCGGCCATCGTAATTGTCGCTGACCTCGCATCCGGGATGCATCTCCAATGAGGCAACCCGCGATCAGGTAATTGTCGCCACCGTCAATTACTCCCGCACCGCCACAGCGGGCTTTACCACCGGCGCCAGCGACAATTATCCAACATCCCTAATTGCCCAAGGCCCGTTGCCACTGCGGAGCTTGCGTGATACCCAAATCCTACCACTCGGTGCGGCCGCTTACCGGCCATCATAATTGACGCCGACCGGCCTCCGTAAATGTCGCCCTACACGGAAGTGCCTGGGCGTGGCGAAGCAGTGAGCCTGCCACATCTTGTTGGCCAGCGCTTCGCGGCGTTGGGCGAATTGGTGAGTGAAAATGGTGCGTTCGCTGTGGAGGGGAAAGGCGTAGCTAAATCACTTGCGGAATGGAGCGCACATCACACCTTCCGATCTTTATTATGCCACGGAATGGCGACGGTGACCGTCGATCATCGTGGCCGATGGCATTTGGTGCTGAAGATGCTCACCTTCAGATCGGGCGAAGCCGTCCGGGAGTCGATGGTCATAGATGAAGAAGAGGCTGCCGAACGGTTAACAGCACTGCATGCCTCACGCCAGCGGCTAGAAGGTAGACTGCGGGGAATGACGGCCGGCATCTGTCGTTAGCTTCGACGCCTGGTCCCGCTCATATTGAACGTAGCAATGCCTGGCAGGCCGTGATCGCGCACGGACGCGGAACTTGTCATCAATGCGGGGTACGTTGAAGGCGAGGCTTTGCCGTCATGCCTCTGCGCCTGCATCGCAGGCGTCGCCAGCTCAAGCTGGATAATGACCATCAAATTTGGAAATCTCGACGATGCTAAGAACAACACGCCGGAGTAACGGCGACGGGGATCAATCTGTCTCATCGAAGCGGGGGCGCAAGCCTTTGCCGATCGTGGAACACCCGGTCCCAAAGTTCACAGATTGGGTGGATCTCCCCTCTTTTCGCGAAGCGCTCGTCCTCCATCTGGGACGCTTTTCCGAGAGCTATTATCAACTCCACCGCTGTATTGTTCGGCCCGGGGAGAAATTTGATCGCGCGACACTGCAATCGTGGGTCGAGGGACGTCGCACACCGCAAAGCGCGACCAGCCTTGAGCTGCTAACGCGAATTGAGCGGCGGTACGATTTACCCCTAGGTTACTTCAAATCGAAGCTGCCGAATCCCGCGCGCGCGGCTTCGGGTCTATCGGTGAAGGGGCTGCCGAGAGCTGAGCAGCGCCGGCTGGCTTGGCACCTGCCCGATGATTTTAACTCAAGGCCGCTCAAGGAGCAGAAGGAGATCCTGGACTGGGTTCAGAACGTCGTGATCTCCGGCGCCACCGAATATCGCCGCTTTCAGGCCCAAGCCATGAAGCTGCGCTACGCGATCCGGTTTCCTTCTCTGACAGGCAAGCAGATGAAAGCGTCGGTTGTGAGCGATGAGCCCTATGATCTCGATGACCAAGCTGATCATATCGGCGTGGTGGATGCGCCGCCTCGTCTGGTGTCGGAATTGACCGAGCTCATCCGCTTCAAGACCGCTACCCTCACCGATATCGGCTTCCAGCGCATTGGGGTTTGGAACGGGGAAACCACGGCTCAGAAGATCGAGCATTTCGGCCTCATGTTCGGCGCTTTGGCGGCCTCGCCGTCGGGGGCCGTTCATGGTCATGGCGTGCCGCTCAAGGACATCTCGTTCGCCATGCTCATCTTTCCGCGCGTTTGGGACTGGTATGTCCAGTGGCGTGAGCGCCGGCGCGGCTTCTTCACTCGCTGGGAATGCGATATGCTGCGCAATGCCATGGCGTTGGTCCGTTCCGAGACTGGTTGGCTGCGTCAGCATCCAGAACTTGCTTCACGTCTTGTCCCCGTCGAAGGCCTTATATCGGCTGAGGAAGTCGCAGCTGTGCGTGCCGATTGGCAGAGCGCTTGCGATTTTCTCCATGCGCATGCTGGCGCACGAGTGAAGGAAGTGGAGCGGGTAGCGCGGATCCATCGTGATCCGTTTGAGCCGATACTGCCGATCTTGGAGGCGTCGAGTCCGGTGGCGGAATATCTGAAGATTGCCGATGAAATTTTGAAGCTTCGCCCAGACGCGCGGCGGTTTCCTCGTGCAGCCGCGGAAGTGGCTCGCTCCTACCTTCTCATTCGCCTGGGCTTACATCTTGGATTGCGACAGAAGAATTTACGGCAACTTATGGTCTGCCCGCGCGGGCATCTGCCGCGTTCAGAACGGCAGCTTGAGGCACAGAAGCGCGGCGAAATTCGCTGGAGCGAGCGCGACCATGGCTGGGAAGTTTTCGTGCCTGCCGTCGCTTTCAAGAACGCCCATTCATCCTTCTTCGCCGGCAAGCCCTTCCGGTTGGTCCTGCCCGATCTCGGCGGCCTCTATGACCATATCAGCGCCTATATCGAGCGGCATCGTCCTACCCTGCTCAACGGTGCGGAGGATCCTGGCACCTTCTTCGTCAAGACGGTGAAGAGGACCAGCCGGGACGCGTCATATAACCAGAATACATTTTATGAGGCGTGGAGGCTCGTGATCCAACGCTATGGCGTCTTTAATCCCTATACTGGGAGAGGCGCGATCAAGGGATTGCTGCCGCACGGGCCGCACAATGTCCGCGACGTTCTGGCCACCCACATCCTCAAACATACCGGCTCCTATGAGCAGGCAAGCTATGCCATCCAAGACACGCCGGAGATGGTAGCCAAGCATTATGGGCGCTTCCTACCGCAGGACAAAGCGGCGATGGCCGCTCAGATTCTGAACCGGGTATGGGAAGCTGCTTGAGATGGAAAAGTGGGGCCGGCTCAGCCGGCCCCAGTAGAAGAACTTGGATAAGCCAAGCCTTCGGGTCGCAACGTGAAACTGCTCGGGATCCTACTGATTCGGATAGGAAGAACGCGACATTCATCACCGACACCCGTGCGGGTCGCAATTCGCCTTCGCCGCGGATCCTGTCGCGCAAACCAACCTTGTCAGAACAGCCGATCGTATAGATAATTGCCTGCGATCAGCGCGGCAGCCCCGACAAGCAGAGCGAATTCTATCCGCACAGGCCAAGGATTGCGCTTGGCTACAAGATCATCATGCCGGTCTTTCCAGCGATATTGCTGCCGCATGGACGGTGCCTCGCCCAAAAAGCGCCCCGCCGACTGTGATAAGCGGGGCCAGTCGAGAATGGAAAAAAGGGCGTCCTCCTGGGACGCCCTTCTTCGTCAGTTCAGCCGACGCTTAGTAGCGCCAGGAGATGCCGAGCGAGAGCTTGTTGTTGTCGACGCGAATGCCGTTCGTGTCGAGATCGCGATTGAGGCCGGCGCTGCCGTAGTCCTCGATCAGATACTCAACCCGGATCGAGGTCTGAGTGCCGATGCGCGTTTCGAGGCCTGCGCCATAAACGAGTGCGTCCTGGGTGTCCTTCGCGGTGAAGGCATCCACGCCGTCGTCATAGCTCAGCTTGAACTTGGTCGACTGCCAGCCGCCCTTGGCATAAAGGCCGGTGCTGTCGGCGAGCATGAAGCCAAGGCGAGCGCTCGCACCGAAGGACTCACGGGCGCGGACCTTGCCGCTGATGCTATCGGTGCCGTCGTCCAGGCTCACCGACGCGCTCGCGCCCGAATAGTTGGCATTCGCCTCAACGCCGAAGAAGACATTGTTCGTCAGGGCATAATCATAGCCGACATAGAGGCCGCCACCGACGCCATTCGCGCTGATGCCGTCCAGGTCGAGGTCAGCAAAGCCGAGGTCGGTGCCTTCGGCCTTTACTTCATATGCATCACGGCTGATTTGCGCGCCGATATACGGGCCAGAAAAGGTTTCTGCGTGAGCGGAAGTGGCACCGGCGACGACGGCCAGCGCAGCGATTGCAAGCTTGTTCAATTGATCCCCCTTGGGTTGTTCGCGAAATCTTATCGTTACGGTCGCGACCCGAGCGGGCATCTAGAAGTCGCTCAAGAACGCGTCAACCCTCTGAATCTTTGCCTGAATGTTGGGAGCCGACGCCCAGCCAATAGGATATGCTGGTATCAATTGCGCGAACGTAGCTGCGCCTGTTCGGCGATGATCTCGTCCATATCAGCCACCGACAACGATGGCCCGATCGACCATAGCGATCCGAAGCGCTTCAATATCGGTCGGGGTGACGATCGACAGGAGCTTGAGAAGAAGGCCGTCTGCGTTTTTCTCAACGAGTAGTTTCGTGCCGGGCGCCAACGCTTTTGATCGCGGATGGACTGGATAAGTCCCTGCGTTTCTTAAGTGCATTTTAACGAGAACGCGCTCTATCCACAGCTCGTCGTCAGCTATACATCGCTAAACACCACAGGGGTTTATGTCGCTAAGCCAATTTTACACTCGCTACCAGCCAGTCCTAGACTTCCTGATAGAAGGGGACCCGGCGAGTTCCAAATCTCTTAAGATTGTCGATGAGCCGGGCGGCCAGGCCGCCGTCGATCGCTTGGCTGCGTCAGAGGATTTTCAAATCTTGGCATCTCAGCTCTTGGCGGCCAACCCGTTCGCTGCGATGGGACGTCTCACCGATGAGGTGCGGCATAGTAACTTCCTCGCCTACCTCCTTACACCTTGGCAAACCCATGGATATGGGACCGATGTGCTGTTTGGCCTTTGTCCGGCGTTTCGAGGCACTGCATCCACCCCTCCGTCTGATCCCAAGGACATCATCGTACTTCGCGAGCACGTCGGTGACGAGTTCGCAGTTGTCTTCGATCAGGCCATAGCGTCGAGAGACCGTCCCGGACGGCCCGATGTCATTGTGTATGACCCCATTCTTCGCCGTCTTGCGATCATCGAACTGAAGATTGGTTCAGCTGAGGGACCGGCTCAGAGGAGGCGCTATCGTCAGTGGGCCACAGAGTTCTTTGCTAAATACTACTCCGAGGGCCCCAGCTGGCAGTGCAACTTCGTCTTCCTTGCGAAGGACGCTGACGCCGCAACGAGGGTGGCGGAGGGGATGATGAGCGCGCGGCCGTTCGAAATTCCTACTGGCGGCGTTTTCCAATCGGACATCCACGAAGATAGCGTGTGGACGATGGCCCATTACGGTCATGTCACGCAGGTTCTCTCCTCCGTCATCGATCGATCCCCTCCGCGGGCTGGGGACCAGCTGGTCAAGGATTACCTTGCCTTCCTCGGCGAGCACGTTTGCCCGTCGCAAGGGCTCTTCAGTCCCATCGTCCAGAAGCTCGTAGCCGAACACCAGACAGCCCTTGACGCCGTGAGGCAGGAGCGTCGGAAACTTCGCCAGGAAGTGATCACGGCGCTTCAGCCGGCGTTTGAGGATCTCGGCCTACAGATTACCGAGATGAACAACGGTCATTTCACTGGCAACCCGTACAATGCAGTATCGCTAAGCTATGTCCGTAGCGACGATGGCGATCTAGTCGGCTGGGGCGCTGATGCAACGGAACTGACGTGGCAATTTTCTGTCTTCGTGAAGGGAAGCGGAACTGCACTCTGTGCCGAACTTGAAAAAGCAGATGTGACCAGGCGCGGGACGTGGTCCGAGCGGTTTAGATACAAGGCGCAGCGAGAATCCGCGGGCAAGCGTGTCTTGACGATCAAACTGCCCATGCCGATCCAGCAAAAGCCTTATCCCCTGACGCGCGCCAACCTCCCGTTCTTGGTCGAACATCTCCGCATGAGACTACGGACAAAGGCAAAGCTGCACATCGATCAGGCCCGCCTCGGATGAGCTGCCTGGTTGGATGTATAAGAAGGAAGCTGCTGATAGTGGCAACTACGGCCGGTCACTTGGCATCGAGCGTTTCCAAATCGCGCATGCTCGCCCTTGAGACCGGCAGCCGAAAGTCCTGGTTGCAAGTCCACGAGCCGGAACGCGCCAGTTTCAGTCGGTCCACCAGCCATATGCTTTTCCCAAAACCTCCGTTGGGGAGTTTCAAGCGCTTATAGGTCTGGAGGACGGATCGTTACATGTTCACGGCACTTGGTTTGGGCGCGTCACTGCGCCGAAGGGGCCAACATTCCAGACGTTATCAGCTCTTGTGGAATGAATGAAAGGGATGGACCCTCGATTTCGGGTTCATGTTAGGGACCTCCCGAGCGTTGATGCAGCAGGGCTACTAAGATGCTTGCGGATCACAACAGCATTGCTTAGTTCTCATTCCGTTTTCAGTAGAATAACCCTGAGTTGAGGTAACATGCAGACGCGTTTGATCCACGTCGTTTCAGACGAAGCAAAGACCGACTGGTCCAAATTGATGCATGATTCATTCGCGGCCTCGCACATGGTAGCTAAAGGTATTGGCTCGCTCGCGAAGGATGCTGGCTGGGACAAAATATCAGAAAGCAAAGTTGGTAAGGCTTTCGGGAATTTCCGGAATGCCTTTGCAGAAGGTCGCAGGGCTCAGGGGGAATTAATCGCTGCTGCCAGTACCACTACTCTGCGATCAGCCAAATCACTTTTCAAAAAGAGTGCGGCAGGATCTGTTGAGATTGAAAATGTGTCGTTGGATTTTGCTGAAAAATACTTTTCAAAGAGTGGCAGAAAGCTTCTGCCAGGATACATATATGCGCAGCATCCATTGAGAGAAGACGATTTTTTTATCGCAGATGCTCTTCATACCGAAATTTTAAAGGAGCAGAGAGCCCAGATAATTAGATATTTTCGAAGCTCGGTTGCTCTAAAATTTATATCAATTGAAATCTATAGTCATAATACCGGGAATTTTTACACTTCGAGTGGCTGGGGCAAAGCTTCAGGATCCGCGTCTCGGGAGTTTGATACTCAAAACAGGCGATGGTTCGCTGCGACATACAATGAACCGGCGCGAGAGCCTTTGGTCGAAAATACAGATCTCTTTTGGATGCCCTATTTCGACGAAATAGCTGCAGCTATAGAGGGCGGAAAATCGGGAACTATTGAGACAATCACTACTATTAACACTTCGTTTGGAATAGCGGCATCAGCAGCTGATGCAGCTAATATCAAATCAGATTGGTTATCACAGCAGAATTTCATTGTTAAAGCAGAGTACGATTGAACCGCATTCTAAAATTTGTGAAAATCGGCTACCGCTAAAAGTGCTCATAGGTGTTTAATCACCGCCTCTCGCGGATCGGACTGACGTGAACGAATCTTGCTCTCCGCCCACAGCTTGCGCTGGTTCACCCGAAAGCTGCCATCCCGTAATCGGCCATATAGCGGCCATGGTGGGTGGGAGGCTCAATGAGCCGTCAGAATTGATAATTGGAAATTAATGGAAATCGTGACTGCGGATTGGCACCATGTCTTCTCGATTGTCTTTGATGTGAAAGGGCGGTGACGCGAGCGTGCGCCCGTCCCGTAGCCTTGGATCGCGTGGATCTGGCCCACCGCCATGGCTCGCGCCGTCACCGCGACCGGGCATAACCGTAAAGTCTTTCTTGCCGATCGACCGCAGCATGTCATCATGATCGATGATCCGATCGCAGATGACATGGATGACCTCGCCTTCCTTCTGTAGCCGCCCCCGTATAGCGATCATGGATGCGGACATCACTTGCCGGCGATAAATCTCGAACTTGTTCGGCCAGAGGATGCCGTTGGCAACGCCGGTCTCGTCTTCGATGGTCACGAACAGCACGCCCTTGGCTGACCCGGGCCGCTGCCGCACGAGGATGACGCCAGCTACCTCGACATTGCGCCCGTCCCGGATGGCGCGAAGGTCGGCGCAGCGCACGACCTGCATCCGGTCGAGCTGCGGGCGTAGGAAGCTCAGCGGATGATCGCGCAGCGACAGCTGGAGCGAGCGATAGTCCTCCACCACTTCGCGCCCTTGCGTCATCGGCTGTAGCGTGACGGGCGCCTCTAGACCTTCGGGCGAGAATTTCCCCTCCCGCTCGTCGGCGGCGGCAAATAATGGCAGCGGCGCTTCGCCCAGACCCTTGACCTTCCATAGCCCCTGCCGCCGGTCCTGTGCGATGCAGGAAAAAGCGTCCGCCTCCGCCAGCCGCTCAATCGCGGCGCGCGGCACGCCGGCGCGGCGCCAGACCTCCTCAACGCTCCCGAACGGCGCCGGACCGCGCGCGCCGACGATCGCCGCGCCATGGAGATTGGCAAGCCCGCGCACCTGCCGAAAGCCTAGGCGCACCGCTTTGTAGCGGCCTCGCGCCGGTTCCAGCGTGCAGTCCCAATGGCTGTGGTTGATCGACACTGGCCGCACCTCGACGCCATGTTGCCGGGCATCCCGCACGATCTGCGCCGGGGCATAGAAGCCCATGGGTTGGGCATTCAGCAGCGCCGCGCAGAAGACGTCAGGATGATGATGCTTCATCCAGCAGGACGCATAGGCGATCTTGGCGAAGCTTGCCGCATGGCTTTCGGGAAAGCCGTAGCTGCCGAATCCCTCGATCTGCTTGAAGGTGCGCTCGGCAAAGTCCTTTGGGTAGCCGCGTGATACCATGCCGTTCACCAGCTTGTCGTAAAAATGGCTGACCCCGCCCGTCAGCTTGAACGTCGCCATGGCGCGGCGCAGCTGGTCGGCCTCGGCGGGGGTGAACCCCGCGCCGACAATCGCCACCTTCATCGCCTGCTCCTGGAAGAGCGGCACGCCCAACGTCTTCTTGAGCACGGCCTTCAGCTCCTCCTTGGGATATTCGGGCTGCTCCTTGCCCTCGCGGCGGCGGAGATAAGGGTGGACCATGTCCCCCTGGATCGGACCCGGACGGACGATCGCGACTTCGATGACGAGATCGTAGAACTCCATCGGCTTGATCCGCGGCAGCATCGACATCTGGGCGGTCACTTGTGCCGAGGCCCGCCTCCAGCGTCTGTGCCCGAAGTTCCTCAATCCGCGGCGCGACGAGCATCATCGCCTCGATACCAAGCCCAGGGTCGATTCGCTCGATCCGCATGCCGAGCATGCGCTTTAAATGCCGGGCATCGCGTGTGGCGCGGGCGGTGCCAATCGCGACATGCTGCTCGGTACCATCGACAATCGCGCAGGTGAGATGGGCAGCGCGCAGGCCCATGCCGCGCTCCTGCAGCAGGACCACCAGATCGTTGACCAGATCACCGATGACCTGCGTGATGGCCTCGGCGGTGCCGATGGGTTCGAGCAGCCGCCGCTCCGCACGCGGCGCTTCGAACGGTACGACGGGAACGATCGGCTCGGCGACCAGTCCACGCGCTTGGTCCAGTCGACGGACGGTCGCCAGGCCCATGCGACGGGCCAGGGGGCCGCGCGGCATGGGATAAAGATCGGCGATCCGTTCAAGGCCGAAGCGCGCCGCCGACAGCAGCGCCTCGGGTTCCAGCCGCAATGCCGCTAGCGGCAGATCGGCGATCGCCTGGGTCTCTGTGCCGGGCGGTAGCAGGGTGATGGCCTTGCCGCCATAGCGCGCCAGCGCATGGGCGGCGCCAGGCGTACCGGCGATGGCGATGCTGCCGGTAAAGCCCAGCCGCTCCAGAAAACGTAGCAGCCGTCGGCAGAAGCGCGCCTCGCCTCCGAAGAGGTGGGTGGTGCCGGTGAGATCCAGCCACATTCCGTCGTTGCCTGACGGGCAGGCTGTCGGCGTCCAATGACCGACCGCGTGGAGGGCCAGGCGCTCGAGCCAGGTCCGATCGGCCTCGGGATCGGCGTCACGCACATCGAGGTCGGTCACCAGCGCGCGGGCGTGCGCGGCCGCCATGCCGGGACGCAGGCCAAGCTTAAGTGCCACCGGGCAGGCGGCGGTCACCACCTCACGCTGCCCTGTCCGCGCGATCAGAATTGTCGGCTGCCCCCATAGGGTCGTCCATGTGACAGCGGGGGCAGACCGGGTGCTGGTGCCGCCTTCATCAGCTGGCATAGCTTTGAAAGGATGCTCCGCCGACTCGCTGCGGCGGCCCATTTCGCGCATGGTGGGGCGCTGGTGCGCGGGCAATGCGTCGATTACGCTCTGGCTTGGACGCTTCGCATCATCACGCGCCCAGCGTGCGCCGGGCCGCCAGTGACCGCCGCGCGGCACTGAACAGGCGCCTGGATTGTCATCGACCGGCTCGGCCAAACGGGCGCGGATCGACAGGCCAGCGGGCTCAGGCCGCTTGGCTGGCCGCTCCAGCTGCCGCAGACGCTCTATGGGAAGCTGCGGCAGGTAGAGCGAGGCGACCCTGATCATCGCACGCGTCCAGTTCGAGGGAGAAGGGATTGCCGTTTCGCTGACGGACGAGCTCGACCGACCAACGCGCGTGCCCGACCCCGGGATGGGGAAGACGCGCGGAGGGCACGCAGCCGATGCGCCAGCGGGTCATTGCAGAGGAAAGCCCGCTTAACGGGCAGCGATCGCGGACACGATGGCGGCGGTAGAGCAGAACCGGGGTCTTGCCGTCAGAGGCGGCAAGCTGCAGCCGACGGGTCGCGGTCTGATCAGCTGATTTGACCTCCGCAATGACGCAGGCAAGCGAGCCGTCGCGCACGGCATCCTCGGTCATGGCGAGGACGGCGCTGTCGCTCGTGCCCTGCGCATAGAGAACCCGCTCGGGTCTTAGCCCTATCTGCTCCAGCCCCGGCGCATAGAGGTCGAACTTTGTGAGCGCCCAAAATACGGTAAATCCGGCCTGTGCTGCAAAGCGGGCGGCAATGCCGGCCGCGAACAGCGTCGCGGCAGCGTCATCGCTGAGGCTCGCAGACGCGGCGGCAATCTCATGCAAGGCCGCGCCGTCCAACCCACGATCGGCTAGGCGCTGGTCGATCGCGTCGATGCCGAAGGGCAGGGCAGGCCCCCGCGCGGCGCGCGCCTGCGTGAGTTCCGCCAGTAGGGCGGCAAGAGGAGTGGTGGCGCGGGGCCGGTCAGATGTGGAAGCGGGGCAAATCATGGGAACATATCGACTCAGATGTTCCCTTTATGTTCCGTTCGGCCGGGCGATTCGTCAAGCGGGATGAATCGCCATTTTTCCTCCGCCCGTCTTCAGATGGATCAGTCTGCAAGCATTTGCAGAGTCGCCGGGTCGCGCTCTCCGTTGAACCATCGGTCCAATGCGCCCGCGAACAACGGACATGGCTCCGCCGCCTCGAACAGGGTTAGCGATGAGCGCAGCTTAATGGCGTCCACGCTACCGAACACGGCGACGGGGTCATCAGTGGCCAGTTGCTGTAGCGCTTCAACACATTCGCGATAGCGCGGGCCAAGCAGGTCGTGATCAAGAAAGGCGCGGGCTTCGTCGATCGACGCGATGCCATAATAATGGGCGGTCGGACTTTGCCCCAGGCCGCGCAGCTGCGGGAAAATGTACCACATCCAGTGCGAGCGCTTGGCGCCAGCCCGGATCTCCGCCAATGCGGTGGCGTAGCTATTTTCCTGCGCCTCGACGAAGCGGGCGAGGGTGGCATCGGTAGTCATCAGAGCAGCGCTCCCTGCGCTGGCGGCGAGCCGTAGACTTGGGTGACGGGCAAACTTCCTTGCGGCAGCCAGCGCAGCACTTGCCCAGCGGGCACGGTCGGATCGAGCCAGTCGGCCCATTGCTCGCGGGTGAGGGGGATGATCTGCCTATGATGGTAGGGAGCCACGTCCGGTCCCGCGTCCATAGTGAGCATGGTGAAGGCTTCGCCCAGCGGGCTCTCACGCCATATGCCTGCGATGCAGAACAAGCGATGATCGGCCATGGTGAAAAGCCATTTGTCGAGCCGCTTCTGCTTGGGATCGGCGGGATCTGTAAATTCGTAGAAGCCGTCCGCCAGGATGAGGCAGCGATGAGAGGTGAACTCGCGCCCCTCGGAGCGGAAATTATAGACGGGTTTGCCCTTCGTGCCCGGCCAGCTCCATCGTCGGTTGACCAGCTCCCCTGTACCCCGTTCGCCCTCTACCGATCGGACGATCGGCGCCATGTCGGTCATCTTGATGTCCTCACGCGCGGGCACGTTGGGCTTGCCCTCGGGCATCTTGATCTTGATTTTGAGATCCTCGAAATCCTCGGCGATCGAGGCGATGTCGACCTCCAGCCTATAATCGTTGCACATCTCTCCTCCTTCTTGGCGGCGCTTGCTCCCGGTCGTGCGGCAAACCGGGTTGATTGAAGGCTTGGCGCACGCTGGGCGTGAACGCGGGACAAGTCCGACCGGTTCATCGCCGTTTCCTGCCAAAGCTGCTGCGAAAGGGTTGCCAACAACGCAGCCATATGGGGGAATGCGCTACGGGGGATCGTTGATCAGCCCCGAACCTCGCAGCCGGTCACTCTACCGGCTGTGCCATCAACTCCCTTCGCCGGACAGCTTGATCCTGGTTCTCCGGTATATTGGGCTGATGGCTCGCTGGTCGGCCTCATTTCTGCTCCGGCGTTTTGCCTCATCTAGGGACGGGGCTGGCGGCGTTGAAGGTTGAAAATTTTCACAGCATGATGTATATGTTTATGCATATACACATGAACAAGAAGGGCGATCATGCCGCATCCGCAGTCATATTCAGAGCCTCGTGAAGCCAAGCTCTTCCGTAACAACAAGAGCCAAGCCGTCCGCATTCCCGCAGACTTCGAGATGCCGGGGGATCGGGTGAACATCTATCGTGATGGGAATCGGCTTATTATCGAGCCGGTGCGCCGCAAGAACCTGCTTGAAGTGCTGGCCGGACTAGACCCGCTCGGGCCAGAGGATCAGTTTCCTGATGTGCACGAGACGCTTCTCCCGGCCAAGGAAATCGACCTTTGACCCTCTACATGCTCGACACCAATATCGTCTCCGATCTGCTGCGACATCCTGACGGCAGCGCGGCAAAGCGCATTGCCGAGGTCGGCCCGGACGCGATTTGCGTGAGCATCATCACAGCCGCAGAGCTGCGATATGGGTGCGCCAGGAAAGGGTCTGCGAAACTCTTGGCGCATGTCGAAGCGATATTGGAAAGTGTGCAGGTTCTGGCGCTCGATGTGCCTGCTGACGCGGAGTATGGCGGCATTCGCGCCGAGCATGAGGCCGCGGGCAAGCCCATTGGTCCGAACGATCTGTTTATCGCAGCTCATGCCTACGCCGCAGGCGCAATCCTCGTGACTAACAACACGGGCGAGTTTTCCCGCATTCGCGGCCTGCAGGTTGAAAACTGGATCAGGTAGTTGATGAGTAAGCGTCCGCCTTCGGGCGTGTTGCGGCATTTCGGCTAGGCGCTGATGGACCTCCGCTACGGAGCCTCTTTCTGGACCCCAATGGAGGCCAAGTGAAGGATCGGGTGGAGATCATCGCGCGAACCGAGCGACGCAGGAAGTTTTTGGATGTCGAGAAGGCGGCGATCCTCGCTGAGGCTGATGAAGGCGGCGTATTGGTCCGTTGATGAAGAACCGGGGATTTGACCCATCAACCCAATTCGCCGGATAACCTTGATCCTGCCAATTGTTCTCTGTATGTTCCTGTCATGGACTCGAAAGCAACGCCCTTCGACTCCGAGGCACTCGGAAGTCGCCGTGCCATCATCCGGCGTAACCCGGATGACGTGCATGAAGTTGAGATGATTGAGGCGGCCTGGGGCTCCAACCCGCGCTTTAGCGATGGCGTGTGCTACGAGTTCATCCGATCCGAAGGGCGATCATTCCCGAGCAATCGCTGCTTGGTGCCGGCGTCTGAATTTCACATCCGCAATGGCGAGAAGAAATTCCGGGTGACCATGGAGGACGGCAATTTCTTCTATCTCGCCGCCATTTGGGAGCCTGCCATTGGCGACTGGCCGGTCAGCTACCGGATCATCACCGTTGACGCGAACCCAGAGGTGATGCGCTATCAGGAGCGCCATGGCGCCATAATCCAGCGCCGGCAGGTCATGCAGTGGCTGGATTGCCAGGTGCCCGAAACGGATCTGCTGGTCACCCCGCCTGCGCATCTGTTTTTGGTCGAGGAGATCCTGACCAAGCCGGTGCAGACCAGCCTGGCGTTTTGAGCAGAAGCGGGGCGGTGAATATGTTCGCGCATCCATCCGCCAGTCAGGCCGATCTGTTTGGACAGCCGCTTCTGCCGGGGCTGCGACAGGGGCATGAGTTCATCACAGCGGAAGAGGAGAGGGCGTTGATCGCCCGGATCGATGCTAGCGATCTTACGCCCTTTCGCTTCCAGCAGTGGATGGGGAAGCGTCTGACCCGGAGCTACGGCTGGAGCTATGATTTCCAGACAGGTGCTTTCACGCCAACCGAACCGATGCCGGATTGGCTGCTGCCTTTGAAGGCAATGGCGGCGTCCTTTGCTGGTCTTCGGGCTGAGGATCTCGTCCAGGCTTTGTTGATCCGCTATGATCCAGGCGCCGGCATCGGATGGCATCGCGACCGTCCTGTTTTCGAGCATGTCATCGGGATATCGCTGGGCGAACCTGCCGCGATGCGGTTTCGGCGTCGGATAGGAACGAGGTTTGAGCGACGGAACGCGCCACTGGCGTCGCGCTCGATTTATCATCTGAGTGGCCAGGCACGGCATGCATGGGAGCACAGCATCGCGGAAATGGAAGGGACGCGGTGGTCGATCACTTTTCGCAGTCTCGCCTAGCGACCAACGTTCGATCAAACGCGGATAGGGTTCGGGACGGGAGCAAGCATATGAACCCAACTGATCCGAAGCTTTATGAGCGTAATGGGGAAGAACCAGGAAAGAAATAACTTGTGCGAACCAAAACCGTAACCGACGATGATCTTATGACTCAGGTGCTCCGTACTATTGGCTTTAAGACGAAGCGCGAGGCGGTGGAAGCGGGGTTAAGGTTGCTCCTCTCGCTCCATTCGCAGGCCAAGCTTTGTAGCGCTCGCGGCAAGCTCGCCTGGGGAGGAGATCTCGATACGATGCGGAATGACCGATGATCCTCACTGATTCGAAGGTTTAAATCGACTCGCTAAGTGTTTTTCACATGAACGATGACATAGGTGACAATCGGCCGAAACTGGGGCACATCTGGCTGCGGGCGAAGTTTGCGCCGCAGAGTCCGCCGCCCTATACCGAAAGCTACCTCGTCTCGGGTGCGCGGCGCACCGACGTGATCGCTGATCGCACGGTCGAGTTCTACCCGCGCTCCTATGCGACCGATGACGACATCATCGCCAACCTGCGCTTTGCCCTACGCTATGAACCCCTGGATCTGGCCGTGCTGGCCGCGACCTTCGTTGCTATCGACGCCGAGGTCATCGCGGCATGGGTCCGCACTGAGCCGAGCGGCAGCTACGCGCGGCGCGCCTGGTTCTTCTATGAGTATCTGACTGGCGAACTTCTCGATGTTCCCGATGCCGCGGCGGGCAATTATGTCGAGGCGCTCGATCCGCAGAAGCATATCGTCGGGGCAAGGCGGAACTCGTCGCGGCACCGCGTTATCGATAACTTGCTCGGGACGCCGGACCTGTGCCCCACGGTGCGCCGCACGGCGAAGCTGGAAGGGCAGATCGGCCTCTATATCGATGCCGAAGCACGTGCGATCATCGAACGCTATGACCCGGCCGTGCTTGCCCGGGCGGTGCGGCATATCTTCACCAAGGAGACGCGCGCGTCCTTTGCGATCGAGGGGGAGGCGCCCAGCCCGGATCGGACCGAGCGGTTCGTCGCTGCGCTGCGCTCCGCCTCCGGCTTTGACATGGGCGACAAGGAAGCGATCGTTCGGCTGCAAAATGCGATCGTCGATCGCCGCTATGTCGCGACCGACTGGCGCAGCTTTCAGAATTTCGTCGGCGAGACGACCGTTGATCTCCGCGAGGAGGTGCATTTCATCTGCCCCCGACCTGAAGACGTTCCCTCGCTGATGACGGGCTGGATGACGCTGATGGCGCGGATGCTCGCTGACGACATCGAGCCTGTCGTGGCAGCGGCAGTCGCGGCCTTCGCCTTTGTCTTCATTCACCCGTTCGAGGACGGCAACGGTCGCATCCACCGCTTCATCGTTCATCATGTGCTGAGCAAGACAGGTTTCAGCCCAGACAGCATGATCTTTCCTGTGTCGGCCGCCATCGTCCGCGATCGGCGCAGCTATGACGCGGTGCTGGAGGGCTTCTCAAGGCCCCTGCTCAGCGCGATCGAATGGGGCTGGACCAGCGAGCGCGAGATCGCGGTCCGCAGCGACAGCGCGCTGTTCTATCGCTTCTTCGACGCCACCTCTGTCGCCGAATATCTCTATGACCGCGTGGTCGATACCGTCCGTACGGATCTGCGCGAAGAACTAAGCTTCCTGGCGATGTTTGACCGCGCGATGGAAGGGGTCCGCACAATCGTCGATATGCCGGACCGCCGCGCCGCGTTGCTGATCCGCCTGATGCTTCAGAACGGCGGACGTCTTTCCAATAGCAAGCGCGGTCAGTTCGACGAACTGACCGATGCCGAGATCGCCGAGATGGAGCAGGCGGTGCAGTGGGCGCTGGCCGAAGCGGGGGATATACCTCGTGCGGTAAACGCCTCCTGAGAGTATGTGATTACCCGAGGCTATCTGCGGTGGCGATCACGTGGGCGGCACACTAGCCCGCCTTATTCACCAAAAGTGTCCTGAAGGGTTGGCGGGAGTGGCGTAAGCCTCTGATCTGAATTAGGAACTGGGTGTCTAAGCCGAACCTGCCGCAGGGCAGAAAATGCCACGGGCCACACCCGCCATGAACGATGATATCGCAAGCTCATTTGGATTCCCAGCAGTCGGCCGCAAGAAAATCACAGCTGCGTTCGACGGTGGCCGGCTTACCTCGGATGGCGGTGTTCTACTGCTTGCACAGGCCGAGCGCGCGATGGGGATTTGCCAGCGCCTGGCGGCTTGTATTGCCGATCCGCGCGATCCAGCGCGGGTGATCCATCGCCTGGATGACATTCTGCGTGCCCGTGTGTTCGCGATTGCGTGCGGCTATGAGGATGCCGATGATCTCGATGCTCTGCGCGACGATCCAGGCTTCCGCCTGGCGCTCGGCAAGCTGCCGGAATCGGGCGCGGGGCTGGCCAGCCAACCGACGATGAGCCGGTGGGAAAATGCACCGACTACGCGCGAACTGGCCAGCATGATGGCCGCGATGATCGACATCTACTGCGCCAGCTATCCCGCCCCTCCGACAGCGGTCACGCTGGATATCGACGACACGTGCGACGTCGTGCATGGCTATCAACAGCTCTCGTTCTGGAACGGGCATCATGGGGAGCGCTGCTTCCTACCGATCCATATCTACGACACCGCGACCGGCAGGCCGGTGGCCATGCTGCTGCGCACAGGCAAGACGCCTTCTGGAAAGGAGGCGGCGGGGCACATCCGACGCCTGGTGCGTCACCTGCGCCGTAATTGGCCCGATACCCACATCACTATCCGCGGCGACGGGCACTATGGTCGACCCGAGGTCATGGCCTACTGCGATGCGGCCCGCGTCGATTACGTGTTCGGCCTGCCCACCAATTCAGCGCTGCGCGCCGATCCCGCCATTGTTGCGGTCGCCGATGCCTGCGCGGTCAAGCGCGCCCAGCGTCAGTGTCCCGTCCTGCGCAACTATGCCGAGACCCGCTATGGGGCAAAGACCTGGAAGTGCCAGCGTCGCGTCGTTGCACGGATCGAGGCCAGCACGCTGGGCATGGACATCCGCTATGTCGTCACCTCGTTGGCAACAGGATCGGCCGAGCACATCTACGACACGCTCTACTGCGCGCGTGGTCAGGCCGAGAACCTGATCAAGCGCCACAAGTCCCAGCTCGCCAGCGACCGAACCTCGTGCCGCTCGGCCAATGCCAATCAGATGCGCCTGATACTGCACACTGCCGCATACTGGCTGCTATGGCGCATCCAGCAGGCGATGCCCAGGACCGCTGCTCTGGCAAGCGCGGAGTTTACCACCTTGCGCCTGCGGCTGCTCAAGGTCGCTGCGCGCGTCGTAGAAAGTGCTAGCCGCATCCGCATTGCCTTCGCTTCCGCCTGTCCGGATGCCGACCTGTTCCGCGCCCTCGTTCTCCGGCTGAAGCCTGCGCCGACGTAGCCCATGCGGCAGCGCCGCAGAACTCCGAGCCCAGCCCTTCAACCCGAAAAGCCCATCAATCCGAATGCGGTGAAACAAACGCCAGCGATGCCGGTCGTCCGCGCAATACAGCCAGCCGCAGCAAATGCCCAGAGCGGGCCCGAAACCGAGCGTCGTGAATAAGAGAGGCTAGGTCCCTGTACCCCACCAAGCTTGCCGCCAGTCCCATCAACCAGCAGCCGTTCGGCATCGCGCCAAGGGCGGTCATTCAAGTGCCGCGGTTACTTGGAACCGGACAAAGATGGCTCTGCATTAATTTGCTTTCTGGCGGGTTGAACGCACGGCTGCGTTTAGCTGAGGCTGTCTCGGGTTGCAGGGAGGAGCAAGCTCCATTGTCCGACCGGTTCGATCTTGTCTTTTGACCATATGAGCCATATATATGGCTCATATGAACGAAGGAGAATAATGATGATCGCGGAAGCATGCGGCCTCGCTGACTCGCTCGGGCTAAAGACAGGCCCGCGATCGCCGCTGGCGATCGCGAACCGCATCAAGGCTGGACTCCCGCTCTCCTCGCTAGAGCGGTTGTCGAAGGCGATCGCGCCGGACGACGCTAGCTTCCCGTATCGCTTCGTGCCCCGTGCAACGCTGACGCGGCGCAAAAGCGCCAGCGAGCCAAAGCTCACCGTTGACGAAGGCAATCGTGTCGCGGCCGTCGCCAAGGTCTGGGAATTTGCGATGGAGATCTATCACGACGAGATCAAGGCGCGCGAGTTTCTCTACCGTTCGCACCCAATGCTTGAGGACCAGAGGCCGATTGACGTGGCTACCGACACGGGAATTGGCGCCGATCTTGTTATCAATCTCCTCGGCCGAGCGGCCTATGGCGGCGGCGCTTGAAGCCGGGGATCGTTGACAGGGTTCTCTACAGCTACCGGATTGGTGACCCTGCAGGAAAGCATCCAATCTATGATGACGAGGGAGCCCGCCTTTTCCCGGGACGCTGGAACACCCCGAGCAGCCCGATGCTCTACACTTCTGAGCATTATGCGACCGCGCTGATCGAGAAACTCGCCCACTTCAACGGGGTGCTTCCCGGGAACCAGCACTACATCCGCATCACGATTCCGCCGGGCGTCAGCTACGAAGAATTCCCGCAGACTTCCCATCCGGGCTGGGACGGGATCGACGATTCGATTTCGAAGACCTTCGGTGCCACATGGTGTCTCGAATATCGCTCGTGCATACTCATCGTCCCATCAATCCCCGGCGGTCGGATCGAGCGCAACTTACTCATAAATCTGCGTCACCCCGAGGCGGCCAAAATTACTCACGACATGGCGAGTCCGGTACCTTGGGACCTGCGCCTGTTCCAGATCTAGCCAATTTTTTGCGCGGACCATCGGCCGGGGCACAGTGCGCCATTTCTTGCCGTCCGAGCGCGATTTTCCTGCACTTGGAATCAGTCATTCAATTCATGACCAGAGTGGGAACTTTCTCGACTGTCGGGTTCCCGGTGATGATCGAGGTAAAGTGCGTTCCAACTCTCCGGCCGGCCGCTATTGAGAAGTAGGATTTGGACGGCAATCAGCCCATCGGAGCCTCAATCTGCGAAGCGGCCTGGTAAGCCCGGTCGCCCTTGTCGCGCCAATCGCAAAGGTGCGCCTTGAGAGCTCGAAACGCGACGCCCCGATCATCACCCACGAGAAACGCCCGCACATCCTTGCGACGCCATGCCTCGATCTGTCCCTCGGCGCGTGGAACGGCGCAAAAAGGTATTCCCGCAGCCTGGCTGCGATCAGCGAGGTGAGCGATAGCGGCCTGGACAGCTGGATTCAAAGGTTGCCCGGGAACGCCGAAAGACTGTGACAGATCCACAGCGCCTTCGATAACAAGGTCGATACCGGGCACTGCAAGGATCGAATCTATCGCATCGACGCCAGCACGATCCTCGATCATCACCGCGACAAGAATTTCCGCGTTTGCCAGCGCAAAATATTCGGTGAGGCCAATCGTGCCGAAACCGGTTGTCCGCCCGCCAGAAATGCCGCGGGTGCCCAATGGGTGATAGCGGCTTGCGGATACCGCCGCCCTTGCCTCGTCGGCGCTGCTCACATGCGGAATAACGATGCCTTGGGCGCCGGCATCAAGAACACGCAGGATAATGGCCGGATCAGCCCTTGGGACACGGACCAGGCTCGTCGTGCCCGAACATTCGGCAGCGCGCAGCGCATGTTCGACGGTTTCCAGATTCGTGCAGCTATGTTCAAGGTCGATGATCACGAAGTCATAGCCGGCATATCCGAGCATTTCGACCAGCAAAGGCGCCGGCACGGAATTGATCAGGCCGAACACCGGCGTGCCGGCGGCTAACGCTCGCTTGAGCCTATTCGGCTGCAACATTCATGCTCTCCTGCGAGGCGAGATAGACTTGCTCTGGGTGGGGATGACGCAGAAATGCATGATGCGAGATGTGCCATGCGTAGGCGCCGGCGAGAGTGAAGATCAACAGATCCCCGACCTGTATCCGCTCGACGGGAGCATCGGTGGCGAGCACATCTTTTGGGGTGCAGAGCTGGCCCACGACCGTCACTTGCTCGGCGTTCGCTGTCAGGCGCGGATAGGGGCGCGACCAACGATCGATCGGCAGCACGAGAAAGGGATGGCTGTGGCCCTGCGCGTAAGGCGTGCGGAAATGGTGCGTGCCACCCCGGCCCACAACGAATGTGCGGCCAAAGCTGCGCTTGATGTCGAGCACCTCCATCCCATAGGCGCCACAGCCCGCGGTCAGGAAACGGCCGATCTCGAAGCGGATGCGCCACCGCCCCAGATCCATCCGGTCGATGATATCATGCAGTCCCTGGGTGAAGGTGGGCCAGTCGAACGGCCGGGTGGGATCACGATAGTTGACGCCGATGCCGCCGCCGACATTGATGTGGCGCATGGTCAGGCCATGCACGCTTTCCCACTGCGCCAACGTCGTGAAATAATGTTCGAGAAGGCGCAGATGCACGGTTGCATCGAGCTGCCCGGACATCAGATGGAAATGCACGCCGTCCAGCGTCAGTTCGGGAAAGCCGTCGAGCAGATGCAGGCACTCGGGCAGGAGAGCGACGTCGATGCCGAACGGAGTCGCCTTGCCGCCCATTGCGAGCGGAACGTCATGCGCTCGCGCGAGCGGCAGATTGATGCGAAGCAATATAGCCTGGCGGACCCCATGTTGACGGGCAAGCTGGCCCAGACGAACCAGTTCTCCGATACTTTCGACGTGGACATATTCGATCCCCGAGCGGAGGGCCTGAACAAGCTCCGCATCGGTCTTGCCCGGCCCGCCGAACACGACCGGCAGATCGGGAAAGCGCTCCCGCACCCACGCCAGCTCTCCTCCCGATGCGATCTCGAACCCGGCGACCAGCGGCGCCAGCGTATCGAGGATCGGATATTCGGAATTGGCCTTTATCGCGTAGAAGAGATCGCAATTGGCCGGAAGCGACGCCACCAGCCGCTGTGCGTGCTGCCGGAGGAGTTCCAAGTCATAGATATAGCCGCACCATGGCTCCTCGGACATTGCCTGGGCGTTCCGGGCGGCGGTGGTTATCCGGGTCCAGTCAGCCATCATGCTGACGCATCCACCATCGGATTGGCGAGTGGCGCATAGCCTGCCTTGCGATCGGCCTGCCTCGTGAATCGGACTAAAAGGTTGGTCTTGGCAGGCAGAGGGGCTCCTGAAAGCAGCGTGCTCAACCGTTCAGAGGAGGCCCGCGATC
Source organism: Sphingobium sp. JS3065 (assembly GCF_026427355.1). Classification (NCBI taxonomy): domain Bacteria; kingdom Pseudomonadati; phylum Pseudomonadota; class Alphaproteobacteria; order Sphingomonadales; family Sphingobiaceae; genus Sphingobium; species Sphingobium sp. JS3065. Next base: position 3,201,779 of record NZ_CP102664.1, read on the forward strand.
CGTGCGCCTCCTGATAGCTTTCGATATGGTGCCGCACGATATGCCATAGTTTTCCGGCCAGCGCAGCGTCTCCTTCCGCCAAATGGTCGACGGCTTCACCGAGCTGATTGACGAAGAGACAGTAAGCGATGCGGTTCCAGCTTCGATCCTCGTCATACCATAGAGCCAGTTGCACGGTCGGTTCGAGATGGGCAACGCGCCCGGCGTCATAATGGCCGGCGACAAGCTTGGTGCCTTCGAAATCGCGCAGGATGATCCGCTCCGGCCAGCCGTTACGCGTCCCGACCAATGTGTTCTGGAGATGCGGTTCGAACACGATACCTTCCCCGAACAGTGCGTGAAGGACGGGGGGAACGAGGCGCCCGGCATAAGCATCGAACCAGGCTTCTGCGGCCGCAGCGTAGGAAAGCTGCTCCCGCCGCGCAATGCCCCGACAGAGATCGCGCGCCTGCGGCGTTCTGCCAGCATCGTCCGCGAACAGCGCGGCCGCGAGTAGCGGCGTGAAACCCTGGTCAATAATGTGCTCCACATTTTCCCGCAGGATCAGGCCGAACGCTTCTTGGACCTCTGCGCGCTGTTCCGGTTCGGCACCGGGCAGATCAGCGGTGAGGTAGGCGGGTTCTTCCAGAACCAGCAGGTCGGGGAACATCGCCATCCGGGGCATCAGATCACGGATGAGCCGCGTCATTTCGACCGCTCCCTCCAGTTCGTAATGGGCATTCTTGCGCAGGCAGTTGGTGATGCGCACGTGAAGCGACAACTTCAGGAAGAAGGCCGCACCGGGCCGGAACAAGGTCCGCACGGAGGAGGTCGGAAAATAATCCTCGCCCGCTATTCCCAAATCCCTGATCCGCCCGGCTGCGATCGCATCGCGAACGGGATCGAGACCAAGGACGTGCCGGGCCTGCCAGGGATGCACTGGGACCAGCGCCTGGCCATCGATCGTCGGGATACCGGCCTCGTCGCCGATGAGCGCATCGGCGGACGACGGCAGCAATGAACGCTGACGGATCATTTCCTGGGGCATCGCGAACCAGTGCAAGGGAAACTGCGTGCGTAGTTCGGGGGAATAGCGCGCGCGGTCGCCCGCGTCGAAGCCGAGGCGGCTTTTCGGGGCCGGGTGAAAAGCATGTCCCAGGACCAGCGCCTGCTCGGACTCGATATAATGCGTCGATGGGTCGTCGATGTCGTTTCGGGCGGGGCGGTCGGTTTGAAAGGCCGAGACGTTCTCCACGCTGTCGTAGATCTGCGTGAGCAGTTCTTCATTGAACTCGGCGCCCTGGCCAAGCGACAGCTCTTTAATCAGCAAAGCTGCAAGCTCACGCCATTCGATGGGCGCCCACGCCTTTTCCGGCATGCGGGCGTAAAGGGGCGAACGCAGGCGTAGGCGGCCCGCTGGCAACGGGGGCTTCGCCTGGGCCACGAGGCGCGCGTGGGAATGCGGCAGATGCAGCTGGATCACTCCGCCTTGAGCATTCGCGACGCGTAATGCCATTGGCCAGTCATTCTGGCCGAACGGCGAGTCGAAGATGATGTGGCCGTCCGGAGCGGCGACCTCCCTATAGTAGCAATTGAGCAGCGTTTCCGCGCAGTGTTGGCCTGCCTCGGCATCATCAGCCGCCATTGCACGGTGAGCCAAATTCGTGAGCATGGAAATAATCTCCGATTCATCGAGCCTGCAGAAGGGGAATGGACGCGCGACTGACGAGCGCGATTGCCGCTGCCGCGAGGACCAGGGCGCCGAGCACCAGTGGAGCATTGGTTCCAAAAGCTTCAACCGCGAGGCCGGCGATCACACCGGCGGCCACGCCGCCCCATTTTGAAGCGGCATCGAGCCACCCGAAGGTGCGGCCGGCGTTCGAGGATCGGCTTGCACTGGCGATCATGCCATGCAGACCGATAAAGCCTGCCGTCATCGCAACACCCATGACGAGACGCCACAGGGTGAGAGAAAGCAGGGTGTTCGCGAACAATTGCCCGCACAGGCTGGCCGCCAGCAGAAGAAATGCCGCTGACACCGTCGCATCGAGATGTTTCTGGCCAAGCCAGAGGCTGAGCGGCGCCGCCGCCAAAAGGTAGACAAGGTGCGGCAGGCCGAACAGCATGCCGGTAAGCGCCGAATCCGCACCGCCCAGATGAGTGTCGACGAATGGCACGAAATAGGGAAACGTCACCACGGTGCCGAAGGCGAAGGCGAACTGGATCAGAACCAGCGTCCACAGTTCCGATCGTGCTGACCCGCCCGAAGCGGACTTGCCGGACACCGAATGGGGTTTGGCGGCAGGCGCCGCTTCGGGGGCCGGCAGGAACGCGATCAGCAGCGCGGCGGCGAGTGGGAGCAAGGCCAGATAGCGGTAGGTCTCGATGGGCGTGGTCTGGAGCAGTGCGAACCCCAGACCCACCGGTGCGACGAACAGCGACGCGCGCGCCGACCCCTGCAATAGCGTCAATGTCCGGGTGAGTCCCTTTCCGTCGACCATCGTTGCCAGATAAGCGCTCGACGCCGCGAATGTGCCACCGAACAGTCCCTGGAGGGCGAGCGCCAGCAGAAAGACCGGTACTGACTCCGCAAAGCCCGCCAGAAGGAAGCTACCGGCAAGGCCGAATTGGGCGCGCAACAACAATGCCTTCTTGCCGAAGCGATCCGACAGTCGTCCCCACATGGGTGCGCTCAGCGCGGTCATGGCCGCCGGCAGGACATAGGCCCAGCCAATGAGATAGTCCGCGTCGCTATGCAGCGACCGCGAAAATATCAGGGGAAAGAAGGGAGGCATGCCGAGCGCTGAGAAGGCCGCGGTGAAATGCCCTACGACGATGGCGGCTATGGTCCATGAACGCTGTTTCATGCGAGCCTCAAGAAATTGGGCGCCGTGACGCCGTAAAATTTGTTGACGTCGGCGGTGCCGGTCTGGGCCTTGCTTTCAAGGCTTGCCGCCCGCAGCAGATATTTAAGCGGCAGTCGCTCGGCCTCCAGCAAGTGGCGCTGAGCGGATCTCACGTCGACATGCTCGCTGGCCAATCGGTCGAGGCAAACCGCGATGGTCGCGCGGACAAGCCCATAGAGGCTTTCCCGATCCGCCCGGCCCGCCATGTGCAGGGCTTCGACCAGCACGGCGATATTGAGCTGGAGCGTGATGGTGATGAACATTTGCGCCAGCGGCAGATCGTGATCGACGACGATGCGCCGATCCCTGATCGCTGCGATACGGCTGGCCAGATCAGGCCGCGCTTGAAGCAGAACCGAGCTGCGAATGCGCGCCGCATCATTGTCCTTGAGCATCAACCGCATGGGGCCGTCGGAAAAGAGCAGGAGCGAATTCTGCTGATTGGATTCGAGCGCGATGCCATATTTCAGCCACAGGCTGAGATGAAGGGGCAGGACCAGGTCGAGATAGCTTTGGAAAAAGGCATCGACGTCGCCTTGAAAAAAGCGATCCGCCAAAGTTTCCGCCACCAGCTGGCCGCCTGACTCCGGTGCAGCCAGCGCGGCGACGGGCGTGACGGTTTCCTCGTCCAGTTGGTCTGGATAGCGGCGCAGGATGAAGCCCAGGAAACTCTGGCCAAAGGCGGTCGCCCCGCTCTCTTCGTCCGTCAACAGCAGGCGTTCGGAGAGGCCCGGCAACTCGCGCGCAACATCGCGCAGGATCGTCTGAACGATGTGGCCATCGACGATCGTGCTGGGCTTGATCGTTCTGATGTTGCTCGCGCCAAGCGTGCGGATCGCCAGCGGCAGCTTGAGATGAAGGGTTGGGCAGGCGAGCGGCGTCACCGTTCGCACCGACAGGGTAGGCAGGACCTTCAAGAACGTGCGCGGCGCCCGGATTACCGATCCCGTCAGATCCGCCTGCGCCAGAAACTGCTCGAGCCCATCTTGCCAGAGCGCTGGATGAACCGGCAACAGTTCGTGGTCCGCGCTCAGGGATGAGTTCAGGCCGAGCTCTTCGAAATCCGGACGAATGGATCCCGGAAGTCGTGTGCCTTCATAGCGGGTCTTGGGCACGGCCAGCCAGTTCAGCTCGAACGCCGGCTGAAACTCAGGCGCATAAGCGCGAACATCTTCGGTGGAAAAGCCCAGTTTTGCGCGTGCTGTCGGATAAAAGGGATGGTCATGAAATGCCGCCAGGCGGTCATGCCGTACGAGGCTTTTCGCCCATTGCGGCCAACCTGCGGGCTCTTCGTCACGCGCTGCGAACCACCGCGACCGCTCGGCTTCGCACAGGGCGCGATGCTCTGCGGCGACCGCGCATTCCTCAGCGAAAGCGAGGTGAAGGCTCTGTGTCTCGTTGTCCAGCTGTTCGCGGAAGCAGGCGAGTATTTCGGAAAGACCAAATAGATATTTGGTCTTCCCACTCTGCAGCCAGAGAGCCGGCAGGGCGCGAAGCCGCCAATCCTGCATGAAGCGGCCGGGCCCAACCGCCAGCCAGAGCGTCCCGCCAAGATGGTCGATGCGCAGCCAACTGTCTTCTGGCGCGCTATCCAACTTCGCCTCCCTGAGCACTTCGGCATCACCGGGCATCATCGCTCCGCGACTGACGCATTCGCGCACATCCTCCCGCAGAAAGGCGTCGATGACACGACGCGCCAGATAATCCGGACAATCTTCCTGTTCGAAGCGGAGTGACGCCCTCATGCCCGGACTTCCCAGTTCAGGCGATTGGTCGCCGCGTCCATGGCCTTGTTGAGCACGGCAACATTCGGTGCGCTGGCAGAAAGTACGCCCAGATAATCCTTGTTCGAATTGCTGATCGCGATCGCGTCGCCTGCCTGGCGGAGCGGACGATAACGCAGCGAAACCCCGTTAGCCGCCTCGCTAAATGCCTCGGGCGCCTTGATCAGTTCACCGCTTCGCACGGTCGGAAAATATCGCATCGCTGCGGTCCGGCTGCCCGGGTCCAGATCGGGGAGCGGCTCGCCCAGGTGCAGCCGGAGGATGGTTTCGAACAGCGGGAAGCCCAGCGTATCTTCGAGGAGGAATTCGCGCCTATCCCCGACCGTGCGATAGTTGATTTCAATCAGCCGGGGTCCATTGGGGGTGAGGACAAATTCCGTATGGCAGGAACCGAAGCCGACGCCGAAGGCGCGGATCTGATGCAACACCGTGTCCTGATCTTTCGCATCGAGCCAATTGCCCCACTCTGCCGCGAGTTCGACGAAATGCGGGGGAGGCGACAGGGTAACCCGAAAACCGCCTAGCGCGCAAAGGCTCCGGCCATCTCCCAGAGTCTCAAGGGTGTAGAGATCGCCCGAAACATATTCCTCGACGAGCAGAATGCAGCCGGGACGTTCCTTCCAGACGGACCGGCAATATTCCGCCAGCTCCCGTTCATCCTGAATGAGCCGGACGAGTTGACTGCCGACGCCTTCGCGCGGTTTCACGACGACTGGAAAAGGAGCTTCCTTCGAGACAATCAGGTCGGCATCGTCAGCGACGATCTTGTGCCACAACATGTCGATGCCGTTGCTTGCCATGTAGGTTCGCATCGCAGCCTTGTTCTTGGCACGGTAGACGACGCGCTGATCCTTGCCCGGCAGGTTCAGATGGTAGGCTGCCGTGGCCGCACTCGTCTGCAGATGATCGCTGTTGGAAAAGATCGCGTTCGGGCTTTTCCTTTCCAACGCCTCGATGACGGCGATGGGATTGAAGACGTCGCAGGCGATGATCTGATCGGGATAAGCGGGCAGGTCGGACTGCGCGAAATGGCGGCGATGAGCATCCGCATGGTCCGTCAGCAGGGCCACGGACAAGCCAAGTCGATGCGCAGCCGGCAGGAACCCCTCATTTACGGCGTCTGTAGGCACATGTGCAAGTATTGCGAGATCAGGCATGGGCTCTCCAGTTGAAGGTCTAAAATTGAAGGGACTAGGCGACGGCGCAGAATGCGCTTGGCATTGGAGCCGATTGGTTGCAGCCAGGATTAATGCGGGAGGCCGCTTCGGCTGCCCTACCGCGTCATAATCTGAAGAAAGATAATGCGACTCATTAGCGATTAATGTTTGTTATCGGGGTCTCCGCTACAAATCCAGTCGGTCAGTGCAGTATGCCTCTGCACGCACGACGGGATGGTCTTTCTCTGAGATCGCCTGTTGGGACAGGCGATGCTGCAGAAATTACATCACTTTTTGATCGAGCCCGCTTGGGCGGCCCTCGCTCGACTGCATCTTTGTGGCGACGTGCCCTCACGGCCCGCTACCCTCTGATACAGTTTGATACAGAGTTGCAAACAAATCGCAATAGCGGTAAGCGCCCCTCGTTCTTTTTATCAGGGTTTTATCTAGGGGGTAGCCGCACCAATGCTAATTCGTCAGACACTCGGTCTTTCCGTCGCAACCATCGCAATGATCGCAGGTCTGCCTGCCTTGGCGGAAGACACCGTAAGCGAGGCTGAGAGCCCGCGCAGCGACATCGTGGTCAACGGTGTCACCCAGGGCTATATCCCTGTTGATACCAGTGCAGCGAAGATTCCGGTGCCCCTGCGCGACATCCCGCAGTCGATCGCCGTGGTTCCGGCAGAGGTTTTGCGCGATCAGCGCGCGCTGTCGGTGCAGGATGCGCTGAAGAATGTTCCGGGCGTCGGTTTTTCCTCCGGCGACGGTCAACGAGACCAGGTGACGATCCGCGGCTTCACCGCGATTGCCGATCAGTTCGTCGATGGCTTCCGTGACGATGCCCTCTATTTTCGTGATCTTTCCAACGTCGAGCGTATCGAGGTGATCAAGGGGCCCGCCGCCGTGCTCTATGGCCGCGGGTCGTCGGGTGGTTTGATCAATCGCGTTACGAAGAAGCCTGATCGCGACATCTTGGCCGTGACGCTATCGGCCGGTTCCTTCGACAGCTATCGCGGCGAATTCGACCTTGGCATGCTCGATCCGGGGTCGCATGTCGGGTTTCGCCTGACCGGGGCCGCAGAGGACAATGGCAGCTACCGCGACCAGCAGTTCCTCAAGCGCTACGCCATCGCGCCATCCTTCTTGTTCGGCGCTGGCCAGGATACCACCATATTGCTCCAGGCTGACTATCTGACCGATCGCCGCATCATGGACTTGGGCATCCCGGCACTCGACGGCCGGCCGGTCGATGTGCCACGCTCCACTTACTACGGCGCGGCCAATGCGCGCGAGGCCGACTTCGTCGAGAGCGAGGTGTTCTCCCAGCGTGTCGCCATTACCCATCGTTTCTCCGATGCATTGAGCCTGCGCAACGGCTTCAACCATTATAACTATCAACTCGACCGGCAGAGCACGAATCCCACAGCGGTCAACGCCGCAGCGGGGACGGTGACGCTGGGGCATAGCTGGTTCGATCGGAACGAGGATGGCTGGTCCAACCAGACCGAACTGACGCAGAAGCTGGCGCTCGCCGGAACGAACCACACCATTCTCTATGGTTTTGAAATTGCCCAGCAGCAGAAGTTCGCATTGCGTTCTGCCGCTCGCACGGTCGCGGTCACGTCGATATTTGACCCGGTGTTGCCAGTGGTCGATAATTCATCCTTCACGACAATAATCGACAATTCGAAAACGACGCTCAAGACGCGGGGGCTCTACGTCCAGGATCTCATTGACTTCGGCCACGGCTTCAAGGCGATGCTGGGCCTGCGCCACGACTGGTTCATCCAGAAGACCGACCTGCGCCTGCCGGGGCAAACGGATCTTGCCCGCACGGATCGCAAATGGAGCCCGCGTGCCGGCCTGTTGTTCCAACCGGATGATGCGCAGTCTTACTATGTTTCCTGGAGCCGCAGTTTCCAGCCTTCCGGCGAGACCTTCGCGCTGGCGGCCAATAATTCGGATATCGCGCCAGAGCAAACGACGAACAATGAGATCGGCGCGAAATACACGCTGCTGGGCGGCAAACTGTCAATCCAGGCTGCGGCGTTCATCCTCCGTCGCACCGGTATCAAGGGCACCAATATTGCAACCCAACGCGTCGAGCCCATCGGGACGCAGCGCACGCGAGGCTTCGAGATGTCAGCGGCCCTTGACCTGCCGGAGAATATCCGTGCGGTTGCGGGCTATGCCCATCTGGATACGCGCACAACCGAGTCCGCGACGGCCGCCTTCATCGGCAAGCGGGCGACGCTCACCCCGCTCAATTCCGCCAATCTCTTTGTGACCAAGACGATCGCGCGTCGTTTCGGGCTCGGAGGGGGCGTCAACTATGTCGATGACCGCTGGGCCGATCCACAGAACACGACCATATTGCCGAGCTATGTCACTTTTGACGCGATGGCTTGGGCGCAGTTCGGCCCCGTCCGCCTCCAGGTCAACGCCTATAATCTGGCGGACAAGCACTATATCGTATCGGGCCATGGAACCTCGCCCATCTTGAATGTGCCCGGTGCGCCGCGTTCGGTCATGGGCACTGTCAGCGTGACTTTCTAGGTCGCCGTTTCATGCCGCCGAGCCTGTTTATCTGAGACCTTCAATAAACAGGCTGGCACCGTAAAGCTGCCCCCAGCGGTTTGATCCTTTTCCGGGAGCATCGCCTGCGCGTGGTCACAGGGTTCTGCGTCGGGGCGATGGTAGGTCGTGGGAAACGCCCGACTAGGGGCATCCACGATCGTCGGGGTGCATGGGCGCGGAACTGCGTCGTTTCCGCCCCGGCAGGCCGTATGTTCGAGATTTTGTTTCGCATGGGCGGGCAACCGCCTCTCGCAAAGATCGGGCAGTACGCAGGTCGTTGGTGCTGACAAGACGGTAGGGTGATCGCGCGGCATTCTTCGTTCATGTATTAGCCAGCAACCGGCTGGAATAAGGGCGTCCGTGGAGACGGGAGCCGTCGCAATGGGAGGAATTTCGAGATGCTGATCCGCAAGCCGATCCTGGCGCTGTCGCTGGCTGCTTCGATAATGGCGGGACTGCCATCGCTGGCTCACGCCCATGGCGGGGAGCGTAGCTGGTATCGTTACGAAGAATATCGTCATGATGACTACGACGATGATCATGACGATCGTCCGCGCTATCGCCGCAGCTATTATGAAAGCCGTGAATATGAACGCCCGCGTTATCAGCCAAGGCGCCATTATCGCGACGAGCGTCGCTATCGCTGCGGCGGCAGCGGGACGACCGGTCTGCTGTTAGGCGGTGTAGCGGGAGCGCTGCTCGGGCGCTCGGTAGATCGCTATGGCGACCGCGCGCCGGGCACCATCGTCGGAGCCGGTGCGGGCGCGCTGCTCGGCCGCGAGGTCGATCGCAATTCTGGCTGTTGAAAGTCAGCGCTGTTCGGGAAACGGCCCTTACCGTGCAATACGCTGATTCGCAAAAATGACCCGGCCATTTTGGGGCCGGGTCAGGAGAAGTCTCTGAACGTCAGAGCCTTCGGGTCGCGAAGCGTGATTAACATGCCGTTCAGGCATTTATACGGGCGGGCATCTCAGGCGGTTGTCGTTCATCCGTCGCGCCGGCGACCTGGGCTTCACGGTCCAGCAAGTTCGCGCGCTGCTCCGGCTGGCCGACGATCAGAATGCTCCTTGTTCGCAGGTCGACGACATCACGTCCGAGCATGTTGCACAGATCGACCGCAAGATTGCGGATCTCCAGGCGCTGCGAACCGAACTCGAGCATCGAAAGCTGTCAGGGTACGAATTCGCCAATTGTCGTATAATAGAGTCACTTAGTCCTCGATTGAACGATGCTTAAGCTGTTCTCGGTCGCGCTCGCTCCGACTAGAATTTGAGAACAGGCACCTTCGATCCACTTAATCCCCTGCGAATGCCTCGCAATCTTACGTTGACGCTGGCCTTCCTACTAATTAGTCGCAACAGCGATTCCTGAGGGGGACCAGATGATGCGTAAGATGGTGTGGGCCGCGACCGCGGCTGTCGTGTTGGCAACCAATGCTCAAGCGGCGGAAAAAGCAGCAGAGGCACCGGGCACGTCGCCACGCGATTATGATCTGATCACGGTCGAGGGGCAGCGCTACACTGCTACAGCGCCCGGAACGGGCAGCAAGACGAATGTCGAAAACAAGGACATCCCGGCTGCGATCGTCACCGTGCCGGAGGCTGTGCTGCGCGACCAGGGCGTTCACTCGATGAACGACGCGCTCGCCAATGCCAGCGCAGTGGCACCTGTGTTCGCCGGCGGCTATGGCGTTGCCGACAATTATCTCATCCGCGGCCTGCCAATGCGGTTCCTGCGCGATGGCCTGCCGGACGGCCCCTCATTCATGGGCTACCGCCGCAGCCTCGCCGACGTTTCGGTTCTGGAGGTTCTCAAGGGTCCCGGATCGGCGCTTTACGGTCGCGCGGAGGCAGGTGGTTCGGTCAATCTGATCACCAAGGCGCCGCAGGATGAATGGTCCGGCGAGGTTGGCGGCTCGATCGGCAGCCGGTGGGACAGCTGGAGCGCCTTTGGCGATATTACGGGTCCGCTGACGGGCGGCATCAACGCCCGGCTGATTGGAAACTACGAGGATTCCGACGGCTATCGCGGGCTCAAGCGCCGCATCACGGAGGTGTTGCCGACCGTGTCGGTGAAGCTGGGTGAAGGCCACGAGCTTGTTCTCGACTACGATTATCGCGACAGCCACTCGGTGGTCGATAATTACGGCATTCCCTTCACGGTTGACGGCAAGTTGGCGGACGTCGATGAGAAATCGCGACTCTACAGCCCCTTCAACTATGCCGATCAGACCCTGCACCGTTTCACCGTCGGCGATCGCGCGCAGGTGCTTCCCGACCTGCAACTTCGCGCGGCGGTCATTTACGACACCCGCGATATCGAGGTGGCGCGCAACGCGGGCGGCAATATCCTGAACGCAGCGGGTGTTTCGACTAGTCGCAACGGGCGCACGCAGGTCGATGACAGCGAGTTCTGGACAGCCCAGGCCGAAGCGGTCATCACCCCGACCACCGGCGCGATCAAGCACACCATCCTTCTTGGCGTCGAATATAACAGCACCGACATGACGACGGTGCGCCGCAACTACAATCTGCCCAATGCCGGCATCATCGGCGGCCGGATCGATGCGCCCGAGACGGCGATCCCAATAGTCACGACGCTTGGCTTCGACCGGCGCATTCAGTCGGACAGCATGTCAGTTTATGCCCAGGAGCAGATGGATATTTCCGACGTCCTGAAGCTTCGCGGCGGCGTGCGCTACGACAGCGTGAAGCTGGTGGATGAGGGCTTCGTCGGTGCCACTCAGCGCCGCATCGCCGGCAATCCCAACCTCTTCAGCTGGCAGGTGGGAGCCGTCTACGAGGCGAGCGAGCAGCTATCCTTCTACGGCGGGTATGCCCGGGGCAAGTTCGTCAGCATCCAGACTGAATCGACCAGCCTCACGCCGGTTCCGGAAAGCTCCAGTCAGGTCGAAGCGGGGATCAAGGCCGAGATCATCCCCGGACGCCTCAACGCCAATCTGGCGGTGTTCGAGACCAAGCGGGACAAATATTTCGTGACGCTGGTTCCAGGCGGCAATCCCGAGCCGGTCGGCAAGCAGCGTTCGCGCGGCGTCGAACTGGATGTGGTCGGCTCGCCGTTCGATGGCCTCAGCATCATCGGCAATTTCGCATATGTCGATGCGATCAATCGGTCGGCGGCTCTGTCGTCCGTGACACTGCTCGCCACCAATCAGTCGATGCTGGGCAAGCGCATCAGTTCCACACCGGAAACGTCTGGTGCCTTGTGGGCCGCTTACACGGTGCCACAGGGTTCTCTCGCTGGGCTGGGTTTCGGCGCGGGCGTAACCTATAAGGGCGCTTCCTACGTGGACTCGCTCGAACTTCTGCGCGTGCCCTCCTACACATTGGTCCGGGCGGCGCTGTCCTACCGGCAGGAAGCGTGGGAAGCTCAGCTCGTCGTCAACAACCTGACGAACCGGACATGGTACAGTGTGCCGACCTTCATCGGCGCACTGCCCGGCGAACCGCGGAGCCTACAGCTTTCACTCCGGGCGCGGTTCTGATCGGGCAGGGTAGATTGTGAGTGAGATCGGCGAGGAGCGGGCACGATGAAAAGGACGGCTGCGATTTCCCTAATGGTGGCGTTTCTTTGCGCCGCTTCCCCGGTCCGGGCGCATTATCTCTGGGTCGACCCGGCCGCGGGTCCCGCAGTTCGCTTCGGCGAGTTCGAGGAAGGAATCGTCGAAAAGTCTCCCGGCCGTCTCGATGAAATGGCTGAAACGAAGGTTTCTGTCGCGGACCGCATCGCCACGACTTCCCTTGCCGGCGATCGGATCGCCATCACCGGGGCCGCAGCGGCGCGAAGCGTGACTGCTGAGAATCTGTCGGTGCCGGTCAAGGACTGGCGGTCGAGCGGCCTCGGCATGGTCAAGCCGTTCTATTATGCACGTTGGGGAACGGGCGGTCGTCCGATGATGCTCGACATCCTGCCCCATAGCCCCACCACCGCGACGGTGGTCTTCAAGGGCCAGCCTCTGTCCAAGGCCAAGCTTCTCGTCCACGCGCCGAACGGTTGGACCCGCGAGGAAGCTGCGGACGAGCGCGGTGAGGTGCGCTTCTCCACGCCTTGGAGCGGCCTCTATGTTCTTGAGGTCGTCCATAGCGAAGAAGGTCCGGGAGCCTACGCCGGGGCAGCCTTCGAGCGCCAGCAGCATCGTGCGACGCTCGCCATCGTGCAATCCGGTGGTCCTACTGTGACCGCCCCTGTTTCCAATCCCCACCATCATTAAGACCGATGCGGTTGCTTTTCGTTCCGGCGCACCTTCAGCGCGTTCGCTTCCTAATCTGGCTGAAACGCGTCCATGCCTGGACCGGTTTTTGGGGAGCGGCGCTGTTTCTGTTGCTGGGATTTAGCGGCTTCCTGCTCAATCATCGGACAGTCATGAAGATCGATACGGGCGAACCTGTCGAACTCAGCCAGGCTGCGCTGCCGCTCGGCACCGCGAAGATCCAGGACGAAAAAGCGCTTGGTCAATGGGTGAAGCGCGAACTTTCGCTTGCAGCCGATCCCCGCGCGGTCACAGAGCCACCGAGCGGCAGATCGTCGGGCCGGTTCCTTGGCAAGGACCGGCCGCTGGTCCCAATCTGGCGCGTGATGTTTCATTTGCCGAATGGCAGGCTCACCGCCGAATATCCCGTGGGCGGAACGGCTGTAACGGTCAAACGCGACGCTATTGGCCTGCTCGATGTGGTCAAAAACCTGCACAAAGGAACGGGTCTCGGGGTCGCCTGGGTTTTGCTGATCGACAGCATCGCCGGTGCGCTTGGCGCCATGGCCATCACCGGTTTCCTGCTTTGGTCTCGCCTGCATGGCCCACGCCTACTTGCGGGTGGTCTTGCAACCGGTGCACTCGCCTGGTCGGTCGCGGCGGCATGGCCTCACTTCTAGGAGTTCGCTTGGGGAAGGAAAAATTTCAGCCTGGGCGAAGGGCTGCGTCGCAAGCCGCCTCCAAATCGCGTGGGCGACAAATGGCAGCTATCCTGAAGTCGCGGATGGATACCTTCCAGTCGGCTAACGGCCAAGTTGAGCCGATCAGCGCCGCTTCTACAGCGCGCCACCTGGTCAAGGGGATGGCGACAAGGCGGCATCACTTGAGCGATATGGAAAGGGCGCTAAAGCACCCTCAATCGAGCCCGGCCCCGATTCGTGTTTGGAGGTCAGGGCCTACTCGGTTGAATCCCAACAATCGTGCAGCGGCGCGGATCAGATCCGGATCATCACCGCCGGGATTGTCCTCCCGCGCTAGGCGAATTGCTGCGCGCACCTCTAGCAAGGAAAGAGCTTCCGCCTTAAAAGTGGAACCACTCTCGGCTGATCGATCTCGTACGGGCGGCTCGGCGGCTTGCGCTGCAGTAAACCAAAAATTCTCGTGGTCATTCTGAAGGTCAGCGTCTTTGCGCTTGGCAGAAACCAGTGCTTGATGTGTGGCTGCCAAAATTCGTTTACCGCTGCTTTTTTTCCCGAAGGCAGAAGCGATACGGCGCGCTACCTCATCAACATGGACCGGTCCTTCGACCGCCACAATCTCCTGCACCAGTGGAATGAGCAGCGGCGTGGGAGCCTCATGTGGCTCGATAGCGGTCGCGGCCCAAGGTTGAGCCCGAACATATGCAGGCATCACGCGCGCAACCACTTCAGGCAGTTCGATCCGCTCGGGTAGACTTATCTGCTCAACTTCTGGTTCTCCGCCATTGGCCCCAGCAACTACCAACTCATCACGTTCCTTTAGGCGTGCAGCCTCGAGCGCTGCCCGGAGGCGTTCGATTTGCCGACGTCGATCATAGAACCAGTCCGTGCTCCAGATCCGATGGAAGCGCCAGCCGAGATGCTCAAGGACATCCTGGCGGAGACGGTCACGCTCGCGGGCCCAGAGCGCTGAATGATAGGTCGCACCATCACACTCCACAGCAAGCAAATAGCTGCCGGGGCGATCGGGATGGCGTACCCCGATATCGATCCGGAAACCGGCCGAACCGACCTGCGGGTCCGCAAGGTAGCCGAGGCTGCGAATCACCTCTGCGACATCTTCTTCGAACGGCGTGTCGGGCACTTCCCCGGTTAGTGTGGGCTGCTCAATCGCACCGGACTTCGCGTATTCCAGAAAGCGCTTGAGAATGCGGGGGCCGGGCTGGCTGGCTCGGCTCACGTCAAGCTGTCCCGGATCAAACGAAGCGAAAACTTCGCACCGCAATCGAGCTCGGGTGAAAAGCACATTGAGCCGTCGCTCCCCGCCTTCGCTATTCACCGGGCCAAAGCTCGCGCCGACCATGATACCACCGGCCTGCGTCGGACCATATCCGACGGTGATCAGAATCACGTCGCGTTCATCGCCTTGGACGTTTTCAATATTCCTCACGAACAGATCCTCGGCGCGACCTTCTCGAAGGAAGGAGTCGAGATCACGGTCATCCCGTCGCGCTAACTCGAGCAATTCGGTGATCGTGTTTTTCTGTGCGTGGCTGAAAGTTACGATCCCAAGGGAAAGGTCGGGCGTGCGCCGCGCATGTTCCTGTACGCGAGCGACCAGAGCCTCGCCCTCAATGCGGTTGTCTCGTCGTCCACCGCGATCGTAAACCCCGTCAACCTGGGTAAAGATCAGGCCATAGGCGGCGTCTTTTTCGAGGGGAGAGGGTGGGAGGACCAATGCTTCGTTATAGAATTCAGCGTTGGACACGCGCATCAGTGAAGGATCGCGAGAGCGATAGTGCCATTGTAACATTCGGCCTGGCAGACCGCGCGCTTCGCATAGTGTCAGAATGCTTTCGGAGGACCCAAGCGCAGCGGCATTCTCGAGCAAATCCTCAATCGTTTCTTCTTCCTCATCTAAACTATCAGCTTCGCCATCACCGTCGGCTAAGAGGCGATCGAAGAAGGAGGACGGCGGCAACTGCTGCTTATCGCCTACCACGACAATCTGCCGCGATCGAGCAATAGCACCCAATGCATCCTCGGGTCGAACTTGGCTGGCCTCGTCGATAACCAACAGATCAAAGCTGACCAAACCTGGCGTGAGGAACTGCGCAACAGAAATGGGGCTCATTAGCAGCACGGGTTTGATCCGTTGGATCGCGACAGGCGCATTGAGGAACAGCTTGCGCAGAGCCATTTGCTGTTTCTTTTTGCCTATCTCGCCCCGGATCACCTTCATTTCGCCCTGCGCGCCTTGCGGCAGTTGCGCGAGGTGATCGGCGAGAATCGAGGTCACATTCTCTTTTAAACGAGAGCGCTCAAGCTGGATGAAATCGTCGACCAATGCATGTCTGTCCAGGGATGCGACTTCCTTTAGCGCTGGATTGGAGGCCAAGGTAGCGTTCCATAGCTGCTCGGCGCGGGCAAATTTCAGTTCAATTACGGCCGCGCTCCCATCCAGCGATCCCGCAGCCATGCGGTCAGCCAGTTCCGCTAAGCCGAACGCGTCAAGCGCCGCACGTGCCTGACACAGAGCGGCCCATTCTGAGTACCGGTCAATGGCAGCTGCCATGCCATCAAAAACTCCTGACACGACCGCGAGGTCGACATCGGCATGGGGATTTCCGAAGCGCCGTTCGTCGATGTCGAGCGCCCCAATCGTTGTTGCCAACCGATCACGGGTCTCAGAAAAGATGGCATCTAGGTCGGCCGCGTGGCGTTCCCGCGCGGGCGCATCACTAGCGATCGCCACGAGACGGTCTGGTTGGAGGGTGATAGCCCCTTCGGAAGCTCGATCGCACCATTCCGCGACACGGGAAATTCGGGAGAAGTCAGTCCGTTCACCGCGCCAATCGTCGCCAAGAACTGTGGCTAGCCACGCCTCGTCGTCGCCCCACCCTCGACGAAGGGTCTGGATGTCTGCAAGAAGGTCGACGAGAGCAAGCCGCTCGTCGGCGGTCTTTGGTATCGGCCCTCTTAATAGACCGGCGAGCGTGCGAGATGCGGTTCGATAGGCTCCGCCCCAGCGGGCGAAGAAGGATCCAGTGCCAGCAACCAGCGGACCGCGCAGTTGCGTGGGATCGGTTTCAAATGCCGACTCGATGAAATCAGCCCGGGCGTTGTCCTGCGCGGTGCGCCAAGCGGCGGCCACGTTTAGTCCGTCAATCAGGCGGGCTGCGTCGGCTATCGAAAGAAGTCGGCGCGCCAACGTTGCATCGGAAGCGTCGAACCCATCAATTCGATCCAGCAGATCGCGTAAAGGGCCCGCAGCGTTAATTGCCCGAGCATCATTTAAACCGGCTGCTGACATTGGTGCGTCGAGGGCCGCCCTCAACCTCTTTGCCCCATCAACTGCAGCAGTTAAGTCTTGACCAAGGCGAGCAACGGCCACTGGTTGGAGGTCAATCATGCCTACGCCGTCGAATGGATGCAGGGATTGAGGCCCAGCTGTGGCGAGCAAGGCTCCATAGCGGGTTATGAGGTCGCTCGCCGCGGCTTCCTCATCGCGAGACATCGAAGCCACAGCCTGCGCATCTAGCGTGGGCATGGGGGCACCCATGCCTAGATATCGGGCTTGTCGGCCGAGGACGGTGAACGGCGTTTCACCACTTGTACCGATTGGAGCATGCAACGCATCCGCGAGGTCATTCAACCTGTCACGGACGCCGCGAAGGGCTTCCGGTTTTGGCGGCATCGCCGGTACCGCCTGCCCGGCGCTCAGGGTGCGAGCCAACTCGCCGAGTACAGCCCTCTTGTTTGCTGTTTTGGAATGGAGCTCAAGGATAAGATCGCGCAAGCCCACTTTTACCAATCGATCATGCACAACCGATAAGGCCGCCATTTTCTCGGCGACGAATAGGACGGTCTTACCTTCCTTGGCCGCCGCAGCGATGATGTTCGTGATGGTTTGGCTCTTGCCGGTGCCAGGCGGTCCTTGCACAACCAAATTTCGGCCTGCCCGGACTTCCTCGATCACCTTTGCTTGGCTCGCATCGGCGTCGACAACGTGGAACAGTTTGTCGGGGGGCAAAACGGCATCGAGCCGATCCTCTGGGCCGAAGAGGGGGGACTCGTGTGCAAATCCTTCGTGGAGAAGGCCTTGCGTCAGCTCGTGTGTTTCCAAGGCGTTCTTCGGCCAGGCCTCGAGCGCTAGGTCTCGATACATCAGCAACTTCGAAAAGGAGAAGAAGCCAAGCTGGATCGCATCACGATTCACTTTCCAGCCCGGTCGCTCAGCAACAATCGCCTCTATTTGGGAGTGATAGTAGCTGGGGCGCCAGTCATCCATGTCATAGTCGATTTCGGGTAGCCGAATGCCGAAATCTTCTTGCCAGCGCTGCTGCAACGGCAAGTTGGTCATCATGTCCTCTGGGCGAACTCGGAGATCATATGTTGAGCGGCGCTGATCGCGGACCAGTTCAACAGGTAACAGCACCAGAGGGGCTTCTCGAGCCACACCCGAATCTTTGTCCTCGAACCAAGTCGCAAAACCTAAGGCGATGTACAGGATGTTGATGCCCTGCTCTTCTTCGGCAGTTTTTGCCTCTCGAGCGATTTTGAGCAGTTTCTTGGCAAGGGCGTCCGGCCCTAGTCGCGTTTCGAGCTGATCGTCTGTGTAGCGACCTTCGCCGATGTCGCCGTCGATATTCTCTGCCAGGACAATGTCATCGGTATCCCGCTGGTCGCGTCCGAGAGCACGGAACCGCATTGCCTTCCCGCCCGAAAGAAGCGCATAAACATCATCTGATCGTTCATTGACGATGTTCAGAACATTACCCCGCGTGTTCGCCCGATTGACATGCACAAGTCGGTTACGCGTTCCCGTCTCTACCAACCGCCTGCGGGTATCATCGAACAGGCGCTGGATGGAGCGGCTGCGGATCGGATCTGAGCTGTGTGTGGCGCGCGGGTCAGTCGACAGGTCGGTCATAGCACCTAGGCAGTTGAGAGATGAGAAACGGCATCATTGATTCCACAACCTTAATTTGAAATTAGGCTCGGGGTAAATCTCGTTTCTCATTGGAACCGACCCGCTGGTTCAAGCTGGAAGATCTTACTGATCACAGTGCTTAGACACGACGGTCGAAGATGGCATGGCCTTTTCTGAGCCGATAGAGAAGGGAGGGGCGATTGGCACCAGGCTCGCGACGCTTTTCTCCGGTTTCTTCCAGAAAGCCTCGTTCGATCACCTTTCGCCGGAAGGCATCAATGTTGAGCTTTTCGTCCAGGACAATTTCGTAGACG
Source organism: Sphingobium sp. JS3065 (assembly GCF_026427355.1). Classification (NCBI taxonomy): domain Bacteria; kingdom Pseudomonadati; phylum Pseudomonadota; class Alphaproteobacteria; order Sphingomonadales; family Sphingobiaceae; genus Sphingobium; species Sphingobium sp. JS3065. Next base: position 3,220,337 of record NZ_CP102664.1, read on the forward strand.
CTGTGCAGTTCCGCCAAGGTAAAAGTGGGCCCCAGGAAACGCGCAGGCAGATCGGAATAGGCGCCCTTGCCCCGCAGACGCGCGACCGCGGCAGCAAGGATGCTGTCATGGTCGAAGGGCATCCCCCCGGCCACTTCCACTGGCTTGAGTTCCAGTCCCTCGATCTTCAACGCAGGCTCCAGTCGTTCGCGGGGGGATAATGAAAAATAGGCGACGCTGGCCGACCATCCCCGTGGATCGCGATCCGCGCCGGAGAAGGTTGAGAGCTGTTCGACATAGAGATTGGTGAGCCCCGCCTTGGCGCTGAGCACCCGCCGCGCCGTATCGCCCAGATGGCTGTCCTCACCGACATGGACATAGCCGCCGATCAAAGCCTGGCGCTCGGCGAAAGGTTCGGCGCCACGTCGGGCGCGCAGCACGCACAACCGGTCTTCGTTCAATGTCAGCGGGACGATGTCGACAGTCAGGATCGGCTTTTCGAATGACGGGCTCATAAACTGCATCTTGCATCTTATCTAATAAAATGCAAAATGACGTTTATTGAGTCGATAAGGAGATTGACCATGGGACACGGAAATTGGAGCGCCCGCGATTGGGAGGCTTATGCGGCTCGCTCGGTTCATGGGCGCGGCCGCAGCGAGCTTTTCGGCGCCCGGGGTATGGATGCATCCTATGATCCGGCGCGGATCGAAATGCGGGAATCGCGCGACAGCGCTGACAATCCGGATTCCACGCCGATCATCATCGGGGTCGATGTAACCGGGTCGATGGGCATGCTGGCGGAAGAGCTGGTTGTGCACGGCCTCAATGAGACATTCACGATGTTGATGGATCGCAGGCCGGTCAGCGATCCTCATGTCATGGCGATGGCGATCGGGGATGCCTATTGCGATCGGGCGCCGTTGCAGGTCACGCAGTTCGAGGCGGACCTGCGTATCGTTGAGCAGCTACGCCAGCTCTGGCTGGAAGGCGGCGGTGGGGGCAATGAGGGAGAGAGCTATTGCCTCGCCCATGTCTTCGCGGGCCTCAAGACCGAGCACGACGCCATGGAGAAGCGCCGCCGCAAAGGCTTCCTGTTCACGGTCGGCGACGAACCCGTGTTGGACGGTGTTGAGCGTGATCAATTGGCTCGAGTGCTGGGCATCGATGCGCAGCGGGGTGTGTCGGGCCGGGAAGCGGTGAAGCTGGCGAGCGCGGGCTATGAAGTGTTTCACATCATTGTCGACGGCAGCTACGCGGCGCGCAACATGCGGAAGGTGCGGGCATCGTGGGAGGCGATCCTTCCTGAACGGGTCATCCATCTGAAGGATCCGGCTCGGCTTGCCGAAACGATCGTTGCCACGATTGAACTGGCGAGCGGTCGTCCCGCAACAGCCCCGAGCAGTCTTGCCACCTTATTGCCCGAACCGCTGCGGCGCCTTCGCTGGGCCGGGCTGGGGAGGATTTGAGATGCGCGCCTATGCCGTGATCGGCGCGAACTATGGTGATGAGGGCAAGGGGCGGACGGTCGACTGGCTGGCCGCTTCCCTTGGCCCCGATGTCGTCGTAGTGCGCAGCAATGGTGGCGCGCAGGCAGGCCATACCGTGGTGACGGGCGGGCGGCGTCATGTGTTCCATCATTTCGGTTCGGCGACGCTGCGGAAGGGACGTACGCATCTGTCACGCTTCATGGTTTCGCATCCCATCCTTTTTGCCGATGAACGGGAGACGTTGATCGGTTTCTGCGATCCGCCCCAGGTCACGGCGGATCCGCGCGGTTGGGTAACGACCCCGTGGGACATGATGGTCAATCAGGCGGTGGAACTGGCGCGCGGCGGACGCCGGCATGGTAGCTGTGGCCTTGGTTTCGGAGAGACGGTAGGGCGCTCCGAGCAGACTTCCTTCACGCTGACGGTTGCAGATCTTTGTAGGCCTGATCTTGTGGGTAGGCTGCGAGCAATCCGGGATGAATGGCTGCCTGTGCGCTGCGCGCAACTCGGCATCGACCTGAACTCTGGTCCGCTGGCATTTGCGGCGGCCGATGCTTTGCTTGAGCGCTTCGTAGAGCAATGCCGGGCTTTTTCGGAACGGGTTGTCCTGCAGTCCGATGCCGATCTGCCCAGGATGGGGCCGATCATCTTCGAAGCAGCGCAGGGCTTACTTCTCGACCAGGGTGCAGCTGGTTTCCCATTCGTCACGCGCTCCAGTACGGGTCTTGCCAACATCACTGCCATCGCCACAGAGGCGGGGCTTGGGGAGCTTGAAGCGGTCTACGTCACCCGCTGCTATCTCACCCGTCATGGACGTGGAGGGATGGAGGATGAAAGGTCGATTGATCACTGGTTCAGCGTGGCTGATGCAACCAACCTTCCCAATCCTTGGCAGGAAACCTTGCGCTTCGGCCTTCTCGATCCGGCTCGTCTCGGCTGCCGTATCGCGGCTGACCTGGCCGTGGCCGGGGAAACTATGGCCGTCACGCCGTCGCTTGCGATCACCTGTCTGGATCAGGCCAGGGATGATCGCTTGGGGTGGATCGACGGCGCTGAAGTGCGAAGCGGGCCAGTGCGAGAGATGATGGCAGAGCTTGAGATGGCTACCCGCCTTCCGTGGACCGCTGAATTTTGGGCTCCAAGCAACGAATGAAGCTAAAAGTTCAATCATCCGCGTTGCCATTGCCGCGAATACGGCGATTGTCGAGGAGCGCCGGATGCTGGCTATCAGTGCGATAGATGGCCATCTACTGTGACCGAAAATGTCGCATCTTACTGACAAAGGCGAAAGAAAAGGAGCGTCTATGAAAAAGCCGGTGAGCGTCGCCAGTCTGAGCGAATTTGGAAGAGTGCGGCTGTCAAAGTCGTTTTTCATGCGCGACTTTTTGTTCTCAGACATCGCGGCGATCCACGGGCTTCGAAATGTACCTGATGACCCTGACCTCGCCATCGAGGCGGGCAGCCGGCTGTGTCAGGATCTGCTTGAGCCGCTACAGGACCGCTTCGGTCGGCTGGCCATACGCTCGGCATTCCGCTCCTGCGACGTCAACGGACTTGGCTCCGAGATGATGAATGCCGGTAAGGCGGGCTATAACTGCGCTTCCAACGAGCGGAACTACGCCAGCCATATTTGGGATCGGAAGCGTGACGGTATGATGGGAGCGACGGCCTGTATCGTTGTTCCGTCTTTTTGGGATGCCTTCCAGGAGGAGGGCGATTGGCAGAAGCTCGCATGGTGGATCCACGATCATTTGCCTTACTCCAGTCTCTATTTCTTCCCCAAATACTGGGCTTTCAACATATCCTGGTTCGAACAACCGGCCAGAACGATCCACAGCTACACCACTCCGAAAGGCTGTCTGACGAAGCCTGAAATGGAAAATCATATCGGCACACACGAGCATGAATGGGCCGGCATAGAAAAAGCGATGAATCCTCAATCGGCGCGCTGACCGCGTCATTTGGCGCATGCACCGCGCGCCGAGATAGGGGGAGGCGGTGCTTTCAGTCGGTCAGACGTTGTCGTCGATCATGCCGATGATTGGGAAAACTTGTTTGATCTGGCCGTGGGGGATCGATGCCGTCGCTTGCTCGCGATATTGCCTTAGCTCGATAAGGTTGCGATCGCGGGCGAGCAGTCGACCGGCGATCCACAATGAGCGCCCTGATTCATCTCGCAGCTGGACCAGCACGTCCGCGTTGATCGATGCCGGTTTGATGCGGTCAAATACCACTCGCTCGCCGGCTCTGAATCGCGGTTCCATAGCTTCGCCCGGGATATACATGACAAGGTAGCGATCGGCGTCACCCAGCCCGAAAGGTGCTGCCATATAGGCAACTGGACGAGAAAGATCGGCCTCCCAGAGTTCAAGCTGCTCGGAAAAAGCTAAGCCGCTCTCCTCAGGAAAGTGGACACTCGCCGCGTACACTGGGATGCCGTTCTGCTTCGATAGCACGGGAAGGGCCGGATCGTCCTTCAGCGTGATGTCGAATGCCGGAGATCGCAGCGGCAACGCATCCGTTTCACAGATGGAAAATGCATCTGGAAACGTGGCCTTGAGCTTAGCGACGCTTTGTTGTGAGAGCGAATAGCCGACCGTAGGGTTGGGGTAGATCCGGGTCAGCGTGGAGGGCGCAAGACCTGAGCGGCGTGCAATCTGGCTTGCTGAAAACCCGGTTTCCTTGATCAGGCAACCGATCAGGCTGCGGGCTTTATCCTGATCCCACTCACCGACAAAAGACATGTGTATGCGCCCGTTTTCTTAGCGCGACAGCCAACCACGACCATATGCGGCCGTCGTCCGTCGCGCCTGCATCATTATGCGCTTCGATCATTCCGGCGCAAACTATAATAGCGCAAATTTGCAAGTGCATATTTGCGCAAATGCATCAGAAAAATTGCGGTGCGGCATAACGGTATATTGAGGCTGCGACCACTTCTGTCATTTTTGAGGGCGCAAACTCACAAAAAAGATTTGCACGGCTTTCGTTCTACACATAGATGTTTGCGCATGTTGCGCATATTTGCGCAACTACAGGTGTCATGGGGGAGTTCCGAACAGCATCAGCGCAAAGCCTTTTGCGTACGCGAAAGCACTGGCGCCCGTCGTTTGCCGCTCATCTGCCTGAGAATCGCAGCCAATAGGGGTTTTGAATGAATAAGAAGTCGAGGTTCAACCGGATGCTGCTGTTGTCAGCCTCCATACCAGCGGCGGCTCTGCTCGCAAACGCTGGTGGTGCATTGGCGGCTCCCGCCACAGTGAACGTGCCGACCGGCGCAGGGACCGGCGCGGCCGTAAACGCCGACATTGCAACGGCCATCACCACGCCAGCCAATCCCGACCTCACGGTTACGATTGCCAGCGGCGCGGATATCAGCGGCGCGAGCGTCGGCTATGATTTCGTTGCAGCAGGTTTTGCTGCGGGTCAGGGCGACGGCGCGGTAAACCTCACCAATGATGGTCGCGTGACCGGCCTGAGGTTTGGCGGCGTGGGTGCGGCAAGTGCCGCCAACAGCTTTACCGCCACCAACAATGGTGAAGTCGTCGGCGGCGTAAGCGCGACGGACTTTGGCGGCGCGGTATCGGTTACCAACAATGGCACTGTAGGCGGCAGCGTTGTCGGCTCTGGCTTTGGTGACGTCACACTCGCAAACGGCTTGGCCGGTGAAGTGGGTGGCAGCCTTATCGGGCAGGCGCTCGACGCCGCCAACGTCTCGATCACTAACACTGGCACTGTCGATGGCGACCTCGATGGATCGGCCACCACCGGCACCGTAAGCATCGCCAACAGCGGCGATGTTGCAGGCAGCGCCTTTGCCTCGACCAGCGAAGGGGCGATCTCCGTCACCAACGCCGCGTCTGGCCGCATCAGCGGCGATGTGTCAGCGGGATCCGAGTCCGGCGCGATCACGATCGCCAACAACGGCCAGGTCCTGGGTCAGACTGATGCGTTCAGCCGCAACACGACCTTCACCTCGACCGGTCCGACGACCACGGTATCGGGCACCACCACCACCACCACCCAGTCGAGCACTTCGCAGCAGACCGTCGGCGGCGATATCGATGGTACTTACGCGGGTATCAATGGCTCGCTGAACTTCGGTGCTGGCAATGACGGCAGCATCACTCAGGTGAGCGGCACGAACAGCACGGCGACCGTGACGGGCACCGTGTACGGCGACATCTACTCCGAAGCGTCTGGCTCTTCGTTTGCTACGCAGAATGTGGCCGTGTCGACCGATTCGCGCGACGCGGCGGGCACCGGCTCGGTCGTGAACAGCAGCAACAACACCTTCGACGTGGCGTCGACCGGCGGCACAAGCACGGTCAACATCTCCGGCACGGTCGCGCCAGGCGATTCGGGCCGCAATGGTGATGTTATCTCCCGCGGCGATACTGCGAGCGCCGTCATCATCAACGGCGGCAAGGTGTCGGGCAATGTGTCCTCGACCAGCCAGGGCGTGGCGTTCAATGGGGCATTCACCTCGGAAGACACCGACACCTATGACGCGGGCGTTTTCCAGGGTTCCACCTCGGTAAGCGGCACGCAGTTCAATCAGGCGCGGGCAGGCGGAGACGCTTCCGTCTCGCTTCAGGGAAGCAGTCTGGTTAACGGCAATGTGAGCGTTGAGGGCGGTGCCTCTGCTTCGGCAGCAATCGGCTCGGCAGCCAAGGTCGAACAGGATGTGTTCGTCAGCACGGCAGTCCCGATTGGCCCATTCTTCACCGTAGGCGATGCCTCGTCCACGAACTCCAGCACGCGGACGACAGACGCGTCGGGAGACGACACTCAGGTCGATACGTCGCTGTTCACCGTGTCGGCTCCAGCTGTTGCTGCTGATGCCACGCTCAACAACGCCGGCCGAATCGATGGGGATGCGACCGTTGCAGCGGGCTTCGGCAACGCTACGGCCACCATCACCGGCACTGTTGGCGGTTCGGTGAACGCCAGCGCGTTCGCGTCCACGTCGAGCAGCGGTTCCACCTCGGACTACAGCGTCAATGGCGGCCTCAACACGCTGACGTCGCAAACCTTCACTGACAGCTTCGCCGATGCCGGTGGCCAGGCCAATGTCGTGATCGACACGGCCGCTGCGCTGCAGGGCAAGGGCGTGCCTAGCGTTGCAGGCAATGTCTTTGCGTCGGGCGTCGGGGGCGCCTCCATCACGGTCGAAGACGGCAGCGTTGTCGGTGATGCCGGGACGGGTACGGGTGGCAATCTGTTCGCCAACAGCCTGGGCGAAAGCAGCAGCGATGAGACGGTCACGACCTACGCTGCGGACGGTTTCACGCCCGCCACAGTTGCGTCGACCTTCAGCGCTGCCGCAGTAGGCGGCGCGGCTTCGGTCACCAACAACGGCACCGTCCTTGGCGATGTCGAGGTTCAGGGGCTGACGTCCGCTTCGCTCGTCAACAATGGCGATCTGGGCACCGGCGGCAATCTGTTCAGCGTTTCGGCTCTGGACGCCGACAGCACTGTTACGTTGACCGACACCAACCCCACCAACGCTGGCATCCGTTCCCTCGCGGCGACGGTTGCGGCAATGCCTGTGGGCGGCAACGCCAGTTTCACCAACAGCGGCAACGCCTTTGGTGACGTCGAACTCGAAGGTGTGACGGGTTCGTTCATCAACAATGGCATCCTGACCGGCACCACCACCCTTGGCGGTTCGGTGTTCAGCGGATCGGCCACGGTCGATGCGACGATCAACACCACCAACGTGACCGTGACTTCGGTTGCCGCTTCGCAGACCTACACTGTCGATCAGAACGGTGTTTCGGGTGGCTTCGCTGTAACGGGTGCGGTTTCCACGCAGAGCGAGGTGGCGTCCGCGCTGTCTTCGCTGCTTTCGCCAGCGGTGCCACTCGATGCCTCGCAGGTCGATCCGGCTGCGTTCAACCTGACCGTGGGTGGCGAGGCTGCCGTCAAGACTGCTGCCATCAAGTCGACGATCAACCTCAACAATGGTTCGATCACGCTTGGCGACATCGACGCACAGCGTGACGATAGCGGCGCCTTCCTCACCGACACGACCGTCAACCTGAATGGCAGCGGTTTCCTGGGCGCGAGCGAACTGCGTTCGGCTACCTCGACCTCGCCTGCCATCTTCACGCCGGCCGCCACGCTGCCGGAAGAAGCTGAAGGCCTGTTCGGCCCGACCGCCGTCCGCGTCCTGGGCGTCAACACGGTCAACAAGACCGGTGCAGGCACCTTCGTCGTAACGGGCGCCGAATATGTTCCGGCTGAAGGGGCTGCCCCGGCAGCTTGGACGATGGATGTCGGCAACTTCAACGTGCAGGCTGGCGAAGTTCAGCTGGACGTTGATGGCACCGACGCCGTGTTCGGCATCAAGGGCAACATCAACAATGATGCTACCCTGGTCCTCGGCCGTCGTGCACCGACCTTCGTTCAGACGGTTGGCAACAGCATCGTCACGCCGGGACCCGAAGCGATCAAGGGCATTGAGCTCTATCAGCAGGGCAACTACACCCAGACTGCCAACGGTACGACGGTTGTGGGCGTCAATCCCTCGCTGGTCCGCTTTGGCAACCTGTCCGTCAACGATGGCGGCGCAGCGCCCGAGGTGCTGGGTCCGATCACTGGCGGCGTCAGTGTTCCCTACTTCACCACCCCGACCAATGCCGGTGTCTTCTCGATCCCGTCGTCGGTCACTGTGGACGGTAACCTGAACCTGGCCGGCAAGGTCGCGGTGACGGTGTCGAAGGATAGCCTCTATTCGACGGGCGATGGCTATACGCTCTTCACCTATACCGGCACCGGCAACGTCACCGCCACGGCGGCGCCGACGCTGGCCTCGCAGTTCGTGACCTTCGGCCTGAAGCATGATGCGACCGCCAAGACCGTTTCGATCGAGGCGACCCGCAACAGCTACGCCACGGGCGCAACCAATCCCAATGCCGCTTCGGCAGCCGTGGGTCTGGACAGCGCGCTGGCTGACGTCATCGCCCGGGTGAAGACGGACGCCGCTGGCGGCAATGGCTTTGCTTCGGTTACGGAGATCGCCAATGCGCAGGACATCGCCAACATCGCAGCGGGTCTCGACTGGCGCCTGAACAGCGCACAGGCGGCGCAGGTCTTCAACGAGCTTTCCTCGGCGGAGATCTATGGTTCGCTGGCCGCGGTTGATCAGAACGCGGTTTTCAACACCACCGTCAACCGTCTGGCTGCTCGCCGTGGCTATGGTGAGGCGCTGGGCACGCAGATCTGGTTCAATCCGTCGGCGAACTTCGCCAAGACGGGCGGCACCAGCTCGGGTGCGTCGAAGATCAAGACCAACAGCTATGGCGGCGCCTTTGGTCTCGACGTGGCCTATCAGGAAGACGGCGCCTTCGGCATCGGCTTCGGCTATGGCCAGCATGACGTCACTGCGCAGGGTTCGCAGGAAGATGCCCAGGTTCGCACCTACACCATCGGTGCCTATGCGACCCAGGGCTTTGGCCCCTTCTACGGCAGCTTCCAGCTGGCGTACGGCTTCTCGAAATTTGAAGTCGAACGCGACCTGGACATCCTCGCTCGCACCATTGAAGCCGACTTCAAGGGCAAACAGTTGGATGCCAGCCTGGAACTGGGCTATGACTTTGCCGCCGGTAGCGGTCTGGTCGTGACCCCTTATGGTAAGCTGGCGCTGCGTCGCTGGTCGATGAACGGCTTCACTGAAGAAGGTGGTGCTGGCATCGGATTGAACGTGGATCACGCCTCCAAGACCGTCTTCTCGCCCGTTCTGGGTGTGAAGGCCGGGGCTCTGCTCGGTGATGCCGATGGGATCGCCTATCGCCCCTATGCCAAGGTCCAGTACAGCTTCCAGGGCAGCATCGGCAGCGATCGCACGGTCCAGTATCTGGGCGGCGGCGATGCCTTCCGCCTGAAGGGTGTGGATCCGGACGGTAACGGGCTGATCGAACTGGGTATCGATGCCTCGGTCAACAAGCGCGTCAACCTGTTCCTCTCTGGCGGTTACGGCTTCGGTGGCCATAACAGCCTCGGCCAGGTCCGTGGTGGCATTAGCTTCGGCTTCTGACGCACCAGGGTAGAAATGGAAGGGCGCGGCGGTTTCGACGCGCCCTTTCGTTTGCTTGGCAGCATTGCTCTCATGCCCTTGCGCGCGATGGACGATAGCTATGTCGACCGCGGCACTAGATGTGGAAGATTCTGCTGCGTCCAAATCTGTCGCGCCGCTTATTCACATCCCACCGGAGAAATATTGGCGCAGAATCAACGAGTAAACATAACGTGAACAACTTTGGAACAGGCGCAGAACCGCTCAAAACGATTGCCGGTCTGATTATGGCAAGGCTGGCACATTATGGGGTTCAGATTTTGACTAACGAAAATGGAGCTCTGTGCTTTTTCACGCCATCCTCCGGTAACGTCGGTCGCCCTTGGGTGGCAGGTGAATACGCGCAAGGTTTGGAAGACGGGGCGATACGGGAGCTGCAGCAACTCGTGAAGGTCTCGCCAATGGTTGCCGAGGCCATTGTAGCGGAGCTTGCGGATTCCGGACTGCCCTCGGCCTCTGACTGAACGGCAATGCACAGGGTGACGCCGAGCAGGGCCGGCCCGGATTGCGGGACAATCCCGATCCGCCCTGGAACTTCAAACGCCGACGAAAGCGACGAAAGCGGCAATCGGAGGAACAGGGGTGCTTGATTCAGAGCAGCGTCTGACTCTCGATTTCTTTCACGCGCTCGTATCAATCGGGTCCTATTTGATGCCGGCCGACTTCAATCTCGCAAAGGGATCGGCATTCTCATCTTCGAACGACCAACCCTCTGGCATATTCACCTTGAGACCCAACTCGAAATCGAGGCGTTGGCGTTCAGCTTTGGAGATCATCACAATCTTCAAATGTCTTTCCAACAGCTTCGCGACGGCGGACACATCTGCTCCCGACGAAAACATCTCTTCGCACTGGTTGCGAATGAGCGCCAGCGGCACAACATGTTCACGATGCTCTGCAGATGTCCGTGAGCGTCCAGCTATGATAATATAGCTTGGGATCAACGGCTCATCGAGCAAGCGCGAGTGGCGCCAGTTTTCTTCCCATGACTGGTCCATTACCCAAGCAGCTCGTTCAAATACGCGTCGGGTAATTTCTTTCTTGTCGAGCTCAGGTCGCATACTTTCCGCCACGATTCAGAAATGATGCCCATTGGAAGTTTGTGTTGGGTTACGCAAGCTGCCGCCCAGCCTCGGCCCTTTTTCGACATGCTGCTTCAGAAAAGTCACGAGTAGCTTGACGGACTTGATCTTTCCTAGGGCAACCTGCTTGCCAATGTGTTGACTTATCATTGACGAAGCTGCCTGTCCCCGCGATGGCCACCTTCCCTTGGCATCCATAATGAATCCGGTAAGGAATATAGATGGCGCGCCTTTCACTTGCCCCCGACCTTGCTGCGGAGAGGCTCCGGGCCGCGTTTCAGTCGTTGCAGCCTCACCTATCGCCCCCAGCCTCAGCAGCCAGACAGTTTTACGATTTGGAATCACTGAAGGCTGCCTTCGTTGCGCTGAAGACTCCGCTCGCTGCGGCCAGAGCAGAGGGCGATCTCATCAACCCTTGGGCGATCGCGGGGCTGGGACGGGACGAGGTCCGCAATGCTGCGACGCTTGCCGGCCTTTGGATGGCTGATTTTGGGGGGAGCAGCTCGAAGCTTTTCATCAGCAGCTTTCTTGAAGAGACCCTTCCCGGCATCGACTGGATGGCCGAGATCGCGGCCGGCTATCATGTCGAGACGGAGATTTGCCCTCTGGGCGAAAGGTCCGATCGCGTAGATCTTGTTGTCGAGACCGGGAAACATCTGGTGGCCATTGAGGTCAAGATCGGAGCACGTCTGGCGCCTCAGCAGCTACAACGGTACGAGGTGGCGATCGCGCGCCGTGCCCGTCTGCGCGACCGGACGCCTCATGTTATCCTGCTGGCGCCGTTCCCGGGAAAGCTTGCGTCGGTTGCCGATAGCTGCTGGCGCGACATCTATCGCGCCGCATCACGGGCGGCACAAGCCTCTGCAGAAAAACGAACTTTCGTCCAACATCTGATCGCAGCATTCGGCGATCATGTTGCCGAGTTTTAGGGGGTAAGAATATGACCGATCCTGTAGTAGGCGCTGTCATCGTTCAGCATATTGATGAACTTGAGGCAGCTCTACGATATGCGCGCCGCTCCCTCACGCCGATGCTGGAAAAGGCAACGGCTGCGATCATTGATGAGAGGCGCAAAATCTATGGCTGGGAGGGCGAAGCGCCGACCGATTTCGACGACATGCTTTGGCTGGCGCCCGCCGAGTGGCGCATGGCTGGCGATGCCGATGATGGATTCGATCTCTATCTCAGCTTCTCTACGACGGATTGCATCGACGGTGAAGAACCCGACACATGGGTCGGTTATTTCTGCGGCTTTGCAGGCGCCACCATACGCTTTGAATTCGCTACCGACGCGATCGGGCAGCGAGACTGGAAGGCGGTGCTGAGAGCGCAGACGAAGCTCGCTGAGGGGCTGGTAGATCAAGGCTTTCTTTGCGACCCCAAAACGGGAGAGCTCGCGCTTCGCATTCCAGTAGACCGCGAAGCGCTTGCGATCGGCTTCGAGGACAATGATCTGGAGGCAGCGCTCGCGCCGGTCGCAAAGACTCTTGACCGCATCAGGGCTGCCCGCGCTCTGCTTGATGAACTGGTGACAGCCATACGCGAGAAGTCTTCCTTCAGGCCGGTTTCCAACGGCGGGTAGGAGTGAGAGGAACCCGCGGATTGGCGCGGACAATGCTGTCTCGGGCGTCAGTCCCCGCCGACCCTTTTGATGGACTGCAACGACGACCAACGGCCCGAAGAATTTTCAACTGCACATCAGCTCAGACGCAAATCAGCGATTGGGAAGGCGAAACAGCGAAATATGGACGTGAATTTGTCAAAGGCTGTCGAGCGCTCGGAGTGGGTTGATCACCAGCTGTCGCGGCTCATACAGAATCTGGAGTTGATTGCCACGGACCGTCATCGGTTGGCCGGGGGCGCCTTCATGGTGGCGCTGGACGTTCATTCCGCAATCGCAGCGCTGACCCGGAGGAATAACCTCCCGTCGGCATTTATGCTCTCGAGGTCGATTTGGGAGGCCATAGTTCGCGGTTTCTGGTTGCTCGAATGTGCGAGCGACGAGCAGATCAAGAAGTTCATCGACGACACCTCTAACCAAAAGACCTGGAATATGATCCAGGATCTGGAAGCAAAAGGCTCTTTCGATTCGGACACGCTCTCCAGCATCCACGCTCATAATTCCAGAAGATTGAACGCGATGAACCATGTCGGCGGTCCGCTGCTAGTGCGTTGCAATTCAGAGAGAGGTATCGAGTTCAATTTTGATAGCGACGAGATAGGAGAATGCCTCGGCAATGCATGCGCAAATGCCCTTTTAGCTGCCTTGGGCCTCGCGCAGGCCGCAGCCGACGAAGAACTGGGGAAGGCTGTATTTAAGGTTCAGACCGACGCGTTCGCAAATTAGGATCTTGCGACACGGCACCGTCAGCTGATCTATGGAAGTCAGAGGCATTTTGGCAGAATTCCAGGGTACATCCGGGGCATGCGTGGCAACGGTGCGCCACTTGGAGCCGTTAAGCATTAAGCTCGTCATGCCCAAAAATGGAATCGTCACCTCGATTGCCTTAATTCATTCTGAGGCTCGCGAATTTGGCAAAGCAATGGAAATTGGCACAAGCCCATCCTAGCCCGATTGCGAAAATTCTTCGTCTTTGCCAGGAAATTGGCTGCAACTGAGTGGGTGGGTGTTCCAAGGTTTATGCGCAGAGTGATCGGATGGCTGGGGCGGAAGGCGGTCCTTTACATCTTATTGGTTGCAGCTATCGCGGCCAGCACCTTTTTCATTCCTTGGGTGAAGCAGGTCGCTTTGGGTCGGTCGCCGACTCTAGTACGCATGCAGGTGCTGGAGGACGCGAAAAGCAGAATCGAATCGAAACGCGACGTTGAGGAGAAATCGTTCAGGCAGGCCGCTGTCGCTTTGCGCAGCGAGAGTATCGGTGAGCTCGATGATCGACGCCGTGCCTTGAACGAGGAACGCGCTCGGCTGATGCAACGTATCAACGATGCTAGATTGCCGTGGGCGCTCGCCCTCATCAATCAGAAGGCGCTGCTGGCTATCGAACTTAGCAGATTGCGAGTTGCGGTGATCGACCAGGAACTAGCAGCGATCTCTACAGCGCGTGATGCGGCCACGAGCGACGGTGCTTCCATCGCAGCAAAGGCGGATCTCGCTCGACAGAAGCGCGAAGTTGCTCGCCTAAATTCAATGTGCAATCGGGCGAAATCCAATGTCGATATGTACGAGCAGCGGTGGGGTTGGAAGCTGCGGCAATGGTGGGAGAGTGCCGAACACAAAGCGCTCGTCGCTGCGCGGGACAATCGGTGCAAAGCAGTCGAGGCAGCGATCAAACATCGCGATCGATTGGTTGCCGTGGCTAACCAAAAGGACGCGGTAAACCGTCGTGCGAAGGATGCATTTGCAAGGGCCACCGCTTCAACCGAAATGATCCGGGAAGCGGGTGTTGCTCTCGCCAAGGATGCGGAACGCGCTCGCATTGAGTTTTCGGGCTCCCTTCCCGAAAGGCTGCGGGTTTGGGCCGAACGTTCGAAGCTTACGAAAATCCTGCGCACTGCGGCCCTTGCCCTCGCGCTCATCATTGCCATGCCATTCCTCATTCGCCTGTTCTGCTTCTCCGTTCTCGCGCCGATCGCGATGCGTCGTCCTGCAATCCGCCTCACGGTGCCGCAGCGCATTGCCATAGCTGTCCCGCCCGCAGCGCCTTCCACCACCTCTGTCGCGGTGCGGCTGGAGCCGCGGGAGGAGCTGCTCGTGCGGCAGGATTATCTCCAGACCAGTAGTCATCCTGGCGCGAAGGGCACGCAATGGCTGCTTGATTGGAAAAAGCCGATCACCAGCATCGCGACCGGTCTCACCTTCCTCACCCGCATCCGTGACGAAGGCGAGGTCACGACTGTCTCGGCGGTCCGCGACGGGTTCGCCGAGGTCACGATCCTGACGCTACCTGAGGACGCCGCCTGCGTGCTCCAGCCGCGCGCCCTTGCCGCCGTCGTGCAGCCGATTCGCTGTCCAATACGGATCACGCGCCATTGGCGGCTCGGTTCACTCAACGCTTGGCTGACGCTGCAACTGCGATACCTTGTTTTCCACGGCCCTGCGCGGCTCGTACTCAAGGGCGGACGTGGGGTGCGCGTCGAGGCGGCGCAGCAGGGGAGGGTCTTTGGGCAGGACCAACTTATCGGTTTCTCCGCCGACCTCGCCTATTCGGTCACGCGCGCGGAGACGTTTTGGCCCTATTTCCTCGGCCGCGAACCGCTGTTCAAGGATAGCGTCACAGCGGGTGAAGGGGTACTGATCGTCGAGGAAGCCCCGCTCACTGCCCGCGACGGCGATGTACGCCGTGGCATAGAAGGATTGATAGACGCTGGAATGAAAGTAGTCGGGATGTAGGAGCCACCTGCCGTTACGCGATTCTGCCCGCTAATTTTCGGCAAGCCGACTGGACGGCTTCGGTCATCCTAGATTGTTCGACGTGAAAGTGGGGGCATTGAAGGGGGCATGCTGAACAAAGTTGCATTATTTGATGTAATGAAATCAAGGGCTTGTAAGAAATGTTTGGTTCCCTCCCTCTCCGCCAATTATCCTTGAAATCATTGGGCTTTATAGCGGAGTTCAAGGGGTACCCGCCAATAAACCCGCCATCGTGAAATGTGCTTGATTGCAACAGCATGGCGTTAGTTGGATCAGCTACGATGCAGAGTTTTCAGCAGCATCGGCGAACGCATCAGCAGCTTTGCGCAGAGCATCGCGCGCCTCGTTCAACGCTTGCCGGGCAACGGGCGGCGCATCGACCGGCAGAGCGGTCAGCATGTCGTCAACACGGTTCGCGATCTCCAGGCTCGTCATCTCAGCTTCAACGCTCGTCATGATGTCCCTGTCTGTTGCACCGTTCAGCGTGTGAGTGACGATCGAGGCGGGATCGTGGCGGGCTTGCGCTCCCGCATGTTCGACGTGTTTAAGCGCGCCAGTCCCGCCGCGATCTCCTGATCCGTCGCGATCGGCACGGCGAATATGAGCCCTGCTGGCGGCTCGATCGGCCGAGAGAAGCCGACCACGATGTCGCCGGTCGCGCCCTCATACCAGTGGTCGAAGCCCCAACGCGTCAGTCGATCCCGCCTGTCCTGCCGATCGATCCGCACCGCCGCGCCGACGACCGGGGCGCTGTCCCGAATATGTGTGACGAAGGAGCGGGCGACCCGCATCCCTTGGAAATCCTCTCGCACCGCTCCGGCCATCATACGCAACGACAGATCGCGAACGGCGCATGAGCAGATCGTCGCGGCAATAAGCTCGCCGTGGCGGCGCACGGTCCAGATCGGGTTATGCGCTCGGCTCAGCACGAACTCAACGGCCTCGACGCGATCGAGAAAATCCACAGCCTCGACGATCATGCGGCTTCCGCGCGCTGCAAGGCTCGAAGCTCGATTGTCCACCCGCGCGGCCGGGCTTTCCTCATGATGCGAAGCGGCGAGCCGAGCAGCTTCTCATTCAGTTCGGCCAGTGCGGTGTTCAGGGCTTTCCGCATAGAGCTTTCGGACGGCCCGCCCTCCGCATCATCATGAACATAGCTGAATATCTCATAGGCTGAGACGACCCGAGGGGGCATGATCGACCGTCGAATAACATCCTGCTCCTCCAGGTAGCGAAGCCGAGAGGTCAAGATGTTGGCAGAGATTGCCGGATTCGCTGCTCTTATTCGCGAGAAGCGAGCAGGCCCTTCCAGGAGCGTTCTTATAATCGCGACAGTCCACTTCGTGGAAATGATCGCGTCGGCAATTGCCTGGGGATCGTCGGAAGGCGGGCGCCGCTTCATCCGCCCGGTGCCGCGTTCGCCGGACCCGAGCGCGCAACCAGTTCGCCCTCCTCGCGCGCCGGCGGCTTGATCCGGAACCATAACGCATACAGAGCGGGCAGGAACACGAGCGTCAGGATCGTCCCGCCCAGCGTGCCGCCGATGAGCGTGATCGCCATAGACCCCCAGAACACCGACTGGATAAGCGGGACGAAGGCCAGCACCGCTGCGAGAGCCGTGAGGATGACCGGACGCGAGCGCTGCACGGTGGCTTCGACGACCGCCGCATAAGGGTCCGCTCCCGCCCTCTCATTGTCGTGGATCTGGCCGATCAGGATCAGCGTGTTGCGCATCAGGATACCGGCAAGCGAGATCAGCCCCAGGATGGCGTTGAAGCCGAACGGCGTGCCGGTGACGAGCAAGGTCGGCACGACGCCGATCAGCCCCAACGGCGCCGTCAGCAGTACGATCGCCATAGCCGACAGGCTGCGGACCTGCAGGATGATGACGACCATCATCAGCACGATCATGATCGGGAAGATCGGCGCGAGCGCCGCGTTCGCCTTGTTCGCCTCCTCGATCGAGCCGGCCATGTCGATGCGGTATCCGCTCGGCAGATTCTTGATGATCGGCTGCAGCTTTTCAAGCATCGCGGTGGAGACATCCGGCGGCTGAAGTCCGTCGGCGATGTCGCCGCGCACGGTGATGGTCGGCACGCGGTCGCGGCGCTGGAGAATGGGATCTTCCATCCGCACTTCGAGCTTGCCGATCTGGCTGACCGGCACCCGTTCGCCATTCGCCCCGGTCAGCATATAATCGCCGATGCGGGCGGGATCGAGGCGGTCGGCGCCGCCGGACCGCGCGACCACATCAACGGTGCGGATATCCTCCCGTGCCTGACTGACCGTTGCGCCGGTCAGCAGGAACTGCATTTGTTCGGCGACGTCGGCTGAGGTCAGTCCCAGCGCGCGAAGGCGGTCCTGATCCAGAATGAAGCGTAGCGCCGGCGCACGATCGCCCCAATCGCTGTTGACCGTGCGCATCATCGGATCGCCTTCCATCACCTTCTGCACCCGCGCGGCGACGCTGCGGACGGTGTCGATGTCCGGGCCGTTGACGCGGAAGGCGACCGGGAACGGCGAAGGCGGCCCAAACACCAGTTGGGTGGCGCGGACGCGCGCGGCGGGCGCGAGACCGTCGGCAGCCGCCTGGCGTAGTTTGCGTTTCAGTGCCTCACGCTCATCCTCGTTGCGGGTGCGGACGATGATCTTGGCAAAGGAAGGGTCAGGCAGTTCGGGAGAAAGCGACATGTAGAAGCGGGGCGCGCCCTGACCGACATAGGTGGTGACGATCGCCGACTCCGACTGTCTGCGCAGCCAGGTCTCGACCTCGCGCGCGGCTTCGCTTGTGCGGCCGATCGCCGTGCCCTTCGGCATCTGCACTTCGACCAGCAGCTCGGGCCGGTCGGATGTGGGGAAGAACTGCTTCTTTACCGGCCCCATGCCGACGCCCGCGATGAGGAAAGCGCCGAGCGTACTCAGCACGACCAGCTTCTTGCGGTGCACCGCCCAGGCGATGATCCCCCGAACCTTCTCGTAGCGCGGCGTCCGATAGATGGCGGCATGGCCACCCTCCACGGGCTTGATCGCGGGCAGCAGCTTTACGCCCATATAGGGCGTAAAGATTACCGCCACGAACCAAGAGGCTATGAGCGCGAAGCCGACGACCCAAAAGATGTTACCGGCATATTCGCCGGCGCTCGATTGCGCGAAGCCCACGGGCATGAGACCAATGACCGTCACCAGCGTGCCCGCCAACATCGGTGCCGCGGTGTGGCTCCAGGCATAGGCCGAGGCACGGATGCGGTCGTAGCCCTCCTCCATCTTCACGACCATCATCTCGATCGCGATGATCGCGTCGTCGACCAGCAATCCCAGTGCGAGGATGAGGGCGCCAAGCGTGATGCGGTCGAACACGCGGTCGGTCGCCCACATGATCACGATCACGATCGCCAACGTCAGCGGCACCGCGGCGGCGACGACGATGCCGACGCGCCAGCCCAGGCTGATGAGGCTGACGATCATCACGATCGCCAGCGCCTCCAGAAAGGTGTGCATGAACTGGTCGACGGCATCGCTGATGTTGACCGACTGGTCCGTCACGGTGCTCAGAGTCATGCCCAACGGGAGCTCTTCCCGAATCTTGTCGACCTCGGCGTTCAACGCTTTTCCAAGATCAAGGCCGTTCGAGCCGTCACGCATGACGACGCTGAGCAGAAGCGCCGGCTCACCTTCGCTACGGATCAGGAAGGAAGCGGGATCTTCGTAGCCACGCTTCACCTTCGCGACCTCGGACAAGCGCAGCGTGTTGCCGTTTGCGACGATGGGCAGGTCCCTGATCTTCGACAGATCGTCGAATGCGCCATCGAGGCGCACCACGACCGACGGCCCCTTCGTCTCGATCGATCCGGCGGGCGTTATGAGGTTTTGCTTTCCGAGCGCATCGAGGATCGCGCGAGGGGACACTCCCAGCGTGGCAAGCCGCTCCTCCGCAAACTCCACGTAGATGCGTTCGGGACGTTCCCCCAGAATCTTGATCTTGTTGACACCGGGAACGTGGAGCAGGCGTTGACGCAGGCTTTCGGCTTCGCGCGCCAGGTTGCGCTGCGGCTCGCCCTTTGCCTTCAGTGCGTAGAGCGCGAAGCTGACGTCGCCATATTCGTCGTCGACGAATGGCCCAATCACCCCACGCGGAAGCCTGGCCGTCTCGTCCTGGAGTTTTTTGCGCGCCTGATAGAATTGCTCGGGCACGTCCTTCGGCGGCGTCTGGTCGCGCAACGTCAGGGTCGTGAAGGCTAGCCCAGGGCGTGTGAACGTCTCGCTGCGGTCATACCAGCGCAGCTCCTGTAGCCGCTTTTCCAGCGGCTCGGCGACCTGATCCTGCATTTCCTGCGCGGTGGCGCCCGGCCAGGCCGTGACGACGGTCAGGTTCTTGATCGTGAAGCTGGGATCTTCGGCTCGCCCGATCTGCAGGAAGGCGAAGACACCCGCGAGGATGATCATGATGAGGAAGAACAAGGTGACCGGCCTCTCGCGAACGGCCAGGGCGGAGAGATTGAAACGGCCAGGGCCTTCCGAAGGCGCGCTCATCGGGCGGCAATCCGAACGGGCTGGCCTTCATGCAGCATGTGCGCACCCATCGCCACGAAGCGCTCGCCGGGCTTCAATCCGCCACTGATGGTGGCGGTCTCTTCACCCAGCGCCGCGATGCGCACAGGACGCCATGTCACCTTGGGCTGCGCGCCTGATTGCACCACCCATATGCCCGGTCCTTTGCCCACGTCGCGGATCGCGCCGAGCGGCACTTGGGTCCCACCGGCATCACCGGGCATCGTGAGCGCTATGGTCACCGTCGATCCGAGCGGCGCACGGGCCGGCGCGCCGGCAAGGACGTAGCGTGCCTCGAAAGTGCGCGTGGCCGGATTGGCGGCATCGGAGAGCTGACGGAGCGTCGCGTCTCCGTTCGCACCCTGATAGGTTCGTGCCCGCGCTGAAGATCCGATGACGGGACGGACCGTTTCGGGAAGCTGCACCAGCGCCTCGCGCGGCCCCGAACGGGCGACGCGCACGACGACTTGTCCAGCGCCCACGACCTGCCCCGGCTCGGCCAGGGTTTCGACAACCGTCCCGTCCGCATCCGCTACCAGCACGCTGTAGCCAGCTTCGTTCCGCGACACGCGCGCCTGCGCTTGTGCTGCGGAAAGCTCGGCACGGGCCGCGTCGGCGGCCGCCTTGGCCTGATCGTAAGACGAGGCCGAGATGGCCCCGGCCGCGACAAGATCACGCAAGCGGCGCTCATCGGCCGTCGTCTGCTGCGCGCGCGCCCGCGCGGCCTCGACCGTGCCGAGCGTGGCGCGCGTCGCCAGCGCAAGATCGGTCTGGTCGAGGCGCATAAGCGGCTGCCCCTGGCGCACGACATCGCCGGCATTTACGAGGCGTTCGATGATCTTCCCGCCGACCCGAAAGCCGAGGTCGCTCTGCACCCGCGCCGCGACGACGCCGGTAAACTCACGGTTCGCCTCACTTTCGGCCACCGGCGTCATCACGCGCACCAGCGGCGGTTTCGTGCGCGGATCGGTCTCCTGCTTCTGGCAGGCAGTAAGGGACGCAGAAAGCGACAGGGCGACGCACGCGATCTGGATTGGCCGACTCGACACAGAGAACCTCCAAGGGAATTTGGAGGACTATCTGTTGTCGTATGACCGATTAGTCAACCGGTCACAGCGATTTTATGATGCCAGGCTGCGCAGGACGAGGCCCGTGACCTCAGTTTGGGCATCGGGCAGAAGCTCGAGATTTTGTTCCAGATGAAGGGGATGTATGAACGGTGACATGGCATAGAAGATCGCGCGGCAGGTCTCGTCGAGCGGCGTCTTGCGCTCGAATTCACCGCTGTCCCGCCCGCTTTTGACGATCTCCTCAAGCATCTGCTTGAGCGTCTCTTGGTAACGGATGGTGGAACTCCACCGCTCGGTAGTCGCGTGTGTCGTAATGTCGTAGATTTTCCGATCCTGGAAAAGCAGCTCGAGTGTCAAGGTAGTTATCACTCTGAACATACGGCGCAACCGCTCGCTGGCGCTTCCGCCTTCATCAATAGCGACTCGTGTTTCGGCGACGATGTGTTCTAGGCGCGAACTGCAGATCGCCTCCCCGATCGCCTGTTTCGATTCGAAGAAGCGGTAGATGTAGGCCTTGGAGAAACCAATCTCCCGAGCCAGGTCGGCTACGGTCGTCTTGCCATAGCCGTAACGGGCAAAATACTCGTTGGCAGCCTCGACGATCTGGTCGCGGACAGCATGCTCGGCCGGGCCACGTCCAGATGGTGGGGGAGGAGTCTTGTCTTTCATGCTGGCTATATAACGCCACCCTTGCTGATTGACAAACGGTGACCATATCGACCATTGGTCATATGTGCTTCAACGAGTCGATCCGCCTATGCGCTTCCAAACCATGCTGTCACCAACGCTGCTTGCCGTCCTGCTGGGCGGCTGTGCGGTAAGTCCGCGCTATGTTGAGCCAGCCTCCCATGCACCCGCTGCCTTCGTGACCGGCCCTGCCGTCGAGGCGCGGACCGCCTCGGCGGCGACTGCCGATCTTGTCGATTGGTGGCGCTCCTTCGACGATCCGCTGCTCACCAGCCTCGTCGAGCGGGCGCTCGCGGAGAATCTCGATCTGCAACAGGCCGTCGCCCGGGTGTCGCAGGCGCGCGCTGCGCTAAAGGGCGCCAATGCCGCCTTGCTACCGTCGGGTCAGATCAGCGGGCAAGCGGGCGAGACCTACCAATCGCTTGAAACCCCCATTGGCCGCATTGGCAGCGCCTTTCCGCAGTTCGAGCGCTCGACCGAACTTTATGGGCTTGACCTCGGCGCAAGCTGGGAACTCGACCTGTTCGGTGGGCGCGATGCGGCGCGCGATGCGGCACGGGCGGAGTGGCAGGCCTCGGCCGCTGGCGCGGTCGCTGCCCGGCTTGCCGTCGCGGCCCAGACCGCCGACACTTACATCATGATACGGGCGCTGCAGGCGCGCCTCGCCATCGCCCGCTCGCAGACCGAGACCCAGCAACGCCTGACAGACCTGGTGGCGCTCCAATATCGCAAAGGCGTGGCGGCCGAGTTGCAGCTGCGCCAGTCCGAAGGCGCACTGGCGCAGGTTCGGGCTTCGGTGCCGGCGCTTCAGAACGAACTCGATATCGCCATGAATGCGCTCGATGTGCTGATCGGCGTTCAGCCGGGCTCGACCCGATCGGAACTGGCACAATCCTCCCCGATACCGCTCGCCCCCGCGGTATCGACGGCGGGCGGACCGGCATCGCTGCTGCGACGCCGGCCCGACATCATCGCGGCGGAGCGAACGCTCGCGGCTTCCAATGCCCGGATCGGTGCGGCGATGTCGGAATATTATCCCAAATTCTCGCTCAGCGGCCTGCTGGGCACGGCGACGACTGCTGCGGGCGGCCTCTTCACTGGCAACGCGACGCAGGCCAACGGGATATTCGGCCTGCGCTGGCGGTTGTTCGACTTCGGCCGCGTCGATGCCGAGATCAAGGCCGCCAAGGGCCGCAATGCCGAGGCGCTCGCAGCCTACCGCCAGACGGTATTGCGCGCCTCCCAGGACGTGGAGGATGCCTTCTCCACGCTGGTGCAGCAGGAACAGCGCGCGGCGGTGCTGGGACAGGGTGAAACCTCGCTTACCCGGGCTCAGCAAGCGTCGCTTGCCGCCTACAAGGGCGGCGCGGTCAGCCTGATCGAAGTGCTCGATGCGGATCGCCGGCTCCTGGAAACCCGCGATGGTGCGGTGCAGGCGCGAGCGGCCGCCGCTCGTGGCGCCGTCGCCTCATTCCGCGCGCTGGGTGGTGGATGGGCTGCGGCTTCGACGCAGAGATAAATCCAAAAACAGTGAGATGCAGCGATGGCACGCGCCGCCTCTCGGCCCGCTCTGCTCGCGGTAAACAAGGTGAGCATCCCGAGGGTACATCTAATACGCCATAGCCACCGCCGGCGTGGCGTGCAGCCGTTCGATATCCTGCCTTGGGGGTGCACCGAACATCCGCCGATATTCGCGGCTGAACTGGGATGGGCTTTCGTAACCGACCGTGAAGCCCGCCGTGCCTGCTGTCGCACCCTCGACAAGCATAAGACGGCGCGCTTCCTGTAGTCGCAACTGCTTCTGATATT
The DNA here is from genome assembly GCF_026427355.1 of Sphingobium sp. JS3065. Lineage (NCBI taxonomy): Bacteria > Pseudomonadati > Pseudomonadota > Alphaproteobacteria > Sphingomonadales > Sphingobiaceae > Sphingobium > Sphingobium sp. JS3065. The sequence continues at coordinate 3,243,454 of NZ_CP102664.1, forward strand.
CGAGCGGCGTCATCCGCGTGATCGCCTTGAAATGCGCGTGCAGCGAGGAAGGGCTCATGCCGGCTTCCGCAGCTATGTCATCGATGCGGATTTGGCTGTCGTAACGCTGGCGGATCGCAGCAATGGCGCGGCTTACCTGATCGAGGTGACTGCCCAAGGTCGCGAGGTGGCGTAATATCTGCCCATGTGGGCCGTGGAGCAGGCGATAAAGTATTTCGCGTTCGATGAGCGGCGCCAGCGCATCGATAGTGTCGGGACGGTCGAGTAGCCGGACCAGTCGGCAAGCCGCGTCGATGAGATCAGGGTCGCTTGGATAGACCCCCAGCACCGGCAGATCGGTGCGTCGGGCCGCGTCGCCATCTTCCACCATCAGTTCCGCGAAGATTGTGGGATCGAAGTCGATCTTGCAGCAGAGATAGGGTTTGTCTGCACTGGCCTCGGTGATGTTGCACACCAGCGGCATGTCCACCGAAACGACCAGATAGTGCGCGGCATCGTACACTACGCTGTGATCACCAATCGACACCCGGTTCGATCCTTGGGCAATCAGGCACAATCCGGCTTCATAGATGACCGGCATCGGAATAACCGGCTGATCGGCGTGAACCAGTGACAGGCGAGGCATAGCGGTGGCGCAAAGGCCCGGGCCAGCCACGTGACGTTCAATAGCTTGCGCCAGTTCGGCAATTCTATCCATAGGTCCATATTCGACGATGCCGTTCCGTCGCGCAAGCAGCGCGCCATCAATCCTGGAGGATCGTGCAAATCATTCGGAGGATCGCTCTATCGCCCCATACCAATGCTGCGCCATTTGTATGCCATCACTTAAGAACGGAAAAGAAGCATCATGATGCATACTATCGACAAGGTTGTGCTGATCACCGGGGCATCGAGCGGCATCGGCGAAGCGACCACACGTGAGTTGGTGGCAGCAGGCGCACGGCTGTTTATCGGTGCCCGCCGCACCGAGCGGCTGAAGGCGCTGGCGAACGAACTGGGCGAGAACGTCGCATGGCAGGAGCTCGACGTCACCGATGGCGCCGCGTTCGATGCGTTCGCTGATGCGGCGGAAGAACGGTTCGGTCGGATCGACGCGTTGGTCAACAACGCCGGCATCATGCCGCTTTCGATGCTTGCTTCCCTGAAGCGGGATGAGTGGAAGCGCATGATCGACGTGAACATTCACGGGGTTCTGAACGGCATTGCTGCAGTGCTGCCGCGCTTCGTTACACAGGAAAACGGGCATGTCATCAATGTCGCCTCGGTCGCCGCGCGCATCGTGACGCCCGCCTCGTCGGTCTACTCCGCGACCAAGCATGCCGTCCGCGTCATCACCGATGGTTTGCGTCAGGAACATAACAACATTCGCGCGACCCTCATATCGCCCGGGCCTACCACCAGCGAACTCGGTCACGACGTCTCTGATCCCGACATCGCGGCCTGGATCCAGCAAGGCATGCCGGACGCACAATCCCCTTTCGCGATCGCCCAGGCGATCCGCTATGCGCTTGAACAGCCTGACAACGTCGATGTCAGCGAGATGGTCGTCCGCCCGACGGCATCGCCGTTCTAGAGCGGTCGATCTGATTGAATCAGATCGACCGCTCTATTCCTTTGTTTTACCGCGATTTCTTAAACGTCAGACAATGCCATCTGACTGGAAATCGCTAAGCTTCCGTCAAGCCTCAGCCTTCGGTCCAAGACGGCCGAAGGCTGGCGACCGCCCACAAAACAGCGATCAGTCTCGGCAATTTCGGCAACTTATCAAGAGACGGCCTGCGTACCGACCATGTCGGCCTCCATCGCATTTTTGTGCTGATGACCGGAGAAATCAAATGCTTATCTGTCCGCGTGGTCGTTGCCACCGTGTGCGGCGATGAACATGGCGACGGCAGACCGGCAATAGGATTCGATTTCGTTTTCGTCCGCTGCTCTCGCCTCGGGTCGTTCGCGACGCCCGCCCGGTTCGCCGATGTGAGGGAGGGTGAACGCCTGCGCTACGGACCCGCCGGTCTCTCCGCGCCTGAACGGATCGAGGCAGCGCCGTCGCCCGTTCCGGTTCCCATGCCGCCGCCCGCCCCGCCCGCATCCGATGGCCCGGACAGTTGGGAAGGCCGCGTGCTCGCCGCACTGAACAGACATCTTCGCTATCCGCGCGACTCGCTGGCGCGCCGCGAACAGGGCGCGCCGCTGATCCGTTTCGTGATGGATCGCGACGGCAGGGTGATGTCGGTGCGATTGCGCCGCACCTCAGGATCGCCGGACCTCGATCGCGAGGCGCTGTCGCTGCCGATGCGGGCCATGCCGCTGCCGAAGCCTCCCGACGATCGGCCGGGCGCCACGCTGGAGCTGGTCGTTCCCATCCAGTTCTTCCTGCACGATCGGCCATCCAGCCCTAATCGGCGTCCGGATCGCGGAAATTGAGGCGGCGGGTCACGGTATAGTCCAGCACGCCGACCAGAAAATAGCTGATCCACTGCTTGATCAGCGTCGGCAGGCTGCGCTGGGCACGGTGGGTTTCCAGCGTGATCCGGCGGCTTTCCGCGACGCGCCGGTCGATGAAGGCGCGCATCGCCTGGGCGAAGCCCGCATCCTCCACCCGCAACATGACCTCCAGGTTCAGGAACAGGCTGCGCATGTCGAAATTGGCCGATCCGATATAGACCGCGTCGTCCACGACGATCAGCTTCATATGCAGCTTGCAGGGCTGATATTCCCAAATCTCCACCCCCCGCTTGAGCAGTGGGCCGTAGAGCAGCCGCGCCGCCGCGACGGTCGCGCCATTGTCGGACCTGGATGGCAGGACCAGGCGCGATCCCGTCCGCCGCGCGGCATTGGCAAGCCGCTTCAGCATTCCCCGGCCCGGCGAGAAATAGGCCGCCACCATGTCCAGCCGCCGCGCCCGCTCCAGATCATGCTTCACCATCTGCGCCCAGGGGCTGAGCCGCCGGGTCGGGCCGCCGATCACCCAGCGCATCGGATCGCCCGGAGCGATATGGAGGGGGCTGTGCCAGTTGCGCACCATGCGGCGCAGCGTGCGGAAGCGCTGCTTGCGCGTCGACACCCAGCGCCAGAGCTGGCCGTACCAGCTCGCCATCGCCTGCACCTGCGGCCCTTCCACCAGCAGGCCAAGGTCGTACCAGCAATCCTCCGCCGGAATCCCGAAATAGCCGTCCTCGACATTGAAGCCGCCCATCAACAGCCGCCGGTCGTCGGCAATCGCCAGTTTCTGATGGTTGCGGATCAGATAGCGCGTCGAGCGGCGCGCGCCGAAGCGGCCGAAATGCCCGCCCGCCGCCGCCAGCGGATCGAAGAAGGCGAGCGGCGTGGCCGCCGATCCGAAGGCGTCGACCATCAGCGTGACGGCCACCCCCCGCGCCCGCGCCGCGACCAGCCGGTCCAGGATCAACTGCCCGCTGCCGTCCGCGGCGAAGATGTAATAATAAAGTTTCAGGCTCTCATCCGCGCCGTCGATCAGGTCGACCAACGCCTGCCGCAGCGCAGGGCCGGTCTCGATCAGGCGCAGGCGGTTGGCGTGCAGGGACAGGCCGATCTGACCCTCGCCCTGCCCTTCGCCCGGCCTCTCGCCCGACCCTTCGCCCGACCCTTCGCCACGCCCCGGCTCTGCCTGCTGGATGCTCGCCATCTTCCGTTCATGCCCGCATTCGGGGCGGCTGGCCACGACTTTATGGGCTTTTCATTGACTCTTGAGAGCTGCGCTGTTAGGCGCGCCTTTCACCATTTCTCTTGGTTCAGGAGCGCCCGTTTGGCCCGCGTTACCGTCGAAGATTGCGTCGACAAGGTTACCAACCGTTTTGACCTCGTCCTGCTTGCCGCGCAGCGCGCCCGTGAGATTTCGGGCGGCGCCGAACTGACTCTGGACCGCGACCGCGATAAAAATCCGGTCGTCGCCCTGCGCGAGATCGCGGAGGAAACCGTCCTGCCGGATGAGCTGCATGATTCGCTCGTCGCTTCGCTGCAGAAGGTGCAGATCGACGATGACGATACGCCGGACGAAATCGGTTCGATCGCCCAGTCGGCGGAGGCCCTGCGCCTGACCGCCGCAGCCCCGCCGCGCAACCAGAATATCGGCGGCGACTACGACGGCTGATCCGTTGCCAGTTTGGAGAGGGAATGAGGCTCGGCCTGCGCAAGCAGGACCGGGCCTCACCGTTTTGGGGAAGGGGCCGCAGGTCGTTCAGGCGGCCCCATCCTGCTTTACGCGGGGAAATTGCCCGCCGTGACGAATTCCGAAATGTCCTTCCGCCCGCTCGGCTCTTCGCGGGACTGGAGCGCTTCGGGCAGGGTCGCCTTGTCGCCGATGCGGCCGAGCGCGACGGCGGCTTCGATGCGGAAACGGTCGGGCACGCCCAGTTCCACCCGCGCCTTGTCGAACTCGACGCCGGTCATGGCATGGCTGTGATAGCCGAGCCGCGTCGCCTGCAACGCCAGCAGCGCCCAGGCCGCGCCCGCGTCGAAGCTGTGACTGTGGGAGGGCTTGAAATCCTCCGAACCCGGCGCGGCGATCAGCGTGTCGGACAGGATGTAGACCAGCGCGGAGGCGTTCTGCACCCATGCCTGGTTGAAGGGCAGCAGCAGACCCAGGAACCGGCTCCAGTCGGCGCTGTCGCGCGTGGCGTAGAGCAGGCGCCAGGGCTGATAGTTGAAGGCCGATGGCGCCCAGCGGGCGGCGTCGAAGATCGTGTTCAGATCCTCCTGCGGGATGGCGGAGGAATCGAAGGCGCGGGGCGACCAGCGGTCCAGGAAAAGCGGTTCGACGGCGCGGGTCACGGCGCGGGTGGTGGCTGACATGGAAACTCCCTGAAAACTGGGGAACGACGTGAAAGCCGTTCGGCCGATGGCCGCGATATCGGGAACCGGGTGGGAAGGGCAAGCCTGTCAGCGCATTTTCACCGCAGATCGAGCGACGGCTCCAAAATCTCCGTCCTGTCCGTGGCGCCCCGGTCGAGCGCGACGGCGTCAGGCCCGCGTTCGAGCAGGACGCGGTCCGGCTCCCGCAGCAACTCGCGCTTCAAGGCCTCGCTCCAGAGACCCCAATGCCGACCGATTGCCGAGAGCCATTCCATATCTCCTCTCCCCCACATGTCCTCTCCCCGCCGAATCGGGACGGCTTCTTATCTAGTTTGCAGGTAGAGATTTGTCTTTCAAGCTTTGCTGATCGCGGGGGTAGAAAAGCTTGATCGGGCGCAGGGTGCTTCTCGCGCATGGCGCCGAACGGCGTTACGCCTGACTTGAAAATGCCTTGATGAAGAGGAGCCGATAGCCGATCCCCAGTTCGTTGCCGATAATCTGCGGATGCTGCGGGTCATCCTCCAGTTTCTGACGCAAGGTGCGGATCAGCACGCGCAGATATTCGACATGATGCTCATGCTCCTTGGGCCAGACCTCCTTCATGATCTGGCCGTGCGTGATCACCCGCCCCGGAAATTTGGCGAGCTGGGCGAGCACGGCATATTCCTTGGGCGTCAGATGCACCTCTTTCCCGGCTTTCTTCACGACCCGGTTCAGCAGATCGACCTCGACGTCGCCGGCATGGACGGAAGGGACGCCTCCGTCCCTCGTCATGCGATTGCGCAGCGCCACGCGCACCCGGGCGAGCAATTCATCCGTGTCGAACGGCTTCGTCAGATAATCGTCCGCGCCCAGGTCGAGCGCGGCGACCTTCTCCTCCGTCGCTTCCCGCGCGGACACGATGATCAGGGTCGTATCGCTCTGTTGCTTGAACAGGGGCACCAGCTCCAGGCCGTCGCGGTCGGGCAGGCCCAGGTCGAGCAGGCTGATGTCCGGTCGTTCGGACCGCAGCCTGTCCAGCGCTTCGCGGGCGTTCCCGGCCTCCACCGTCGCATAGCCCGCGCGGGTGAGCGCCGCGCCGATCAGCCTGCGTATCTGCGGTTCGTCATCGATGATCAGAACCTTGTGGCGGATCGTCATGATAGTGCCTCGCCGGGAAAATCGCTGATGACAAGATGTTCCGGAATGCGCAGCGTAAAGCGGGCGCCGCGGGGTTCGACATTGTTCGACGCATCGACGCTCAGGCCCATCGCCTCGGCAAATCCCTTGACGATGGCAAGGCCAAGGCCGGTGCCATGCTTGACCCGATCCGATCCTTCGAGACGCGAGAAGGTGTCGAACACCTTCTTCTCCGCACCGTCCGGGATGCCAGGCCCTTCGTCGATGACGGATAGCAGGATGGCGCCGTTCTCGCGCCTGCCGCCGATCGTGACCGGCGTTTCCGGCTCTCCGTAGCGGCCCGCATTATCCAGCAGGTTGATCAGGCAATGGTGCAGCAGCACCGGATCGACGCGCACCAGCGGAATGTCCGGCGGGATGTCGACCTTTACCTCATGGCCGGCGAGCGACTGGCGGGTGTCCCGGACCGCGCTGCCGACCGCGTCGAACAGGTCGGTCGGTTCGATCTTCATGGGCAGGGCGCCCGCTTCGACCCTGGCCATGTCGAGCAGGTTGGCGACGAAACGGTTGAGGCGCCGCGCTTCGCCCTCGACCGTGTCGAGCAAGGCGGACGGCTGCTGTTTGCGCAGCTCCTGCGTCGCGGACATGATCGTCGTCAGGGGCGTGCGCAAATCGTGGCTGACCGAGGAAAGCAGGGCGGACCGCAACCGGTCGCGCTCGTGAATCTGGCGCGCGCCCTGCATCTCCTCCTCCAGCGCCGACCGGTCTAGGGCAATCGCCGCCTGGTCGAGAAGACTCATGAGCAAAGGCACCTGATCGGAGCGCAGCGGTTCGCGGGCGTCGTCGCGGGCCAGCCCAAGCACGCCCAGGACGCCCCGCTGGGTACGCAGCGGATGGAAGAGCCAGTCGGACGCCGTCAGCGTCGACGATCCGCGACCGGCGGGCTGGGCGTTGTTCATCGCCCATCGCGCCGCCGCCCGCTCTATTTCCCCCAGCCTGTCCTCAGGCGGGTAGGCGGCCCGCAATGCGGGACCGGTATCCGACGGCAACAGCATCACGGTGTGCACGTCCAGGAGCCGGGCAATCTCCGCACAGATCGCCTGCATCAGTTCGGCCTGGCTGGCGGCGGAGGTCAATTGCCGGGAAAAACCGGCGAGCGCCGCATTCTGACGGGCGCTGGATTGGGCGAGGTCAGCCTGCCCCCGCACGCGCGCGGCAAACTGGCTGGTGACGACGGCGACGCCCAGCAGCACGAATATGGAGACGACATTCTCCGGGTTGCTGACGGTCAAGGTGCCGGTCGGCGGCAGGAAGAAGAAATTATAGGCAAGGCTGGAGACAAGGCCGGCAAAGAGTCCGGCGCGCAGGCTGTACGTCGCGGCGGCGAACATGACCGGGATGAGATAAAGCAGGGCGATATTGCCGAGGTCGATGACTTCCAGCAGGAGCCGGCCCGCCGCTGTCATCGCGGCGATCATCAGCGCCGACCAGAGATAGTCGGTCGGCTTGCCCCAGGCGGCGCGGGTCGAATGCCTGGCGCGCGGCCGCGCGAGATCTTCGTCCGACGGGAGGACATGGACGGCGACGGAACCGATGTCGCGAACCAGGCGGTCGACAACCGAACCGTGGCGAAGCTCGAACCACCAGGATCGGTTCGACTTGCCGATGACGATCTGGGTCGCGTGCGCATCGGCCGCGAAACTGCGCAGACCATCGGCGACATTCTCGGCCGGAATGCTCGCTGTCGCGCCGCCAAGCCGCGACGCCAGGGCCAATGTATCCGCGAGCGCCTTGCGCTCCTCGTCGGAAAAGCCCTGCGCCCGCCGGGTCTCTATATGGACGGCGGTCCAGGGCGCTTTCAGCGCGTCGGCCAGGCGTTTGGCGGCGCGCACCAGGCCCGGCGCGCCCGGCTGCTCGCTGACGGCGACCACCACGCGCTCGCCCACCGCGAAACTGCCCGCAAGGGCGTGGGCGCGGACATGGTCGAGCATCTGCGTATCGATCGCCTGCGCGGCGCGGCGCAGCGCGAGTTCGCGCAAGGCGGTGAGATTGGATTTGGAGAAGAAGTGGGTGAGCGCGCGCGCCGCCTCGTCCGGGATGTAGACCTTGCCTTCCTTCAGGCGCTCGATCAGTTCGTCGGGCAGGATATCGACGACCTCGATCTCCGCGGCCTCCAGGATGGAATCGGGGACGGTTTCACGCACGCGCACGCGCGTGAAAGAGGCGACGATATCGTTGAGGCTTTCAATGTGCTGGATGTTGATCGTCGAATAGACGTCTATGCCGGCGTCCAGCAGTTCCTCGACATCCTGATAGCGCTTGGGGTGCCGGCTGCCCGGCGCATTGCTGTGCGCCAGTTCGTCGACCAGGACGAGCTTGGGGCGCCGTTCCAATATGGCGTCCAGATCCATTTCGCCAAGACTGTGGCCGGCATGGTCGACATGCCGCCGCGGGATTAGCTCATGACCGGCGATCAACGCCTCGGTCTCGCGCCGGCCATGGGTTTCGACGACGCCGATGACCACGTCCACGCCCGACTTCAGCCGCCGCATGCCGTCGGTCAACATCTCATAGGTCTTGCCGACACCGGGCGCCGCGCCGAGGAACAGCTTGAGGCGGCCTCGTCCTTCCTGCGTGGCTGCCCGCAGGAAGGACTCGGGCGAAGGGCGTTTGTCGGCGGCGTTCACCGTGCGTTATTAGCGCTTATACGATCCAGCCGTCGATTAAGATCGAGCACGTTGACGGTCGGTTCCCCAAGCACCCCGAGGAAAGGATAGCGGATGGTTTCCTGCACGGAAGATCGGACCCGCGCCACGGGAAGGCCGCGAGCCGCCGCGACATGGGCCGCCTGATAAAATGCCGCCTCAGGCGAGATGTCGGGATCGAGACCGGAGGCGGAGGCCGTCGCCAGATCGGCCGGAACGGGGCGACCGGGGGACATTCGCTGAAATTTCGCGACATCGGCCCTGGTGCGGTCGACCAGCGCCTGGCTCGTCGGGCCAAGATTGGACCCGGACGAAGCGAGGCCGTCATAGCCCTTGCCGGCAGCCGATGGCCGCGAAGAGAAATAGCGCGGGTCGGTAAAGCCCTGACCGATGAGGGAGGAGCCGACGATCTTGCCCTTGTCCACGATCAGGCTGCCATTCGCCTGATGCGGGAAGAGGGCCTGGCCGATTCCGGTCATCGCAAGCGGATAGGCGATGCCGAGCAGGACCGCGAACAGGATGGTCAGCACGATGGCCGGCCGCAGCGAAGTGAGGATATCCTTGCCCATGATAAATCCCTCTAAACCAGGCCCAGGCCGCTGACGGCCAGGTCGATGAGTTTGATGCCGATGAACGGCGAGACGAGGCCGCCAAGGCCGTAGATGGCGAGGTTGCGCGCAAGCAGCGGTCCGGCGCCGATCGGGCGGTAGGTCACGCCCTTCAAGGCCAGCGGAACAAGCAGGGGGATGATCAGCGCGTTGAAGATGATCGCCGACAGGATCGCGCTTTGCGGCGTCGCAAGTCCCATCACGTTGAGGATGCCCAGACCGGGATAGAGCGCCACGAACATGGCCGGAATGATCGCGAAATATTTGGCGACATCGTTGGCGACCGAGAAGGTGGTCAGCGCGCCGCGGGTCATCAGCAGTTGCTTTCCCAGGCCGACAACCTCGATAAGCTTGGTCGGGTCGCTGTCCAGGTCGATCATGTTGCCCGCTTCGCGCGCCGCCTGGGTGCCGGTGTTCATGGCGACGCCGACATCCGCCTGGGCCAGGGCCGGTGCGTCGTTGGTGCCATCGCCGCACATCGCGACCAGGCGGCCGCCTTCCTGCTCCTGGCGGATCAGCGCCAGCTTGTCTTCCGGTGTCGCCTGGGCAAGGAAATCGTCGACCCCCGCCTCAGCCGCGATCGAGGCGGCGGTCAGCGGGTTGTCGCCAGTGATCATCACGGTGCGGATGCCCATGGCGCGCAATTCGCCGAAGCGTTCGCGAATGCCAGCCTTGACGATGTCCTTCAGGAAGATGGCGCCCAGCAGCTTGCCGTCCTTCGCGACCGCCAGCGGCGTACCGCCTGAGCGCGCGATTTCGTCGGTGATCCTGCGCAGTTCCTGCGCCGCAGGCTCCTTGTCCAGGCCGGGATTGGCGCGCAGGATGGCGTCGACCGCGCCTTTCTGGATCTCGGCGCCGCCGATCTTCACGCCGGATAGCCGGGTCTGGGCGGTAAAGGGGATGACCTGGGCGCCGTCGGGCAAGGCGTCGGCCGACTGGCCGAACCTGTCCCGGGCGAGGAGGACGATCGAACGGCCTTCGGGCGTCTCGTCGGCCAGGCTGGCGAGCAAAGCCGCCTCGGCAAGCATGGCTGGCGTCGCGCCGCCGACCGGGCGGAACTCGGCCGCCTGCCGGTCGCCCACCGTGATCGTGCCGGTCTTGTCGAGCAGCAGCACGTCGATGTCGCCCGCGGCTTCGACCGCGCGGCCGGACTTTGCGAGCACGTTGAAGCGCACGAGCCGATCCATGCCGGCGATGCCGATCGCCGACAGCAATGCGGCGATGGTGGTCGGGATCAGGGTGATCAGCAATGCCGCCAGGATCGCGACCGGGATCGATCCTCCGGCGTAGCTGGCAAAGCCGGGGATGGTGCCGACCGCGATCAAGAAGATGATCGTCAGCCCGACCAGCAGGAGCGTCAGCGCGATCTCATTGGGCGTCTTCTGCCGCTCGGCCCCCTCGACCAGCGCGATCATGCGGTCGAGAAAGCCTTGACCGGGATTGACGGTGACGCGAACCCGGATTTCGTCCGACAGGACGCGCGTGCCCGCCGTAACCGCCGACCGGTCGCCACCCGCCTCGCGGATGACTGGCGCGCTTTCGCCCGTGATCGCCGCTTCGTTGACCGAAGCGACACCGGAAACCACCTCGCCATCGGCCGGGATGAGGTCGCCGGTCTCGATCAGCACGATGTCGCCCATCCTGAGCGCACTCGCGGGCACATTTTCCTTCTCCCGTCCGTCGCCTTTCAGGCGCTTGGCGGTCAGATCGGCCTTGGCCGCGCGCAGTGAGGCGGCCTGCGCCTTGCCCCGCCCCTCGGCGATGGCTTCGGCGAAGGTGCCGAACAAGACGGTCAGCCACAACCAGACGACCAGCTGAAGCTTGAAGGCGACCGACAGGCCGTCCTGGCCGATAACCAGCAGGACGGTCAGCAGGACAGCCACGACCGCGGTCGTGAACATCACCGGATTGCGGATCAGCTCCCTGGGGTTGAGCTTGCGGAAGGCGTCGCCGATCGCGGGAAGGATCAGGTCGGCGGTAAAGAGCGATTTGGACGCGGTGCGTGCCATTTTTGTGCTCCGATCAGAAAAGCTGGCCGCGGATCATCGCAAGATGATCGGCGACAGGGCCAAGCGCGAGGCCAGGCAGGAAGGTGAGGCCGCCCACGATCAGCACGATGCCGATGAGCAGCCCGGTCCAGAGCGGTCCGGTGGTCGGGAAGCTGCCTGCCGTCGCCGGCGTGTGCTTCTTCGCCGCGAGGCTGCCGGCAATCGCCAGCATCGGGACGATCACGAAGAAGCGCCCAAGCCACATCGCGATGCCGAGCAGGCCATTGTAGAAGGGCGTGTTCGCGGTGATGCCTGCAAAGGCCGACCCGTTGTTCCCGACCGCGCTGGTGAAGGCGTAGAGAATCTCCGAAAAGCCGTGCGGCCCCTTGTTGAGCGGCCCCGCCAGTCCGGCATCCGTCACCGAGGCGATGGCGGCGAACCCAAGGATGATGAGCGGCAGCACGGCGATCGCCAGCACCGCAAGCTTCACTTCGCGGCTCTCGATCTTCTTGCCGACATATTCCGGCGTGCGGCCCACCATGAGTCCAGCGACGAAAACGGCGAGGATCGCGAAGAGCAGAAAGCCGTAGATGCCCGCGCCCACGCCACCCACCACGACCTCGCCAAGCTGGATGTTGAACAGCGGGATCATGCCGCCAAGCGCGGTGAAACTGTCATGCATCGCATTGACCGCGCCGCAGCTCGCCGCCGTGGTGATGGCCGAGAACAGCGCCGAAGCGGCGATGCCGAAGCGGACCTCCTTGCCCTCCATGTTGCCGCCAGCGACGCCGATGCCGTGGAGGATCGGATTGCCTGCGGCCTCCTGCGCGTAGATGACCGTCACGCCTATCAGGAAAATGGTGAGCATCGCGGCAAGGATCGCCCAGCCCTGGCGGGTGTTGCCCACCGCCTTGCCGAAGGTCCAGCAAAGGCCGAAGCCGATCAGGAAGATCGACAGCATCTGCATGAAATTCGTGAGCGCGGTCGGATTCTCGAACGGATGCGCCGAGTTCGCGTTGAAGAAGCCGCCCCCGTTCGTGCCGAGCATCTTGATCGCTTCCTGGCTGGCGACCGGCCCCAGGGCGAGCGTCTGCTTCGCGCCTTCCAGCGTCGTCACGTCGACCGAACCCGCCAATGTCTGCGGCACGCCGCTGGCGATCAGGAACAGCGCGTAGACGATGCAGATCGGCAACAGCAGGTAGAGCGTCACCCGCGTCACGTCGGCCCAGAAATTGCCGATCCCCGTGGCGCTCCGCCGGGCGAATCCGCGGAAGAAGGCGAACGCCAACGCGATGCCGGTCGCGGCAGACAGGAAGTTATGGATGGTCAGGCCAAGCATCTGGCTGAGGTTCGACATGGTCGATTCCCCCGCATAGCTTTGCCAGTTGGTGTTGGTCGCGAAGCTGACCGCCGTATTGAACGACAGATGTTCGCTCAGGCCCGCATAACCCAGGGGATTGAGCGGCAACCCCGCTTGCGACCGCAGGACCGCATAGGTCAGCAACAACAGCGCGGCATTGAAGATCAGCATGTTGACGGCATAGCGCCGCCAGCTATGGTCCTCGTCCGGATCGATGCCCGACAGCTTGTAGAAGCCGCGTTCGACGGGGCCGAGCACGGCATGGAGCGGCGTGCGCCGTCCCTCGTACAAGGCGAACAGCCACAGGCCGATCGGCTTGGCAAGCGCCAGCAAGATGCCGATAAAGGCCGCGATGAGCAGCCATCCCTGAAATGTCATGGTGGCTTCCTTTGTCAGAAGCGTTCGGGCCGCGCGAGGACCGCGACCAGATAGAGGAGGAGGCCGAAGGCGGTGATCGCCGCGAGCCAGAGATCGATGGTCATGATCGGGCCATCCTCATGCATTGTCGCACAGCGCGGCATAGCCAAGGCTGGCCGCCAGCAAGGCGAGGATGAGGCCGATCCAGAAAATGTCCTGCATGGGTTTGCTCCTGCAGTGCGCGCGCGCGGGAAGCGGCATGAGTCGCCTGCAGTCGCTCAGATAATGCAGGGCGCCGTTGGAATTCGAGACGGAGGAAGTGGGGAACGCATAGTATTTGCGTATGAAATGGCCGGGCCTGCGGCGTCTGCGTTCCACCCTCGATTGCCCTGCAAGCCGACCGTCATGCGGTCAGCAAGGCTGGATGGCATAGCGGCCGCGGTTTTGGAGCTGGCAGCGGCGGCAAACGTTGGCATATGGGTAAATGGCGGGCAGCGCCGGATGAAGATGAGAACTATGAAATCTTCATAACCCTTTGATAATTATTAAGATACTTGGCCTTGTGCGGTTATCGGCGGGTTTCGGCGGCATTTGGGTGGCTAACGGCGGCCAATTCGGACATTTGACTGAACATTTCCATTCCGCCCGCTGTTTTAGGCGATGCACCTACTCGCTGGATACCTCGGTTCTTCCAATAGGCCCAATTGCTGAAAAAAGCCGTGAGAACTGGGACACTGCGTAATTGATTTAGCCACCCTCGTGCATAGCGCGAAGTCGCCTTGGCGCTTTAATGGAGGAGGACCGATGTCGATCTACTCAAGGATTGGATGCGAGTGATAAGACAACGCATATCTGCGTAGTCAATGTCGAGGGGCATGTGCCGAGGACCTCTCATATCATTCGAATCGCTCATCGCTTGCATGCCGCGCTGGCCTACGCTAGGTGTACTGAATGGTCACTAACTCCCGCCTCCGCCGGCTGTCCAAAGAAGATCGACGCACAAATATTATAGAGGTGGCTCACCAGGTTTTCGCCCGGGATGGCTATGGCGGTACATCTATGTCGGGGATCGCCGCCGCGCTCGGCGGCTCAAAGGCGACCCTGTACAAATATTTCGACGCTAAGGAGCCGCTGTTCGAGGCGGTCATGCTGGAATGCTGCAAGGGTCTGTTCGCTGATTTTCAGTCGGCTTCCTTCAATCAGGAAGATGTCCGGACCTATCTGATCGAGGCTGGATCGAGACTGTTGGCGGCAATGCTGAAAGGAAGCGCACTAGACATCAGCCGGCTGATTTTCAGTGAGGGAGCCAGGCACCCAGAGATCGCTCGCATCTTCTATGTAAACGGCCTCGATCCAGCCTATGCAGCCGTCGCGGAAAGGCTGGCCTACTTCCACTCGTCTGGGCAGATAAGCTGCCCCGAACCCATTATAGCAGCGAAGCAATTCATCGCCTTGGTACGCGGTGACATCCACCTGCGCGCGATCTGCGGACTGGGTGTTCCGATTGATCACGCGCAGTTGCGCGCACACGTCGAACAGTCCGTGTCAATCTTTCTCGCAGGAGTTGCGCCGGGCGCAATCGGCAATGTCATAAACAACATTCATAGAAAGGCAGTTTCATGACCGAGCGAATCCTCGACGGAAAGATTGCGCTAGTGACGGGCGGATCAGGCGGTATCGGGCAGGCGATCGCCACCCACCTTGCCGAGGCTGGTGCCGAAATTCTGGTCCACTATGCGAAGAACGAAGCGGCGGCGCAAAAGACTGCGTTGAAGATCACCAATTCCGGCGGCAGGGCTCGCGCCGTTCAGGCGGATCTGCGCGACAAGGCAGCGATCGGGGGCCTGGCTGCCCAGATCGACAAGCTGGATATCCTGGTCAACAATGCCGGCATCGCGGATGGCAGCGACCTCGCCTCAACGACCGAGGCAGCGTATGACAACGTTTTCGACACTAACGTCAAAGCGACGTTCTTCCTGACCCAAGCGCTTCTGGCGAAGATCAACGATGGCGGCGCCATCGTCAACATCTCGTCCACGGTGTCGATCGCCGCATATCCCGACCTGATCGTGTATTCCATGTCTAAGACGGCGATAAATGGCTTCACCCGGTCTCTCGCCGCAGGACTTGGCTCGCGGAAGATCACGGTAAACGCTGTCCTGCCTGGCGCAACTGACACCGATTTTATCGCTTCCGTGAAGGATTATCCAAGCGCGATGGAAGGCATCATCAGCGCGACGGCCCTGAGCCGGTTGGGTACGCCCGATGATATCGCGCGCGTCGTCACGTTCCTTGCATCCCCTGCGGGCGCGTGGATCACCGGGCAACTTATTCAGGCCAATGGCGGGATGCACCTGTGAATACCCAACCCGGATATCACAGGTGTTATTGCACCACATAGGTAGTCAGGATGCTGGGACGCTCTTCTATCTTAAATGCGCTGAGAGACGCAATTTTCCGGCGCCATATCTGACAGGCCCTCACCCGGGCCGGCGGGCTGCATCTTCAGGTCGGAACTGCTGTCCGCCGTGAAACTTCACAGAGGGGATCTCTGCGACCTTTGTCCGCCATTCCAGCAGCGCGGTATGATCGTCGGCGATCGGCACGCCGACGAGATCAGCAAAGTAGAGACCGCAATAGAGGGGGAGATCGGCCATCGAAAAACTATCGACGGCAAGGAAGGGCTGGCGCGACAGAAGTTCATTGAAATAGGCCATGTTCTTGACGGCATAGTCACCGCGCCGTTTTCCCCACTCGCGGGCGCCTTCCCAGTCAGGCATCCGCCATGGACGTAGCGCCGGGCCGAGCCCTCGGGTGCCGTAGTGAAAATAATCTTCGACCGCGTCGATCAACATCATCTCTGCGCGGCGCTGCATCATATGAATAAGCCCCTTCTCACGCGGCGAGACGCCGGTGAGCGTGGGGTGGCCGTCAAGATTGTCGAGATACATGGTGATGGCGGTCGATTCGGAGATGATGGTTCCATCATCGAGCACCAGCACCGGAATCTTGCCGATCGGGTTCATCCCCAAAAAGGCGCCCTGCTTCTGCTCGGCCGCCATCAAATCAACGCTGACGAACTCGACCTGATCCTCAAGCCCCTTTTCCGCGAGCACGATACGAACACGCGCCGGGTGAGGGCCTCCTTCTCGATCGTAGATTTTTCATGAAACGGTCCTTCCAACAATGAGGTTCACTCCTGCGCCGCGCGTGCCAGCGCGTCGAGCGTATGGCTAAGGTCATCCATGTCCCGGTCAGTGAGCTGACAAGCGGACTTGATCTTGCCCGTCACGGCCCGAACTTCCGCTTCCAGTCCGCGTCCCTTAGGGGTGAG
The DNA here is from genome assembly GCF_026427355.1 of Sphingobium sp. JS3065. NCBI lineage: Bacteria > Pseudomonadati > Pseudomonadota > Alphaproteobacteria > Sphingomonadales > Sphingobiaceae > Sphingobium > Sphingobium sp. JS3065. Next base: position 3,259,737 of record NZ_CP102664.1, read on the forward strand.
GTCGACCAGCACCCGGCGCTCGTCATCCGCGTCGCGCGTCCGCGTGACGATGCCGGCAGCCTGGAGGCGCTTCACCAGCGGCGTGATCGTTCCTGTATCCATATCGGTGCGAGCGCCGAGCGCGCCGACGGAGCATGGTGTATCATCCAGCAAAGCGAGGACCACCAGATATTGCGGGAATGTGAGGCCGAGGGGCGCGAGAAACGGCTTGTGCAACCGGATCATCCGGTTGGCCGCCCCGTACAGCGAAAACGACAGATGCCTTCCGGCTTTACGACGGTTTCTTTCGGCGTCCATGCGGAACCCCTAGCGCACATTCATCTTGCGCGCTAGGTAAAATGCAATTGCGTTGATTCGCTTCCCCTTGTTCGACAGGAAATCTGCAAGATGCCCCAATCCCCGCTGTTCCATGACGTTGTGCGTGACCGTCATTCCGTTCGCCGCTTTTTGCCGACTCCGGTTTCCGATGCGGTGATCCGCCGGGTGGTCGAGGATGCCCAGCACGCCCCGTCAAACTGCAATACCCAGCCCTGGCAGGTTCACATCGTATCTGGCGGCGCGCGAGATACCCTCAGCCAGGCCCTGCTCGCCGCCGACGAAGCGGGGCGGTGGACGCCCGATTTCAGCTTCGCGACGGCTGACTTTCACGGCATCTATAGTGAGCGATCCAGAGCGCAGGGAGCTGCCTATTACCAGGCAATCGGCGTGTCGCGAGACGCCTTCGATGAGCGCCGTACCGCCTCGCTGTTCAACCTGGAATTCTTCGGCGCGCCGCATGTCGCCCTTCTTTTCATGCCGGCGTTTGGCGACTCCGTTCGCGTCGCTGGCGACATCGGCATGTATGCGCAGACGTTCCTGTTGTCGCTCACCGCGCATGGCCTTGGCGGAATTCCCCAGACCATGCTCGGCTTCTACGCCGAGACGATCCGGGAGTCGCTTGGGATCGATCCGTCTTTGAAGATGCTGTTCGGCATTTCCTTTGGTTATCCCGATGAGTCATCTGACGCCAATAGCTATCGGATCGGCAAGGCGCCGCTCGAAGAGAGCGTTACGTTCCATTGGCAATGAGGGACCATCAAATCCATCGGTCCTCTCCATTAGGAACCATCGAATGAAGGATAGTCAGCCATGCCGAGATCGATGTCAGCGACGTACTGCCCGGCACCACCTTTACGCTGGCGGCTACATTGAAATGATGCGGGGCAAGGATGGTGCTGGTGGAGGTCTTGACGCGGATTTTCGCGTCTGGGCGCATCTGGAGCATCCCGTCCGGATAAAGATTGAGGGCGATCGGGCATCCAGTGTGTCTCTCCACATCAATACGCACGAAACGAAAGACTCGACAGGGAGTAGATCGGCGGTGGGTTACTGGTTCGACACCTGGAAGCGCACGAGCGACGGCTGGCGCATTGCGCACCGGCGCATCAAACAGATATATTTCAATACTGCTCTGCTAAAGGACAACCCCCGCATGATAGAGGGCGTCGAGCATCCTTTCCGGGTGAAGGAAGAGGGCTTTGGCGAACAGGCATAGGTAAAACCTTCCTCAGTTCGCGTTACCGTCGCTTATCGATTGTCAGCTCATTGCCAGGTGGCCGATCGATTGCCTGAGCTGCCGCACATCGCGGACCGGGGGGGCGCCGAACTGGCGGAGATATTCGCGGCTGAACTGCGAGGCGCTCTCGTAGCCGACCGCATAGGCCACGTCCGAGGCGCTGTGATCGCCCGCGAGCAGCAGTTGCCGCGCTTCCTGCAGACGCAGCTGCTTTTGATACTGGATCGGGCTGAGGCCAGTCAGCGCGACGAAGTGTCGGTGGAGGCTGGCGCGGCTCATGCCCGCCGCTGCGCACAGTGCCTCGATGCGCAGCCGCCCATTGTGATGGTCACGAATCCATTCGACCGCGCGGCGGATGCGTCCAAGCGCGCCTTCCGGCTGCGCGATGTGGCGCAGCAGTCGGCCCTGTGGACCCTGCAGCAAACGATAGAGCAGTTCGCGTTCAGCCATCGGCGCGAGCGCCGGGATGTCCCCGGGTGTGTCGAGCAATGCCAGCAAACGTAACAGCGTGTCGCGCAGCGGAGGCGTCAACGGATTGATGGCGATCCCACTGTCCAAGGTTTCGGCATCGCGAGCCGCCGGCAGCGTCGCTGCGACATCCGCCAGCAGCGCGGGGTCGAGGACCAGCGACACCGCGACATAAGGACTGCCGTCCTCGGCATCATGGATTTGCCCGCTCAACGGGAGATCCAGGGCGCTGATCAGATACTGCGATGCATCGTAACGCAGAAGGTTGTCGTGGATGGCAACTTCCTTCGATCCCTGCAGAATGAAACAGATCATCGAGCGGTAGAGACAGGGTGACGTTCCCGAGGTTGCCTGTCCGATGCCGATTTCCAGGCGCGGGATGGACGTCAAACTCATTCCGGGCCGCCCGTGGCGGAGCGCTATGTCGCGATGCGGGGTCAGGTCTTCGTTCATCAGTTATGTATGGCATCATTCTTCACCTCTGCAAAGTGCGTGAGACAATCAGGCAAAGAATTGAGAGCATCCGGCGGGGCGTTGAACACGCCCATCGCCTATCTGGATGACATCGAGAGGACGCCGGGTGGTGTCGCCCTCGCACCCGCTTCAAAAAGGATGACCCCATGACCCAGAAGATCGCAATCATCACTGGCGCCAGCCGCGGCCTCGGCCGCAACATGGCACTCCACCTCGCCCGTCGCGGCGTCGGCGTCATCGGAACCTATCGCAGCAGTGCGGCTGAAGCCGAAACGCTGGTCGCTGAGATCGAAGCAGCGGGCGGGACGGTCGCGATGCTGAAGCTCGACGTGGCGGATTCATCCAGCTTTTCCGCCTTCGCGGCCAGCGTCGCCGACACTTTGAAGACGCGCTTCGGTGTCGAGCGCTTCGACTATCTGGTCAACAACGCCGGTGAGGGCGTCTATGCTCCCGTCGCTGAGGCCACCGAGGCGCAGCTCGACGCTATGATCGACATGCACCTGCGCGGGCCGCTGTTCCTGTCGCAGAAGTTGCTGCCGATCTTGAACGACGGCGGGCGCATCCTCAACGTGTCGTCGGGCTTCGTGCGCTTCACGATGGCGGGATACGGGCTCTACGCTTCGGCGAAGGCGGCAATCCAGACGCTGACCAAGTTCATGGCGATCGAGCTTGGCGCTCGCGGCATCCGTGTCAACGCCATCGCACCTGGCGCGATTGCCACCGATTTCGGCGGCGGCGTCGTGCGCGACGACGAGGGCGTCAATGCTTTCATCGCTCAGAGCATCGCGCTGGGCCGTGTCGGCCAGGCCGACGACATCGGCAGCGCAGTCGCGGCGATCCTCTCCGACGATCTGCATTGGGCCAACGGCACGACCTTCGACGTGTCGGGCGGCCAGTCGCTCTGAACGCCTTTCATCGGAGACTGACCATGACCGATACCACCCTCACCCTCATCAGCCACCCGCTGTGTCCCTTCGTCCAGCGCGCCGCTATCCTGCTCCTCGAGAAGGACGTGCCGTTTGAACGGATCAACGTCGACCTGTCGGCCAAGCCCGACTGGTTCCTGGCGCTGTCGCCGACAGGCAAGGTGCCGTTGCTGAAAGTTCGCCAGCCGGACGGCAGCGACGCCATTCTGTTAGAAAGCATGGTGATCTGCGAATATCTGGACGAGACGCAGACCGGCGCACCGATGTATCCCGACGATGCGCTGTCTCGCGCAAGGCAACGGGCCTGGATCGAATTTGCCACGCAGACGCAGACCGAAGGCTGGATGTTCCTCCACGCCGTCGATTCTGCCACGGCCGAAACCCGTCGCAGCGCCTTCCGGGACAAGCTGCGCAAACTTGAAGCGGAGCTGGGCGACGGCCCCTATTTCGCCGGCGCCGACTTCGGCATGGTCGATGCCGTATTTGCGCCGATGTTCCGCTACTTCGGCATCATCGATTCCGCGGCGGCCAAGCCGATCTTCGACGGCCTGCCGCGCGCCAACGCCTGGCGCGCCGCGCTCGCCGAGCGTCCCAGTGTCCGCAACGCGGTCGTCGCCGACTATGCCGACCGTTTCCGCGACCATCTGCGCCAGCACGGCGCGCTGGTCGCAGCCTGAAATCCACGCAATACAGAAAGGAACCATGACATGACCGAAGCATCCAAAAGCGCGCTGATCCTGATTGAATATGTCAACGACTGGCTCTCGCCGACCGGCGGCATCTACCCGCAGTTCCAGGACCGCGAGCAGGTTGACACCGCTATCGCCAATTCGAAGATCGCTTTGGCCGAGGCGCGCCGCCGCGGCATGCACGTGATCCACGCTTCGCTGAAGTTCGAGCCGACCTACAAGGTACTGGGCGAGGGCAAATACGGCCTGCGCGCCATGATGCGCTCCTATGGCTCGTTCCTTGGTGAACAGGCCGATTTCTTCCCCGGCTTCGAGCCGGCCGAAGGCGAGCATGTCGTGCGTGAACGCGCCGGCGGCAGCAGCGTGTTCGTCGGCACCACGCTCGACGGCTATCTGCGCAACAACGGCATCTTCGACATCTATCTGTCGGGCTTTTCGCTGCGCCAGTGCGTGGAATCCTCGATGCGCAACGCGCATGACCTCGGCTACCACACCAACGTCATCTATGACGCATCGGCGGGCTACACCCGCAAACAGCAGGACGATTTTCTGACCGAGATCGCGCCATTCTACGCCAATGCCATCACGACCAGGGACTTCGTGGCCCAGGCGTAAGCCGCCGCGATCCGTGCCCGGCGCGCCCCACGCCGGGCACGGCCTTTACGAGCTAATCGAGGTGACAGGCGATGATCGGAATAACGGTCGAACTCACTATCACACCCGGCAGTGGCGATGACTTCGAGCGTGCCTTCGCGGTGCAGGTCGCCGCAGTGCGCGCGAATGAACCGGGTAAGAATTGCAAGCGCCGGTGCAGACAGGGGAATGACATGTTCGCGCGACGCTTTCATGCGTGTTGCCGGTATGGTCCAGAGCTTCTCGCCCAGGTCGAATTCTTCCCATACCGCGCCTCGAACTTCGCCGGATCGCACGGCCGTGAGAATGGCAAAGCGCAGTGCAAGCCGACTAAAGGATTCTCGCTCCGTCAGTTTCACCATGAACGCGGATACCTTCGTATAAGGCATAGCCGCGAAGTGCCCATCCAGCTTGGGCTGTCGTGGAAGCCCCTTCGTGATCGCGCGCATCGGCGCTTTCTGTGTCACGATAGCCCGAAGCGTAAGCCCAATCGAGAACGGTGCCGATACGCTGCCGGACCCGTCGCGCTGTCTCTGGCTTGGTGAGCCAGATGTCGGATAACAGGTTCCGGATCATCGGGCCGGTGATCTCATGAACCTGTAAGTCGCCGATCTGAGGAAACGCATAGGCTTCGAGCGTCTGAAGCCATTGTTTCTCATGCTTCTCGTTCCGCCATGTCTTGCTGTGGGCGGCAATCACTCTGGCGGAAGCCTGCCGGAAAGTGGGAATTCCCCGCACTTTGCGCCGTTCAAATATCGGGTCCAGGCCAAGCTCAACCCAAGTGCGGATTTCCCGAGCGCGTTCCCGGGCTGTCGCCAGCGAAACCTTGGATACACTGCCCAGACCAAAGTCGCGCCGGTTGCCATTCTTCTGCACCCGACACACCCAGCTCTTGCCGCCGCCGGGCTGAATCATAAGTAACAGGCCGTCGCCATCGCCGAGCCGCCCAAGGCGCGTTGCTGCTTTCACAGCGGTAGCGGAGAGCTTTCCCATGCCGCAAATTCTCCCACATTCTTTCCCACATTTCCAATCGATCACCGGTGGACGGGCAGGGATGCAAGTGGATACGAATCACGCTGAAAGCCGCAGAAATGCTGGGCTTTAGTGATTCGGAACGGATGCGAAAGGACAGGTTGGTGGCGGAGCGGGAGGCAGTCGAAAAGACCGCAACAAATGGCGGAATTGCGTCGTTATCGGCGATCCTTGCGTTTCGATGCCCCCAAGAATGCCCCCTCTTTAATTTGCGCCTACCCGTCTGTCGGAATGGGGGCATTGTCCTGATGCTGGGCGCCGAACACCTTACGCTGCTCGGCTTCATATTCTCCATACGTGTTCCAGTTGGCGACTGGACTGCGAACCTCTCCAGTCGGGAACAGGATCGGCTCATTCCCCGGGCCACCATCATTGATGCCGTTATTGGTGATGGGGGCCATGATGCCGTCGGCGGAAAGCGCCCAGGCGATCACCGGCTCCTTCACGATCTCAAACGGAGGGTCGAAGCAGGGGCTAAGCATATAGGTGCCGCTCTGCGCAGGGATCATTTGCTGCGGCGTCCGTGCCAAAGCATCCTCCCATACCGAAAGCTCGACGGTGAACCGATCATTGTCGACCAGGTCAACCTCAACCAGCCATTTCTCCTCGATCAGACGCTGGCGCGCCTGCTGGATGGATGAAAGCGGAACGTAACGAGCACCGAGCTTCAGCATAGTTTCTCCTATTGTGGCGCGCTAATCCAATCATTGATCTGTGATTCGCGCCAGCCCACGCAATTGCGGCTGAGCTTGATTTGCTTCGGAAATGAACCGTCTGCGATCTTTCGGTACACAGTGCTCTGCTTCAAGCCAGTTCGTGACAGAACTTCAGGCAGACGGATGATGCGGTCAGCCGCAGATGCGGAACCGTGCCGCGCGGAACTGCTCATGGTCTGTGTCGAATTACCCATTTCTGTCACCTCCGATCTGGATTTCATCAATGATGTCGCCTGCAGTTCCGTCGCCGATCACGTCTGCGAGGTTCCTATCTGTGCTGCCGACAGTCCCATCGAGAGAGCGCGGGCCGAACATGCTTGCCCAGCGAGTGAATGCCCTGCTTGTGAAGGTGCGCGCGGCTGGCCTCAGCTTCGCCATCTCCAGCCGTCCTTCGAGGATGGCGAGACAGAGCTCGGCCACAACCTCGTCCCTGATCGACGGATCAATCGAGCGGCTGACAGCGGCCTGAACCTCGCTGATGATCAAAGCATGAGGATCATCCTTCGAAGCGCGGCGATGAGCCAATGCCGCCCGGCGCGTGGCCTTGTCGTCGGCCGACAACTGTCCCCTGATACGGAAAACGGTGGCGGCGGGCGCGCCCGTGATCAGCTTAATTTGGTCGGCGCCCTCTCCATTCACCAAGAGAGCCCGGACCCGCTCACTCAGGCCTGTGTCCACCGGCTTGGGACCTCGCCTGCGCGCGCCACGCTCCCAGGTGGCAGAGCATGTTCCGGCATGCCCCTTCAGCCGTCCGCACTCGCACGCGTCTCCACGCTGGGCGATGCGCGAGCGGGCTATAACCGCATGCCTGAGCACCGTATCGGCGTTGATGCTGCACTCCCGCGAAATGTCGCTCACGGTCAGGCCTTCCATAAGCATCTGCTCAATCCTCCTGGTCCATCGCTTGCCAAGAGACCCTGGAGTGTTCTTGATGCATCCACCGGCGTGGCCGATGGGCTTCCCGCAGACGCAGGAATGCACTGGGCCGCCGCCCCGCCCGCGCCAATGAGCGGTAATCCGCTTTGCTGTGCCGCTCGACACGCCAGCCTTCTTTGCGATGCTGGAAGTCGAATAGCCTAACGAGAACATCCTGCGCATTCGCCGCAGCGTCGGCTGGGGCAGGGTGGATGTGACATCATTCCACGCTCCTCGCTGAATGGTCTTCTTTGCCTGCCGTGCCCGCCGCGCTGCGCAGGGGCCTGCATGCCCGGCTTGTCGGCCGCACGGACAGTCGGCGAACCGCTCCCCAGAGGCCAGCGCTTTGCGGGCGATGGTGGCAGTAATATCCCTGGAAAGCTCGAGCATGCGGGCCACAGTCCGGACGCCGTGACCGACCCGGAGCAGCTTCAGCACCTGCTTTTCAAGCTTGGCCTTCCCGCCTGCCTCCGAGCTCCGGAATATCTCTCGCGCTGTTCTGATGGCGGTCAGAGGCGACAAGTTCAGCTGGCGACCTGCTTCACGGGCACTGCATCCCCGTTGGAGCAGTTCGCTCATCGCGGTGATAGTCTTCTCTCGAAACTCAGGGCGAAGCCTCATCTCGCACGGCCCCTCATGCCCTGCCGGTAGCCCGCACGAGCAAAGCAGGCCCTCTTCGATCATGGCAGCGCGAACAGTAGACAGCCTCGACCGGAGCGCGGCCAAACTGCAGCCTAAGCTCCGCGACATCTCAGACGCTTGCTTGCCAGCAAGGATGAGGGATCTGATCGCCTTCTCCGACGCTGGTGAGCAAGCACCAGGATGGCCATTTCGCTTGCCGCAGTCGCAAGGTGGGCGCGACGCAACAGCGGCCGCCTGCGCTCTCAGCTCATCCTGAGCATGCCTCCTGATTGTAGCCTCACTGAGGCCAAGCGCTCGAGCAATCTGCCTGGCGCTTTCGCCGAGGGCCGCCCGGCGCTTGATCTCGGAAGCTTCCGGTGCGGTGACATTGATCTGGCGGGTAGAGAGCGGCATCAGCCTGTTCAGCACCCACTGAACATATTGGACCTTTCGGCCAATAGCTTCGGCAATTTCCCGGGGCTGCTCGCCGGCCGCGGTGCGTGCCGTGATGTCTGCCCAGACGCGCTTACGGCGCTCGGTGCTGGTCGGTATGCCAGTTGCCTTGGAAATCTTGCGGCACAGCTTTGCAGCGGCGCTGTCCTTTATCCCGACGGCGCGCGCAATCGCGTTCGACCCTTCTCCGGCGGCCATCCTTCGCGCAACCTCGCGCAAGAGGGCGTCGCCATAGGTCGGCAGGTTCATGACTTTTTGCCTCCAGCGGCAATCTTTGCAGGCCCATGCTGCACCTTGACGCCAGCGCCGCCGCAAGGATGGCACTGCCAGATATTGGGAAACACGCCGATGTTTCCGGACCCGCGGCAGACCACGCAGAGATTGCTCATCGGCTCGCCCGTTTAACGCTCGGTGCATTCGGATCCGCGGCCGGCGTTTGATCCCAGTTTGCGCTGATCGCCGCCACCGGGCCCGCTTCGGCAGACCGCATCAACAGTTGTCCGCGATCGCCGGACAACTGCTCAATTCCTTTTTCGCCGACGGCTGGACCTGACTTCGTGCCGACGCGAGCGATCTCCTGCAGGACCAGGAAGGTGCTACCCGGCCGTCGCATACTCTGAGCAGCCGCATCCTCGATTGCATCATCAGCAGAAGAGTGCCGAAAGCGCGGGAGCTTGCCGCCGCTGTTGCGGCATACGATGAAAGCGTAGCTCTCGCGCTTCTTGATGATCGTCTCGCTCATTCCGCCAGCGCCTCACCAAGAGCATTGCAAAGGACCGCCTCAGCGTCAGCCATCAGCGCGGCCACGGCGTGCTCGTTGACGGTGAGCGCCCGTCCGAAACCCTGGCCGATCGCGTTCGCTCCCAGGATCATGGCATGGGCACTCCGAGCCGCCTGCATGAGATCGCGGAGCCGGGACAGCGCGCTGCCCTCCGTAAGGTCGGGTATACCGGTGCATTTCAGGAATTCGCGCCAACGATCCGTGATGTCGAGCGCCGCTGATACGCGATCCTCAGCCGACATCTTCGGATCGGCGCATGCGATGGTGTGAGTGGCTATGGCATCTATGTAGCGGTTATAGGCCGCCTGCGCTTCCGCGCTCGTGCCTTCCAGTTTTACGGTGGTCATGACTGTCATGTCGCAATCCTCAAGCTACGCGCGAGCGGTTGGTGGGGAAAAGCTGGTGGACCGTGCCTTCGGCTGGTGACGGCTGGCGTTCACCGTCGTCTGGGTCATCCGGATCATCGTCGTCGTCAGGAAGGTGGGCGTGAGGCGACGGCTGAAAATCAGCGCAGGACCTGCTGTGATGTGTGATAGCCTGGAGAGCGACCCATTCGCCCTCGATCTCTCTCATGGTCAGGGGTTCCATCTCGCAGGCGCCGACGTCTGACGTGTCGATCGCAGAAGCAGGTTTCCTCATGTCCGCCGGTGCCCCTTGGCGCCAATGACGGCAGTTGTTGCAGGTCTGGAAGAACTTGATCATTGCGGCAGAACCAGAGCTGCGGGATCGTAGCCGTTTTCGGCGAGAAGGCGCTTTGCTTCGCCGCTCAGCCCTTCTTGTTGGTCGTTGAGATCGCGACCGTTAGCGAAGCAGATGAGATACTTTATCGCGAAAGCCGAAAGGTCAGGCGAAGGAGTGTTCAGGAGCTGGCCTTCGGCCTGGTACCGAGCGTCGGCAAGCCGGTCCATCTCGTCATCGAAAGGGGTGACCGGGCAAAGATCACCCGAGGTGCTCTTCGCATTCTGGTATGCTGGAAACCAAGAGCGCTGATGGAACGTCCGCTCGGCCGCCAATGTTTTTTCATATCGCCAGCGGGCGAAAAGCCACCTCACCTTCACCAGGAACAGCGAGCCAGCGCCGTGCTCAGTGGCTCCGTAAAGCGGGGCATCTGACATGATCATCTCAGCAGCCCTCCGCGGCGATAGTCGCACTTGATGCGGCTGGATCCCGTGGGAGAAGCTCGGAAAGGTCGATCAGGTTCTGGACCGCCTCAAGCGTATCAGCATGAACCCGCGGCGAAAGCAGCGCGAAATCTGTCTTGACCCCGCCTGGCGAGCCAAAGTCCTGTACTAGGCACTCGGCATGCCAAGAGGCCGACATCATCCTGAGTATGGCCCGCGCATAGTGGAGCGGCCCATCAGCATACTCGCCGAAAGCGAGAGCCGGGTTGCGCGTATTGCTCATCTCAGCAGCCCTCCATGTCAGCACGGCGGGCGTCGGTAATCATGATGTCGCGGCGAATAGACCGAGCGAGGTCGGGATAGAGTGTGGCCACGCTGTCAACCGCTTGCGGGGATCGCCGAGCGAGGGTGGCGCTGATGGTTGTCAGCGCCTGCGCAATGCCTTCGCACAACTTGCGCCCGCTTTTGTCGTGCTTTGCCACCATGTCGGGCAGCTGGTCCGCCAGAGACGCAGTGAACCCTGCCAAGATCATAAGGTCCTGCCCATCATCTTCAGGGATGAGGTCAAACATGGCAGCATTGCTATTCGACAGCAGATCCAGCGCTGCATCCTGAAGGATGCGAAAAGCTGGCCATTTGCGCGTGCTTGCCAGGATGTCCGCGTCGGTGAAAATGGCATCCACCCTGCCGAACAGGGCTGCCATGGTCATCATGGAAGAGCCGGCATCTGCCGGGCGCAGTTCTTCGTTCCGCGAAGCGTCATCGCTCCGCGCCTTGGTGGCGTTGGCCATATCGGGGTCTCCTGTGCTCAATAACAGGATCGGCCGGGGCTATTACATCGTCATGCCGCGACTATTCCTGCCTGCTTCACCGTCTTCGGCCCGGAGGCGATCAGGTGATGAGGCAGAGATAGTGCGGTATAATTACCGCGTCAACATCTATTAAGGAATATTTACCGCACTAGCCCCCGAGCATTTCCGCAGTTGGGACAATGCGGTGGATTTCCCGCACCCTGTGAGCCGCGATGCTCAAGGTTTCCCGTGGTTCGAACAGCTCGATAGTCACCTCATCCCGCGTGCGATCAAGCAGGCGGCCGATGATCGCAGGCTTCACCGGATCATCTTGCATGTTCTCCCATATGTAGTGGCGATAAACCACGACATAGTCTCGCACGGCGGCAGGTCGAGCGGGGTCGACGATTACAAGATCCCCGATATCATAACGGGGCGCCAAGGCGGATACCGTAGCGTAGAAACCGTAAATCATCTTCCGGTTCGAAAGGCCAGCTGGAAGGGGCAGGATTGACGAGATGAAGACACGAGGCATGTTGAAATAAGGCATGTCGTCGCGGGCATCTACAGCACTGCGCTTATCTGCCGGAACGTCGTCAGCCTGATAGATACTGATACCATCGACGGTGTCGACCGGACGAATTGTGTACTCATTGGATTTCTCGTCGGGAGGAAAAACGCCGATCCGACGGTCTTTGGCTTTCGTGAAGACCTCAGCTAACGGCGAAGGATCGTCGGTTGCGCCTAATAAATAGCTCGGCGTGGTCATCAGAACGCGCGCGATCGCTTCCAGGCGCTCCGCTGAAGGCATCGACCGCCCACTCAGGATGAAGCGGATGGCATCCGGCTTGCCAGTTGCTTCCATTGATGCCTTACGCGCGGTGATGGGAAGCACGTCGAGCATCTTCTGGATGCGTTCCCGCAGTATTTCGCTGGTGTCCATGCGGGATATGTACCGCATAGAAGTTAAGAAATCATGCGGTAAATATCCCGTTGTTTGTGCGGGACATATACCGTATTGATGCGGCATGAGCACATTCGAACAGTCATTGCTGGCCGTATCACGCATTTACGTGCGTGCTGTGGCAGCCCGAGGAGGCAAGTCGCTGGCGCGGGTTGCAACCATCGTAGTCAATCATGGGTCTTTCTTTGATCGCCTTGAGCGGGGAGCGACATGCACCGTCCGCAACCTGGACAAGTTCGCAGCCTACTTCAGCGACGCTGCGAACTGGCCGGAAGGCGTGGTTCCTGATGACGCTGCCGACGTCCTCGCTGGCATTGGCCGCCCGGTGAAGGCGGGGCAGCCGCTGAGTGAAGCATTCGGCTCTACCTCCGTTTGAAGGCGTTGCCGATGACGCCCAATCTCCCATCAACGGCCGATGAGGAGGCCGCAATCCTTGCTGCGATCATGATGATCGAGGGGGGATATGATAGAGTGGCGGCCAAGCTTCGGCCGCATCATTTTTCCGAGCCCCTGTTCGGCCGTATGTTTGAGGAAATGGGCGCGCTCGCAGACGCTGGGGAAGCAATAAACGTCTTCACCATGTCTCGAGCCATGGCAGGCGAACCATCGTTCGAGGACCTTGGTGGTCACCGTTATTGGATCCAGCTAGCGAACCAGCCGTACGTAATGGCTGCACTCGGCTTTGCCGACGACCTGATTAGCCAGTCACGCCGCCGCTTGCTGCTACAGTCGCTCCAGGCAGCGAGCTCGTCCGCCTCGGATCTGTCCGTTGATCTGAATGACACGATGGAGATGGTGGAGCAGGGCTTGGCAGACGCCATGCCGGCAGAGTTCGGACGGCGCACCCGCCGCCTCGGTGACGCCTATGGCGACGCCATTGAGCGGATTGAGGCCATTCGCCGCGGTGATGTTGATCCGGGACTCAAGGTCTACGGCTGGTCGGACTGGAACGATCTCACTGGGGGCATGCGTCCTGGTGACTATGTCCTGATCGGCGGCCGTCCTAGCATGGGCAAGACCGCGCTCTCGCTCGGCTTGGCCCGCCGGGCGGCACAGGCCGGAAAGGGTGTGCTCTACATCAGTCGTGAAATGGAAACGCCTGCGCTGATGGAGCGCATGGTTGCAGACCTCCTGTTCGAGCAGGGCGGGCGGGCTGGAATGTCCGACGTCAAGGCGGGCAATGTGGATGATGCTGACCTTCAACGCCTTTGGCGCGCTAAGCGGGAAGTAGACGGCTGGCCGCTCGTCATCGATGACCCAGAGCACTTGGGCCTGGGGCAAATCGGTCCACTGATCCGCCGTCATCGGCAGGCGTTCCAGCGGCGCGGTGAGGAACTCGCCATGGTCATCATCGACTATCTCGGCCTGATCGACCCACCGCAGAAGGGCAACCGCGAGCAGGAAGTTTCTGCGATCAGTCGGACGATCAAGAGCATCGCCAAGGCCCAGGGTATCCCGATCGTCGTGCTTTCGCAGCTGAGCCGGGCTGTTGAGCAAAGGGAGGATAAGCGACCTCAGCTCTCCGATCTGCGCGACAGCGGCTCGCTCGAACAGGACGCCGACATCATCGTGTTTGTCTATCGCGACGAATACTACCTGCAGCGCGCTGAGCCTGACCCTTCCGACGCGCAGAAGCGGAGCCAATGGGAGCTGGATATGCAGGCCGCGCGCGATCGCGTCGAGATATACACGGCGAAGAACCGGAATGGCGAGCTAACGCGGCGGAAAGGTTATTTCTTCGGCGCCCGCCAAGCAATCCGCAATTCTGATTTCTACAGGAGTGGGCACGATGGCTGAGTTCCCAGCGCTGCCCATCTGGACCGATGCATACCTGGCTGACACGCGGCACCTGTCCACGCTGGAACATGGCGCATACTTCCTTCTGATGATGGAGGCGTGGCGACGCCCGACATGTTCGCTGCCCGACGACGACGCAATGCTGGCCCGGCTGGCCGGCCTTGATGCTGCTGATTGGGCGGCCGTGAAGCCCGTGATCATGTCCCTCTGGAAGCTCGACCGTCGCAGCAAAACTTGGACACAAAAACGGCTTTCGAAAGAGAAGCAGTATGTTCGGAAGAAGAGCAAGTCCCAGAAGGAAAAAGCAGCAAAGCGTTGGAATAAAGCCAAAAAAGCCGATGCCGTGGCATTGCCGGACGAATGCCCCGAGCATGCCCCCACACCCACACCCACACCCACAGTTATTATAGAGGAACCTATCGGTTCCTCTCGTCCGCCAGCCCCTGATCACGTTTCGGAGGCCTTCGGCGCATACGAGGCCATGCGGCGCGAGATCGTCCACGGCGCCCGCCCGCTGCAACTGGGGGCAGACCGCCGCAAGAAACTAGCTCTTCGGTTGGGTGAGATCGGGGGACTTCGCCAGTGGGACGACGTCCTCAGCGCTGTCCGGCGCTCCCCGTTCCTCCGTGGGGAGAAATCCCGCAGCGGCCTGGTCGCGACAATCGACTGGCTGCTCGAACCCAAAAACCTGCGCAAAGTGATGGAAGGAAATTACGATGAGCCAGCTGCAACATGCTCAGGTGGGAGGCTCGCTGTTCGAAACAGCCCCATCGATGCCCTCAGTTTCGCAATCTCTGCTTCAGGCCTTGACCGATAGCGAGTTTGTTTTCGACGGCGGACCAAAGTGGCGCCCGGAGCGGGCGCTTGATCACGCCGATAAGCTGGGTGTTGAGGGTGAGATCACTGCCGCACTCGAGGCCCTGCATCGCGCCAATTCCCCGGCGCCCAGCCGCTGGTTTGGCCAGAGGCTGCCGGTTCTCTGGACGATGTTCATGGCGGCAAGGAGTGCGGATCCCCGAGCGCTGACCATCTGGATGGCTGAAACAGCACGCCTGCTCGCGGATCTGCCCCATGATATTCTGGCAGCATCGCTCGACGAAGCGATCAAGCATAGCTGCCACGGGTTTCTTCCGAGCGTTGGCGAAATACGATCCTTCGCCAAGCCAATGCTGATTGAGCGCGCCAAGTACATCGAACGGCTATCAGCCATGAAGGCTGCGCTTGAGGACCCCGCAGCGAGCGCGGAGCGGGAGACGCGCCGCCAAGAGATGGCGATGCGTGCAGCGCACTCAGGCGATGGGGGGTTGGCGTGAGGAGGAGGAGGCCAGCGCCAGCCGATATCGTCGCCTCACTCGCGGCCGTGAAGCTGCTGATCAAAGGCATGAACGGCGCAATGCCGACGCTTCAGCGCGAAATCCAACGCGATGCCTGTGAGCGCATCGATGACATCATCAGTGACCTAGGGAGCATTCTGCGGTGAAAAATCGCAATCGTCGACGAGCAGCTGCGGCTGGAAAGGCTGAGCAGAAAAAGAAGGCTGCGGCACCGGGCATCGAGGCTCCGACGGAAGAGCTTCAGCATCGCGTCAACTTCTCCGTTCGCCAGGTCACGACAGAGGCAGGGCAGGTGCTCGGGTTGGCCTATCGCAGGACGCCGTTGATCGAGACAATGGCAGCGCGAAACATGATCAGCGCGGAAGAGCTGGCTGTGCTGCGTTTCTATCGCACCGCATTTGATCGGTGCGAACGGTCGCCGGTGAAGTGCGCGCTCAACATATCCGGTGTTAGCTCGAGCAGCCCCGCCCATGCGCTTTTCCATGCAACGCCGTCTATGCTGGACGCAAAGAAGCGACTGAGGATTTGCGAGAACAGCTTCGGCAAGGAATTGGAGACGATGCGCGGCGTAGTGCTCGCCGACAAGTCCTTCAGTGACCTTGCGATTGAGCGGTTCGGGTCGCGCATTGTGAAGCCAGCCAGGCACATGGACAGGGCTGCTCGCCAGCGCGGCGAACATCAGGAGAGGATCCTGCCCAAGTCCGGCCGCCATCGGGAAATCGTTCGGCAAGAGTTTCTTTCGGGGCTTCGTAGTTTGGCTGAGACAGTACGTGGCATGGTGGCGCGCAGCGCGATCGAGGAGATATGGGTACAGCCGCTCCAGGATGGAAAGGCGCGCATCCGCCGCGGATCGATTGCACCACAGGGCACCTATTGGTGTTGGGGCGATCCCGAATTGGTGGACATGATCATGGGCGAACTGCATCGGCTTCACGGAGATGATCTCATGTTCTCCTCTGCGGCTGGCGCTATCGACGCGCTCAAGTCGGCCGAGAAGGATCGACTTAAAAGCTTGGAAGCTGAAGAACTCGCGGCTTAGAGATCATCGAATAATGTCTTCAAAACTGGAGACATTGACCAGCCGAGCACTTGACGGGGGCACTAGATATAGGTACCTCAACACCATCAACAAATGCGCCCGGAGCCAATCGGCTTTCGGGCGTTTGTTATTTAAGGAATCGGCGGCTGCAATCGAGAAGGTAGTCGCTGATAGTGGCGCGGCGCGCTTGCGCGGGCAGACCTGTACTTGTCCGACTGCCATAGTCTAGGCAGTTGCTGCGCCACTCTTGATCACGAAGGCGGAACCGCCTGCGCCTGACAAGTGGGCTGGGTGGGGCAACTACAGAGGGACGCCCGCTAAGTGCCCTCGTAGCCGGGTGGCGGTACAAGTTCACCGTATGGGGACCGGCCGTCACCCACGATTTTAAGGAGCAGGGTATGAGCAAGCTGAAGGCTCTCCGCTCCGCCCTGCCGTCGCTGCCCAGCACAGTAGCGTACGCGCCGAAGGATGAGCGCGAATACGACCGGCATCGCGATCAGCAGCACTGGCGCAAGTGGTATCACACCGCTCGTTGGAAGAAGCTGCGCTGGGCAGTGCTGGTGCGAGACCTGTTCACATGCACCCGGTGCGGCCGGCTGGAGAATGACACGTCGCAGTTGGTGGCTGACCATAAGCGCCCGCATCGTGGTGACGAGGCGCTGTTCTGGGATGAGGACAATCTGACCACGCTGTGCAAGCCCTGCCATGACGGGGCGAAGCAGCGCGAGGAGCAAGGCCTGATATGAAGCTCATCGTCAAGATCGTGGACGCTGCGGGTGCGCCCGGAGGCCGGGCCCTTCTGTTGTGCGATGAAAGAGGAGAGAGCCTGCCGAACCAGGTAGCCCTGTCGCTCAACCAGTCTGGGCCCGCGGATTTGTCCAGAGTCAGCGTCGAGTTCGTCATCGACGGCAAGCAGATCGCCTTCGATGACGGCAAGGTCATGGTTTCATTTGAGCATGAGGCTTCCTTGTTTTGGGCACGAGAGCTGATCGCCGACGCGGTTGCATATGGGGCAGGCATCGTGGGTGATCCAGAGCGCAAGAGGCCAGCCGATTTCCGCACTGGCGATTGCGACAACGGAGATCTGATCCGTCGTGCCATCTCCGGCCCGACCAGCCGGTGAAATAGGTGGCGAACATGTTCAGGCATAGGTGCAACGAGGGAGTGGGCGGCTGATGCTCATCCGCAGGTCCATCGGAATGTCGATGGACCTCTCAGGTGCCTGGCGGTGCCGGGAAGGGGGGGTAGGTTCGATCAGAAAAAGGGCGCGCTTTCAGACACCGGCGTCCCCGGCATGCAGAGATTTTTTTCCAACGTGCGCAAATGGAGTGCGCACAGAGACATGCGCACAGGAGCGTTATGACGGCACAGACTGATTGGGTCGCCGTCGAGGGCGACTATCGCGAAACCCGCAAGAGCGTTCGCGAAATCGGGCGCCAGCACGGGGTCCCCGAGGCTTCGATCCGTAAGCGGGCGAAGCAGGAAGGGTGGACCCGCCCCGACATGAAGAAGGTCCGGGCTGCGCATAAGGAGGTTCGAACGGCCGCCAAAGCCCTGTCGACCCCCGCGTCATCCGAGCCTGAAGACCTGGTAACCCGGGGACGAGACATAGTCGGACGGCTGATGGACGAGCTGTCATCGGTGACGGCGAACTATGGCGAGATCGAGGAGATGATCCTCGCCGAAACGGAAAGCGACGAGAACGACAAGCGGCGCGACGCGATGCTGAAGGCTGTCAGCCTGAGTTCGCGCGCTGGTGTTGCCCGGAATTTGGCGACCGCATTCAAGACGCTGCAGGAGAGCGGCGCTGGCGGGAAGAAGGGGAAGAAGGAGCAGCAGGCGGAAGCTGCCCAGGAGATCGCATCGGCTGGACGGTTCGCGCCCCGCCGCACGCCGAAGCTGGTCGTGGATAACGGCTGATGGACTGGACGACTGCCTGTCCCGACTGGCGCGAGCGCATCGTGGCCAGGGAGAGCCTGATCCCGTGCCCGCCGCTGTTCCCCGAAGAGGCGACGGCATCAATGGACGTGTTCGACGCGCTGCGAATCGTGGACGCGCCGGGCCAGCCTACCATGGGTGAGGCTGCTCGCCCTTGGGTCCGTGACTTCGCGTCGAGCATCTTCGGCGCGCTGAACCCGGAGACGGGCCGCAGGGAGATTCGCGAGTTCTTCATGCTCATCAGCAAGAAGAACGGCAAATCGACGGACGCCGCGGCGATCATGCTGACCGAGCTCATCCGGAATGAGCGCCGGTCGGCGGAGTTCCTGATCCTTGCACCGACGATCGAAGTGGCCAACAACAGTTACGGTCCAGCGCGGGACATGGTGAAGGCGGACCCGATCTTGCGGGATCTTCTTCACACCCGCGACCATTTGCGGACGATCGAGCACCGGGAGACCGGCGCAACGCTGAAGGTTGTAGCCGCCGACAGCAACACTGTGTCGGGCAAGAAGGCGACCGGCGTCCTGATCGATGAACTGTGGCTGCTGGGGAAGAACAGCCGCGCCGACGCTATGCTTCGGGAGGCGACGGGCGGCCAGGTATCGCGGCCGGAAGGCTTCACGATCTACCTGACGACGCAGGCGGATGAAGCGCCTGCCGGGGTGTTCAAGACAAAGCTGCAATATTTCCGCGACGTTCGGGACGGCAAAATCAAGGATCGCAAAAGCCTGGGCGTCCTCTATGAGTTTCCGGAAGAGATGGTGGAGCGCCGGGAGTTCCTGAAGCCGTCCAACTTCTACGTCACAAATCCCAACCTCGGCCTTTCGGTCGATCAGGAATGGTTGGAAGACGAGTATCGGAAGATCGCGAACGCGGACGATGGTTCGCGGCAGGTCTTCTTCGCGAAGCATCTCAATGTCGAGATTGGTTTAGCGCTCAGCAACGACGCCTGGGCGGGCGCCCGGCACTGGGAAGATGCGGCGGATCCTGAACTGGTTTCGCTCGAAGCGCTGCTGTCCCGCTCCGAAGTGGTCGTGGTGGGGATTGACGGGGGTGGGTTGGACGATTTGCTCGGCTTGGCAGTGCTCGGCCGTGACAAGGTGACCCGCGATTGGCTGCTCTGGTCGCGCGCCTGGGCCCATGCGGACGTTCTGGAGCGCCGCAAGGAAATCGCGCCGAAGCTGCGTGACTTCGTCAGCGCCGGTGAGATGGTGATCTGCGACATGCCCACGCAAGACGTCATCGATGTAGCCGATATCGTGGAGCATGTGAAAGACAGCGGCCTCCTGCCTGACATTGCGGGCGTCGGCGTCGACGCAGCAGGGATCACTGCGATCGTGGACGAACTCGCAGCCCGAGGCATCGGCGGCGAGCAGGTCGTTGCAGTCCAGCAGGGCTATAAGCTCAACGGCGCCATCTTGGGCGCAGAGCGCAAGCTGAAGGACGGCACGCTGTGGCATGCGGGTCAGGCGCTGATGGCCTGGTGCGTGGGCAATGCCAAGGTCGAGATGCGCGGCAGCGCTGTGCTCATCACGAAGCAGGCGGCAGGGCGGGCGAAGATCGACCCTCTCGCCGCCATGTTCAACGCCGTCATGCTGATGGCGCGCAACCCCGAGGCCAAGACCGAGAAGGCCTACCAGATGATTATCGTCTGATTGGAGTGACCATGCAGAATCGAGCCTATTCGTTCATCACCATCAAGGCGCTGGACGAGCAAGAGCGCGTCATCTGTCATCGGTCATGCAATTCTCCGCAAAAGTGGGCTTTGAAAATTCCCTAGTTGGTGGCCCCTTCATCTCATTCTGCCGGGGCTAGCCCCGGCAGAATGAGATGAGCCGACATTGTCCTCATCTCCTTTGCAGACGCGGAGACGGGGCCGATGATCCGACTTGGAGAATTGATGATGATCCTCGAATTACATCGGCAGGGCGTATCGATATCCGCCATTGCCCGACGCACTGGTCGCGATCCCAAGACCATCCGAAAATATATCGAACGGGGTGTCGAGGCCCCGGTTTACGGCCCACGCATGCTGGGTCGACCGAACAAACTGGCACCCTATCTAGAATTTTTGCGTGAGCGAGTGGTGGCCTTTCCCGATCTGACGGCGGCGCGTCTGACGCGGGAAATCCGTGAGCTGGGGTATATGGGCGCCTATACTGCGGTAAAGCGGTTCCTGGCAGCGATTCGACCGGAAAACGGCCCCAAGCCCTTCGAGGTTCGGTTCGAGACGCCGCCTGGCGTGCAGGCACAGGTCGACTTTGCCCGGTTCGTCGTCGAATTTACCGATGAGCCCGGCGTCAGCCGGATCGTCTGGCTATTCAGCTTGGTGCTGGGACATTCGCGCTTCCTGTTTGCACGCTACGTCATGCACCAGGATCTCCAAACTCTGTTGCGCTGTCATATGCAGGCCTTTGAAGCGCTCGGTGGCGTCCCGATCGAAATCCTCTACGATCGCATGAAAACCGCCGTAACCGGCGAAGATGATCAGGGCCATATCATCTACAATCGATCATTGCTGGCCCTGGCGGGGCATTACCGCTTCGTGCCACGCGCCTGCCGTCCCTATCGGGCCAAGACCAAGGGAAAGGTCGAGCGGCCGTTCAGCTATATCCGCAAGGACTTCTTCCTGGGCCGCAGCTTCCGCAATCTGGACGATCTCAATGTCCAGCTAATCGACTGGCTCGATACCGTCGCCAATGTCCGTGTCCACGGGACGACGCAGCGGATTATTGTTGAAGCCTTCGCCGCCGAGCAGCCTGAGTTGCAGCTGCTCCCGGCGGGTCGCTTTGACGCCGTTCTGAAGCTGGAGCGCCGCGTCAGCCATGATGGGATGGTCTCTGTCGGCGGCAATTACTACAGCGTTCCCGATCGCACTCGGCGCGTCGTCGAAATCCAGCAGTTGCCTGACAAGATCAGGATCGTAGACCTGGGCCAGGTCATTGCCGAGCACCCGGTTCTTGAGGGGCGTCGGCAGTGTAGGATCGATCCTGCGCATCGGACAGGCGGCAGCGGCGCCAAGCGCCGTATCCATGGCAAAGAGGTAATCGCCATCGGTCGTATAGGCGAGCATGTCGCTGTGCGCTCCCTGGCCATCTATCAGGCGATCGGCAGCCAACTGGCGCGGGGAGAACGGCCATGAACCAAGGGGGTGCCGCATCCCGCGTCGATAATATCCGCCGCAGCCTGGTCCATCTCAAAATGCCACGCGCTCTGGAGATGCTCGACGCCACCCTGCGCGGCATAGAGCAGGGCAAAATCGATGGCATCGAGGCCATCGACATATTGCTGAACGAAGAACTATCGCTCCGGGAGAACCGCAGGATCAAGGCGGCCCTGCGCATGGCAAGGCTGCCGATCATCAAGACGCTGGACGGATATGACTTCTCCTTCCAGCCATCGCTCGACCGGAACCGCATCCTGGCGCTCGCTGGCCTGGACTTCATCAACCGGGCCGAGGTGGTGCATCTGTTGGGTCCGCCCGGTACCGGAAAAAGCCATATCGCCACTGCTCTTGCAGTCGAGGCCGTGAAGGCGGGCAAGAGCGTCTACTTCATCCCGCTCGCCGATCTGATCGCTTCACTGACCAAGGCGGAACGGGAGGGCACGCTGCGCGAAAGGATCCGCTTCCTATGCCGATCCGCGCTGCTCGTCGTAGACGAGATCGGGTATCTCCCTGTTACGCCGGGCGGTGGCAACCTGTTCTTCCAACTCGTCAATGCCCGATACGAAAAGGGCGCTATGATCCTGACATCCAACCGCGGCTTTGCCGAATGGGGTGATGTCTTTGGCGATCCGGTGGTGGCCACCGCGCTGCTCGACCGCCTCCTTCACCACGCGGTGGTCATCCAGATCGAGGGCTCCAGCTATCGCATGCGACAGCACGCTGACCTGCTGCCCGAGCATGCGCGCATGGCACCGTCCATCAACCCGCCGCCCTTGCCCAAACGGCGTGGCCGCCCGCCAGCAAAGGAAAATCCCGATCTCCATCACGGCTGATCACCGACACAACCGTCCCGCCAAACTAGGGAATTTTAGATGCCCACTTTTGCGGAATCTTCGGCGCCCGTTGACATCATCGAAGGGATCGCGACGACCCCGGCGCCCGACCGCGTTGGCGACATAGTGAACCCGTTGGGCGCGAAGTTCGCGTTGCCCCTGCCGTTTCTCTGGCAGCACAATCACGATGAGCCGATCGGCCATGTGATCGAGGCAACGCCGACGAAGCAGGGTATCAAGTTCAAGGCGAAGATCGCCCAGACCGACGAGCCGGGCAAGCTGAAGGATCTGCTCGACTTCGCTTGGCAGTGTCTCAAGATGCAGTTGGTCGCGGCGGTATCAATCGGCTTCCGCCCGCTGAAATATTCCTACATCAATGATGGCGGCGTCGATTTTGAAGAGTGGGATTGGTTCGAGCTCAGCGCCGTAACCATCCCCGCCCAGGCCGAAGCCACCATCACCTCTGTGAAGTCGATCGACGCCGGACTGCGGAAGGCAGCTGGCGTTCCTGATCCAGAGCAGCCGATGAAACATATTCCTGTTTTCGACCCGCGTAAGCCGCGTCAGGCATCTAAAGCGCGCGTCGTCAAACTGGATGCACCTGCCCGCGATGGGGCGAAGCCCTTTGTCATCCGCGAAATAAAGCGGAACCGTTAATCAGAAAGGAATGCGCAATGGTAGCCATTGCAGAGCAGATCGCCGCGTTTGAGGCGAAGCGAGCAACGCTCGTCGCCGCGAACGAAGGCATCATGACCAAGGCAGCCGACGACGGCGCCACGCTGGACGAACAGCAGGAAGAAGAGTTCGACGGCAATCAGGCTGACATCGAGGCGATCGACAAGCACCTGAAGCGCCTGAAGGGCATGGAAAGCGCGCTCGCTTCCAAGGCCACGCCCGTCGCCGGGCAGAATGCCCGCGAAGGCAGTGACTCGCGCGCAGGCATCACCGTGAAGTCGCAGCCGAAGCTTCTGCCGGGCATCGCGTTCGCGCGCATCGCTCGTGTGAAGGCTCTGGCGAAGCTTGGCGGCGAAGGTGTCCGAGAGACGGCCCGTCAGCTGTATGGCGAGGACAGTGAGACCTATGGCGTCTTCGCCAAGGCTGCCGTTGGTGCTGCTACCACGACCGGCGCGACGTGGGCGGGTCCGCTTGTAGGCGACGAGACCAGCGCCTTTGCTGATTTCGTCGAGTTCCTGCGCCCGCAGACAATCCTCGGCAAGTTCGGCGCGAACGGCGTTCCGTCGCTCCGCCGCGTTCCGTTCCGGGTTCCCCTAATTGGCCAGTCGTCCGGTGGCGACGGTTACTGGGTGGGTGAGGGTGCTGCGAAGCCCCTGACGAGGTTTGACTTCACCCGCACCACGCTGGATCCGCTGAAGGTCGCGAACATCGCGGTCGCCACGATGGAGACGCTGCGCGATAGCTCGCCTTCCGCCGAAGCGATCATCCGCGACCAGCTGGCGGCTGCTCTGGTGGCTCGCCTGGACACGGACTTCATCAATCCGGCCAAGGCAGCGTCGGCTGGCGTGTCTCCCGCATCGATCACGAACGGCCTGACCTTCATCGAAGCGTCCGGCACCGATGCAGACGCGGTGCGCGCCGACATCAAGGCTCTGTTCGCGGCGTTCATCGCGGCCAACAATGCCCCGACCTCGGGCGTCTGGATCATGCCAGCAACCGTGGCCCTGTCCCTCTCGCTGATGTTCAACCCGATGGGTCAGCCTGAGTTTCCGGGGATCACTATGAACGGTGGCACCCTGTTCGGCCTGCCCGTGATCGTCTCGCAGTATGTGCCTACGGCATATGATGCGGATGGTGCTGGCACCGACTTCGCGGCTGGCGCGGTGGTCGCCCTGGTTAACGCCAGCGACATCTATCTGGCTGATGAAGGTGGAGTGTCGGTCGACATGTCGCAGGAAGCTTCGCTCCAGATGGATAATGCGCCGACCAACAACTCGGCCACGCCGACCGCGACGGAACTGGTCTCGATGTTCCAGACCAACAGCGTCGCGTTCCGTGCTGAGCGCACCATCAACTGGGCGAAGCGCCGTGCTTCGGCAGTGGCGGCGCTGGCCGGCGTCAACTGGGGCTAACAGGGGTGGGCCGGGGCATACCCCCCGGCCCAAACTGACCGGAGGCAACGATGAAGCATCAGTCTTATTATACCCGGGCCATGAAGGCCGGGGATCGCCGCTATGCTCGGATTTTCGGCAAGCTTGGCTATGACACGACGCAGATCGTCGCTGACGACGGTGAGCCGGATCTGGAAGCGCTCAGGTCTCTCTATCAGGAAGTCGTCGGCAAGCGCCCATATCACGGCTGGGACGCGGCTACACTGAGCGCGAAAATCGCTGAGAAGAAGGCGAACGGCGGATGAGATTTCTTGGGCTGACCATCTCGCGTGCTAAAGCCCCCACGGCTCTATCGTCCGTCGACAATCGCGGCGGCTGGTGGCCGGTCGTCCGGGAGGCGTTCGCGGGCGCATGGCAGCACAATGTCGAGGTAAAGGCGGAGAACGTGGTCGCGCATCATGCGGTCTTCGCCTGTCAGACGCTGATCGCCGGGGACATCGCGAAGCTACGTGTGCGCCTCGTCGCCCAGGATAGCGACGGCATCTGGTCCGAGGTGAAAAACCCGGCCTATAGCCCCGTCCTGCGCAAGCCGAACCACTACCAATCGCGCATCCAGTTCATCGAAAGCTGGGTGCTGTCCAAGCTCCAGCGCGGCAACGCTTATATCCTGAAGCAGCGCGACGGGCGCGGCGTGGTAGTTGCGCTCTATGTGCTGAATCCCGACCGCGTCACCCCGCTGGTCGCATCGGATGGCACCGTCTTCTATGATCTGCATGCGGACCCGCTATCGGGCGTTTCGACACAAGTGATCGCTCCCGCCAGCGAGATCATCCACGATCGTTTTAACTGCCTCTTTCACCCGCTGGTCGGACTGTCGCCCATCTTCGCGAACGGGCTGGCAGCGACGCAGGGTCTCGCGATCCAGAACAGCAGCGCCCGCCTCTTCCTGAACGGCGCGCGGCCGAGCGGTATTCTCACCGCTCCCGGCGAAATCAGCGAGCCGACGGCCCAGCGCCTAAAGGAGCATTGGGACAACAACTATTCCGGCGAGAACGCGGGCAAGGTGGCCGTGCTGGGCGACGGCCTGAAGTTCGAAGCGATGGCCATGAAGTCCACGGACGCGCAGTTGGTCGAGCAACTGAAATGGTCGGCGGAAGTTGTCTGTTCGACGTTCCACGTCCCGCCCTACAAGGTCGGGATCGGTGCGCAGCCCACCTATAACAACGTGCAGGCACTCAACACGGAATACTATTCCCAGTGCCTGCAGATCCTGATCGAGGCCATGGAGCTTTGCTTGGACGAAGGCTTGGGCATGGCGGACGGGATCGGCACGGAGTTCGATGTCGACAACCTGCTGCGGATGGACAGCGTGTCCCAGATGGCGGCGCTGAAAGAGGGTGTCGGCGCTGGCATCCTGTCGCCGAACGAAGCCCGGGCGAAGATTGATCGCAAGCCCGTGGCGGGCGGTGAAAGCCCCTACCTCCAGGAGCAGAACTATTCGCTGGCGGCCCTGTCCAAGCGGGACGCGCAGGAGGATCCGTGGGCGGCTGGTCAGCCGAAGCCTCCGCCAGCGGCTTTGCCGGAACCATCGGCGGAAGATCAGGAAGAGGCAGAGCGCGCCATGGTGGCACTCTTCGAAAAGGACCTGCGGGAGGCACTGAATGCTTGATACCAAGGCGCTGGCCGCCGCAACCGCCACGATCGTGCGCGAGCATGTCGACAAGGCGCTGGCTCCGGTGCTGGCTGAAAGGGATGCGCTGGTTGAGCGCATCGCCGCCTTGGAGGCCCGACCTGCACCTGAAACCGTGAAGGGTGAAGATGGGGCGGGTATTGCTGACCTTGTGATCGACCGCGAAGGCGGATTGGTTGCGACCTTTACTGATGGGCGCATGAAGGCTCTCGGGCGCGTCGTCGGCAAAGATGGCCGGGACGGCATGGGACCTGACGATCTCAGTATGGAACTGCTGGAAGACGGCCGAACCGTCCGCATGGCATTCACCAAAGGCGAGACGGAGTTCGCGTTCAACATTCCATTCCCCGTGGTGCTGGATCGCGGCGTCTTCGCCGAAGGAAAGGACTATGAGGAAGGTGACGCGGTGACGTGGGGCGGCAGCCTCTGGATCGCCCAGCGCTCGACCAGTCAAAAGCCCGACAGCGCCGACAGCGGCTGGCGGCTCGCTGTTAAGCGCGGCCGCGACGGAAAGGATGCACGCTGATGGTCGCCCTCATCACCCTCGACCAGGCCAAGGGCGATCTTGGCGTTCTGGACGACGATCATAATGCCGACATCACGCTCAAGATCGAAATGGCTAGCGATATAGTCATGGGCTACATCGAAAAGGATGCCGCTGAGCTCGGCTGGGACGCGGCGTCTGCTCCCGCTCGGATCCGTGCTGCCGCGATTCTCGTCCTGCGCGGCCTGTTCTTCGGGGAGACTGATCCTCTGAGCGAGGCGGTGAAGGCCGTTCTTCGCCGCGACCGGGACCCGGCGATCGCATGAAGGCCCGCAACCGCCCGCACCGGATAACGGTCGAGCGCTTCACCACCACGCGCAACGCCTACAACGAGGTCATCGAGACTTGGGCGCCCTACTGCGAAGCCTATGCCGCCGTCTATTACGGCACCGGCGCGGAACAGCGGCAGGCGGCGCAGGAAGGCGCATCCCTGCCCGCCTCGTTTGAGGTGCTGGCGAACAGCAAGACGCGGGAGATCAGCGTGATGGACCGGATCAGCTTCAACGGCTTGTGGGATATTCGCTCGGTCGCTCCGATGGGCCGGGACGGCATCAAGATCAATGCGGTGAGGGCAGCGTCATGAAGGCAGATATTACCATGCCAAAGGTCATGTCTCAGGTTACAATCGAAGCGACCGTTACAGGCGTCCGCCGTACGCGCATCCGCATCTGGCTTGGTTGTAAGGTTATGATGCTCGCTGCTGCCATAATGGGCTGCAATGTCGAAATGGATATTCGGCCGTGAACGCAAAGGTGATCAGCGGCGGTAAGGCTTTCGGCACGAAAGTCATCTTAGAGGATGGTGGCGAGCTTCGAGGCATAACGCACATTCAGTGGACCGCTGCTGTTGATGATGTTTGCCGTCTCGACGTTCAGGTCATCATGTCCAAGGTTGAGGCCGAGGGTGTCCTGAAGCTCTTTTCAGAGCATCCGACCGAGGGTGGTATCCGGGAGGTGGCGAAGGTCATTTACGCGGATGGCAGTGAGTGGGCGGCAGGCTGATGGGGCAGACGTTCAAGCTGACCGGCATGAAGGAGCTTGAGCAAGCACTTGCCCAGATCGGGGATGTGCCCAAGCGTCGCCGCGTCGGCCTCAAGGCCCTGCGGGCTGGCGGCGAGGCTGTTGCGCAAGCGGCGCGCGCGATGGTTCCGGTGGATCATGGCGACCTGCGCGAAAGCATCGGTGTCAGCACATCGCTCGCCCGTTCCCAGCGCGGAGACCAGGGCGCTGTCGCGCCACTGGAAATACATGTCGGCCCTGGTCAGCATCCGCAAGCGATCGCCATGGAGTTTGGCACGGCCCCGCACTGGATCAAGGCGAAGGCGGGCGGTGTTCTGGCTGCGGGCACGTCTATCTTCGGATATCAGGTTGCCCACCCCGGAACGGCTCCCCAGCCATTCATGCGGCCAGCGTGGGAAGCCGAGCGCATGACCGCGCTCGACCTGATCGGCGCAACGCTCGGGATTGAGATCGCCAAGGCAGCCGCGAGGGCTCCGAAAGGGCAATAATGGAAGCTGATCTTATCGCTCGCCTGCTGGCTGACAGCGGGCTGATGTCGCTCGTCGGTAACAGGGTAAACCCGCTGTCCCGGGTGGATGGAGAGGACCTGCCAGCCATCACATTGATGAAGGTGAGCTCAGGGCGCTCCTACACGTTCGACGGCCCGGACGATTCTGCGGGCGGGCTGTTCCAGTTCGATATCTGGGCGAGGACTGTGGCCGCCGCAAAGGCCATAATGGCTGCACTGCTCAACGCATTAGAAAAACCTGCCGCAGTCGGCGGGACACAGTTCGGCATGTCCTTTCTCCAGTCGGAGCGGGACAGCCTCGAAGAAGTGCCCGGGGAAGGCACGATTTACCGCACCAGCGCGGATTTCCTCATCTGGAGCCACCCTCTCTGAAAGGTTGAATGCAATGGCTAACGTAAAGATCGGCTATGGTGCCGGGCTTTGGATCGCGGATGATACCGACGAGCTCACCGAAATCGCGGAGGTGATCTCGATCGCCCTGCCGAACCCGCAGCAGAATGATGTCGTCGCAACACACTTCAAGTCGCCGGGCCGCTCGAATGAATATGTCGCTGGCCTCATCGACCAGGGCGAAGTCTCGTTCGGGATCAACTATATCGCTGGCAGCGCTAGCGATATGCTGATCAATGACGCGCTGGAAGCTGGCGAACCCCGCGATGTCGTGGTTGCCATTCCTGCGGGCGCTTCGTTCCAGTATTTCGAGTTCTCGGCCATCATCAAAGGCTACGAGAAGGAAATCCCGATCGATGACCGCCAGACCGCGACCATCACCATGCGGGTGAACGGCGCCGTCACGCAGTCTAGCACCAATCCGGTGACCCCATAATGGGGAACGCAATTCGTGGAGAGACCGATTTCCAGGTTGGGGATCGGTCCTTCTCGCTGCTGCTCGATGTCAACGCGTTCTGCGCGCTTGAGGCAGAGCTGGATCTGACGACGGACCTGATCCTTGCTCAATATTCGACGGGAGCGAGCCTCACCATGACCCGCGCGCTTATGTGGGCGGCGCTGCGGGGATCGCACCCCTGCACGCTGGAAGAGGCTGGGCGCATCGTCAATCAGGCGGGCGTGGCGGCGACGAAGGAAGCGATCGAACGGGCGATGGCCAATGCGCTGCCGGAGCCTTACACGGCAAACCCTCCGAAGCGGGATCGGACGAAGAAAGCGGATGGCGCTGGCTAAAGCTCTTTGAGCTCTGGTGCGAAGCCGGGTTCGATCCCGACACATTCTGGAGGCAGACGCCGCGCCTCGTGAGGGCGGCGATCGACGGCTATGGCCAGAGAATACGGTGGCAACATCGGGACCGCATGGCGGCGGCTTGGCATGGTGCGGCGTTCAACAGGGTGAAGAAGATCCCTGCGCTGGACAAGGTGCTGGGCGACCGCCCTAAGGTGCTGGTGCAGTCTCACGACGAGATGCTGGCAGCTATGCAGTCGTTAGCCCGATCGAGTGCGTGATTGAGGGAGGGTAAGCCCTCCCTCTTCATCGCATCAGAAGTTGGACGGCGGCGTCGGAAATGAATTGCCCTGGGCGATCGAGAGAATGAAGAAGATGACAGCGACAGCGTACGCTGCCCGGGCCCACGTCTTCGCTGACTTCAGGTTTTCATCACGGCTTTCGTGAGTTGACGAAGCTGCGATGAACTGAAGCTCCTTTCCTTTGAAAACCAAGTAGGCGCACAGCAGCCATATCGCGATCTGGATCATAGTCTTCCCTTTCGGCAGCGGCTCCACCACCCTGTGGCCCGCAAGCATCGGATGCTGTCATCCCGAAAATATGTCCAGAAATGATTAAGATGGGCCGTGCGTCACGCGACGGCGATACTTTGGAGAACTCCCATCGCTAAGTCGGTCGTAGGCGCACTGCGCGTCACATTGGGGCTGGACTCCGCTCAATTTGAAAGCGGGATCAAGCGCTCCCAGAAATCGGTCCAGACGGTGTCCCGCAGCATGGGCATCGTCGCGAAGGACGTGCAGGGTGTGGAGCGCCAGATCCGGCAATCCGCCACCAATATCAATCAGTCGATGAAGGGGCTGGCGGCATCGCTCGCCACCTACTTCACCGGCCAGGAATTGATGAAGCTCGCGGATGGCTTCACTCGCGTGCAGAACTCGCTGAAGGTCGCGGGGCTGGAAGGCAAGAACCTCGCCGCCGTGCAGTCGCAGTTGCTCGACCTATCGTCGCGCTATGGCGTCGGGCTGGAATCCCTCGCTTCATTGTTCGGCAACGCTACGCAGGCGGGGCAGGAACTCGGGGCGGGTCAGCAGCAGATCGTGCAGCTGACAGAGGCCACCAGTCAGGCGCTGCTCATCACAGGCACGAACGCGACGCAGGCATCTGGGGCCATCCTCGGGCTGACGCAGGCGCTTGCGGCTGGAACCGTCCGGGCAGAAGAATTTAACCAGATCAATGAGGGCGGCCTTCGCCCCCTGCTACAGGCTGCTGCGAACTCCGAGAAGTTCGGCGGGTCCGTGGCGAAGCTGCGCGCCGCCGTCCTGGACGGCAAGGTCAGCAGTCAGGAGTTTTTCGCCGCCATCCTTGCTGGAGCGAGCGGGCTAGAGGGTCAGGCATCGCGCGCCACGCTGACGCTGTCCGGCGCCCTCGAAGCATTGAACAGTCGGCTGATGGTTTACTTCGGCGAGGCCGACAAGGCGAACGGCGTTTCGGCGGCCTTCGCATCAGCGCTCAGCAAGCTGGGGGACAATCTCGACACGATCATCCCTGCGCTGGCCGTGGTCGGAACGGCGATCGGCGCGCGCTATGTGGCGTCGGTTGGCCTCGCTACCGCCGCTACAGTCAGCAAGGTGGCGGCCGATGTGCGGGCCACGCAGTCCGCCGCCGCCCTCGCCGCCGCACAGGCCCGCCTGGGGCCTTTGTTCACCACCAGTTCTGTCGCTGCCAATGCGGCCTCCGCGTCTGTGACTAGGCTAAGCGTCGCCATGGGTGTCGCGGGCAGAGGAGCGACCGCGCTGATGGCATCGCTCGGCCCCATGGCCTTGACCATCACCGCCATCGCTATGGGCTTCGAAGTGTTCAGCGCCGTCAGCAGTGAAGGCGAAGATCGCTTGCTGGCGAATGCGGACGCGGCAACCGAACTGGGCGTTGCCCTGGACGCATCCTCTACTCAGGCCGCCAATGCCGCGCGCGAGCAGAAGGGCCTTGGGTCGGCGGCGGCTGGCGCTGAACCGGAGATGTGGGGCTTCAAGAAGAGCGTCGACGGCCTCACGGAAAGTCTTTGGGAACAGGCGAAGGCCGCACGCGCCGCCCGGCTGGAGCTTGCGAAGCAGAGGTTGGCCGAAACCAGACAGCGTCAGAATGACGCGCTGAACGCGACGCCCGATGGCCGCCGCTTACTCGGCCAAGAAATGAGCGACGCCTTCAAGCGGGGCGATGTCGTTCGCGGTGTCGGTAAGCTCTGGGGCGGAATGGTTTCAGGAGCCTCTAACTTCTTCTCGGGCGGTCGCACCGGGAGGGAGGGCCATCGCGACTTCCAGGACGCCAGCCGCATCGCTGGTGTGCTCGAAAGCGAGATTGACCGGATGGAAAACACTCCCATCGGGCGCGGCGATCTACCCGAGGCGACCGCTGGCGGCGGCGGCGGGATCAGCAAGCCGGACAAGGCGGCCGAGCGAGCAGCGGAGGCAGCGCGCAAACGTGCCCAGCGTGAAGCGGAGCGTGCCGCTGAGGCCCTGCGCCGGTTCACCGATGATCTTGCCCGCGAAAACGCGGACCTGATTTCGACCACTGCCGAATTGACTGGCACGATCGAGGCGCAGCGGGACGCCGACATCAACCAGATCGAAACCGAGCGCATGATCCGCGAGCGCGCCGTCCGCGCAGATGAAGACATCGATGCCGCCAAAAAGCAGCAGCTGGTCGAGCTCAACAATCAGAATGCAGAATCCCGCAAGCAGCTGGCCCGGCAGCAGGCGGACGAGGCAATCCGCGACCGGACCATCCGCGCTGAGCAGATGCGGAATGACCTTGCCATTGAACTGATGCAGCTGTCGGCCGACGCCGCTCGCACGGCTCGGGAGCGACGCGCCGTGGAGCTTCGGATCCTCGAAGCGCAATTCAACGAGGAAGAGAGCCGGCTGCGGCTGGAGGCCTTGTCGACGGATCTGGAGAAAGCGACGGCTGCCCGGTTGCGGCTGGAACAGTTGCCAGCGATGCGGGAAGCAGCGACCGCGCGGGCTGAACGCAGCACGCAGGGGCCGCTCGAAGCCTATCTGGATCGGCTGCCCAAGAGCGCTGAAGACGCCCGCGAAGCGCTAGAGCGTGTGCAGGTGGATGGCATTGACGGCATTGTGAACGGCCTTGCTGATGCGGCGACCGGGGCGCGTTCCCTGGGCGATGTGTTCAAGCAAGTGACGAACCAGATCATCGCCGATCTGATCCGCATCCAGCTTCAGAAGGCGATCGTCGGCGGCCTTTCGAATGTCTTTGGAGGGATCTTGGGCGGCGGAGGCAGCGCGACGGGGGGCGCAGGCCCCGTGATCAACACCGGCGCAATCTCCCGCGCTATGTCAGGGCTACCAAAGTTCAACACTGGCGGCAGCTTCCGCGTCGGGGGCGCGCCAGGCATCGACAAGAACGTGATCGCATTCAAGGCGTCTCGTGGAGAAATGGTGGATATTCGCCGGCCGGGGCAGGATCAGGGAGGCGGCGGCGTAGCCCATATCGTTCCGTCGCCCTACTTCGATGTGATCGTTGATGAGCGATCCGCCGCGGTCGCCGCTCCCATGGCCGTCGCTGGTTCGGTGCAGGCCCGCAGCGCGGCGGGACAAGACATGGCGCGGGCGAGCCGCCGCCGCATTCCAGGGAGGTGAGCATGAAATCAGAGCGGCTGGAGAAATCGAGCACCGAAGAGGACGTCAGGACCGAATCCATGGTCCAGGCCAGCGCAGTTCTGCGCGACTATTCCGGATCACTAACCCCGTTCCTTGGATACCCTGAGCAGAGGATCAATCGACTAGGAAAAAGGCACGCCCTTCGCCTCGCCCTCCAGACTTCAAAGGCTTCATAAATGGCAGTGATCACCATGCCAGACTGGGTTGTCCCTAGTGCGGCCGAAATCTTCCTGCGCGACTTCGGCACTGTCCTCACTCCCTTTCTGGGTGGCCCAGAGCAGCGCATCAACCGGCTGGGCACTAGGTTCGGGATGCGCATCACGCTTCCGCCCATGCCGACGCGCGATCGGGCGCTGGTGGTCCAAAGCAGATTGCTTAGGGCTCGGGAGGATCGATTGCTGATGGAGGTGCCCCAGCCGGACTTAGAGGTGGGCAGCATCGGCACTCCACTGGTCGCTGCGGCCGTGGCCAGCGGGACGGCTGTTCCCCTGAAGGGGATGACGCCAGGAGCGCAGGTGAAGGAGGGGCAGTTTCTGACCTTTGTCCATGCTGGACGTCGCTATGACCACATCTTCGCCGCCGATGGCACGGTGGGAGCGGGCGGCACATTATCGGCTGCCATCTGGCCTTTATTGCGCACGCCCCTATCGAACAACGATGTCGTGGAGATGCCAGCGCGCATGGAGGGCCTGGTCTCTCCGGGGGATGAGATCTCGTGGCAGATCTCCGTTGACCGGCTTGCCAGTTTTTCGTTTACACTGGCGGAAGGTGCCTGAGCATGGATGCAAGCGAGATCAAGGTGAAACCGGGCGCGTACTTCGATGACGATTCCCGCTCGCCGATGGCAGCGGCGCTGGAGCGATCGTCGCCGCACGGCGCGTCGTCCGCGGAAATGCTCGTCCGGATGCAGATTCAGGCTTCGCTGGCAGAGAAACTGCTACTGGCCTTGCTGGCGCTGAATGCAGGCGGCATCGTCCTGTTCGGCGACCATGCCTTCGGGGTCGGGCTGATCGCAGCGCTTCTCGCCTTTGCTGCCGCCTTCATGTCGCAGCACTTCTTCGTGCTCGCCTGCCAGCACGAGATGTCATCCGACTATGTTCGTGAGCGCCGAGCCGTCATCGTTGGCAATGTCTTTTATCTGCCAGGCGTTTTGCTCGCGCTGGGATCGATCACGGCGTTAGGACTAGGCGCGCTGTCCTGAGCCTCATGGACAGCTCCCAATCGGAACCCCGCCTACTAAGGCGTATCCGCACGCCCAGGCTGGGCGTGCGGATCATGTATTAGCGCCCGGTGCGAACGCGCTCGCGCTCTGTGGTCTTCGGGTGCTTGTCAGCGTAGTTCTTCTTCACGAACTGGCCGCTGTCTGAGTCACGATATACGGTCTTCTTGGGTTCATTCTTGCTCACGTCATTCTCCTTTTCGTTTCAGGTGAAGAGACGCGGTCCGAAGCTGCCTCTGGCGGCAGGCCGAAGCCTGCCGCCAGCCTCTTCCCGATCAGACCGGGATTAGGATAGGCCATGCTCTAAGACCAAAGGCCTTGGCATAAAGCACCTTGCCGGTATGCGCACACTTCCGCCAAGGGCGGAAAATGTAGCGATACCCGGGTGGTGCCGGCGGGAGGGATCCCGTTGCCATGCCACGTCTCCGAGGGGCGCTGTTTGCCTTGACAGGAGAACCGATTGCTTATAGCGCGGCGTTGTCACACGTCCGATTCGGTTCCTGCGCAGGGCTTCCTCACCGGCAAGCCCCTGTGAGCCCGATGAGGAAAACTTGAGGCCTGAGCATTGCTCGGGTCTTTATTTTTTGATC
Source organism: Sphingobium sp. JS3065 (assembly GCF_026427355.1). Lineage (NCBI taxonomy): Bacteria > Pseudomonadati > Pseudomonadota > Alphaproteobacteria > Sphingomonadales > Sphingobiaceae > Sphingobium > Sphingobium sp. JS3065. The sequence goes on from NZ_CP102664.1 coordinate 3,294,472, forward strand.
ATCCCCTTTCGATTAAGATAATCTAATCTGTGGCAAGCAGCCTGATAGCTCACGCCATGACGGTCCATGACCGTCTGCGGAGTGTCCCAGGCGCTGAAGAACTGGGCCGGCATAAGAAGCGCGCTGGCGAAGTGGTTCGCTTGCGGCTCGCTCAACCTATACGGCTCTATTTTTCGGTCTGAGGTGGCTCGGGCCAGTGGTACATTTGTGTGCATGGCCCAGTGGCCGAACTCATGCGCGGCAGTGAAGCGATCCCGACGGTCGCCAGCACAAGCGCCCCTATAAACGTCCTCCCGCAGCATGATGAACTCGCCGTTAGGATCGGTATATCCTTCAGCCGAACCCATCACGCTGCTTTCTTCAATAACCAGATTGAAAACACCCAATCTAAGATCGAGAACCTTCTCCAGCATGTCAGTTATGGGAGTATGGGCAACATCCTCCAGTTTGAATGCTGCTCGCCAGTCCTGCGCGGATTTTTCTATAGCATTCCAATTCCTAGGCGGAACTATGAAGTTTTGCCCACTCATTCCTACTACCTTCGCTTATTACTCAAAATGTTCTGAATATCCCTAAGTTGATCTTCCGAAAGGTCGTTCATCCGTCGAGCCAGAAGCCCGGCAGTGTCTCTTCCCAACAGAGAGTTCGGTTCGATGGTAAAAGCTTTACGGGCCCGGTCTGCCGCTGAACGCAGCGCATCTGCTGCATCATTGGCTAGGCCATATGCCCGGATGATCATTTCCTCGAAGCCCGAAGGCGGCGATTTCTTTCCAACCTCAACCGCAGAAACAAAAGCGGCTGATTTTTGGATTTTATCCGCCATATCGAGGAGACGTTCATCCCGGTCGATCCGAATTTTACGAAGCTCCTTTCCGAGTTCGGTGATCATGTTGACAGTCCCTTCTCCCCTTGCAGCGTGAATCAGGTTACCTCCTTGTTGACCCTACATAGTCACGAAGGTGCAACCGTTCAACCCCCTAGGTTGATAAAAATGCATGTTGGGTTTCTCGCCTCAACCAGCGCGCTCTTAGGAGCGTGCCCATATAATGCAACGCCTCTGCGCTGAGTTGATGCGGTGAGACGGTTCCCATCGCTGGTTGGCTCAGGTCCAGTTGTTCGGAAATCCTGGACACGTCGAACTACCGCAAAAAGTGCGGTAGTTCGAAGCGACACCGGCCCCATGGATTTCCAAGGGACCGATCGCTTCGTTCCGCCCAGCGACTGATGACGAATTTCGTCGGCGGTCAGCGATATCGGGATACCGATATGGGAATTGCCACGTCGGATCTTGTTCAGGCTATTGGCGCGGCCGCCGGGCAACTGTCCGGAAATCCCGGACAGTTCGAACTAGTGCAAAAATTGCGCTAGTTCGAACCGGCATCAGGTCCCTGCTAATCTGCAGGGACGGATCACTTCGATCAGCTCAGCGACAGACGATGAGTTTCGTCGGCGGCGATATCGGAATACCGATATTGCAATTCCCATATCGCCGCGGCGATAGTCTTCTTGGAACCTCCCCCGATGCGGGGATGCCTCCCGAGATGCCCCCAGATTTGGGGGCATTCTTCATTCTAGTCCTTCAGCAGGTTCTTCGCACTCATCACGCCATCCATGAGCAGGTCGGCCCACTCCTGCGCGATTTCGCGGCGCCGGGGCATATAAGCGGCGCGGTTATAGGCGCTCTCCACCTTGTTCTGCGGGACGTGCGACAGCATCAAGTCGATGATGGCACGATCGGGTGAGGCATCCTGATGCCCAGCCGCTCGCCACGCGCGGTCATGCAGTTCGTTCATGATGGTGCTGAACGCCGCGCGCCAGCCGTGGGGGACATGACGGCCATGATAACCGACCCGGTTATAAAGATAGCCAATCGCGTTCTCACTCATCGGCTGGTGGCTGTGCCGAATCGAGGGGAAGACTAGAGGGCAGCGCCCGGTCAGCCGCCGCGTCTGAACAATGACGTCCACCGCCTGGCGAGAGAGGGGCACGATGTGCTCAAACGCTTCCTCGTCCTTCTTGTGCAGCGCCAGCTTCATGCGAGCGGCTGGGATGCGCCAGATCGGCTCATCCCCCTCCAGATCCTCAAATTCATCCCAGCCGATGCCCCGCACGACGCCGGGCCGCACCGATGTGAGGGCGAGCAGGCGTGAAGCCAGCTTCACGACCGGCGTAGCGCCCGACGCCTCGCTGTCCATGATCAGCTGGCGGCATTCTTCAATGTTGGTGAGGGCAGGCTGCTTGCCCTTCTTGGGAAGCGGCTTGAGCGCCTTGGTGACGATCGCGGCTGGATCACTGTCCCCGATGCCTTCCGAGATGGCATAGACGAAGACTGCGGACATGCGCTGCCGGATGCGCCGGGCAGTTTCGATAGAGCCGCGTCGTTCGATCTTGCGGAGGGTCGCCAGCACAGTGGGGGCATCGATCTCCTGAATGGGCATGCTGCCGATCTCAGGAAAGACGTCGCGCTGAAGGCTGTTGAGGACGTCATAGGCATGAACCTCGGCCCAGCGGCCTTTCTCATTCTCATGCCATGCGCGGGCCAGCTTTTCGAAGGTAAGGCCAGCGCGCTCGATGCTGGCGAGTTTCGCCTTGCGCAATTCCATGGCTGGGTTCTGGTGCTCGCGCAGCTGCCGCCTGGCAGCGTCGCGCTTGTCACGCGCCTGAGCCAAGGAGACCTCTGGATAGGCCCCGAATGTCAGTCGGTGCTCCTTGCCAGCATGGCGATATTTATAGCGCCAGCTCTTAAATCCCTTGGTCGTGACGAACAGGTAGAGCCCCTTTTCGTCGGCCAGCTTATAGTCCTTCTCGCGCGGCAGCGCTTTGCGGACCTGAGCGTCGGTAAGCATCGATGCCCCCATATTCCAAAAGCCATGCCCCCATTATGCCCCCTGTTGCTGTGCGATTGGGGGCATTCCGATGGGAACCCATGGGAAGGTTCATAGCCGAAAAACGGGAGAAAAGCGAAGGGAATGGGGGTTAATGAACCCTGATGAATGGAGAAAATGGCGGAGCGGGAGGGATTCGAACCCTCGATACGCTTTTGACGTATACTCACTTTCCAGGCGAGCGCCTTCGACCACTCGGCCACCGCTCCGCATTGCACTGGAGGCGGCTCCCTATCGTGGGTCGGCGCGCTAGGCAAGGGGATGCTTTACTTTACTTTCCATCCGGCAGACACGCTGAGGCTCCATCCCGCAAAAACGGGTAAATTGCCGGAACGATGCCTATCTACCGGACATTGAAGCCCCGCCGGCAACGATGGAGAGCAAGGTCATGATCGTAGGCACCGTCAGAGAGGTCAAGAATCACGAATATCGCGTCGGCCTGACGCCCGAAAGCGTGCATGAGCTGACCGCCCACGGCCATCGCGTGCTGGTGGAAAGCGGCGCGGGGGAGGGGATCGGTGCGCATGACGGCCTCTATGCCCGCGCCGGGGCGGAGATCGTGGACGACCCCGCCGCCATCTTCGCGGCGGCGGAAATGATCGTGAAGGTCAAGGAGCCCCAGCCGGAAGAACGCGCCCTGCTGCGCCCCGGCCAGATCCTCTACACCTATCTGCATCTGGCGCCCGATCCGGATCAGGCGCGGGATCTGATGGCGTCGGGCGCGATCGGCATCGCCTATGAAACGGTGACCGACGCCCATGGCGGTCTGCCGCTGCTGAAACCCATGAGCCAGGTCGCAGGACGCATGGCGATCCAGGCCGGGGCGACCGCGCTGGAAAAGGCGCATGGCGGACGGGGCGTGCTGCTGGGCGGGGTGCCCGGCGTCCTCCCGGCGAAGGTCGCGGTGATCGGCGGCGGCGTGGTCGGCTTCAACGCGGCGCAGATGGCGGCGGGCCTGGGCGCGGACGTCACCATCCTGGACCGCAGCCCGGAAGCGCTGGAACGGCTGGGCATCCATTTCGAGGCGCGGGCCAAGACGCGCTTTTCCAACCGCGCCAATCTGGCCGAATGCGTGGAGGAGGCGGACCTTGTGATCGGCGCGGTGCTGATCCCCGGCGCCGCCGCGCCCAAACTGGTGTCGGCGGCCATGCTGAAGACCATGAAGAAGGGCGCGGTGCTGGTCGACGTCGCCATCGACCAGGGCGGCTGCTTCGAAACCAGCCACCCCACCACCCATGACGACCCGACCTATATCGTGGACGGCATCGTCCATTATTGCGTCGCCAACATGCCCGGCGCGGTGGCGCGCACCAGCACCTACGCGCTCAACAACGTCACCCTGCCCCATGCGCTGCGCATCGCCGACCTGGGCTGGAAGGAAGCGCTGCGTGCCGACCCGCATCTGCGCGAAGGGCTGAACGTGTGGAACGGCCAGATCACCTACCAGGCCGTGGCGGAGGCGCTGGACCTCCCCTTCACTCCGGCGGAACAAGCCGTCCGCTAGGCCAGGTTCGACCGGTTTGACCCCCGCGAATGCGCGGATCGCGCCTGACAGCGCCTGCCCGCTGCGATGCGTCGAACCGTGGACGACGATCCGCGATGATGAACAGGTCAGCCTGCCCAGGCCACCGCGACCTCTCCGAGCGCTTTGAGAACGGCTTCGTCCGTCGGACGCACATTTTCGGAGAAGGACGCGGTCTCGAAATAGCCAGTCACGACCAACGGGCTGCCACCATTGGGTGGAACCAGGATAGCCAGGTCGTTGGTCTTGTTGCCGATGCCTGGGCGCATGCCAGTGCCCGTTTTATCGAAAGCGCGCCAATCCGCGGGAATTCCGGCCCTGATGCGGTTCATTCCGGTTTTCGTTGCCGCCATCCAGTCGCGCAGGCGGTTTCGACTGTGCGGGCGAAGCACGTCGCCCAGCACAATCCGCCGTACCGTTTCGGCCATTGCCCTTGGTGTCGTGCTGTTCTCCTCGGTGCCGGGCGGTATGACGTTGATGTCTGGCTCATAGCCGTCAAGCCGACTTTCATCATCCCCGATCCCGCGCCAGAACCGCGTCAATGCCTGCGGTCCGCCAAGCCGACGCATCAGCACGTTCGCAGCGGCATTGTCGCTCGTCACCTGCACGGCTTCGGCCAGCGTCAGGATCGGCAAGACGCCGTCGGCAAGATTCCTTTCGACGACAGGCGAATAGGCGACGATATCGGACTGGCCGAAGGGGAGCATTTGCTTCAGGTCGAGGCGACCGGCATCGCTTTCTCGAAGCGCCATCGCCGCAAGCGACAATTTGAACGTCGAACAATGGCAGAAGCGCTCATCGGCGCGCCAGCCAAAGCTCTGTCCGCTGCCGGTATCGAGAAAGAACGCTCCCAGTCTGCCGCCCGCCGCCTGTTCAATGGCGCGAAGGCGGGCGATCGGATCAAATGTCGTTGCTCGCCCGCCAGCACAACCGGACAGGAGCATGACGCCGATACCAGATAGAAAGTCGCGCCGATCGATCATGAATTGGCAGTATATTATCCTTTTCATTTTTGCATCATCGTTGGATGGCGCCTGTCATCCGCCCTCCGCCCGACACCCCCATTCCGAATGAAATTCAGGCGCCCTCGCGGCCCTTATGGGGAAAGCCCTTTACATCCCGCACGGGATTGTCTGTGAAGTACCCAGCGTACAGCCAAGGACAGGAACCCGCACCATGACAATCCTCGTGACCGGCGCGGCCGGATTCATCGGCATGGCCGTCGCTGACCGTCTGTTGTCGCAGGGCCGGGCGGTGTTCGGCATCGACAATATGAACGACTATTACCCCGTCTCGCTGAAACGCGACCGGATCGCCGCCCTGCATGAACGCCATGGCGGCCTGTTCACCTTCGCGGAACTCGATTTCGCCGACATGGACGCGCTCCAGGCGGCGCTGCACGACCACCCCATCGACGCGATCGTCCATCTGGGCGCGCAGGCGGGCGTGCGCTATTCGCTGATCAACCCCCACGCCTATGTCCGCTCCAACCTCGCGGGCCATGTCAACATGCTGGAAGTGGCGCGGGAACGGCGGGTGCGGCACCTGGTCTACGCCTCCTCCTCCTCCGTCTATGGCGGCAACGACACGCTGCCCTTCCGCGTGGAGGACCGCGCCGACCACCCCGTCTCGCTCTACGCCGCCACCAAGCGGGCGGACGAACTGATGAGCGAAACCTACGCCCATCTCTTCCGCATTCCGATGACGGGCCTGCGCTTCTTCACCGTCTACGGTCCCTGGGGCCGCCCCGACATGGCGATGTGGATCTTCACATCGAAGATATTGGCGGGCGATCCGATCCCGGTGTTCAACCATGGCCGGATGCAGCGCGACTTCACCTATATAGACGACATCGTCAGCGGCGTGATCGGCTGCCTGGACCATGCGCCGGAGGATGACGGCGCGGCCAAGGCGGGGGGCAGCCGCTCGCCCCACCGGCTCTACAATATCGGCAACAACCGCCCCGAAGAATTGATGCACCTCATCTCCGTTCTGGAGGATGCCTGCGGGCGCAAGGCGGAAATCGACTTCCAGCCAATGCAGCCGGGGGACGTTCCCGCGACCTTCGCGGACATCAGCGCCATCGCGCAGGACATCGGCTTCGCGCCGACCACCGGCATCGAAACGGGCGTGCCGCGCTTCGTCGACTGGTATCGCGCCTATCACAAGCTGGGGTGACGCGGGCGTCAACAATCGCTGCGACGATAAATGGTTCCGCCATCGGTCCGCCTTATTGAGCAACTCGTCGCTTTTTGGTCCATTGTGGCGTTAATGGCGCGTAAATCAACATTCGCACTTGCGAAATAGATTGCTAAAAACAATGGAAGACGCCATCCACGACAGCCGGGTGCCGATTGCTTCAATCGGTCGGGTCGCGGAATGAGGTAAGGGCGGAACACCGTGGGGCGGTGGTTCGTCGCCGCTATGGTCAGCCGGAACGACAACCGGCGGCGATGGCGGAAAAAAGGGCTTACGCGTGTCGACAGTAACGAAGATCGTGCCATTCGGCTCAGGCGGACGGATCGCTGAATCCGCGCGCCGCACATTGTCCATCGCGGCGGAGGGGTTGAACGCCCTGGAAGCGAAATTCGCGGACCGGGAATTTTCCGCCAACTTCCTGCGCATGGTCGGCGCCATCATGAATGTCCGGGGCCGCCTGATCGTCACCGGCATCGGCAAGAGCGGCATCGTCGCGCGCAAGATGACGGCGACCCTCACCTCCACCGGCACGCCCGCCATCTTCCTGCACCCCGCGGACGCCGGTCATGGCGACCTGGGCATGGTGACGCCGGACGATGTCGTGCTGATGCTGTCCCATTCGGGCGAGTCCAGCGAACTCGGCCCCATCATCCAATATTGCAAGCGCTTCGCCATCCCCCTGCTGGGCATGACGACGCGCTCGCACAGCACGGTCGCGGCGGCGTCGGACATCTGCATCCTGATGCCGAACGTGAAGGAAGCCTGCCCCAACGCGCTGGCGCCGACCACCTCCACCACGATCCAGATGGCCTTTGGCGACGCGCTCGCCATTTCGCTGATGGAGATGCGGGGCTTTTCGGCGGACGATTTCCACAAATTCCACCCCAATGGCCGGCTCGGCGCGCAACTGGTCAAGGTGCGCGAACTCATGGCGTCGGGCGACGATGTGCCCCGCGTGGAGGAGGACGCCTCGCTGCTGGACGCCACCATCGAAATGACCCGCGCGCGCCTCGGCGGCACGGCGGTCGTCAACAGGGAAGGTGCGCTGATCGGCGCCTTCACCGACGGCGACCTGCGCCGCACTGTCACCGGCACCCGCCATATGAACGAACCGGTGGGCCGCTACATGACGGCAGAGCCGCTGTCGGTCGGGCCGGAGGAGCTGGCGTCCGAAGCCCTGCGCCTGATGCACGACCATAATATCACCCTCCTCTTCATCTGCGAAAAGGATCGTCTGGTCGGCGCGCTCCACATGCACGACCTGCTGCACGCGGGCGTCGCCTGAATGGCGCCGGGCGCGCAGGGACCAGCATGATCCATTCGGCCTGAACGGAATGTCCGCGACGTCCACCCTCATCGTCATCCCGGCCCGCGCAGGCTCCTCCCGCCTGCCGCGCAAGCCGCTGCGCCTCATCGCGGGCCGCACATTGCTGCACCGGACCATCGCCATGGCCCGCGCCGCCACCGCGAACCTCCCGCACGCGCACCTGCTGGTCGCCACCGATGACGAGGAAATAGCCACCCACGCCCGCGCCGCGGGCTGCGACGCGGCCATGACGGACAGCGGCATCGCCACCGGCTCCGGCCGCGCCCTGGCCGCCGCCCGCCAGCGCGAGGGCGAACCCCGCTTCATCGTCAACCTCCAGGGCGACAGTCCCTTCCAGCCGGAAGGCGCGCTCCGCGCCGTCATCGCCGCGCTGGAGGGCGGGGCGGATGTCGCCACCCCCGTCATCGCCCTGGACTGGCCCGCGCTCGACGCCCTGCGCGACCACAAGACGCGCTCGCCCTTCAGCGGCACCACCTGCGCCCGCGCGCCGGACGGCCGCGCCCTCTGGTTCTCCAAGACCATCATCCCCGCCATCCGGAACGAGGATGCCCTGCGCCAAAGCCAGCCGCTCTCCCCGGTCTGGCGCCATGTCGGCCTCTACGGCTACACGCTGGAAGCCCTGACCCGCTTCGAAGCCGCCCCCCCCACGACCCTCGAAAATCTCGAAGGCCTGGAACAACTCCGCCTGCTCGAACTCGGCATCCCCATCACCACCGTAGCCGTATCCCCGCCCCTCTTCGACAGTTCCGGCATCGACACCGAAGCAGACATCGCCCGCGTCGAAGCCCTGATCGCCACCCACGGCGACCCGACGCCCTGATGCCCGGACCGATGCGCCGCATCTTCATCATCCGCCACGGCAACACCTTCGAAAGCAGCGCGCAGGCCCGCCGCATCGGCGCAGGCACGGACATCCCGCTGGTGGAAAGCGGCCGCGCCCAGGCCGATAGCCTCGCCACCTGGTTCGCCGCGCAAGACTTCCCGATCCGCCGCCTGCACAGCGGCCCGCTCCGGCGCGCCCGCGAAACCGCCGCCGCCATCGCCTCCGCCACCGGCCACCCGCTCGACGGCCCACTCCCCTGGCTCAACGAGATCGACCACGGCCCCGACGAAGGCCAACCCGAATCGCAAGTCCTCGCCCGCCTGGGCGCCGACGCGCTCACCGCCTGGGACGAACAGGGCATCGCGCCCAAGGACTGGAGGGTCGACGCGCAATCCCGCATCGCCGCCTGGAAAGACTGGTTCGCTCAGGAAGGGGAGGGGACGGACCTGCTCGTCACCAGCAACGGCGCCGCCCGCTTCGCGCTCCTCGCATTGGGCCTGCCGCTCAAAAACCTCAAACTCCGCACCGGAGCCTTCGGCGAACTGACCATCGACGAAACAGGCGCTCCCCGACTCGTCCACTGGGACAAACGCCCTTAAAGAGGAAGGAGGGGCCTGCGCACAGGCAATCCCGCCCTCACTCCTTCCGCTGAGGCACCGAAAAAGTCCCGGACACACGCCCGCCAGCCCCGCTGGACACGCCCGAACCGCCGCCACCGGCCGCCCGCCCATCCACGGTCGACCGCCCGCTGGTCAGATCGATCACCAGCCGCCCCCCGGTCAGCCGGTTCGTCCCCTGCGTCAGCGATACATTGCCCAACATGGTGATCAACCTGCTGTTCAGGTCATAGATGGCGACATTGCCCTTCGCCGTCTGATCCCCCTTGGTCACGACAACATTGCCCGAAGCGTCGATCCGGTCGATCTCCACCCCGTTGGTCCCGGTCCCGCCCCCCGGCCGGTTCCGGTAAGCCACCGTCATCCGCGCCGCATTCAACGTCATGCCCGCCTGCGTCACCTCGACATGGCCGGACACGATCACGCGGTCGGCGCGGTCCTGCACCTCGATCCGGTCGGCGGTGAAATTCACCGGCGCATTGCTGTCATGATTCTTCAACACCTGCGCGTCCGCCCCGGCATAGACCAGTCCGGCCGCACCCAAAGCGCTCAACGACACCAAAAGAAGGGGCTTTTTCATCACCTTTGCCCTTTGAGGCCATTTTGCTCGATACGCAAGCTCGCACGCCCGTTCAGCGTCACCGTCCGCGCGCCCAGATCGGCCTCCAGATGGTCGCCGCTGAACGTCCCTATCGGTATCCGCCCATCGACCCGCCCCGCGCTTTGCATCCGCCGCGTCTTGAGGTCCACGCCCACATCCCGCGTCGTCATCCTGTATCCGCCCTCCGACTGGAACTGCACCGGCCCGTCGATGGCGACCCGCTCCGTATCCATGTCGTACCGCCCCTTTTGCGCCCGCAGCAACGCCTGCCCGTCGGACAGCAATATCCGCGCCGACATGTCATTCAGGTCCACGATCGGTTCCCGCGAACTTTTCTGCACCGCCGATCCCGCCCGCAGGGAAAAGGGCTGCCCCTTGCTGTCCTCCCCGCGATAGAGCGCCTCGGTCACGCGCATCCGCTCCTTCGCCACCTCGACCTTGTTCTTGTCGAGCACGAAGCTCACCTTGTCCCCGCCGGTAAAGGGCGCCGTCGCCAGCAAAGCCGCCAGCACGCCCACCGCCGCGGGCAGCCAGTTCTTGAGCAGCCCGACCAGCCGGTCATGCCGCCCCCCCGGCCGCGCCCAGTGTCGGCGCGCATCGCGTTGCTGTTCGGCCTGTAACGACATGCACCCTCACATATGCGCGAAGATATCGATCTCCGGCCATCCCGCCAGGTCCAGTTCGGCCCGGTGCGGCAGGAAATCGAAACAGGCCTGCGCCAGTTCCATCCGCCCCTCGCGCACCAGCCTTTTGTCCAGCTCCGCCTTCAACGCATGCAGGTACCGGACGTCGGACGCCGCATATTCCTTCTGCGGGTCCGACAGCACCGGCCCGCCCCAGTCGCTCGACTGCTGCACCTTGGACAATTCCTGCCCCAGCAGTTCGCGCACCAGTTCCTTCAGCCCATGCCGGTCGGTATAGGTCCGCACCAGCCGCGAAGCGATCTTGGTGCAATAGACCGGCGCGGCCACGATGCCCATATAATGGCGAATCGCCGCAATATCGAACCGCCCGAAATGATAGAGCTTCAACCGTTCCGGATCGGCCAGCACGGCGCGCAGGTTGGGCGCGGCATAATCGCTGCCGGGGTTGAAGCGCACCAGATGCTCGTCGCCCTTGCCGTCGCTGATCTGCACGACGCACAGGCGGTCGCGGGGCGTGATCAGCCCCATGGTTTCGGTGTCGACGGCGATCGGGCCGGGGGCAAGGACGCCCTGCGGCAGATCCTCTTCATGGAAATGGACGGTCATGATTCCCCTCTATGGCCAAAGCCGCCAGTTCGCAATCGCCGCTTGGCAATGGAGAACGAAAGGCGCTCAACCCCTCCCAAAGCCGCCATTTCGCGGCATTTGTCCGCCTTAAAAATCATTCGCGCTCCCCTGAAAAGCTGATATAGTGAGTCCCAAACCGCGTGCTTGCGGTGGATTCTGCATGTCATTCGCCCGACATGCTTGTCTGGTTTAGTCTGGGGCGAAGCGAAAGTGACCAACAGGGCATGAGTTTTGATAGAGGTCGCCGCGGCGGGCGCGGCAAGGATAAGCGCGACGGTTTCGGCGACGAGGGTTTCTATGAAGGCGGTCGTGGCGGCTTCGGCGGCGATCGCGGTGGCTTCGGCGGTGGCGGTTTCGGCGGCGGTGATCGCTTCGGCGGCGGTGGTGGCGGCTTCGGCGGTGATCGCGGCGGCTTCGGCGGCGGTGGCGGCGGTGGCTTCCGCAGCGGCGGTGGCGGCGGCTTCGGCGGCGGCGGTGGTTTCGGCGGCGGCCGCGGTGGCGGCGGTGGCATGCCTGCCCAGGTCGTCGGTGAAGGCACTGGCGTGGTCAAGTTCTTCAACGGCCAGAAGGGTTTCGGCTTCATCGTCCGTGACGATGGCGCGGAAGACGTGTTCGTCCACATCAGCGCTGTCGAACAGGCTGGCCTGACCGGCCTGGCCGAGGGTCAGCAGCTTGGCTTCACGCTGGTCGATCGCGGCGGCAAGATTTCGGCGACCGATCTCAAGATCGAGGGCGAACCGCTCCCGGTCACGGATCGTCCCCGCGAACCGCGCGAACCCCGCGCAGGCGGCTTCGGCGCCCCGGGCGGCGACCGCGGCCCGCAGCGCCAGCTTACCGGCGAACGCGCCAGCGGCACGGTCAAGTTCTTCAATGCCATGAAGGGCTTCGGCTTCATCCAGCGCGACGACGGCCAGCCCGACGCATTCGTTCATATCAGCGCCGTAGAACGCGCCGGCATGAGCGCGCTGAATGAAGGTGATCGCCTCGACTTCGAACTGGAAGTCGACCGCCGCGGCAAATACGCGGCCGTCAACCTTCAGACGAAGGCCGACTAAAAAAGCAGACCTGCCCGCTTTAGGGAGAGGATAGAAGGGGTCGCCTGCCCGGCGGCCCCTTTTTGTTGGGACGGCGGGTGTCCGCCGTTCCTCCGCGCCAGACCCGGACTGGTCGAGCCGGCTTATTGATCCGCTGGCCAGGGCAGCGAGTGGTACAGATCGCGCACCTTTGCGAAGCGTTCTTCAAACAGCGGAAGTTCCGCGAGTTCGAGCCGAAGGGTTGCCCAGTCGCGTTGGGCGCGGGCGGCTATCTCCGGGTCATCGATCGAATGCCGGTTCGGTTCGATACCCCGCGTTCGACACTTTTCGACCAGCGTGGCAAGCATTGTTTGACGAACGCCGTCGTCAACCGGGTTGTTGTCCAGTAGAAATGCGATGTCGTAGACGTCCTGGCGCCTGGCGCGATTGCGGATCGGCTGTTGAAGGAGCGCGCGCAGCTTTTCGGCGATCAGTTCTTCGAGCGTAAAGGCTTGAACCCCGACATCGGCATTGCTCAGATTAAGCTCCTGAAACGCATAGACCTGATCGCGAAAGCTGATCTCGACCAAGAGGATGCGGCCCGCTCGCCCTTCTGCCAGGGCGGCTTCCTGTTTCGAGCCGCGCTCGGCTGATCCGATCCGCAATTCGAGCGCGGGAAATTCGGCGCCCTCGAACAGCGCGGGCCTGGGACGCCGCTTCACGCCCTGTACCCGGCATACAAGGTCGAGATAACCCAGCCTTATGGCCGCGATCGGCAGCTTCGCGTCGAGTTCCTCGCGGAGCAACCCGTCGAAACCGTCAGGCTGCACCGTCGCCGAAAAGTCCACATCGCCGGTGACCCGTCGCGACCCGAAGGCGAGCGCCATCAATGCGCCTCCTTTAAGAACCAGGCTTTGATGGAGGGACGGAGACAGGCCTATCGCGGCCAGTACGATCTCGGTAACCTGGCGATCGCGGAACAGTTGCGGATCGGCGCGGGCGCTTTCGACCCATGCGCGAATATCGACATCCACGGTTTCGACAGGCGTATCAGAATCAGGCATTGATCGCGATCATCCACTTTGCAGAAAAGACTTGGCCATATGGCGCTTGGGGATCGAGCTTACGGGAACCGCCCCGCTGCGCACAGGCGGCCCATCCGCCGATGCGTGGATCCGAAAGGCCTAGCATTTCTTCCAATATATAACCGGCGCGCACTTTCACTATCGGGTTATCGGTGGTGTTGACCGCAACGATGATATCCTCCAGCCAGTCTTCAGCGTGGCGATCGTAACAATCGAGAATATGCCGGATACCGCCGCACAGCGCTGGCTGATCCAGCATATCGACGAAAACCCGGCCGATCTTGGCAATCCGGCTGACGCTGCCGGCAATAGGTGTCGGATCGGCCGGATGCTTCGTTTCGTGAACGATGACATGGCGGCGCCGGACATGCTCGCGAATACCGATGCGGCTGAGCTGCGGCTGAAGGGAAGGCATTGGCTCGTCCTTATAATCCTCCGCCATCCGGATATTGCGCAGCTGTGTCCAAAGCGTGCGCGATGGGGTCGTCATATGCAATGCTTCGGGGGAACGGTCGGTAATGCCATATCGCTGCATTGCCGACAGATGCGAGATATAGGCAAATGGATCGACCAGGCATATCGCCTCTTCGGCGGTGGGCGCGTCCGCAGCCTGAACGACGCGCCAGACACCGGCCTTGAAGTCTTCGTCAGGTACGAGAATGCGCCGCTTGACGAGCGTACGGATCATCGCTCGAAGTTGAGAGTGTCCCCAATAGGCCGGAAGGCGGAGTATTTTCTCTCCCTCATATTGACCGGTGGCCAAGAGAGGTTTGACATGCTGGTTCAGGCTATATTCGGTGACGAGCGGTGCGTTGGCCTGCTCCAGCCTTTTCACGATCGCCTGACTAAGGTAAAGTGACACAGTATTGAACTCCATACGTCCTAAGGACGTATGGAGTTCAATACTGGTTTTGTCAAGTAGGCGTGCCTGATCCGGTCTTAAAACGTACAGGGATTGCGATACAGCCTCATATGCTTTACGTCCTAAGGACGTAAAGCATATGAGGCATGTTACAGCTATATATATATGCCTTAAACATCCCACGGCAAACGCTCATCAGCGCCCTTGCTTTGAAATGAGCACCCGGGACGGCGGTTAACGGGTTTCAAGCGGCCTTGCAGACCGACCGCCGCTTACGGCCTGAAGTCTGTCCTGATCCGGTCGAAGCTCAACATGTTCCTGCCTTCGCAGGAACACTCCGCAGCTTAAACAGGATAAGCCATCAATCCCCCCTAAACCCGCCGAAACGGAAACGGCGCCACCGTCCGCTCATAGCCATGCAAATCCAGCGCCCGCGTCACGGGCGGCAGGGCGCGGTCCGGACACCCCCGCCGCTCGCACAAATGACAGGTCGGCCCCACCTCCGTAGCCGCGCCCTTCTCGAAATCGATCCCGTCGGCATGCACGATCCGCGCCCCATGCTTCGCCTCGCAGCCGAGCGCGATCACGGACCGCCCCCGCGCACCGCCCTCACTCGGCAACCCCACGGTCAGGCTGACGAAGCGCCGCCCGTCCATCGTCTCGATCAGTTGCGGATGCACGACATCCGGCTCCTGCCGCTCATGCGCGTCCCAGCGCGGACAGGTGCCCCCCAGCCGCGCAAAGGGCCACGCCTCCCCGTCGAACCGCTTGGAGACGATGCCCGCCCGGTCCACCTTCGCCATGAAGAAGGGCACGCCCCGCGCCCCCGTCCGCCCCAGGCTGGTGAGGCGATGCGCAAGCTGCTCCATCGACACCCCGAACCGCGCCCGCAACAGCGGCAGGTCGTGCCGGCTCTGCTCCGCCGCCCTGGCGAACCGGTCATAGGGCATGATCAGCGCCGCCGCCGCATAGTTGGTGAGCGCGATACCCGCCAGGCGGCGGCTGTCCTCGTCCGGCGGCCCCGCCCGCGCCACCTGCGCGGCGATGGCGTCCGCCAGTTCCTGCGCGCAAAGCTGGTACGCGACCGCGAACAACCGCCCGGATGAAGCCAGCCGTTCGCTCAGCAACAGCCGCCGCCGGTGCATGTCATAATGGCGCAGCGTGCCCGCCAGCACATCCTCCCGCACGAACTGCACGGCCATGCCATGCCGCGCCTTCAGCCGCGCCCTGATGTCCGCCTGCAAAGCGGAAGGATCGTCCCCCATCTCCCCCGCCAGCACCTCCGCCGCCGCGTCCAGCTCCGCGAAATGATTGCCCGCCCGCGCAATTGTCTCGCGCAGCCAGTCGATCGGCGCATGCAGTGGCGCCGCGCTCCCCGGACCAGCCGCGACCTGCTCCGGCAAGCGCCGCAAATCGCTGAGCGCCCGATAGAATCGCCCTATCGCTTCGCTGACCCCCGGATAATTTTCCGCGACCTCCAGCACCTCGTCGCGGGCGACCCCGATGTCGCGCACCAGCGCGTCGGACAATATCTCCCCCAGCGCGCTCGCCGCGCCCTCCTGCGTGCTGGCGACGAAATCGCGAATGTCGATGTCATAGACATTGGCCAGCCGCAGCAGCATCTGCGCCGTCAAGGGCCGCTGGTTGCGCTCCAGATGGTTGAGGTAACTGGGCGAAACCCCCAATTCCTCCGCCATCCGCGTCTGGTTCAGCCCCAACTCCCGCCGCAAAACCCGCAGCTTCGGCCCCAGATAAAGTTTCCGATCATCCGCCATACTGTCACTATGTCAAAAAATGACAGTATGAACAAGTCACCCCATGACACCGCCCCACTAATCGCCCTTACCCCGCGACTTCATTCATGGTCTTTGGTGTCATCTCAACGGAAAGGAAGACCAATGGAAACGACCGAAACCCGCGAACCCGCCCGTTCCCGCGCGGTTTTCTCCCAGGAGGATTTCGGCCTGATCCGAACTGCCATCGCCCATTATCTGCGCGAAGTTCAGGACAAGCCGGAATCTGTCAAATACGCCAATCTCTACCACCGCCTCGGCCGGGTGAGCTGAACATTTCCAAGGGGTCAGGAGAGGAAGGGCGCGGCGGGCAACCGACCGCGCCCTCATCGCATCAGAAGAACCGCGTCAGCCAGTAGAAGGCAGCGCCAATCATCGCGGCGGCAGGCAGGGTCACGACCCAGGCGACGATGATGCTGGATGCCACGTTCCACCGCACCGCCGACAAGCGCCGCGAAGCCCCGACGCCCACGATCGCGCCGGTGATGGTGTGGGTGGTCGACACCGGCACGCCCAGATGCGTCGCCATGAACAAAGTCAGCGCCCCCCCGGTCTCCGCGCAAAAACCCTGCGCCGGTGACAGCCGCGTGATCTTCGACCCCATGGTATGGACGATCTTCCATCCGCCCAGCAACGTCCCCAGACCCATCGCCGCCTGGCAACTCAGCACCACCCAGAAGGGCACATGGAAACCGCCGGTCAGCATGCCCTGCGAATAGAGCAGCACGGCAATGATCCCCATGGTCTTCTGCGCATCATTGCCGCCATGGCCCAGCGAATAGAGCGACGCCGAGACGAGCTGCAACTTGCGAAACACCCGGTCCGCGCCCTGCGGCGTGAAGCGGCGGAATATCCAGCTTATGATCAGCACCAGCAGCAACGCCAGCATCAACCCGATGGCGGGCGACAGCACGATGGCGGCGCTGGTCTTGAACACCCCGCTCCACACCACGGCGGAAAGCCCCGCCTTGGCCGTTCCCGCGCCCAGCAACCCGCCGATCAGCGCATGGCTGCTGGAGGAGGGGATGCCCAGCCCCCAGGTGATCAGGTTCCACGCAATCGCCCCCATCAGCGCGCCGAAGATCACCGCCGGATCGATGATGCTGGCGTCGACAATGCCCTTACCGACCGTCTCCGCCACATGCAGGCCGAAGAAGAGGAAGGCGATGAAGTTGAAGAACGCCGCCCAGGCGACCGCATATTGCGGCTTCAACACCCGCGTCGACACGATGGTCGCGATGGAGTTGGCGGCGTCGTGCAGCCCGTTCAGAAAATCGAACAACAGCGCGACGCCGATCAGCGCGACCAGCAGCGGTAAGGCGATATGGGCTTCCATCTGTCTGCTCTGGCGCGTCAGGCGTGGTCGATGACCAGGCCGGAAATCTCGTTGGCGACATCCTCGAACCGGTCAGTCACCTTTTCCAGATGGCTGTAGATTTCGTTCCCGACGACAAAGTCCATCGGATTGCCCTGCCGCGCCTGGGCGTAGAGCGCCTTCAGGCCCGCTTCATGCAGGATGTCGGCATGGCCCTCCAGCTTCACCAGCCGCTCGGTCAGGTCATGCAGCCGCGCCGAATTCAGGTT
This sequence comes from Sphingobium sp. JS3065, assembly GCF_026427355.1. NCBI lineage: Bacteria > Pseudomonadati > Pseudomonadota > Alphaproteobacteria > Sphingomonadales > Sphingobiaceae > Sphingobium > Sphingobium sp. JS3065. The sequence continues at coordinate 3,312,054 of NZ_CP102664.1, forward strand.
CAGCGAACGCAACAGCGGCATCGCCTCCGCCGTGATTCGCGCGCATTCGACGATCAGGGCGCTCATATCCTGCATCTGGGAAGGAAATTCCTTCACCTCGAACAGGGCGATCGCTTTCGCCGTCTGGTTCATCTGATCGATGGCGTCGTCCATCACGCCGATCAGGCCGGTGATGGCGCTGCGGTCGAAGGGAGTGACAAAGATGCGGCGGACGTCCTGCAGCACGTCGCGGATGATGTCGTCCGCCTCATGTTCGCGGTCCGAGATTTCCTTGATATGGGCATCGATGTCCGGCCCGCCCTTCAGCAGCTTGGCGAGAGCATCGGCGCCGGCGACCAAAGTCACGGCATGATCCTCAAACTGCTCGAAAAAGCGGCCCTGCTTGGGCATCAGCGCGTGAAACCAGCGCAGCATTCCAGTCCTTTCGGTTTGCCATTCCCTGACCCGCAGCAACGTCCGCACGAACAGGCCCGGATCTTTGGGCGGTTCGCGGAAGGCGGCGATGATGGATTGCAGATCGGGTTCGTCGACGGCCTTTGCAGCTTCGGCCACGGGAAACCAACGCAGTTCCCGCTGCCCTTGTTCGGGCCATTGCGGCAACTGGCCGGTCACTGCAAGCGGGAAAACCTCTACCGTGGCTTCCTTGGTGTCGCCCCGCCGCCGTTTCTTGTCATAGCGGTAGCGGCCAAGTGGCGCCGGGCAGGCGATGCCGTGAATGCCCGCTTCTTCAAAGGCTTCCAGTTCGGCGGCGCGGTGCCCTGCCATGCCCTTGATGCGATTGCCCTTGGGGATCACCCAGCGCCGCGTATCCCGCGAAGTGATCAGCAGGATGCGCATCGACCCGTCCGGATCGGTCGCATAGGGAAGGGCGGCGATCTGACGCATCAGCCGCCTTCATACGCCGAAAGGCGTGCATGACTTATGAATGGCCACCCCTGAATCACCGGCGCCTTGTAACAAAATCGTCACATTGCGCAATCGATCCGCTCGTCAGATCGACAGGCGCGCCGTGACGCGGATGTCCCGTCCCGCCAGGGGAGCGTAATCCTTCAGGAAACTGGCGGCCCGCCGCGCCTCGACATCGAAGATGTTGTTGGCCGACAGGGTGATGGTCGTCCGGTCATTGCCCATGATGGGCTTGAAGGAAAGCGAGGCGTTGACCAGCGTGAAACCGTCGGTCGGCGTCTCGGTGTCGGCAATGCGGTTTTGGGCGAAGCTGTGTTCGATCTCGCCCCGCAGGTTCAGCCGGTCGCCCTGCAATTCGACGCCGCCAAGCAGGCGAAGCGGCGGAATGCGCGGCGCCGGGCCAGTCCCCCGGATGGTGGCGCGAACATAGTCGGCCACGCCGTCGAGACTGACGGCATAGCCGCCGATCTGCCCGACTTTCAGCGTGCCCTCTGCTTCGAAGCCGAGATAACGGGCATTGGCCTGGAGGTTCTGATAGCAGGGGAAGTCGAGCGGTTCGCCGCCATTGACCGCCATGCAGACGCCGTCATCGGCCAGCGAGTCATAGATATAGCCGTCAAACCAGTTGTGATAGGCGGACAGCGAGAACGTATAGCCCTTGCCTTGGCCGCGCAGCGTGCCTTCGATGCCCCAGCTTTTTTCCAGCCCGAAATCCGGGTTGCCCAGTTCGAAGGCCTGTGTCCCCGCATGGTTGCCGCGCGCGAACAATTCCTCCGCCGACGGCGCGCGCTCGGTGCGGGACAGGTTCAGCCCGGCGCGCCAGCCGGGGACGATTTCCTGACTGATTCCCAAAGACCCGGACAGCGCGTCAAAGCTGCGATGATAAGCCGGGTTGAACAGCGTCTCGTCGGCATCCGCGCTGACCCGCGTATGTTCGTAACGCCCGCCCAGTTCGACCCGCGTCGCGCCCAGATCGAAGGATTGCAGCGTGAAGAAGCCCAATTGCTCGGTCTGGTTGCGCGGCAGGAACTTCTCCTCCCCCACGACATGGAAGTTGCGGGCGAAGAACTGCGCGCCGATCGCGCCGTCCCAGCCGCCCCGCTTGGCCTGCACCAGTTCCAGCCGCGATTCGATCGACTGGTTGTAGAAGGTCGTGCCGACGGTGCCGTCTTCCTCGATCTCCTGATGCTGGTAATCGGCGAAACCGGCCCGCAGGCGGATGGATTCCAGGAAACCGCCATTGACCGGCACCTCGGCGCGCAGATCGGCGCGATCCTGCTTCATATGCAGCCGCACCTGCTCCGCCTCCCCATCGGGGCCGAGCGAATAGCGCACCGGCACGCCATAGAAATTGTCGGTATGTGCGACCGAGAAGCCCAGATTGCCGCCGTCGGTGATCAGCGCCGCGCCGCCCGCCACTTCCCAGGTCCGCGCCGCGCTGTTGGGCAGCTTGCCGCGCAGAACGGCCAGATCCTGTATCGCCGGATCGCCGCTGGCGGCGGCCTGGGCGCGCAGGGCAGGGGTCAGAATATAGCTGCCGGTGTCCAGGTCGCCGCTCTTGGAATAGCTGCCGTCGAAATGGACCACGATCTTGTCGCCGATCGGCGCTTCGATCTCGCCCGATCCGGTGCGTTCATTGGCGGCGCTGCCATAGGTGGCGATGCCGTCGATATGGATCGCCTCATCGGGCACGCGGCGCGGGATTCGGCCGTCGATCACATTGACCACGCCGCCGATGGCCGATGACCCATAGAGCAGCGCCGCCGGTCCGCGCAGCACCTCGATCCGGGCGGCCGTCAGCGGATTGATCGCCACGGCATGATCTACGGAGGTGTTGGAGACATCGAAACTGCCGATGCCGTCGGTCAAAATGCGCACGCGCTCACCCTGGAAGCCACGCAACACGGGGCGGGAGGCGTTGGGTCCGAAGGATGTCGCTGAAACGCCCGGCTGGCGGGCCAGCGTCTCACCGATGGTAGGACGCAGATCGCGGGTCAGTTCCTGGCCCGAAACCACCGAAGTGCCCGACAATATGTCGCCCTGCCGCCGGGGGATGATGGCGGTGACGACAATGTCCGCTCGTTGATCGTGATAGGCCTGTGGAGCGGCGTTGCTGGCGGCGTCTTGGGCAAGGGCGGGACAGGCGGCGGAAAGTGCGGACAGGGCGCAACCGGCACGCAACAGCGCGGAACGATACATCGGCTCGTCATCCTTGAATCGGGAGGAGATGGGCTCTCCTATATAGAATGATATAGCATATCAATACCGTTTCGACGCATGGATCAACGTTGATCGTGAAATCGCCCCATCCAGCCGCGAGCCGTCGTTAAAGAAAGAGGAATTCGGCCAGGGCGGCGGCGGCTGGGCTTTGGGGGCGGATGGCCTGCCGCACCTCTATGGCGGGCAGGGGCCGTTCCAGCGCGATCCGCCTTATCCCTGTCATGCGCCCCAGATCGCGCGCCAGCGGGCCGAAGGCCGCGAAGCAGCCGGCCCCTTCGCGCAATATGGTCATGATGTCGAACAGATTGTCGGTTTCCAGCACGGGGTCGCCCAGCCGCACGCCGCCGCGCATCAGCGCCTCGTCTATGATCAGCCGCAGGCCGTTGCGAGGCTCCATGGCCAGCGTCGGCAAGGCGGCCAGTTCCGTCATCGCCACGCTGTCGCGCCGGGCGAGCGGATGGCCAAGTCCGGCATAGAGGTTGATCTGTTCCGACCAGCCATAGCGGGAAGACAGATCGTCCGTCTCGCCCAGGGCATAGAAATAGGCGATGTCCGCCTTGCCGCGATGCAGCGCCCAGGCCGCTTCGTCGGCCAGATGGACCGTCAGGTCGAGCGTGATGGCGATATCGTCGTTCGCTGCCTCGAAAGCCGCCAGGGCCTCCTGAAAATGGCCGAAGACCGGCGCTGGCGCGGCCAGGACGATGGTCTCCCGCGAGGGTGCAGGGGGTTGCGGGGAAGCGCCGGACGGCGGTGGCGCGATGTCGTCGGCCTGATCCACTTGCCAGTTGCCGGGTCGATCCTGCGACAACAGGGTCATGGCCTGCGCGGTTTTTCGTCCCGCGGCGGTAAGGCGGGCGTCCCCGGCCAGATCATCGAACAGGCGATAGCCCAGGCGCAACTCCAGCGACGCCAGATCGCGCGCCACATCGTCGGCGGTGGTGCCCAGATCGCGGGCGCAACGCGAAAGGTTGCCTGACGCCACCATCTGCGCGAATATATCCAACTGGCGCAGGGAAGGCGTGTCCATGGCCCCTGATAGTGCAAATATCGTGCGGGGTTAAGGCGGATATTGGCCTGACATCGCTTTGCCATATTGACGGACCCCACCTGATGATGGCAGGGCGCTCCACCTGACGGGCGGGTATAGCTCAATGGTAGAGCACTAGCCTTCCAAGCTTGTGATGCGGGTTCGATCCCCGCTACCCGCTCCATTTTCCTCCTAGGGGCCCGTCCCTGCCTATGGGCGATGTCATCAATCTTCGGCAGGCGCGCAAAGCCAGGGCGCGGGCGGACAAGGATCGTCTGGCGCAGCGCAATCGCGCCAAATTTGGCCGCACCAAGGCTGAACGCCAAGCCCAATCCCTGGAAGAAGAACGAAAGAACCGGCATATCGAAGGAGCGCTTCGCGACAATAAGGGCGAAGAACCCAACTAACGGTTACGATGAACAGCTGTTAATATCGTCTTTGCTTCAGTCAATTCGTCGGCACTTTTGCCCGATTGGTCCTGAATCGCGAAAAACCTGTGCGCTGAATCGGGAATATCGCGGGTTCAACCTGCCTATGACTGGAAACATTCGCTCAATTCGCCCAGCCAGGGCCGCGATTGCCGCTGTTCTGGCCCTCAGTGCTCCCACCTTGTCCGCGCAGACTGTCGCGCCGTCGGTGGAAACGACTGTCGCGGTTCCCCAGGCGGAGCCGCAGGCCGTCGCACCTGCTCCGGTTTTTGCGCCGACGCAGCCGGTGATCCAACCGACGCCTTCGGTCGAGCAGCGGCTGGATGCCGCTATTGCGGCGTCCAAAGCCGAGAATGTCGAGGCCGCCCCGCCTGTTGTGGAGAAGCGCGCCGCGCCCAAGCCCGCGCCTAGGCCGATGGCGCGGGCGGCAGAGCCTGCCGCGCCCGCATATCGCGCCGACCCGCCCGTGGAGCGTACCGTATCCTCTCCCCCACCGCCGCCCGCCAAAGTCGTCGTGCCGGCTGAACCGCTGCCGCCTGTAACTCGTGCACCTGTTTCCCCATCCGAAGCCGGGATCGATCCGGCTCTCCTGTGGGCCTTGGGCGGCGGATCCCTGCTGCTTGCCGGGCTGGCGGGCGCCGCGCTGCTACGCAGGCGCAATCGCCCGGAAGAGGAATGGGTGGAAGAGGTGAGCGTGGCGGTCCCCGTCGAACCCGCGCCGAGACCTGCTTCGCCCGTGCCGCTCATGGCTCCGCCCGCAGCGATCGTTCCCGCGCGAAGTGACGAGGATCGCAGCCTTGAGGCAATGGTGGCAGCGCCGCCCAGCCCGGAAAACCCGTTTCGCACGCATGCCAAGCGGATGACGCGCGCCCGATTCCTGCTCGCCCAGCAGCAGGAGCGGGCGGAAACCCCGTCCGCTCCGGTCATGGCTCCTGCCGACTTTCGCCCGCCAGAGTCCATGGGGCCAGAGTCCAGACAGACGGTTTACCGCTTCGGGTCCGACCGGCGGCGCGAAACCGTCTTCAAGCCCCGGACAAGCTGAGTCCGATTGGATTTGCATTAAAAATGGGGCGTCGGTTCCGTCCGGCGTCCCCTTTGCCGTGGATTAGTTCGGTTGATTCGGTTGCACTGATGCGCCTTGCCTGATACCGGCCCGCCGGTAATTTCATGGCCCTTCAGCCTCAAGGAAAGTCGCCCGAACCATGTCCGACAAGATCAACCGCATCGTCCTTGCCTTCTCGGGAGGGCTGGATACCAGCGTGATCCTGAAATGGCTGCAACAGACTTATCAGTGCGAGGTCGTGACCTTCACCGCCGATCTCGGCCAGGGCGAGGAACTGGAACCCGCGCGCGCCAAGGCCCGGCTGATGGGCGTCAAGGAAGAGCATATCTTCATCGACGACCTGCGCGAGGAATTCGTGAAGGACTATGTCTTCCCGATGATGCGCTCCAACGCGCTTTATGAGGGGCTTTATCTGCTCGGCACCTCGATCGCCCGTCCGCTGATCGCCAAGCGCCAGATAGAGATCGCCAGACAGGTCGGGGCCGACGCCGTGTCGCATGGCGCCACCGGCAAGGGCAACGACCAGGTCCGCTTCGAACTGGGCTATTACGGCCTCGCCCCGGACATCAAGGTGATCGCCCCCTGGCGCGAATGGGATCTGACCAGCCGCACGAAGCTGATCGAATTCGCTGAAAAGCACCAGATTCCAATTCCCCGCGACAAGCGCGGCGAAAGCCCCTTCTCGACCGACGCGAACATGCTGCACACCAGTTCCGAGGGTAAGGTGCTGGAAAATCCGTGGGAAGAAACCCCGGATTATGTCTATTCGCGCACGGTGAACCCGGAGGACGCGCCCGACGCGCCCGAATATATCACCGTCGATTTCGAGCGTGGCGACGGCGTGGCGATCAACGGCGTCGGCATGTCGCCTGCGACCCTGCTCGAAACCCTCAACGAATATGGCCGCAAGCATGGTATCGGCCGCCTCGATCTGGTGGAGAACCGCTTCGTCGGCATGAAGTCGCGCGGCATGTACGAAACGCCGGGCGGCACCATCTATCATCTCGCCCATCGCGGCATCGAGCAACTGACGCTCGACCGGGGCGCCGCGCATCTCAAGGACGAACTGGCGCCGCGTTATGCCGAACTCATCTATAACGGCTTCTGGTTCTCGCCGGAGCGCGAGATGCTCCAGGCCGCGATCGACCATAGCCAGGAAAAGGTGACCGGCACCGTCCGCCTGAAGCTGTACAAGGGCGGCGTCTATGTCGTCGGCCGCAAGTCGCCATACTCGCTCTATAGCGAGAAGGTCGTGACTTTCGAGGACGATGCGGGCGCCTACGACCAGCGTGACGCGGCTGGCTTCATCAAGCTCAACGCGCTTCGCTTGCGCCTGCTGGGGCGGCGCGACCGCTGAGAATCTTCCGTCACCCGATACAAATTGCGACATTTTATCGGGTGACGTGACAAAATTGCGGGACAAAACTCCCCGATAAGCGTCCTCAAGGGATGGCATGACGCCGTTCGTGACAGATGCTTTGAAGGAAAAATCCAATGATCCGCAAATTCATGACCACAGTGGCGCTGGGTTCGCTGTTCGTCGGCGGGCTGGCTGCCTCGCACCTTGCTTTCGCTCAGGATGGCCGATCTGATCGCGCCGGGCCGCGAGGCGGCGGCATGCTGATGAGGGCCGACGCCAACAAGGACGGCGCCGTCACGAAGGCGGAACTGACCGCCGCACTCGAAGCTCGCTTCGTCAGGCTGGACGCCAACAAGGATGGCAAGATCGACCAGGCGGATCGCGACATCATCCGCCAGCAGCGACTCGATGAACGCTTCGCCGCACTGGATACCGACAGGAACGGCCTGATCAGCAAGGCGGAATTCGCCGCCGGGCATCAGGGCCGGGACGGCATGCACGACCGCATGGGCAAGTCCGGCGGGATGGACGGCCGGGGCTGGGGTCATGGGATGCGTGGCGGTCCGGGCGGTGAGATGAAGAAAGACGGCGCCGTCACCAAGGCCGAGTTCCTGGCCCACCCGCTCGCCCGGTTCGACAAGGCCGACGCCAATCATGACGGCAAGGTGACCGCCGATGAGATGAAGGCGGCGCGGCAGGCCTTCCGCGACGGTTGGAAGGATCGCAAGGCGCCCCCGCCGCCCACCAACTGAGAATAAGGGCGAAGGTCGATTTGCAGGCCTTCGCCCTTTCAACCGGCGCGAGCCCATGACAAGAACCGGACCATGAGCGAACGACCCCATCTGCTGCTCGTCGACGACGAGCGTTCGATCCGCGAGCCGCTGGCGCAATATCTCGTCCGCAACGGCTTTCGCGTCACGGCTGTCGAAAATGCGGCGGAGGCGCGGATACGCCTTAACGCCAACGCCATCGATCTGGTGATACTGGACATCATGATGCCGGGCGAGGACGGACTGTCGCTCTGCCGCCATATCCGCGAAACCAGCGAGATTCCGGTCATCCTGCTGACGGCGAAATCGGAAGAGACCGACCGCATCGTCGGGCTGGAAATGGGCGCGGACGATTATGTGCTGAAACCCTTTTCCCCGCGCGAACTGGTCGCCCGCATCAAGGTGATCTTCCGCCGGGTCGCGACCGGCGGCCAGCGCGTGACCGCGCCCGACGGCGCCACCTATGCCTTTGCGGGCTGGCTTCTGAAGACCCAGGAACGCACGCTGGTCGACAGCGAGGGGGTGGCGCTGCCGCTCTCCACGGCGGAATATAATCTGATGATGGCCTTTGCCACGCGGCCCAATCAGGTGCTGAGCCGCGACCAGTTGCTGGACATCACCCAGGGACGGGAGGCCAACGCCTTCGACCGGGCGATCGACAACCAGATCAGCCGCCTGCGCAAGAAGATAGAACCGGACCCCAAAAATCCGACCCTGATCAAGACCGTCTGGGGCGGCGGCTATACCCTGTCCGCGGACGTGCGAAAGCTGTGAGGCGGCTGCGCCCTTGGCCGCAAAGCATCGTCGGCCAGATCATCGTCCTGGTCGCGCTGGCGCTGTTCGTGGCGCAGGCGATCAATTTCGCCCTGTTGTTGCGCGAACGCCAGCGGATCGAACTGACGGCCCAGACCGCGCCCGGCGTCTACCGGATCGTGGACGCGCTCGACAACCGGCCCGATCGGCATGGGGGTGATGGGGGTGATGCCGACCGGCGGGGCCGGGTTCGCTTCCTGGATGCTGCCCCGGTCTTGCAGGGCGTTGCCCGGCCGGATGTTGAGCGCCGTGCCAGCGCGATGTTCGAAGATGTGGGCTTTTCTGTCCGCTCGATCCATGCGGTCGAACAGAGCCAGGCGCTGCCCCTGCGGCGCTGGGACAGTTTTCGCTTACGGGCCAACCGGGATCGGCACGGCCCCTTGCGCATGACGCGCCTGGCGATGGCGGTCGAATATCAGCCGGGCAAATGGGCGCTGACGCAGACGCGCATCGGGGACCGGCAGCCGCGCTTCGGCGGATGGCTGGTGGGGCAGACGTTGATCCTCTACGTGATCGTGCTGCTGCCGTTGCTGTGGGTGGGGGGCAGACTGGCGCGGCCGTTGAAGCAGTTGACCCGTTCGGCGGAGCAATTCGCCCGCACCGGATCGGCCGACCCGGTGGAGGAACGCGGCCCCGGCGACGTGCGTCAGCTCACCATGGCCTTCAATGCGATGCGGAGCCGTATCTTCGCGATGTTGAGCGAGAAGGACCGGATGCTGGGCGCGATCGGTCACGACCTGCGCACGCCGCTGGCCTCGCTGCGGGTGCGGGCCGAATCGGTCGAGGACGAGGGCGAGCGCGCCCGCATGTCCGAAACGATCGAGGAAATGAACCGCATGCTGGAGGACATATTGTCGCTGGCCCGCGCCGGACGCAGTAGCGAGGCGCAGCAGAAGGTCGACCTGTCGGCGCTGGCCGACGCGGTGGTCGAGGATTTTCTGGAACTGGGTTCGCCAGTCGATCTGGCGGATAGCGAGCGGGCGGTGGCCGATGTGCGCCCGCAGCAGATTCGCCGGGCGCTGCGCAATCTCATCGAAAACGCCATCGTCTATGGCGAGCGGGCGCATGTCTCGGTGGAGCGGGGTGATGGGACGATCCGCCTGATCGTCGCGGATGACGGCCCCGGCATATCCGAAGACCGGATGGAGGAGATGATGGAACCCTTCACCCGTCTGGAAGGCTCGCGCAATCGGGAGACGGGCGGCGCGGGCCTGGGGCTGGCGCTGGTGCGGGCGATCATGGCCGAACATGGCGGCGCGTTGAAGCTTGCCAACCGGCCGCAGGGCGGGTTGGAAGCGAGCCTGGTCTTGCCCGCCTGAAACGACCCTGAGCGGACATTGGCATTTCCCATCCCCATAATATTGCTCTCTCTCTTTGCGGGTTCCCCGGCTTCGTTCGTCTTGCGAAGATGTAGGGGTTATTGATCGCCCCCGCCGCATACTGTTCCGCCGAAGAGAGGCATGGGTTTCCATCATGTTCGATTGCACAGCTTCCGCCGCCTTGATCCATAAAGGCATCTTCCCCGATAGCGCCGCCCGCGCCACAGTGGCGGAGGAGCGCCGCTGATGCAGGGGGAGATGATGACTTGGCTCGTACCGCTGGTCGCGATGCTGGGCGCGGGTCTGTTCGCCGGTTTCGCGGCAGGGATTTTCGGGATCGGCGGCGGTTTCGTGGTGGTGCCCGCTCTGTTCGTGGTGCTGCCGCTGCTGGGGGGCACGCATGAGGCCATCGCCCATGTCGCCATCGGCACGTCCGCCGCGACGATCATCGTGACGTCGATCCGCTCGCTCCTCGCCCATGCCAAGCGCGGCGCGGTGGAGTTCGAAGTGCTCAAGACATGGGCGCCGTGGATCATCCTGGGCGACGGCGTCGGCGTATTGCTGGCCGGTCATGTGGACGGGCACATCCTGACCATGATCTTCGCGGTCGGCGTGTTCCTGATGTCGCTCAATTTCCTGCTGCCCAAGGTCGGTGGCAAGGTGATCAGCGACACCATGCCGTCCGGCATCGCCCGCGTTGGCATCGCTGGGGGCCTAGGCACCTTTTCCGCGCTGCTGGGCATCGGCGGCGGCACCATCGCCATCATGGTGATGACGTTGTGCGGGCGTTCCATCCATCGCGCCATCGCCACCGCATCGGGCATCGGCACGCTGATCGCCATTCCCAGCGCCATCGGCTTCGCGCTGATCGGCCTCAAGGAAACGGGTCTGCCCTGGGGATCGCTGGGCTATGTCAACATTCCCGCGACGCTGGCCATCGCCTCCATGTCGATCCTCACCGCGCCGCTGGGCGTGGCGGCAGCGCACAGCCTTCCTGCGGCGCCGCTCAAGAAGTTCTTCGGCATCTATCTGGTCGTCATCGCCTTCGTGATGTTCCGCAACGCCATCAAGATGTGACTTGGCTTGCCTGACCGCCCGTGGCCGCTGCACAGGCTACGGGCGGATTTTGTGCAATATATTGATATTATTTGATTCAGGACGGGCGGGAGCAGGGTTCAAGCCTCTTCCTGCTCCGGCATGACGTCCACCATCACCTGGACATTCTGCCCGGAGCCACCGACGAACAGCCCGTCCATCGGCGCGACGTCGGCATAATCCCGCCCCATGGCGACGAACAGATGCCCGTCGCCCGCAATCACCCCATTGGTCGGATCGAAGCCGATCCAGCCCCGTGTCGGCCCGCACCAGAGCATCACCCAGGCATGCATCGCGTCCGCGCCGACCAGCCGCGCCATGCCCGGCGGCGGATCGGTGCGCAAATAGCCGCTGACATAGGCCGCCGGCAGACCGAACCAGCGCAACGCCGCCACCATCACATGGGCAAAGTCCTGGCACACCCCATGGCGCGCCACAAAGGCCTCCGCCACCGGCGTCGCTGCGTCGGTCGCGCCGTTCACATAGGCGAATTCGCCTTTGATCCGCCGCGCCAGTTCCAGCGCCGCCGCCACAATCGGCCGATCCAGGGCCAGCAAATCCTTCGCCCAGGCCCCGATCTCCGCCGCCATGGGCACACGCGGTGAGGCGTGGAGATAATGGGCAGGCCCCGCCGATCCCATGTCCCGCGCCGCCAAAGCCGCCTCCGCCACGGCGCCGATGGTGGGATCATCCGCTTGCGGCTCGATTGGCGGGCTGCCCTGAATCCCAGCGCGGAAACTGCTTTCGATGCTGATCCGGCGCAGTGGATTGTCGATCTCTATCCGCGCCACATTCACCGGCCAGGCCCCCGGCCGCGATTCGATGGAGGAAGGTACGGGATCTACCGCCAGATGATAATCCGACGTCCACTGTCCCGGCCATGGCGCAGGCCGCAGCCGCAGGTTGAAGCGCGCCAATTGCACCGGCGCATCATAATGCACGATGGTTTGATGCCGGATGCGGTAGATCATGACAGCAGGCTGACGGCCTCGCTCTTTTCCTTGCGCCGCTGTAGGAAATAGCGCTGACCGATGGCGTCCGAAAGCCCGAGCAGCCGGCTTTCCGCATCGCTGAGATCCGCCATGGTCAGCGCATCCCCCGTCAGCGGCGCCAAACGCGCCGCCAGCATGGCCGCCAGCCGTTGCGGCTCTTCCGGCATGCCGTCGCCATGCAGCGCGGGCAGCTCTGCGACATGCTCCGCCAGCCGTTGCGCCTGATAGACGATGGAGCGCGGATTTTGCGGCTCCAGCGCCACCAGGTCGCGCACCGGCGCCAATGCAGGCCCGGCGAGATAGCGGTTGCGATAGCTGATCTGGCTGTCGTTGAGGTCCAGCAACACGGTCAGGTCGTCCGCCGACGCCCAATCGGCCCCGAACAGCATCGCCAGGCGACAGCCGTTGATCGCCCGCTCCATCCGCCGCCCCATATCGTGGAAGCGCCACCCTTCGGTCCGTCCCATATTCTCGGCGGCCAGCCCGGACAGCGCGGAAATCCGCTCGATCATCCGCGAAGAGGCTTCCAGCAACGTCTCCGTCACCACGCCGTCGAATTCGGGCAAGGGCAGGCGCACCAGCCGCCAATAATCCACCGCCAGCCTATCGCGCAGCCCTTCGCCGATCCCTGCAACCGCCGCCAGCAACGCCCGCACGCTCCCCGGCTGCGCGCCGTCGCCCAGCGCCTGCGCGCACAAAGGCCCGACCGCGCCCGCACTGCCCGGAATCGCGCCCCAAACGGCAAGCTGACCCATCAGTCGATCCATGGTGGGCGATCCAACCGCCGGTCCCAGATCGGCCTCGATCGACCCGCCGACGATCGAGCGGATCACCCGCGCCGTCATCTCCATGCGCTCGATATAGCGCCCCAGCCAATAAAGATTGTCCGCCGCCTTGGCGGGCAGCATGCCCCCCACGCGCCTTATGGCGGGCGCCGCCGCCGCCAGCCCGTCCTGCGGCACCGGCTTGCCGTCCAGCACGCACATATCCGCCGACAGATCGCCTTCGCCCATCAGCGCGGCGCGAATGTCGCCATGCGCCGCCAGCCGCGTGAAGGCGCCCGGCATGATCCGCCATTGCCCCAGCTCATCCCGTGCCACGAACACGCGCAGGGTGAAGGGCAGGGGGGTCAGCTTCCTTTCGACGATCGCGGGCGTGGTCGACAGCCGCACCACCTCCTGTCCCACATAGTCCATCGGCCGCCGCGCCATGGCGTCCAGCAAGGCCGCCCGCTGCGCCGCATCCATGGCCGATCCGGGCAGGAAGCGCGTGCCCGTCAGCCCCGCCACGTCGCGGTCGAAGGCCGATCCTACCACCAAATCGTCCATCGCATCGGCCACATGCGCCCGCTCCGCGCTCTGCCCGCACCACCATGTCGCGATATTGGGCAGGATCAGGTCCGCCCCCAGCACCTCTCGCGCCAGCCCCGGCAGGAAGGCCGCCATGGCCCGCGATTCGATCACGCCCACGCCGGGCCAGTTGGCCAGCATCAGCCCACCCTTCACGCAGGCGTCGAACAGGTCGGGCACGCCGATGCGCGATTCCGCGTCGAAGGCCAGCGGATCGATGAAGCGGCTGTCCATCCAGCGCCACAGCCCATCGACCCGCTTCAACCCCTGGATCGTGCGCACGAACAATTGCCCGTCGGACACGATCAGATCCTCACCCTCGACCAGCAACAGGCCCAGATAGCGCGCCAGATGCGCCTGTTCGGCATAGCTCTGGTTGAAGCGTCCCGGCGACAGTAGCCCGATGCGCGGATCGCTCCGCTCGCAATCCGCCGCGAGGCCGCGCCGCAAATCGCTCAGGAACGGCGCCAGCCGCCGCACATTGAGCGCGCCCAGCAAATCCCCGGTCGCCCGCGACAGGGCCAGCCGGTTCTCCAGCGCATAGCCGACACCCACGGGCGTGCGCACCCGGTCCGCCAGCACCCGCCATTCGCCATCCGGCCCGCGCGCCAGATCAGCGGCGTAGAAATGGATGAAATGTCCATGCGGCGGCGGCGCGCCGGTCATCACCCGCCAATGATGCGGGCTGCCGGTGATGACGCTGGCGGGCAGCTTGCCGTTCCGCACCAGCGATTGCGTGCTGTATATGTCGCTGATGACGCGCTCCAGCAACTGCGCCCGCTGGACGAGGCCTTGCTCGATATGCGCCCATTCCCGCGTGCCGATCAGCAGCGGAACGGGGCTGAGCGGCCAGGGCCGTTCCTGCTGATCCCCGGTCAGGCGAAAAGCAAGCCCCAGATCGACCGCCTGCCGCCCGACATTGCCCGCCAGCACCGCCGGATCGCCCTGCGCCTGGAGGTTCAGCCGCTCCAGCATGGCGCGCCAATGGCCGGCCATCTCCTGGCTGGCCCCTGCGAACAGGTCGCCCTCGGGCGCGCGCGCCAGATAGGATTCGGCCCAACCGGACGTGTCCACGGGAAGGGCGTCGGCCATGGTCATGGATGCCGGAAACGCAGGTCCAGCGTCATCGGGAACTCGCTTGCCGCCTCGGCGGGCGGCATGTCGACCGGGCCGGGCGTATGGCCATAATCCTGGAACCGCGCCTTGCGCCGCGCCTCGGCCTCATAGGCGTTGATCGGCAGCGTGTCGTAATGGCGTCCGCCCGGATGCGCGACATGATAGACGCAGCCGCCCAGCGACCGCCCGCTCCAGCTATCCAGCACATCGAAGATCAAGGGCGCATTGACCGGCAGGGCGGGGTGCAGGCAGGCCGCCGGCGCCCAGGCCTTGTAGCGCACGCCGCCCACCGCCTCGCCCGGCACGGCGGTCGGCGTCATCGGCACACGACGGCCATTGCAGGCGACGACATGCCGCCCGGCGACAAGGCCCGTTGCCCGCACCTGCAAGCGCTCGGTCGAACTGTCGACATAGCGCACCGTGCCTCCGATCGCGCCGGTCTCGCCCAGCACGTTCCACGGCTCCAGCGCATGGGCGATCTCCAGCCCCACGCCACCCGCGTCGACCGCGCCGTGGATGGGGAAGCGGAATTGCCGCTGCGCCTCGAACCAGTTGGGGTCGAAGTCGTAGCCAGCGCCTTTCAGGTCGCCCAGCACCTCCAGAAAATCCGCCCAGACGAAATGAGGCAGCATGAAACGATCATGCAGCGCCGTCCCCCAGCGCACTAGATTGCCCTGCTGCGGCTGCCGCCAGAACCATGCCGTCAGCGCCCGCAACAGCAATTGCTGCGCCAGGCTCATCTTCGGTTCCGGCGGCATTTCGAAGCCGCGAAACTCCAGCAGCCCCAATCGCCCGGTCGGCCCGTCCGGCGAGAACATCTTGTCGATGCAGATTTCGGTGCGATGGGTGTTGCCCGTCACGTCGACCAGCAGATTGCGGAATAGCCGGTCCACCAGCCAGGGCGGCGGCGCATCACCCTCGCCGGGCGGCGGCACCTGCGCCAGCGCGATTTCCAGCTCGTAAAGCCCGTCATGCCGAGCCTCGTCGATGCGCGGCGCCTGGCTGGTCGGCCCGATGCACAGGCCGGAAAACAGATAGGAAAGCGAGGGGTGCCGCTGCCAATAGAGCACGAAGCTTTTCAGCAGATCGGGCCGCCGGATGAAGGGCGAATCATTCAGGCTCGGCCCGCCCAGCACGATATGATTGCCGCCGCCCGTGCCCACGGATCGCCCGTCGACCATGAACTTGTCGGCGGTCAGATCGCAGGTCCGCGCCAGCGCATAGAGCCGCTCGGTGATCTCCACCGTCTCGCCCCAGCTTGCGGCGGGTTGCACATTCACCTCGATCACGCCGGGATCGGGCGTGGCCTTGAGCGCCTGCAATCGCGGATCGGGCGGCGGCGCATAGCCCTCGATCCGCACCGGAATCCGCATCGCCTCCGCCGCGCCCTCGACCTGCGCGACCAGTTCCAGATAGTCCTCCAGCGCCTCCACCGGCGGCAGGAAGATCGACAGGAAATGCCCTCTTGGCTCGACCGTCACGGCGGTCCGCACCGCGCCCTCGATATGGAACTGCTCGACACGCTCCTGCGCGGCGGTCCCGCCCGGCGCATCCGGCACCCGTTGCATCGGCTGGGCATGGACCTCTTCCAGCGTGGCGCGGAAATCCGGCAAAGGTCCACGCGGCTCGCTCGGATCGCGGGGATGGATATAGGGGAAGGCCGCCTCTGGCACATGAGGCAGCGACCCCAGGGGCAAGCGGTAGCCCAGGGCCGAATCCCCCGGCACCGCGAACAGCCGACCGCGCCGCAACTGCCAGATCTCGCTCTGCCAGCGTGGCGTCGGCACCTGGCTCTGCCACCGTTGCACCGGCAGCACGAAACCCACCGGCTGGTCCAGCCCCCGCTCGAAGGCGCGCACCATCCGCGCCCGCGCCTCCGGATCGGCAATCTTGGGATCGTCGGGCGAGGTGTTGACCGGCAGGTCCGCTTCCTTGACCGCCCACACCGCCGGGTCTTCGTAGACCGGCTGGATATGCTCCGGCGTAAAGCCCATCGCGCCTGCCATATGCGCCAGAAAGGCCTCGGCATCCTGCGCCGTCACCGTCCGTGCATCGTCCGCCGCCACCTCATCCGCGATCAGCCCGGCATTCCGCCAGATCGGCACCCCGTCCCGCCGCCAGTACACCGCATAGGCCCATCGCGGCAGGCTCTCGCCCGGATACCATTTGCCCTGCCCATGATGCAGCATCCCGCCCGGCGCGAAAGCCTCCCGCAGCCCCCGGATCAGCCGGTCGGCATAGCCCGCCTTGGTCGGTCCCACGGCATCGCCGTTCCACTCGCCCGCATCGCCGCCATTCTCGGCCACGAAGGTCGGCTCGCCCCCGGTGGTCAGCCGCACGTCCTGCGCGATGAGATCGGCGTCCACCTGCGCGCCCAGGGCCATCACCGCATCCCAGCGCGCGTCGGTGAACGGCTTGGTGATCCGCACCGCCTCGGCAATGCGGCTGACGCCCATGGAGAAATGGAAATCCACCTCCGCCGGTTCGGCCATGCCGGTAATCGGCGCGGCGGATCGAAAATGCGGCGTCGCGCAGAGCGGAATATGCCCTTCGCCCGCGAACATGCCCGACGTCGCGTCGAGCGCCACCCAGCCCGCGCCCGGCACATAGGCCTCCGCCCAGGCATGGAGGTCGACCACGTCCTGCGACACGCCTTTCGGCCCCTCCAGCGGCTCGACATCGGCCACCAACTGGATCGAATAGCCCGACACGAACCGCGCCGCAAAGCCCAGCCGCCGCAGCAACTGCACCAGCAGCCAGGCCGAATCCCGGCACGATCCGGTGCCGATCTCCAGCGTCTCCTCCGGCCCCTGCACCCCGGTTTCCATGCGGATCACATAGCCGACCCGTTGCTGGAGCTGCCGGTTCACCTCAACCAGAAAGTCGATCGTCCGCCCCGTAAAACCCCTATGGCTCTCGACCAAAGCCTCGAACAGCGGTCCCTGATCCTCGACCTCGAAATAGGCGGCAAGGTCGGTGCGAAGCTGCTCGTCATAGGCGAAGGGATAATCCTCCGCATAAGGCTCCACGAAAAAGTCGAAGGGATTGATGATGTCGAGATCGGCCAGCAGGTCCACCTCGACCGAAAAATGATCGACCGGATCGGGAAAGACGATCCGCGCCAGCCAATTGCCATGCGGATCCTGCTGCCAGTTCAGGAAATGCCCCGACGGCTCGATCTTCAAGGCATAATTGGGAATTTTCGTCCGGCTATGCGGCGCGGGCCGCAATCGGATCACCTGCGGCCCAAGCCTGATCGGCCGACTGTAGCGATAGGACGTCAGGTGGTGGAGCGCGGCCTTCAGCATGAGGGCGATGAAACGCCACCCCCTGCTGCAATGCAATATACAATCGGTTCGCGCCGAAAGATTCTGTCAGGGCAGCAAATCGACCCGCTCCGCGTCCGGCATCACTGCGTCCAGCAGGAGCGAGCGGTGGCAGGCCGCCGCATCCCGCTCGAAACAGAGCAACGCGGTCGGTCGCTCCTGCGCCATTTCAATGAGTTGCGCCGCCTGCACCATGGCCTCGGGCAACGCCAATTGTCCCTCATAAATCTCCTCCAGCCGCTTGCGATCGCCCTTGCGCGCCGCCTCGCGTCCGGCGGCAGGCGTGCCCAGCGCCTTCAACCCGGCATAGTCGATCCCCGCCTCCCGCAGCCCGGCGGCCAGGATATTCTTGGAAAAGCCCGGCCGCCGCGACAGGGGCACGGCCCGCACATCGGCCAGCAGCGTGACGCCCGCCGCCTGCAACGCCGCGATCACCTCGTCCTGCGTCGCGCCTTCATAGCCGATGGTGAAGATTCGCATGCCCGACAGGATAGCGTGTTCCTGCGGAGCGGCAAACGCTACCCGTCCCCCTCCGCCCGCTCCATCATCTCCATGAAATCCCGCGCCGCGTCCCGGTCGGCGGGGTCCGCGAACGCCTCGTCCAGATCGGGCGCGTCGCCCAGCAGGAACATCAGCGACCAGAGCGCAAAGCGCCGCCGCCCGTCCGTCTCCAGCCCGAAGTCGACCCGCATATGCTCGATCCCCGCCGCCAGCGCGTCGGGCGTCAGCGCGTCCACGTCCCGCACTCCGAAATAACGGTGCAACTGATCGTCGAAATTCATGGTGCGGGAACCGTTTCGGGCAGGCCCCAGTCAATCGCCCCGCGCCCTTTCTCCTCCAGAAAGGCGTTGGCCTTCGAAAAATGGCGGCAGCCCAGAAAGCCGTTATGCGCCGACAGCGGAGAAGGATGCGCCGCCTTCAGCACCAGATGCCGCGTCCGGTCAACGAATTCCGCCTTGCGCTGGGCGTAGGCGCCCCAGAGCAGGAACACCACCGGCTCGCTCTTCTGGTTGACCAGCCGGATGATGGCGTCGGTAAACTGTTCCCAGCCCTGCTTCTGGTGCGACGCGGCCTTGCCCATCTCCACCGTCAGCACGCTGTTCAGCAACAGCACGCCCTGTCGCGCCCAATGCTCCAGAAAGCCGTGGCGCGGGGGTTTCAGGCCCAGGTCGCTCTGCAATTCCTTGTAGATATTGACCAGCGACGGCGGTGTGCGCACCCCCGGCTTCACCGAAAAGCACAGGCCATGCGCCTGCCCCTCGCCATGATAGGGATCCTGCCCCAGCACGACTACCTTCACCTTGTCGAGCGGTGTCAGGTCCAGCGCCCGGAAATATTCGCCGCCCTTGGGGAAGATGCGCTTCCCCTGCGCCTTCTCCTCCTGAAGAAAGCGTTTCAGCCCCTGCATATAGGGACTTTCGAATTCCTGGAGCAGCGGCGCGCGCCAGCTCTCGTCCAGCTTGATCGTATCGCTCATGGCCCGGCGTGATGAACCGCCGGGCAATCCGCTGTCAACAAGACTTGCCCTGGCTCCGCGAATCGGGAAAATAAGCGAGATGCCGCGCCTTCGTACCAAGCTGATCGCCTTTCTGGGGCTTTTCCTCGCCCCCTTGCCCACCGCCGACGCCTTCGGTCCGACTCCCAATCCGGTTCAGCATAGCGCGCAATCCCGCTTGATGGCCGAATTCGCCCGCTTCGCGGCGCTGACCGACGGCACGGTCGGCATCGCCGTGCGCGACCTGGGCACCGGGGAAACGCTGGCCTATAATGGCGACACGCTGTTCCCGATGGCCAGCACCTACAAGGTGGCGGTCGCGGCCAAGATCCTCTCGCTGCTCGACGCGGGCAGCCTCAGCCTCGACGAACCGCTCCTCCGCCTTGGCCGTCCGCTGCCGGTGCGCACGCTGCTCGACATGAGCCTGACGCTCAGCGACAATGAGGCGACCGACGCCCTCGTCGCCCGCGCGGGCGGCCCGCAGGCGGTCAACGACTGGGTCCACGCCGCCGGGATCAAGGGTTTGCGAGTCGACAGCAATACCCGCGACCTGCTCGCCCGCGCCAAGGTGACGGGCGTGGGCTTCGGGGATGAAGCGGCCGTGGAGTCCGTCCTTTCCGCCGCCCAGCGCGACGCGCGCGACATGCCCAATATCGGCTTCACCGCCGATCCCCGCGACACCGCCACGCCGCGCGCGATGGACGACCTGCTCGCCGCGATCCGCCTGGGCAAGGTGCTGAAACCGCAGACGACCGCGCTGATGCTGTCGATCATGGAACGCTGTAAGACCGGCAAGGCGCGGCTGCGCGCCATGCTGCCCCCCGGCACGCGCATCGCGCACAAGACCGGGACGCTGAACGGCCTTGGCAACGATACGGGCATCGTCACCTTGCCCGATGGCCGCATGTTCGTCATTTCGGTCTTCGTGATGAAGGATTATAAGGGGCATGAGATGCGAGACCGCATCATGGCCGAAGCGGCGCGGGCCGCTTATGATTATTTCCTGTTCGCCCCCGATCGGCACACGGTCTGACGCATCGACCTTAACTTCGATCACCTTTCCCGATAGGCTGAAAGGCCATGGAGGAGGGGAGTGCGATGGACGGCAAGGCTGCATTCCGGGACTTTTGGCCCTATTATCTCCAGGAACATGCCCGTGCGGGCACGCGCGCCATGCATTATGCGGGCACCAGCCTGGTCGTGCTGCTGCTGGCGGCGCTGCCTGTTGCGGGAAGATGGTGGATGGTTCCCGCGCTTCCCCTCGCGGGTTACGGCTTTGCCTGGGCCGGTCACAGCCTGATCGAACATAATCGTCCAGCGACCCTCCGTTACCCATTCTGGTCGCTCCGCGCCGATTTTGTAATGTGGTTCCGTTTCCTGACCGGCCATATGGCCCGCGACCTCAAGCGCGCCGGTATACGCCCCGACGGTACCGTCGACCCCGCCCTCCGCCGCCAACTCTAAAATCCTTCCCATCAAGGATGGGGAGGGAGACCGCCGCTGAAAGCGGTGGTGGAGGGGAAATGCGCACCCTCCGCCCAACTCCCGAGCCAGCCCCAGCCTTGACCCCCACCGCCGCTCTGCCAAAAGGGGCCTCGCAATGGCCCTTACCGCCCAGTTCACCCGCCTGCCCGACCTGGCGAGCCTGGCCCCCCGCTGGCAGGCGCTGGAATCCCGCGCCGCCGCCAGCTTCTTCCTCGGCTGGACCTGGACCGGCGCCTGGCTGGAAAGCTACGGCGTCCGCCCCGAACTGCTCGCCGTCACCGATGGGCAAGGCAAGGACATCGCGCTCGCCTTGTTCGGCCACATCATGCAGCCCCGCCTGCTGGGCCGCATCGCCACCCTGTCGCTCAACCAGTCGGGCGACGCCTCCGCCGACCGCCCCTTCATCGAATATAATGGCCTGCTGATTGCCAAGGGCCATGAAAAGGAAGCGACCGAAGCCGCCCTCAAGGCTTTGCAAGAACGCAACGACTGGCGCTCCCTCCGCCTCGGCGGCATCGCCCCGGACTCCCCGCTTCTTAAAATCCCCGCCCGTCGCAAGACCCGCATCGACCGCTCTCCTGTTTATCAGGTCGATCTCGAGGCCGTCCGCGCCTCCGACTATCTGTCGCTGCTCAGTTCCAACAGCCGCAGCCAAATCCGCCGCGCCATCAAGGACCATGGCGGCGCACTTCCCGGCATCGCCAGGGCCACCCCAGCCGACATCGCGCCATGGCTGGAGGAAATGCAGGCCCTCAACGCCGGTCGCCACGCCGACAATGCCTGGGATGACCCCGCCTTCCGCCGCTTCGCCGCCACGCTCGCAAACCGGGGGGGGGCTGTCGAACTCCTCCGCTTCACCGACAGCGGCGGAACAGTCGGCCTGCTCCTCAATTTCCTCCACGACGACACGGCGATGAACTATCAGTCCGCCTTCGCCGCCCCTCGCACCGCCAAGGACAAGCCCGGCCTGCTTTGCCACGCCGCCGCCGTCGATCATTATGCGGCACGCGGCTTCCACCTCTATTCCCTGCTGGCCGGCAAGGACCGCTACAAGCAAAGCCTCGCCACCGGCGAGGAGGTGCTGGAATGGTGGCAGATCGACCGGTTCAGCCCCCGCCTCGAAGCCGAAGCGTGGCTCCGGAAACTCCTCAGACGCCCAGCTTCCGCATGATCCGATAGGCCATCCGCCGCATCCCCTGCGCCTCCGGCCTTGCACCGATCCGCCCGACCGGCAGCCCGCGCCGCCGCAGCATCGCGTTCAGGCTGTGCAACTCACCCTCGGCCACGCTCCGCTCCGACCGCCAGGTGACGGACAGGCTGATCGACACCGACGGCCCGTTCTCGACAAAATGCGGCGCCTTCACCGGCACATGGATGGCGTCGCCCGGCAGCAGCGTCACCGCCATGCCCCGGTCCCGAAACCCGTCCCGCCAGTCCAGATTGCGATGCCCGCCCGCATGGAACGCCTCGCTCTGCACGGCGGGCACCAGTTGCTCATCGCCCGCCGGAAAGACGGTCATGGTCTTCTCGCCCCTGATCTGGAGCAGGATATTATGCTCCGGGTCCATGTGGAACGGCGTCACGCTGCCGGGCGAGGAGAGGAAGATGAAGGCTTCCCGATGCAGCATCGGCCCGGTCTCCCGCTCCACCAGCGGGGCCAGTTCGGCCAGCGCCCGGTCCAGCAGCGCGCCATAAGCCGCATCCCGCTCTACATTCTTCAGCACCGCCCAGCTGCCGTTGGTCTCGATGGTGCGGATCGTCTCGCCCAGGGTCAGCCCGTTGGAGGGCGTATCCTCCGCCCGCACGCCCAGCGGCAGCTTGCCCAGATTATATTCCACAGACGCGGCAGGCATCCGTTCCGCCAGGCTGGCCAGAGCCTCCAGCGTCAGCAACGCATGCCCCGCCAACCCATGGCTCAATTTCGCCGCCCGGTCAGGATAAGCCGCCGTAAAAGCCGCCCGCGCCCCTTCCGGAAACACCGCCGCCTCGATGGTGCTTACCGCGTTCATATCTGCCCCTTCAGTCGACGCCCCAGCGCCTCCACGCCATTGGCCAATGCAAAGGCCAAGCTCCGCCCCGCACCGCGCAGCGCGATCCGATATTGCGTGATGGTCCGCCGCTCGCCCCATAGGCTGTCGATCATCGGATGGTCCACCGCCGCGCAGCTATCCATCCAGCCGATGCCCGGATCGCTCAAAACCGCTTGCAGATTGGCGATCTCGATCAGCACACCCGGCGAAAAGCGTCCCAGCGCCTCGTCAAAGGCGATCTTGAAGGAAAAGGCGCCTTCGCCATGCCGGAAATTGACCAGCATCGCGATCGCCCGGCCATCCAGGTCCATGCGCAGGAAATGCAGCCGTCCGCTTTCGAACGCCGCCGCGCAGGCGGTGCGGAAGAAAGCCGCGTCATCGACCTTGCAGGCCAATGCCGATCCTTCGCTGCCCTTCCAGCCCGAAGCCTCCAGCGCCAGAAATTCCCCGCACCATGCCGCGAGTTCCGCCCCATCGACCAGCAACCGGCTTTCGACCCTGCCCAGTTCCGCAAGCCGCTTCTGCAGGCGCCGCAATTCCTTGCGCTTCTTGGCCCGCACATGGGTTTCCCAATAGGTGTCGGCATCCAGTTCCGACCGCAGCATCGCGCGGTCGTAGCGATGCACCTCATGCCGTCCGCGCCGCTGTTCGACGCAGAGCGCCTCCAGCGCCGCCGCATTCGCCCCCGCCGCATCCAGCCCGCGCAGATACAGGAAGCCGGGTGCCCAGGGGGCCTCGTCCAACTGTCCAAGCAGGCTGCGCCACGCCGCGACTTCCTCGCCCCGCCGGATCAGCGGCGCGCCGAAGAAGCAATGGTCGTGCATCCAGTTGGTGACGCAGCGTAGCGGCAGCCGCCCATGCCGCGGCGCGACCACCACCGGCATCAGCCCGATCAGGTCGCCGTCCCGCTGCGCCTCCAGCACGCGCACCGTCGTGCCGCCCGCCAGATGATCCAGCGCCGCGCACAGCATTTCGGGCATGTAGAAGGCATTGGCTTCCGCCGCCTCGTCCGCCAGCGCGGCCCAGCGCGCGCGCTGCACCGGCGCATAGGCGTGCGCGCTTGTCAGGGCAGGATGGGAAGCCATGTCCATGGTTCCGGCCATATCCAGCAATGATTAGGGAAAGGCTAATTGCAGGCGAACAGGGGAAAATTTGGCGGTTTTGCGTCGAAGTTCACACCATATGCGCGCGCGTGCCTGGGCGCGCGTATGCGAGGCGGATTTTCATCGCACGTTTCAAAGAGGGGTGGGGGATAGGGCGGTGGGGTGGAATAGGACAGGCCGAAATGGACGCCTGTCGGAGGAATAGGATGTTTTTTGGGGAGGCTGTTGCTGGCGGGCCACCTATTTTGAGTGGGGTTTATCAAAATCCTCCCTACGCGAAGCGTGGGGAGGGGGACCGGCCGAAGGCTGGTGGAGGGGAAATGGCACGACCTGCGTATTTCCCTTCCACCACGCTTCGCGCGGTCCCCCTCCCCATCCTTGATGGGGAGGAACAGGAGAGGGTCGCTTTTCACCCCAAGCCGTCATTCACCCTCAATGCTTGCCCGGCTTGCTCGATGTTCCCTTGGCCGTGGGATTGATCAACTGCGCCCCCGCCGGCAGGGCCGTTCCGCCCATGTCCAGCTTCTGCGATTCGGCCTGGGCCACGGTCAGCGGGTTGTCGCGTTCCTTGATCGCCGCCCTGGTTTCCGCGTCGGCCTGTTCGTCCGAAGCGCCGCCTCCCGCGCCACGGCTCCACCCAAGGATGATCGACATGCGCCGGTTGCGCGGGTCATAGACATCGCCCTTCGCGAAAGGCTCGCGGTCGGCCACGCCCTCGATCCGGGCGAAGCGGTCATTGCCGATGCCGCTGGCGGCCAGCGCCTTGCGCGTCGCTTCGGCGCGGGCGGACGACAACATCCAGTTGTTCATCGTCTGCCCGGAACTGTAGGGCAGGCCGTCCGTATGCCCGCGCACGATCAGCGGATTGGGCATGGTCCGGATCGTTTTCGCGACCTCGTCCACCAGTCCGCGGGCCTGCGGCAGCAGGCGGTCCGTGCCCATGGCGAACATGGCGAAGTCAGCCTCGTCGATCAGGTCGATGCGCAGCCCTTCGCGGGTTTCCGTGAAGCGGATATTCTTGCGCAGCCTGGCCATGCCCTGACGCTTGGCCATGCGCGCCTCCAGTTCCTTCTTGATCGATTCGAACTTGGCGCGGTCAGCCGCCTTGGTGGCCTTGCCGCCCTGATCCTTCGTGCCGCTGGCATCGCGCGGGATGGTGATGGCGAGATTGCCCTGACCGCCCGTGGTCGGATAATTTTCCTTCGCCGTCATGCTGTCGCCGCCGAACATGCCGTTCGACCCGGCCGAACCTTCCTTCACCTGCACCAGCGTCGGCGTGAAATAGTCGGCCAGCCCCTTGCGCTGCTTTTCCGTGGTCGCGCCCAGCAGCCACATCAGCAGGAAGAAGGCCATCATCGCCGTCACGAAGTCGGCATAGGCGACCTTCCACGCGCCGCCATGATGGCCGCCATGGCCCTCGACGACGATCTTCTTGACGATGATCGGCCGGGGTTCCGGCTCGTTCGCGCCGCGTTTCTTGTCCGCCATGGCTTATTTGCCCCGCATGCCGTCGAACACTTCGGCGAAGGCCGGCTGGTTCGCATGGGTCAGGCTGGAGCGCGCCGCTTCGATCACCAGCGGCTGGGGATGGCCATGCAGCGACGCGACGATGATCTGCTTCACGACATGGTACATGGACCCGTCCGCCTCGATCACGGCGCGGCAGCGATTGGCGAAGGGATTGACCATGCCATAGGCCAGCAACACGCCCAGGAATGTGCCGACCAGCGCCGAACCGATCATGGCGCCCAGGACCGCCGGGGGCTGGTCGATCGAGCCCATGGTCTTGACCACCCCCAGCACCGCCGCGACGATGCCCAGCGCGGGCAGCGCGTCGGCCAGTCCCTGAAGATTGTCGGCGGGTTTCAGCGATTCATGATGATGGGTCTTGAGCGCATTATCCATCACCTCCTCGACCGCATGCGGGTCGAGCGTGCCTGACGACACCACGACCAGGCGCAGCGTGTCGCTGATCAGGTGGATCAGCGTCTTGTCGCCCATCAGGCGCGGATATTCGGAGAAGATGGCGGAGCTGGCCGGATCCTCGATATGCGGTTCCAGCGCCACCGGGCCTTCGACGCGCAACGTCTTCATCAGCTTGGAGACGAGGAAGATGCAGTCGAGAAAATCCTGCTTCTTGTATTTCGGCCCCTTGAACACCTTGGCCAGGCCGCCGACCAGCGCCTTCAGGTCCGCCCCGGAATTGCCGATGATGAGCGCCCCGACCGCCGCGCCGCCGATGATGAGCATTTCGTGGGGCAGGGCGTGCAGAACCGGGCCGATGTCGCCGCCTGTAAAGATGAAGCCGCCAAACACCATGGCGAGCAGCACGACCAGGCCGATGATTGCGAACATGATTATCCCCGAAATTCTGCCCGAAGGCGCCGTCTTGATCGAAGCATCGCATGAACGACGCTCTCGATTGGTTAATACGGCTTGGTCAGGATGTGATTTAGGGCGCCGGTCGAAAAAAGGGTGGCGATGTTTTCGACCGGAAACGCTTCCCTTTCAGCCAGTTCGTCCAAAGTGCAGCGTGTTCCTGCGAAGGCAGGAACACGGGGCGCTTGGGAACTTCGCTTATTTGATCAGGTCGAACAGCGTCTGCCGGTTGATCCGGGCAAAGGCGGACTGCGCCGCATCCAACTGGAGCAGCTTGGCGGAAACCGAGGAAATGACTTCGGTCAGGTCGGTCGCTTCCAGATCGTCGCGCCGTTCCTTGAGGTCGATGTCGACATCCGTGAGGCGCGTGGCGATCACGTCCAGCCGGTCGCTGCGCACGCCCTGCTTGGTCTGTTCCAGCACGACATGGTTCTGCCCCGCCTTGATGGCGTCCAGCGCGGTGGCGACGTCGGCGTCGACGCCGCTTTGCAGCGCCGTGATGCTTTGGGCCAATATGGCGTCCAGCGTCATGGGCGTGCCGTTGACCATGATCCCTTCGGACACTTCCTGCCGCGTGCCGACCACCGCCAGGTTGAGGCCGCGGCTCACCGGAACCAGCACGCTCTGCCCATCGTCGAAGGCGGGGACGCCACTATAGTCTTCCTGGTTTAGCAGCGAATCGATGGTTGAGCGAATCGTCGTCATTTCCTGGACGATCGCCGTCTTGTCGTTGGTGTTGAGCGATCCGTTGCGGGCGCGGGTCATCAATTCCTGCGCGCGGGTCAGCAGCGCGTTCATCTCGCCCAGATTGGCTTCGGCCGTGTTGGCGCGGGCCGCGCCCGTGCTGACATTGGACTGCCATGCGGCCTGCTGCGCCTGCGCCCGGCCGATGTCCGACACCTGCACCCAGGCAAGCGCGTTGTCCGACGGCTTGGTGAGAGTCTTGCCGGTCGAAATGGCGGTCTGGCCATCAACAATGTCCTGGGAAAGCTGCTGCTGACGACGGATTTCCGCCAGAAGGGTCTTGTTGGTGATGCCTACCATGTTCGGTTCCTTGCCCTTCAGATGATCTGCAGGATCGCGTCGACGGTTTCCTTCGCCACCTGAAGGATTTTCGCGCAGCCTGAATAGGCCTGCTGGATGCGCAGCAGGTCCGCCGCCTCCATGTCCAGGTCGACGCCGCTGACCGTTTCGCGCGCGGCGACGGCCTGGTCGCTGCGGCTCTGCGCCGTGGTCTGTTCCGCCTTGGTGGAGGAGAGGAGGTTGGCGTGGGTCGCGATCAGCGCGGTCCACCCCTGTTCGACGCTGCCGTTGCCGCGCAATGCGGTCGATACGGTCAGCAGATTGCCGTTCGGCGTGCCGTCCGACGATTTGACGGCAAGCTGGGCGGGGGCGCTGATCAGCGCGGTGACGGTTGCGGCGCTGGTTCCGGACAGCAGCGCCGCGCCGGCCGTGCCAGGATTGCCGTCGGTCAGCCCCTGTCCATGCCAGGCGTTCATATTCGTCACGAACTGCTGCGCCAGCGTGTCCAGGCTGGCGCGGCGATCGGCCACCGTAACGGCGGCGGAAAAAAGCCCCCCCAGCGCGCCGCTGGTCGGCGCGGCAAGGGCGGTGCCGCCGCTCGTCGCCAGTGTCAGCGTGCCGTTGGCATTGGTGGTGAGCGCCAGGGTGGTGGCGCTGTCGCCCTGCACCAGCGTCTGCCCGTTCAGCGTCACCTGCGCCTGGTCATGCGCGCCGAAGCTGACGTCGATATTGAGGTTGGACGACAGCGTGCCCAGCGCCGCGTCGCGGCCATCGAGCAGTTGCGCATAGGCCGAGGTGCCCGGTTGCGCGCGCAACAGGCTGTTGTTGATGTCGGCGAGTGCGGAGAGCGCCTGATTGATGGTGGTCACGGACGCCTGCGCCTCGGTCGAGATGCCGCTGGACACTTGCGTCAGGTCCGCCGCCGTCTGATTGAAGGCCTGGGCGACGCGGCTGATGCTGTCCAGCGTCGTCACGCGCAGCGAATTGTCGTTCGGGCTGGCGGCCAGCTTGTCCATATTCTGGAACATGCCGGTCATGAGCTGGCCGACGCCGGTTTCCGTGTCGTTCAGCGCCGTTTCCGAATCGGTCAGCCAGCGCATCCGCGCCACCGCGCTGCCAAGCTGCGTGTTGGTGTAGCGCACCGTCGCGTCGAGATAGGGATCGGTGGCGCGGTTGATGCTCTTGACGTCGGTGCCGCCGAAATTGGCGCGGGAAATATAGACCGCCATGGTCGCGGTGGAGGAACCGGACTCGACCGTCGTCACCGACCGGCGCGAATAGCCTTCGGTGCTGGCGTTGGCGATATTCTCCGACACTGCCGCCATGGCGGTGCGATAGGCCTTTGTGCCGGAGGCGCCGATGATGAAGAGGTCGCTCATTCCGCCTTATCCGTGGGGCTGGCGGGCGTGGATGCGCCGGTCCTGGCCCCGAACTGGTGCATCAGCATCTCGGCGATGCCCAGCGTGCCCCGGCCTGCCATGCTGTCGGCGGTACGGGCGTCGGCCATGTCGCGGAATTGATCGGTGGCGCTGGAATCGCTGATGCCCTCGGCCAGGCTGGCCGAGCGCATCGCGCCCATCATCTGGCGCAGGAAGATCGCCTCGAACTGCTGCGCCGCCTTTTCCAGGCTCGCCTTGCTTTGCGCGCCGCCCGTCCGGGCCGTCGTTGCCGAGGTCGCACCAATCTGCATCACAACACCACCAGTTCAGCCTTGAGCGAGCCTGCCTGCTTGAGCGCTTCGAGGATCGCGACCATGTCCGCGGGGGAGGCGCCGATGGCATTCACCGCCTTGACTATATCGGCCAGAGAGGCGCCACCTTTAAAATTAATCATCGGCCGCTTTTCCTGATCGATCGAAATCGAACTGGATTGCTCCACCGCCGTCTGCCCTCGCGAGAAGGGGGCGGGCTGGACGACGCGGGGCGATTCGTTGACGCTGACCGTGATCTTGCCGTGCGCGATGGCGGCGGGGTGGATCTTCACCGCGCCGTTGATGACGACGGTGCCGGTGCGGGCGTTGACGATGACCTTGGCGGGCGCATCGGCGGGCAAGACTTCGATATTCTCGATCAGGCCCATCATCATGATGCGGTCGGTCGCGCCCGGCGCTGCGTCGATGGAGACCGAAACCGCGTCCGTCGCCCTGGCGCGACGATCGCCGAAGGTGCGGTTGATGCCGTCCGCCACGCGCAGGGCGGTGGTGAGGTCGGCTTCCGACAGGTTGAAGGTGAGGGTTGGGGCGGTGTCGAAGCCGGTGGCGACGGCGCGTTCGACCGTCGCGCCGCCTGGAATGCGGCCCGCCGAGGGAATGTTGACCGACACCTGGCTGCCGTCCGCGCCGGAAACGCCCAGGCCGCCGACGGCGAGGTTGCCCTGCGCCATGCCGTAAATCTCGTTATCCGCGCCGCGCAGCGGGGTCATGATCAACGTGCCGCCGCGCAGCGACTTGGCCTTGCCCAGCGCCGAGACGGTGACGTCCAGCCGCTGGCCGGGCTTGGCGAAGGCGGGCAGGTCCGCCGTCACCAGCACCGCCGCCGCGTTCTTGAGCGCCGGATTGATCCCTGGC
Organism: Sphingobium sp. JS3065; assembly: GCF_026427355.1. Lineage (NCBI taxonomy): Bacteria > Pseudomonadati > Pseudomonadota > Alphaproteobacteria > Sphingomonadales > Sphingobiaceae > Sphingobium > Sphingobium sp. JS3065. The sequence continues at coordinate 3,341,919 of NZ_CP102664.1, forward strand.
GGCAGCGTCAGGCCGAAGCGCGAGACGACGCCCTTCATGCCCTGCGTCGCATAGTCCAGGCTGTCGTCGCCCGTGCCCGCAAGGCCGACGACGATGCCGTAGCCGGTGAGCTGGTTGGGACGCACGCCCTGGAATGTGCCCAGATCCTTGATCCGCTCCGCATGGGCGGGAGCCGCAAGCAGCGCGAGCAGGGGGAGGAGGAAACGAAACAGGCGGGTCATGGCGTGCATGTCCATCAGAAGGGGCTGATCATGGAGAAGAAGCGCTGCAACCAGCCCTGTCGGCTGGCGCGGGCGATTTCCCCCTTGCCGGTGTAGATGATCTTCGCGTCGGCCACGCGGGTCGATGCGATGCGGTTGTCCGGGCCGATGTCTGCCTGACGGACGAGGCCGCTGATCTGGATGAATTCGTCGCCGCGGTTGAGCGTCAGCGCCTTTTCGCCCTTCACCAGCATCGTGCCGTTGGGATAGGTCGCTGCGATGGTCACGGTGATCTCGCCATTCAGGGCGTTGGATTGGGTGGCGGCGCCCTTGCCGGTGAAGGCGTTGCTGCCGCTGGAGCCGATGTCGCTGGCGGAGAATAGCTTGGAGAGCGGGCCGGTGCTGGGCGGCGTCAGCGCGATGCTGCCGTCGCGGCTGGTGTCGGCGCTGTTGCTCTTGGTCGCCTGCGTCCGTTCGACCAGCACGATGGTGATGATGTCGCCCACGCTGGTCGCCCGCGCCCCGCTGGTCAGCGGGGTATAGCCCATCGACGCCTGGAAGATCGATCCGTTCGCCGCCGGGGCGGCAGGAGCGGCAACGACCGAGGGGGCATAAAATTGCCGCTCGGCATCGCGCTTCTTGCCGGCCATGGCTGGGGCGGCGGCGAGGGCGCAGAGCAGGACGCCGGCAATTGCCGTTCGTCCTGCGCGAAGTCGAAGGATGCGGCCGACCGAGAGGGAGGCCACTGCGACAGGCTCAGTGGAAGGCTTCGACAGGCTCAGCCCGAACGCTTGGATGGGGTTATGCATCGTCAGGCTCACAACTGCTGGTTGGCGTATTGGAGCATTTCGTCGGTCGCCTTGATCATCTTGGAATTGACCTCATAGGCGCGCTGGGTTTCGATCATGTCGACCAGCTCTTCCACGACATTGACGTTCGATGTTTCCAGATAACCGGAGCGGATCGCCCCCCGGCCGTCCAGCCCAGCGACGCCGACCTGCGGCGTGCCGCTGGCGGCGCTTTCCTTCAGCAGATTGCCGCCCACCGACTGAAGGCCGCCCGGATTCATGAAGCTGGCCAGTTCGATCTGGCCAAGCTGGGTCGGTTCGGTCTGGCCCTGAAGCGTGGCGGAGACGGTGCCGTCATTGCCGATGGTGATGCTGGTCGCGCCTTCCGGCACGGTGATCTGCGGGATCAGCGGCAGGCCTTCGCTGGTGACGACGACGCCTTCCGCCGTGGTCGTGAAATTGCCCGCGCGCGTATAGGCGATGGAGCCGTCGGGCTGCTGCACCTGGAAATAGCCCGACCCCTCGACCGCCATGTCCAGCGTGTTGCCGGTCTGGTTCAGCGTGCCCTGCGCGTTGATCTTGCTGGTGCCCTGCAACGCGACGCCCGATCCCAGATTGAGGCCGGTGGCGAACTTGTTCTCGCTGTCGCTGTTGGCGCCCGCCGCCACGATCTGCTGATAGGCCAGCGTCTCGAAATCGGCGCGGTCGCGCTTGAAGCCGGTGGTGTTGACGTTCGCGAGGTTGTTGGCGATCACGCGCATCTTCGTGTTCTGCGCGTCAAGGCCGGTGCGGGCGACGTGAAGGGCTGCGTTGGTCATGGCTCAAATCTCCGTAGGGCCGTCAGGCTTGCTCATTGAAAAGCAAGAGCCGTGCCAATATTAACCATCAATCCAGGCGCATCAGCGAAGCGCCGCCGTCATCCAACTGCTTGGCGGTGTCGATCATCTTGACCTGGGTTTCCCAGGCGCGGCTGGCCTCGATCATCTGCACCAGCGCCGATGTGGCGTTGACGTTCGATCCTTCCAGCGATCCGCCGGTCACGCTGGCAAGCGGATCGTCGGGCAGCGCGCCGCCATTCACTTCGCGGAACAGGCCGTCCGTGCCCTTGGCGATGCTGGAGCCGACCGGGCTGACCAGCTTCAGCTTGTCGACCTGCTGCGGATTGGCGGGGTCGCCGCCCTGCGGCACGCCCCAGATGCTGCCGTCCCTGGCGATGGAGATGCTGTCCATCTGCGGCAGGGTGATGGGGCCGCCTTCGCCCAGCACGGCCAGGCCGTCGCCGGTGGTCAGCAGGCCACTGTCCGTGATCTTCAAGTCGCCCCGGCGCGTATAGGCTTCGCCGCCGTCCGGACCCTGCACGGCGAGCATCGCATCGCCGTTCATGGCCACGTCCAGCGGATTGCCGGTTTCGGTGACCGCGCCTTGCGCCATGTCGGCGGCGACCACCTGTTCGGATGCCTGCGCCCGCGTGTTGAGGCTGTCGCCCTTGATCCAGCGCGTCTCGGCATTGGCGATTTCGGCGCGGAAGCCGGTGGTGTTGACGTTCGCCAGATTGTTGGAGATCGCCGCCTGCCGCGCCATCGCGCCGCGCATCGCAGTGAGTGCCGTATTGACGAGCCGGTCCATGGGTGAGTCCTGTTCCTTGCGGGTGACCGTTAATCCAACCCGTTCGCCCTGAGCGAAGTCGAAGGGCACTGCTGAGGCGGCGCCGAAGCGCTTCGCCTTGCTCAGCGGCGGGCTTCGACTTCGCTCAGCCCGAACGGAAAATTATCAGGTCCGCATGTTGACGATGGTGGTCGACAGCGTGTTGGCCGCTTCGATCGCCTTCGAATTCGCCTGGAAGTTCCGCTGGGCGGAGATGAGGTTGACCAGTTCTTCGGTGATGTCGACGTTGGAACGTTCCAGCGCGCCCGAACGAACCGAGCCGAACAGGCCGCTGTTGCCGGTGCCCAGCATCGGCGCGCCGCTGGCGTTGGTGGCGGTCCAGTGGGCGTCGCCGCTCTGGCGTAGCCCTTCCTGGCTGTTGAAGGCGGCGATGGCGGTCGCGCCCAGATAGGCGGTCGATCCATCGGCATAGACGCCGGTGATCTTGCCTTCTTCCGACACGCCGACGCTGGTCAACTGGTTGCCGGTGCCGCCATCAGGCCAGTTGGTCGGAATCTTGAGGTCGGTGAGCGACGCGGGAGTGAGCGTGCCGGTCACGGTAGGCGCGCCGGTCGTCGGATCGAGAGGAATGACCTGAAGCCGGGCGCCGGTGGTGTCGACGACATAGCGGTCTTCCTCGACCGAGAAAGCGCCGTTGCGGGTATAGCCGATCTGGTCGTCCGCGCTGCGCTTCACCGTGAAGAAGCCTTCGCCGGTGATGGCGAGGTCCAGAGTCTTGTCGGTGGTTTCAATCGTGCCCTGGGTGAATTGCTGGCTGATGCCCTGGGTGCGGACGCCCTGGCCCGCGACCTGCGTGGTCGTCTGCATCGGTGCGGCGGCGAAGATGTCGCCGAACACGGCCTTGCTCTTCTTGAAGGCGGTCGAATTGACGTTGGCGACGTTGTTCGCCGTGGTCGACAGGTCGGTCTGGGCGGCCTTCAGGCCGGAAAGCGAGATGTAAAAGGACATGGCGTTGCTCCTTGGGTGAAAGGATACTGGGTTGAATCAGGCGAGAGAAATGGCGTCGGACGGGCTGTAGCTGCCCAATGGGGTGATGAGTTTCGATGAACTGCCGTCAGCGGGTGACTGGACGGCTGCGATGGTGGCCCAGCTCGCGACGCGGCTGGGGCTGGCGCCGTTGACCTTGATCTTCAGCGCATCGGTGGCGATGGTGTTTCCGGCTTCGTCCTTGCCGTCCCAATAGAAATTGATGTCGCCCTTGGGCTGATCGCCCAGGTCGATGGTCTTGAGGACATTGCCGTTGCCGTCGATCAGGTCGACCGAAGCGCCGCTGGTGGGGGCGGCGAAGCTGACCTGGCCCATATATTGGCCGGCGGCGTCCGGCGCGGCGATATTGCTCTGCACCAGCATGGACTTGCCGATCCAGCTTGCCGCGTCGCCCAAACGGCTGCCGCTCATTTCCGAAGCCAGATTCTTCAGCGTCTGGTTCATTTCGGCGATGCCGCTGCTGTTGGTGATGGTCGCCATTTGAGCGACCATCTGCGCGTTATCGACCGGTTCGAACGGATCCTGCGTCTGCATCTGCGCGGTCAGCAGGCGCAGGAAATCCGCCTGGCCCATTTCCGACTTGCCCGTGCCGACCTTGGCATAGGGGTTATAGACGGACAGGCCCGCGCTGTCGGTGGCGGTCGTGGTCGTCATTTGCCGATCCTTATGGTTTCGAGCATCAGGGATTTGGCGGTGTTCAGCACCTGCACGTTGTTCTGGTACATGCGGGCGGTCTCGATCATGTCGACCAGTTCCGCGCTGCTATCCACGGCGGCTTCCCATACATCGCCATTGGCGTCGGCCAGCGGATGGTTGGGGTCGTGGCGCTTGGTGGGCTGCGCATTGGTGGTGACGACATTCTGGACCTTGACGGTCGAGACGCCGGGGCTGTCGGTGACGGACTGGAACACCGGCTTGATCGCGCGATAGGCCTCCGCCGCGCTGCCGGTGACATTGCCCGCGTTCGCCATGTTGGACGCGGTGGCGTTGAGGCGCACCAACTGCGCGCTCATGGCGCGGCCAGCGATGTCGAAGACGTTCATGGGACCGGAGCCACTCATGCTCATTCTCCCTTCAGGGCGCGGTTGATGGTGTTGATGCGGCCCTCCAGGAAGGAGAGGGTCGTGCGATATTTGACGGCGTTCTCCGCGAACAAGGTCTGTTCGGTGCTGAGTTCGACGGTATTGCCGTCCAGGCTCGACTGGAGCGGCACGCGGTAACCCATGCTGTCGTCGACAGCCTGCGACACGTCGGCGGCGGATTTGCCCTGCCGGGTGGTGGCTTCCTTCAGCGCGGACTCGAAATCGATGTCGCGCGCCTTGTAGCCGGGGGTCGAGGCGTTCGCGATGTTGGACGCGAGCAGGGAGAGCCGCTGCGAGCGAAGCGCCAGCGCCTTTCCATGTATCCCGAACAATCCGTCTTCCAGCGGCATTTCAAATCTTTCCGTTTTTTCGCCCTGCCGGGCCTAAAACTTCCAATCCAGCCGCCGTTCTCAGGCCTGATGGCGTGAACCGCGGCTGATCCAGTCCGATATACGCAAAAGCCGTGCCAATTTGCGTGGGTGACGCATCGGCAAGGCGGAAATGGCGGAAATCCGGGGGGTCGCATGGGCATTACGGCAAGGGCGGCAGAAATTTGCCGGTCGGTGGCAGGGCTTTGCCGCATGGCCGGAAGGGCGAATTGGGGACGGTGATATGGTCGGTATCTTGGCGCATCTGTTCGATCCCCTGACCTTGCTGGCGATGATGGCCGGCATCGGGATCGTTGCGCTGTTCCAGAATGGCGGGCGGGCGCTGGGCCGCGCCTTCGCGGCGCTGGCGCCATTGCTGAGCGCCGATCCGGCCAGGGATCGCGACGCGGCGCGGGCGGCGCTGCTCAGGATCGATCAGGTGGCGCAACTGCGCGGCCTGGCCTGCACGGATCGGGTCAAGACCGCCCATCCCTTCCTGACCCAGGCGGCGCGCAAGCTCGCCAATTGCGAGAAGACCGATCAGTTCGAGCTATGGGCGGCGCAGTCCCTGGCCGACCGGGCGCAGCGGCATGCGAGCGCCCGCAACGTCTGGCTTTCGATTGCCGATGCCGCGCCCGCTCTGGGCATGGCGGGGACGATCATCGGGCTGGTCGGCATGTTCGCGGGCATGGACGATCCCGCCAAGCTGGGGCCGTCCATGGCGCTGGCCCTGCTCACCACTTTCTACGGAGTCGTGATCGCCAATATCGTGGCCGCTCCTATCGCCGCGCGGCTGGCCGACCTGTCGGAGCGTGAACTGGCCTGGCAGAAGGAAGTGGCGGACCGCATGGCGGCGATTGCCCGGCGGGAAAATGTGCCGACGCGCCGCGCCTCGATCCGCGAGGTTGCATGAATATCCAGGCATTCTCCGGCGCCCGGCGCAGCCGCTGGGCGATCAGCTTTGCCGATCTGCTGCTGTTGCTGCTCGGTTTTTTCGTGATGCTCCAGGCCAGTGGACAGCGCCGGGACGCGATGTTGGTGCAGGTGCGTCAGCAGTTCGGCGGACGAGCGCCTGCCAAGGCCACGGAAATACGGGCGTCCGAATTGTTCCTGCCGGGTGAGGCGCTGCTCACGCCAGCGGGAGAGGCGCGTCTGGCGGCCTTGGCGGGGCGCTTCGCTTCGGGCCGGACTCGGTTGGAGGTCAGCAGCCAGGGGACCGATCCGGGCCGGCAGCGCTTCGATTCATGGGATTTGGCGGCGGCGCGGCTGGGCGCGGTGGCGCGGGCCTTGAAGAGCCATGGCGTCGACCGGGACCGGCTGGTCATTCGGGGGCTGGACCAGCGCGATGGCGCTTCGGGCAAGGGGCAGGTCCTCCGCGTCATGCCGGATAAGTAGGCTATTTGGCACGATAGTTGCGTAAGTCGTGGTTAACGCTGTCCGCTTCATCGGAGAGAAACCGTGACGAATTTCCCCAAGATCCTCCTTCTGGCGCTGTCCATATCGGCGTCCGATCCTGCGCTGGCGCAGCAGAAGTTCGAGAATCTGGACCGTATCGACAGTCTGGTCGCGATGACCGTCGGCGCCAATATCGGCGAGCCGGGCGGCCCCATCGCTCCGGTGGACCGGCGGCTGCGTCTGGCCGCCTGCCCCACGACGCCCGGCGTCGACGGCCCGGTCTTCGGCGCGGCCATCGTCAAATGCGATGCCCTGGGCTGGCGCATCCGCGTGCCTTTGGTGGCGGGTGGGGCTGCGGCTGCTGCCGGGCCGGTCGCCCGCTATGCTCCCGCTGCGCGTCCCATCGCCAGGGAAGCCGTCGTGAAGAAGGGCGACCCCGTCCAACTGATGGCGGGCAATGCCAGTTTCAGCGTCTCGCGCATGATGGTCGCGGACGAGGATGGTGCCGTGGGTCAGACGATCCGCGTGCGCGAGGACAAGAAAGCCGCGCCGATTCTGGCGCAGGTGGTGGAAATGGGAATAGTTCGTGTTCCGGGATTTAATAATTTTTGAACTCGTCCGTATATAGCTGTGCGGGACGAGTGAAGGAATGGAATCATGATTAAGTCTGTCGGCCAGAATATCAGCGCCGCCCTGGAGGCGACCCGCCTGAAGGAAGGCGGCAAGACGACGCGCGCTTCGTCGGCCGGTTCGACGGCCAGCGCATCTGCCTCGGCCAGTTCCGCCAGCCCCGCTGCCCGCATGGCGGCGGAAGGCGCGCCGGTCGACATGGATCGCGTGGCCGCCATCAAGGCTGCGATTGCGTCGGGCAATTATCCGGTCGATCCGGCGGCCATTGCCGACCGTATGATCGCGCTCGACCTGCCGGTCGCGGACTGAATTCCATGCCGCTCGGCCTTGCAGCGCTGGATGAACTGGACGCGGCTTTCGAGGAGCTGCGGGCGGTGCTGGACGGCACGGACGTCGCGGCGATAGAGGGCGCGACCCACCGGATCGCCGCTGCCGCCTCCGCCGTCCGCGCCATTGGCGTGTGGCGTTCCGATGCGGCGGTGCGCGAACGGCTGAAGGCTTTGCAGCCCCTGATCGAATCCGCGCGGATTCGCACCAACCTGCTCGCGGATCATGCGAATCAGCGGCTGACCATTCTCGCCGCTCAGGGCGCGGAAACCGCGCCGCTGGTCTACGGCCGCTAAAAAACCGCCATTTTCCGCATGTTTCCGAAAAGGCGCCCATGGGCGCCTTTTTTGCGTCGTATCGAATGCGGAAAAGTGAATTATGAGCGCGCGTTAACCAAATCTTGGCACGTCCCTTGCTCTAAAGACCCCCGATAGCAACGGGGATTTGAGCAACCAGTGTCGGCTTTCGCAGACATCACCGCAACAGGCGCTTCGGCGGGCAATCGCGTGACCAACGCAATCGCCATGGCCAGCCGCAGGACGGGCGTGGACTTCGCCTATCTGCTGGGGCAGGCCAAGATCGAGAGCAGCCTGAACCCCACCGCCCGCGCGACGACTTCGTCCGCGACCGGGCTGTACCAGTTCGTCGATCAAAGCTGGCTGGCGGTCATCGACCGGCATGGCAGCGAATATGGCCTGGGCTGGGCCGCCGACGCGATCAGCCGGGGCAGCAACGGCCATTATCATGTGTCCGACCCCGATCTCCGCCAGCAGATACTGGACCTGCGCAAGCATCCCGAAACCGCCTCCGTCATGGCCGCCGAACATGCCGCCGACAACAAGGCCACTCTGGAACAGCGCCTGGGCCGCGAGGCCGAGCCGGTCGATCTCTACATGGCGCATTTCCTGGGGGTTGGCGGGGCAAGCAAATTCCTTGCCATGAACGACCGCGCGCCCGGTGCGTCCGCCGCATCGATGTTCCCGGCGGCGGCGCGGGCCAACCGTTCGATCTTCTACGACCGTCAGGGCAATGCCCGCAGCTTCGCCGAAATCCGCGACCGCTTTGCGTCGAAGCTTCAGAAGGGTGTCGATTCGATCGACGGCGGCGACATTCAATATGTAGACAATGCGCTGCCCTCCGGCGCGAAGACCGTGCAGCCCGCCGACTATGTGCGGATCGAAACCCAGCGCCTTGCGACCGCCGCCGACGTCACCGTCCGGCCGGAACCGCAGACGGCGCGCCTCGCCTATCTCATGCTCGCCACCCTCGGAAGGTAACGGCCCGATATGACACCCGCCCAAGTCAAAGCGAAGATCTGGATGAGCGCCGCCAAGGGGGCGGTGCTGCCCATCGCCACGCTGATGGTCGTGCTGTTCATGATGGTGCCGGTGCCTGCGTTCATGCTGGACATCGGTTTCATCACCAACATCATGATCAGCCTGGCCGTGCTGATGGTGGCGCTGAACGCCGCGAAACCGCTCGATTTCTCCAGCTTCCCGACGGTGCTGCTGTTCGCGACGCTGCTCCGGCTCGCGCTGAACGTCGCCTCGACCCGCGTGGTGCTGGTGCAGGGGCATGAAGGGTCGGACGCGGCAGGCCATGTCATCGAAGCCTTCGGCCATTTCCTGATCGGCGGCGACTATGTCGTCGGCATCTTCGTCTTCGCGATCCTGATGATCATCAACCTGGTCGTCATCACCAAGGGTGCGGGCCGCGTGTCGGAAGTGTCGGCGCGCTTCACCCTGGACGCCTTGCCCGGCAAGCAGATGGCGATCGACGCCGATCTGAACGCGGGCCTGCTGACCCCGGAAGAAGCCAAGGTCCGCCGCCGCGAAGTCGCGACCGAGGCGGATTTCTACGGCTCCATGGACGGCGCCTCGAAATTCGTGAAGGGCGACGCGGTCGCGGGCATCCTGATCCTGGCGATCAACATCGTCGGTGGCATCATCTTGGGCGTGGTCAGCCACGGCCTGTCGATTGGAGACGCCGCGCAAACCTATATCGTTCTTGCCATCGGTGACGCGCTGGTCGCGCAGGTTCCGGCGCTGCTGCTTTCCATCGCGGCGGCGGCCATCGTCACCCGGGTCGGCAGCGAACAGGATCTGGGCGGCCAGATCACCAGCCAGTTCGGATCGGGCAAGGCCTGGATCCCGGTGGCGGCGATCCTGACTTTCCTGGGCATTTTGCCGGGCATGCCGCACATGATCATCCTGTCCGCCGCCGCGGTCGCGGGAGGCATCGCCTGGCAGCTCCGCAAATCGAGCCAGCGCAAGGCTGCCGAGCCTGAACCCGCCGCTCCGCCGCCGAACCCGGCGCTGATCGAATGGAATGACGTGTCGGATGGCGCGGTGCTGGGGCTGGAGATCGGCTATGGCCTGATCGGGCTGGTGGACGAGCGCAAGGGCGCGCCGCTGATGGCCCGCATCACCGGCATCCGCCGCCAGCTTTCGAAGGAATTGGGCTTCGTCGTGCCGATGGTCCGCGTGAAGGATAATCTGGCGCTGGAGCCGAATCAGTATCGCATCACCATCGCGGGTGTCGTCGTGGGCGAGGATGAGATTTTTCCGGACGATCTGCTGGCGCTCGACAGCGGCGCGCTGGAGAGCACGGTGTCCGGCCGTGAAGCCAAAGACCCGACCTTCGGCCTCGACGCCGTGTGGATTTCGCCCGCCAAGCGCAGCGAAGCGGTGGTCGCGGGCTATACCGTGGTCGATCCGCCGACGGTCGTCGCCACCCATCTCAACCAGCTCATCGCCATGAACGCCAGCGAGATGTTCGGCCTGGACGAAGCGCGCAAGCTGCTCGACAACCTCAAGGACGCCGCGCCGCAACTGGTAGACGGCCTGACGCCGGGCCTGCTGAACCTGACGCAGATCAGCGCGCTCTGCCGCGCCCTGCTGGCGGAGGGCATCGCGCTCAAGGATTTCCGCCGCATTTGCGAGGCGATGGTCGACGCGGCTCGTCCGGACATGAACCTCGACCAATTGGTCGAAGCGGTGCGCCAGCGCATCGGTTCGCTCATCATCCAGGGGCTCGTGCCGGTGAAGATGCCGCTGCCGGTGATCACGCTGGACGGCGATCTGGAAGCGCTGCTGGCGCAGGCGATGCGCGTCGCGGGCGATGCCCGTCACCCGATCGAACCGGCGCTCGCCAACCGCATCATAGAGGCGGTGGTGACGGCGGCCCGCCCGCTGCTGGGGCAGGCGCGCAACTTCGCCATCGTCACGTCGCCGGTCGCGCGCCGCGCGCTGGCCCGCCTGTTCAAGCCGCATCTGCCGGAGACGCCGGTACTGTCCTTCCTGGAAATCCCCGATGGCAAGGGCGTGGAAGTCGTCGCCGTGGTCGGCGGCGAGCAGCGGCCCGCGCCGCGCCACGATCCCTTGCCCAGAGAGTCCGCCGCCCGCGAGCGCGTCGCCTGAGGAGCCTGACCAATGTATATGAACAGGGTCGTCGCCGGTTCCGATGCCAACACCTATGGCCGCACCGGTAATGCCAATTCCCCCGAACAGCTCGCGCGCCGCTATATGCCCCTGGTGCGCAAGACCGCCTGGCATGTCCATGGCCGCGTATCGAGCGCCATAGAGATCGAGGATTTGCTCCAGATCGGCATGGTCGCGCTGGTCGAGGCGGCCAATGGCTTCGAGGATCGCGGCCTGGGTTTCGCCTCCTATGCGCAGATGCGCGTGCGGGGAGCGATGATCGACCATCTGCGCCGCCATGCGACCATGACGCGATCAGCCATGGCGCAGCGCAAGCAGTTGGCGGGCATTCGCAACCGGCTGGAGCAGAAGCTGGGCCGTGTGCCGCTGGAATCGGAAATGTCCGTGGAGATGGGGCTGGACGCCGCCGCCTATCGCGAAGTGGCCGACAGTTGCGAGATGGTGCAGCATACCAGCATGGATGAGGTCTATTCCGACCAGTCCATGTGGTTCGCCGATGTCGAGGACCGCGCCGACGATGTGATGGAGCGGGAGTCGCTCAAAGGCGCGCTGGCCAAATGCATCGGTGAATTGCCGCAGCGCGAGGCTTTGGTGCTTCAGCTTTATTTCGTCGAGGAACTCAATCTCGACGAAATCGGCGTGACGCTGGACATCGGCGCGGCGCGGGTCTGCCAGATCAAGAAGGCGGCGCTGGACAAATTGCGCGAGAAGCTGCGCGATTGGGATTGAATTTTCGACGGAGCCATTAAGCGCACCGTGCTCCCGCCTTCGCAGGAACATGATCTTCTAACGGTCAGCTATCGTTCGCCGGGTTGGACAATCCATCGAAGGGCGGCTTCGCATTGTCCAGTTGAAGCTGGCGATAGCGCGTCTTCTGATAATTCTGCGTCCGCCACCAGGGTTCAGCCACCTGGAACAGCCCGCTTTTCGCGACATGCGCGCCCAGATCCTTGCGTGCCGTGAAGGCAGCGAATAGGGGCGCCAGCGCCAGCCCAACCACCACCGGCATGATCCAGCCGAGCGACGTGCCGGACTTGACCGCCAGCAGCGTCAGCCCCGCGCCCAGCACTATATGCCATTTGAACAGCCAGATCGCGGGCAGTATCGCCATGCCGTCGCGGTCGCGGGTCTGGCCGTTCCAACTGCTCTTGCGGCCCATCGCTATGCCGAACAGGTTGATGGTCTGGGTCAGCATGCTGACGGGCGCCATCAGGATCGACAGCGCGATGTCCGCGATCACCCCGCGCACCATCCTGACGCCGCCGCCAAAGCCGATGCGCCGCGCCGGATCGGCCAGCGCCCAGAGCAGCGCCAGCAGCTTCGGCCCGAACAGCAGCACGGCGGTCAGCGCCAGCAATCCGCCGGAGGGCAGGATCGCGCTTGGCGGCCAGACGCCCGACGCCGCGCCGCCCAGCACCACCAGCATCAGCGCCAGCCAGAGCGGCGAGGTGCAATAGGCCGAAGCGCCGACAAAAAGCTGGAACTTGCTGACCGGGTGCATGCCCTTGATCTTCGTGAGCAGGGGAACATGCTGGATATTGCCTTGGCACCAGCGCCGGTCGCGGGTGGCGAGATCGGGCAGGGAGGGTGGAAATTCCTCGAAACTGTCGTCGGCCATGACGATATGCACGTCCCAGCCGCGACGGCGCAGCAGTGCGGCCTCCACCATGTCGTGGCTCATGATATGGCCGCCGAAGGGTGCGCGGCCCGGCAGTTCGGGCAGGCCGCAGCTCTGCGCGAAGGCCTTGGTCCGCAGGATCGCATTATGGCCCCAGAACATGCCTTCCGATCCCGCCCACCAGATCATGCCGGCGGCGGAGATCGGGCCGAAGAGGCGGCTGGCGAATTGCTGCCAGCGGGCGAAGAAGGTCGTGGCCCCGACGATCGACGGCACGGTCTGGATCAGGCCGACATGGGGATGCCGCTCCATATCGGATGCCAGGCGCGCCATGGTCTGGCCGCTCATCACGCTGTCAGCGTCCAGCACGATCATAGTGTCGTAAGCCGCGCCGAAGCGTTGCACCCATTCCGCGATATTGCCCGGCTTGCGGCCGATATTCAGCGCGCGCCGCCGATAATGGACGGGACGGGAAAAGCCCTTGCGCATCTTCAGATAGGCGGTGCGCTCGATCTCGCCATTGTCGGCGTTGGAATCGCTCAGGATGAAGAATTCGAAGCGTTCCCCGCCCATCACCTGCGCCAGGGAGCGCTCCATGACCGACAGGCGGCCCAGCACGCCCTGGAAATCCTCGTTGCAGACCGGCAGCAGCACGGCGGTCCGCCTGCGCAGCGGCGTCGCAGGACGTGCGCGATAGGGGCGGACGCCCTGTCCCTTGCCCATGGTCAGCAGCAGAAAGCCGATCAGGCTGGTGGCGAAGCCGAAGGCGATCCAGGCGAACAGCGGGATGAACAGGGCCAGGTAAACCCCCTCCCACATTGAAATGCCGTCCAGGCCGATCGATCGACGCATCTCATGCGCCGCCATGGATGCCGGCAGCAGGGCCAGCAGCACGACCAGCGTCCGCCGGGACCAAAGGTCGATGTTGAAGGGGCGATGCGGCACGTCGCGGGGGGGCGCGGCGAAATCCTGCACGGGCATGGCCAACGGCCTTTCCGGCGGCAGATGTTCGAACGCCCGGCCTGGCGCCGATCCGCTCGCCTGATCGCTATGCATGCCGCCCGTTGCTTTCATGCCTGTCCCATTTTGGATTGGAAACCTTCACCAGAACCGCCTCATAGCCCTGCCGGTTCCCTTCGCCTGCTTTCAGGCGCCCAGTGGGTAATGCACATATTCGCTGAACGGGCGATTGCCAGCGCGAAGTTGGGCGCGAATGTCGGTCGGCCTGCCGCCTTCCCGACGAATATCCAGGACCATCCGGAACATGTCCTTCTGGTGCAGCACGGGATAGCCCGCCTTCTTGACCAGCGTTCCTCCCGACAAGTCGACCCAGATGTCGGGCTTCGCACCGGTTGGAACTCCGGCGAAGTCGACCAGGAAGCGGTCGACCCCCGCTTCGCCTGATTGCCCGGTCCATATATTCTCGACCGTGGCGAGGCCGCTGGAACCGGGTGTGCGCGCCGCCGACCAGTCCAGCCGGTAGCTGGCCTCGATCCGGCTGCCTGCGCGGGTCGGGGCGGCGGGGGTCCAATAGGCCGCGACATTGTCGGTATATTCGCTGTCGGTCGGAAAGGCGTAGAGCCTGACCTGTCCCGCGCCCATCGGTTTGCGGCTGGTCGCCCAGAGCGAGGGCCGCCGTTCGTAGAAGACGCCGTCATCCTGATAATGATCGAAATCGCGGTCGCGCTGGAGCAGGCCGAAACCCTTGGGATTGCGCTCTGCAAAGACGTCGACGCGGGGCGCGGAGGGGTTGACCAGCGGGCGGCAATGGACGGTGCCGTCGGCGCTGGCGATGGAGAGCATGTCGCTGTCATGGATTTCCGGACGCCAGTCGGTGCGTCTGGCGCGGTCGGCCTGATCGTACCAGAACATGCTGGTCATCGGCATCAGCCCCAATTCGCCGATTGCCTTGCGCGCGAACAGCACGGCATCGACATCCTGCCGCACGCCCTGCGGCGTCAGTTCGTTGGCGAAGCGGAAGGCGCCTGTCAGCGACGCGCTGTCCATCAATGCATAGACGGTGACGCTGCTGCGCCCGGTGCGTTCCAGCCAGAAATGCGTGAAGCGGGGAAATTCCTCCCTGCCCGCGATGCTGGTGTTGATCGCGACGGCGCGGGCCGACAGGCCGAACTGCTTTTCGGCTGGCGCCCGGAAATAGGTCGCGCCCAGGAAGGACAGCCAGTCGCCGTCCCGCGCCGCGTTCATGATGCGGAAACCGGCAAAGCCCGCGCCGGGGCCAAGATCGCGCACCGCATTGCCGGGCGGGGCGTCGAACATGTCGGGATCGTAGCGGAGCGGCGTGGCCTGGCCCCTTTCCACCAGCGCGATCTCGACCGGCTGCTGCACCGTGCTGCTGAGCGGGAAAAGGCGGATGCCGGTGTCGTCGCCCTTGTCGTTCCAGATCGTCCGCTCGTCGCGGAAGCGCGCCTGGTTGAAGGCGTCATAGCCGATCTTGTCCGCACCGGGGAAAAAGGGTGTCACGGCGAAGGGCGCGCGGGCCAGCCGCTGCGCGCGGGCGATCACCCTGTTCCAGGAAAAGGATTCCGCCCGGTTCTGCGCCAGGGCCGAAAGGGGAAACAGCAGCGCCGCGCCGGAGGCGGCGATCATCGCGCGCCGATCAATCTTGTTCATGGCCGTTATCATGGATGCGACAACCGCCAATGCAAGCGTTTCGATCCCGCACTAACTGGAAAATGGCCGGTCGGCAAATGCGATGAAGCCTCCGCCCGGGGGGACGGAGGCTTCGTTGAACTGGTCGTTTCATCGAAGTTTTTACCCCCGGCGCGGTGGGGACTGTAAATGCGCCGGGGGCGACATGACCGGCTGAGGTGACCAAGACCCCAGCCGGTCAATCTTGTATCCCAGCTTAGCTGATCAGCTTCAGGACGTTCTGCTGGCTCTGATTGGCCTGGGCCAGCATCGCGGTCGAAGCCTGGCTCAGGATCTGGGCCTTGGCGAGAGCGGTCGTCTCGGTCGAGAAGTCCGCGTCCTCGATGCGGCTGCGGGCGTCCGTCAGGTTGGTGACGTTGGCCGTCAGGGTGTTGACCGTCGATTCCAGACGGTTCTGCGCCGCACCCAGGCCGGCACGGGCCGTGTCGACTGCCTTCAGGACATTGTCATAGTTGGTGAGCGCGGTCGCCGAGGAAAAGGCGGCG
This sequence comes from Sphingobium sp. JS3065, assembly GCF_026427355.1. Taxonomy (NCBI): domain Bacteria; kingdom Pseudomonadati; phylum Pseudomonadota; class Alphaproteobacteria; order Sphingomonadales; family Sphingobiaceae; genus Sphingobium; species Sphingobium sp. JS3065. Next base: position 3,357,574 of record NZ_CP102664.1, read on the forward strand.
GCGGTGACGTCCATGGCGGCGGTGGTGACACCGGTGGCGGGCGTCAGCACGGCGGTCACGCTGGCGGCGGCGGTCAGGTCGCCGAGGTTGATCGTCACCGCATCGGCCGAGTTGGCGCCGGCCTGGATGTTGATCACGCCGTCGGCTGCCGCGCCGCCGGTGCCGTCGAACAGCTTGATGCCGTTGAAGCTGGAGTTGGTCAGAACCTTGCCGATCTGGGTGCTGAGCGCGTCGATTTCCGACTTGATGTTCGCCTTCGAATCGGCGCCGTTGGTGTCGTTCGAAGCCTGGACCGTCAGTTCACGCATACGCTGCAGCATGTTGCTGACTTCGCCGAGCGCGCCTTCCGCCGTCTGGGCGAGCGAGATGCCGTCATTGGCGTTGCGGATGCCCTGGGTCATGCCCTTGATCTGCGCGGTCATGGTGGAGGCGATGGCGAGGCCGGCGGCGTCGTCCTTGGCCGAGTTGATGCGCTTGCCGGTCGACAGGCGTTCCATCGCGGTGCTCAGCGCCTTGCTGGAAACGGCCGAAGCGTTGGTGGCGCGCAGCGCCGAAGAGTTGGTTCCGATAACAGTCATGATAATCCCTTTCCGTTCACTATCAGGTCGCTGCCATCAGGCTGCTTGCGGCCTCGAAAGGGGATAACGGCGCGGCGAAAAAAGCTTTTAGGGCCGACGTGATTTTTTCTGGAATTTTTCGGAAAAGCCCCGGAAATCGGGCTTTGATGAGTGCGTCCGGGCGGGTTGATATACAATTGCCGCCAAAAGGTTCCGGCAAGGCGGAAAAAAATTGCCGTTATACGGCAAGGGGTTTGCCGCATTAACCATATGATAACCACATTCGGGCAGTCCTTTAACTATCGAAGGGTTAGGGGCGTGCGGGGGCACAAGCCAGCCAAAACATGGGGACAAGTTCATGTCATCTTTGGACGTGAGCCGAGGAGTCTGCGCGCTCGTTCCGGGCCTGCAGCATTGGCTGGAGAATGCGTTCTTTACCGTCCGTATCGTGGATGCGCAAAGCCCGCGTGAGCGGGAAGGCGCTGCACGGGACAGCACCGAACGGGACAGGCGCCGCGTCCTGCTGGCGACGGAGATCGGCCATGCGACCCATCGCGACATATTGATCAATCTGGTGGACGGCGCGCCTTCGCTGGCGCCCGCCGCCAACGGCCTGCCCGCCCGCGTGGCATTCGGCCTGGAAGATATGGGTTTCGCCTTCGCGCTGATCGCGGAGCTGGCCCGCCCGGCTGCGGTTCCGGCGGTGGGCGACAATGCCAGCACCCGCCTGATGACGCTGGCGGGCCGCGTGGCCCGCAGCGACGCCACCGTGCTGATCCAGGGCGACACCGGCACCGGCAAGGAAGGCATGGCGCGCTTCCTCCATGCCCAGTCGGGCCGCATCGCCCATGACTTCATCGCCGTCAACTGCGCGGCGCTGCCCGAAACCATGATGGAAGCGATGCTCTTCGGTCACAAGAAAGGCAGCTTCACCGGCGCGGCCAATGCTTCGGAAGGTCTGTTCCTGGCGGCGGACGGCGGCACGCTGTTCCTTGACGAGATCGCGGAACTGCCGCTTGCCCTTCAGGCGAAGCTGCTGCGCGCCCTTCAGGAAGGCGAAGTGCTGCCCGTCGGCGCGACTCATCCGGTGCCGGTCAATGTTCGCATCATCGCGGCCTGCAACCGCAACCTTGCCGCCGAAGTCGCCGCCGGGCGGTTCCGCGAGGATCTCTACTGGCGCCTCAACGTCATGCCGCTGGACCTGCGCCCGCTGGCCCAGCGTCCGGGCGACATCACCGCCATCGCCGCCGCCATGCTGCTGCGGCATCGGGATATGGCGAAGGACGCCTTCGTCTGGCCGACCGCCGCCGCTCTGGAAAAGCTGACCGCCCATGTCTGGCCCGGCAATGCCCGCGAACTGGGCAATGTCCTCCAGCGTGCCGTCGTCCTGCGGGACGGCGACCGGATCGACGCCCACGACCTGCACATCACCGGCGCGCCGCAGTTGCGCATCGTGGAGGAGGTTCTGGCGCCCGCCGATCCGATCCGCCTGCGCGACGTAGCCCATCATTCGAAGCTGGAGGCTGTCCGCGCCGCGCTGCGCGAGACGGACGGCCACCGCGCCGCCGCCGCCCGCAAGCTGGGCATTTCAGAACGCACGCTTCGCTATCGGCTTGCCGAGATGCGCGAACTGGCCGCTTGAGGGGAAATAGGGCATGACCGGCATTTCTCCGACCGACAGCGTGATGGCGATCCGCAACGCCATCCTCCAGAAGAACGCCGCGCTGCGCGATGTCGCGCAGACCGGCAACACCGGCGGCCCTGCCGCCGTCGGCACCAACGGCGCCACCGCGCCGGGCGGTTTCACCGACGCGCTGAAATCGGCGCTGGAGCAGGTCAACGGCCTGCAAAATCAGGCGGGTGAAGCAGCCGCCTCGTTCGAACGGGGGGAAACCACCGATATTGCCGGGGTCATGCTGGCCAAGCAGCAGGCCTCCGTCAGTTTCGAAGCCACCCTTCAGGTCCGCAACAAATTGCTGTCCGCTTACAAGGACATCATGAGCATGCCGGTGTAATATGAGCGAGAACGCACTCACCCCCTCCATCGGCGGCGCCGCCGCTCTCCCCGCCACCAGCCCTGCATCTTTTGGCGGTGCGAAGGGCGTCGACGCGCTGAAGGCGCGCTTCACCGGCTTCATCAGGCAGCCCGCCGTGGCGAAGAGCCTGCCGCTGCTGGGCCTGCTGGGCGTCGTCGCCACGGCGGGCGCCGCCTGGCTGGCGCTGCGCGAACCGCCGCAGCGCGACCTGTTCCGCGCCTTGCCCGATGCCGACAAATCGGCCGTCGCGCAGGTGCTGGACCAGAGCGGCATACGCTACGACTTCGACAAGAGCGGCGGCATGACCGTCGGCGAGGACGATTATTTCAAGGCGAAGATGATGCTCGCCGCCCAAGGCCTGCCCAAGAGCGCGCCCGACGGCAACAGCATGATCGACAGCCTGCCCATGGGCGCCAGCCGCGCCGTGGAAGGCGAAAAGCTGCGCTCCGCCCGCGAAATGGACCTGGCCCGCACTATAGAGGCGATCGACAGCGTGGAGAGCGCCAAGGTCCACCTGGCGGTCGAGCCGCCCAGCGTGTTCCTGCGCGAACGGGCCAAGCCGTCCGCCTCTGTGATGCTGCGTCTGGCCCAGGGCCGCCAGCTTACCGACGCGCAGGTGAGCGCCATCGTGCATCTGGTCGCCTCCTCCATCCCGGAACTCAATCCGGAGGATATTTCGGTGGTCGACCAGAATGGCCGCCTGATCAGCAATAATGACGGCAACGCCGCCGACGACCGGCAGCTTGCCGTCCAGACCAGGATGGAGGACCGCTATCGCCAGTCGGTGATCGCGCTGCTGACCCCGATTTTGGGCGCGGGCAAATTCTCGACCGAGGTGCATACCGAACTCAACTTTGCCGAGCGTCAGGCGACCCGCGAAACCTATCCGCAGGACGAGGCGCGCCTGCGCACCGAAACCGGAAGCTGGCAGTCCGACCCGCGCGGCCAGGGCGCCGGTGGCGAGGCGAGCGGCATTCCCGGCGCGCTCAGCAACCAGGCGCCGGTCAACCCGACCGTGACCCAGACCAATCCCAACGGTCAGGCCGTCGCCCAGGGCACTGCCGCCGCTGCCCAGCCCGGCACGCCGCCCAATCCGCCGATGAAGACGGAAGAGACCTTCAACCGCAGCTTCGAACTGGGGCGCGAAGTTTCCGTGACCAAGGACGCCATCGGCACGGTGAAACGCCTGTCGGTCGCCGTCGCGCTGGACAACGGCCCGGACGGCAAGCCGCGCAGTGCGCAGGAAATCGCCGCTCTGGAGGCTCTGGTGAAGGGTGCGGTCGGTTTCGACCAGGCCCGTGGCGACGTGGTGGCCCTGTCCTCGCGCAGCTTCGCCAAGGAGGAAGTGGTTCAGGCGCCCTGGTATGAGGCCGAATGGGTGTCGCCGCTGGTGCGCAACGTCTCCGCCCTGCTGGTCGCCCTGCTGGTGATCTTCGGCATTGGCCGCCCGCTGCTGAAACGCCGCGCCGCCGCGCAGGCCGCCGCCGCCGAACAGACCGCCGTCGTCGGCCAGAAGATCGGCCGCGAAATCTCGACCGAGATCACCCGACAGGCGACCGTCAACCCCGACGGGTCGACGCCGGTCACGCTCGACATGATCTCCTCCACCTATGACTATGCCCAGCGCGCCGACCTGATCCGCAATTTCGTGAAGCAGGATCCCGACCGCGCCGCCCTGGTCGTCCGCGACCTTCTGAAGGAAGGGAAGAAGGAAAATGCCTGAAGCCGCCACCCCGGCGCTCAAGGGCAGCGCCGCCGCCGCCGTCCTGCTGATGCTGTTCGATGAGGATGAAGCCGCGCAGATCCTCTCCCGCCTGGAACCCGACGAGGTCCGCCAGCTTGGCTACGCCATGTATGACGTGGCCGACGTGCAGGTGGAGGAAGTCAACGAGGCGCTCGACCATTTCGTTACCAAGGCGAAGAAGCGCACCACCATCGGTTACGGCGCGACCCGCCATATTCGCGGCGCGATGACCAAGGCGCTGGGCGAGGAGCGGGCGGAGAATATGCTCGCCCGCATCACCCCGCCGACCCGTTCGACCCAGCTTGAAATGCTGAAATGGATGGACGCCAGGGAGATCGCCTCGCTGATCGAGGCGGAACATCCGCAGATCATGGCGATCGTGCTCGCCCATCTGGAGGCGCCGATCGCCGCCGACGTGCTGCAATTGCTGCCGACCGAATATCAGGAGGAGATCGTCTATCGCATCGCCACGCTCGGCCCCGTGTCGAACGAGGCGCTGGACGATCTGGAACAACTGCTGCTGCGCGGCAACATGGCGAAGAAGCAGGGCGGCGCTTCCCAGCGCGGCGGCACGGTGGAGGCCGCGGCGATCATGAACAATGTCCGCAAGGACAATGAGCAGCGCATCATCAAGGCGCTGGCCAAGCGGGACAAGATGGTCGCCCAGACGATCGAGGAGGAGATGTTCGTCTTCGACAACCTGATCGACATGGACGACAAGAATATGGGCACGCTGATGCGCACCGTCGACAGCGCCGTGCTGGTCGTGGCGCTGAAGGGCGCGAACGACATGCTGAAGGCGAAGATCTTCGGTTCCATGTCCGCCCGCGCCGCGCAGGCCATCGCCGACGAGATCGAGGAACGCGGGCCGATCCGCCTGGCCGAAGTCATCGACGCGCAGAAACTGATCATCGCCACAGCGCGCCGCATGGCGGACGCGGGCACCATCATGCTGGGCGGCAAGGGGAATGATTTTGTCTAAGCTCTGGACCAATGCGGACGTCGCCAGCGTGCCCCTGGGCGGCATGGGTCAGGTGACGAGCGGGGGCTTCCGCAGCCTGTTCGCGCCGATGCGTTCCCCATCCGGCCATGCGGTGCACGACAGCGTGCCGGAAACCGAGGAAGACGTGCTGGAACAGGCCCGGATAGAGGCCTTCGCCATGGGTTTCGACGAAGGCAGCCGCGTGACGGCGGAGGCCAATGCGGCGGACGGCGAAGCGCGCCAGCGGCTGGCCGAAGCGCTGGAACTGCTCGCTCCGGCGCCCAGCGGCATGCTCTCCACCATGCTCTCCGCCACGGTGGTGCGGCTGGTCGAACAGATTGTGGGCGAGGTGGAGATCGACATCGAACGGCTGGTCCAGCGCTGCGACAGCGTCGCCGCCTTCATCGAGGAAAATGACGCGAAAGGCGCGCTGCACCTGCATCCGGGCGATATCGAACTGCTGCAAGGGGAGGAGATCGGCGTGAAGCTGGTCGCGGACCAGGCCATGCAGCGCGGCTGCGTGCGCCTGGAAACCGCCGACGGCTGGGTGGAGGATGGCCCGGATGTGCGCCTGTCCCGCCTGCGATCGCTGCTCGACGACATGGAAGGAAAGGCATGATCCGCGCCGCGCTGGCCCAGGCGGAGACGCTGTTCGACCATATGCAGGTGCAGAACCGCGCGCCCCGCCATGTGGGCCGGCTGGTCAGCCATGATGCGGGCATGCTGGAAGTCACCGGATTCCGCCGCCCCATCGGCGCGGGAGCGCGGCTGATCGCGTCGGACGGGACGATCTGCCGTGCCGAAGTGGTGGGCTTTCGCGGCGACAAGACTTTGCTGGTGCCGCTCGACGCCGACGCGCCGCTGGAAAATGGGGCGCGTGTGGAACCGGACAGCCAGGCGACCATGGTGCAGGTCGGCGACGGCCTCATCGGCCGCGTCATCGACGCCATGGGACAGCCGCTGGACCGCAAGGGGCCGATCATCGCGGGCGGTTCGTGGCCGCTCAACGGCGTGAAGGGCAATGTGCTCGACCGCGGCCGCGTGACCGAACCCTTCGATCTGGGCGTCCGCGCCGTCAACGCGCTGCTGACCGCCGGGCGCGGCCAGCGCATCGCCATCATCGCGGGTTCGGGCGTGGGCAAATCGGTCCTGATGGGCCAGATGATCCAGGGCGCCGAAGCCGACATCGTCGTCGCGGGCCTGATCGGCGAGCGTGGCCGCGAGGTCAGCGACTTCCTGGAAACCAAGCTGAAAGGCGCGATGCACAAGAGCATCGTCGTGGCCGTGCCCGCCGACCATCCGCCGGTGCTGCGCCTGCGCGCCGCCGCCCGCGCCACCGCCATCGCCGAATATTTCCGGGCGCGGGGCAAGAAGGTGCTGTTGCTGATCGACAGCCTGACCCGCTGCGCCCATGCCCAGCGCGAAATCGGCCTTGCCCTGGGCGAGCCGCCCGCGATGAAGGGCTATCCGCCCTCCGCCCTCGCGCTGATCCCGCGCCTCGTGGAGCGCGCTGGCGTCGATAGCCGGAGCGGCGGATCGATCACCGCGCTTTATACAGTGCTGGCCGACGGCGACGATACCGACGACCCCATCGTTGACGCCGCGCGCGCCATCGTGGACGGCCATTTCGTCCTGTCGCGCCATTTGTCGGAGCAGGCGATCTTCCCCGCCATCGACGTCGGCAAGTCGCTCTCCCGCGTCATGGCCGATGTGGTGCCGGACGAGCATCGCATGGCCGCCGCCGCCTATCGCCGCCTCTGGGCCGCCTATGAGGAAAATCGCGACCTCATCCTGATGGGCGCCTATCGCCCCGGCAACGATCCGGTGATCGACGAAGCCGTGCAGCGCCGCCAGGATATCCTCGACTTCATCCGGCAGGATCAGAAGAGCTTCATCGACCTTGATACCAGCGCCAACGCCCTGATCGCCGAGTTCGGCGCGTGAAGGGAGAGGTCGCCCGTCGCCAGCGCGTGCTGCGCGTCCGCCATGTGCAGCATGCCATGGCCATGGCCGAAACCGCCCGCGCCCGCGATGAGGCAGAGGGCATTGCCCGTAACGCCGAAAGGCTGCGCAACGTGCGCGATGATCTTTTTACCGGGCAGGGCGTCGCAACTGGCGCGAATTTTGCAGCGATGCAGGAATTGGCGGGCCGTCTGGAACAGGCGGGGCGTCAGTTGGACGGTGCGCTCTACGATGCGCGCCGCAAGGTGGAGGTCAAGGAAGGCCTTTCCCTCGCGGCCAATCGGGATCGCGAAATCGCCGTGAAGCTCAAGGATCGCGCCCGCGCGGACCTGGAGGAATGGCGGGAGAATAAACTCGCGGCCCTGCCGCGCTATCGCCGGATGCAGAGGACAGGAGATGTCTGACGTGAACATGATGACCAGCCTCAAGGCGCTGCTCTTTTCGTCGGCATCGACGCAAATTCCCGCCGATGGCGCGGGCGCGCTTGCTGTGCCGGGAGAAGGCGCGGTGGATTTCGCCAAGCTGCTGAACGGCACGATGGAAGCCGCGCCCGAAGGAAAGCAGGCGGCGGTGCCGAGCCTCCCGCAGGTAGCTGCCCCGACTGTCGCGGCTGATGGTGTTGCGGTCGAAGACGAGGAGATGGAAGGCGCGAGCGGCGCACCCACCAAGGCCGAAAAGGGCGAGGTTGAAACCGCTCCCTTGCCCTTCGGCCTGGCGAACGCCTTGCAGGCCGTGCAGAGCCATCGCAAGGAGACGCTGCCGCTTCCGCCCGGCCTTGCCAGGAAAATCGAAGCGTCCGCTGAGCCTGTCGATGCTGTTTCGACACCTGTTTTGGATGGCGAGCCTGTCGAAGAGGTCGCCGTGGAAACGCCCGCGCCAGTGCCAGTGGCTGTAGAGGATGGCGAAGTCGACGCACCGGAACTGCCCGACATCAAGCCTCCAGAGCAGCCCAAGGTAGTCCGTCCCATCAAGGATGCCAAGCTGGAACTGCCCGAAGCCCCTGCGACCGATGAGCCGGTGAAGGCCGATCAGGGCGACAAGGACAAGCCGAAAGAACAGGCCGAAGCCGCGCCGCTTCCGCTTGTCGCCGCCGTGCCAACGCCGACGCCGCAAGCTGTTCCGGCGCAGCCGCTGCCGACATCCGCGCCGCAGCGGGAGACGGCAGCGGTGAAGCTGGATAGCGGCAAGGACCTGCCGGTGGAGGCGCGGATGCAGCCGCAAGCCGCCGAACAGCCCGTTCCCGCCCCGGCAACATCGGCGCCCGCCGACCGCCCGAAAACGACTGTCGCAACAGCGGCCACCGACAGCGCGTCCGCGCCGGTCGACCTGCCCGTCCCGGCAACGCCCGCAGCCGAGAGCCGCTCGGTGAAATCCGAAGCCCTCGCCTTGCTTCAACTGGTCCGCGATCAGGTCGCTGCCCGCCAGCCCGGCACGCCGGTCCGGGCAGGGGAGCCGCTTGCGGCGCGCGCCAAGACTGGCCGTGGGGTTCCGGCCGAGATTACGCCAACCAACATCGCCCAACCGGCCCCGACCGACGCAGCGCCCCAGACGCTGCTCGCCCAGCCTTCCGTCGCTCCCTCGGTCCAGCCGAGCGTCGCGGCTCCGCCAGTGGTGGACCTGTCCGCCAGCCTTGGCGCGCAGATGGTCGATATGGGCGTCTCCGGCCAGTGGATCGACGGCTTGGTCCGCGATATCGCCGGGCTTTCCGCGAACGGCGCGCAGGGCCGCTTCCAGATCGATGCCCATCAGCTTGGCACCGTGCAGGTCGATATCCGCCAGGGCAGCGATGGCGCGGCGGTCAGCTTGACCGTCGCCAGCGAAGCCGCCGAAATGGCGCTGCGCCAGGACAGCGACCGGCTGCGCCTCGACGCCGGCCTGTCGGCGGTGCGCATCGCCGAGGTGAAGATCGAGCGCTCTTCCCATGTCGCGGATGCGGCGCGGGCGGATAGCGCCGACCAGAAAAATTCCCAGCAATCCTCTTCGCAGACCGCCAACGCCTGGGCGAACAACGGCCAGAACATGGCGCAATCCCAAGGGCAGGCGCAGGGGCAGGGCCGCTGGCGCCCGCAGGAAAATAACGCATTCGCCGCTAAAAATTCCGCCGATCCCGCCGTTCTTAACCATGACGAGACGCGCTGGGCGGGCAATGACGCTGCACGTGCGCGCTATGCCTGAGATGAGGGATTTACGGGGGATTTTCCATGAGTGACGATGCGAAGCCGAAGAAGAAAAAGGGCGGGGGCATGAAGATGATCCTGCTCATCGCCATCGCCATGGTGGTCGGCGGCGCAGGTGCGGCGGGCGGCCTCTATGCCGCCGGTTTCTTCAGCCCGAAGAAAGAAGGGCCGAAGGAAGACCCGAACAAGCCCGTGCTCGTCCTGGCGGGCGAAAGCGCGGAGGATGTCGCCAAGGCGCATGGCTATAACGGCGGTGAAGGCGGCAGCCATGAGGGCGGCGGCGGTCATGTCGCGTCCGGCGCCCATGCCCCGGCCAAGGGCATCGACCTGCCGACCCCGGCAAACCCGGCAGCCTATCAGGCGACCTATTTCCAGCTTCAGACCCCCTTCACTTCGAACATGTCCGACACGGATGCGTTCGCGCAGATCTCCATCGCCGTTTCCACCTATTACGACATCCGCGTGGTGGAGGCGATCAAGACCCATGAGATGGCGATTCGCAGCCAGGTGTTGATGATGCTGGCCGAACAGCCGGTGGAAACGCTTTCCACGCCAGAGGGCAAAAAGGCGCTTCAGGCGAAGATCAAGACCATTATTAACGACATTTTGAAGCAAAAGACGCGCTATGGCGGCGTCGATAACGTTTATTTTACCAATTTCGTTATTCAATAGGGCTGCCTGAACGTGCGGGAAGTCCCCCGCCTGGAACGGCAGGGGACTGAAATGACCGACGTTCAAGCCTACGCCTTCGGGCGCGGGGAATCTCAGGCGCCGTTGATGCTGTCGGGGCTGGACCGGCTGGGCGAAAAGCTCGGCCGGCGTTTGCGCGCCTTGATAGAACCGATCGCCGGGGTCCGTCCCCATGTTGCCGCGCAGGATACGCGCGCCCTGGAATTCGGCGTCTGGAACGCCGAGGTGCCCGATTCCTCCAGCATCGGCGTTTATCGCCTGGCGCCGCTGAAGGGCCAGGTGCTGCTGCGGCTGGACGCGGCGATGATCTCTACCCTGGTCGACTGTTTCTATGGCGGCGTCGGCAACCGCGCCTTGCCACCGCGCGGCGAATTCACGCCGACCGAAGACCGGCTGATCGCCCGCATTTCCGACGCCTTCATCGCCCGGCTGGTCGAATGCTGGAGCGACATGCTGGCGCTCGACGCGGGCCTGATCGTCCGGGAAACCGGTGTCGGTTTCGCCGCCGCCGCGCAGCCGGGCGAGCAGATGGTGCTGCAACGCTTCATGCTCAGCATCAGCCGCGACGCCGAATGGCCGATCGACCTGCTCTTCCCGCTTTCCGCGCTGCGCACCATCGAGCCGCTGATGGGCGCCAGAATTCCGATCGACGACGAACGCGCCGACCCGATCTGGCAGGCCCGCATCGCCGCCCGCATGCGCGACATCCGGCTGCCTGCCCGCACGGTGCTGGCGCGGCCCCACCTCTCGCTGGCCGAACTGATGCAGTTGAAGGCCGGGGACGTCATTCCCGTCACCATCAACCGCAGCCTGCCCCTGATCGTGGGCGACCGCATCGTCGCCCATGGATCTATCGGCGAACAGGACGGCCGCGCCGCATTCCAGATCGAAAAACTTTCCGGCAATCAATCTTCATGGGAACCCGAACAATGAGCGACATGAGCGAAGCCCCGCGCCTCGACAGCGTGGGCGAGGACAGTATTTCCCGCATGGTGAACAATCGCCAGTTCCGCCTGCTGGCGGACATTCCCGTCCGCATGTCGGTGGAGGTCGGGTCGACATCCCTGCGCCTGGCCGAGGTTATGGACATGGCCGAAGGCAGCGTGGTGGAACTGGACCGTCAGGCCGACGACCTGCTGGACATCATGGTCAACGGCGCGCTGATCGCCAAGGGGGAGGTGGTGACGGTGAACGGCCGTTACGGCATCCGCATCGTGGAGATCGCGGCGACCGAAACCCGCCTGGCCGGTATCGAACGGCGCGGCTGACGCGAATTACCGCTTGCCTTGTGCGGCATTATCGGCAGACCGCTTGACGGATTAACCATGGATTTGATCCATGAATTTTGGTTGCCGTGATTTCCGGGTCGCCAGATGAGCCCATCTGACTTGAAATCACTCTAGTCGCGAAAGCCCGTCCATGATCTGGTACTTCGTCAAGCTGCTGATATTGTTGCCGCTGGTGGGCGGCATGGCCTTTGGCGCATTGTGGCTGTGGCGCAAATATCAGCCCGGCATGATGGTCGGGCAGAACGACCGCTCGCTGAAACTGCTGGAAGCGCTGCCGATGGGGACTTTCGGCAAGCTCGCCGTGGTGGAGTTCGAGGGGAAAAAGATCCTGCTTTCCGTGACGCGGGGCCGCATCGAGAAGATCGCGGAAGGCGATAGCTATCGTGGGCGCTAGGCGTTTTTCCGCCTTCGCGGGAATGACGAAAGGGGGGGTGGCCGCGCTTCTGCTGTTGGCCCTGTTCATGACGGTTCCCGCCTTCGCCCAGGCCGCGCCTGCCGTCCCTGCCGACAATGGCGGCGCGCTGACCCGCGCCATGGGCCAGATTTCGGGCGATGGCCGTTCGCTGTCGCTGTCCCTGCAAATCCTGATCCTCATGAGCCTGCTGACGGTGCTGCCGTCGCTGATCCTCATGATGACCAGCTTCACCCGCATCATCATCGTCCTGTCGCTGTTGCGCCAGGCGCTGGGATTGCAGCAGACGCCGCCCAACCAGGTGCTGGTCGGCCTGTCGCTGTTCCTTTCCCTCTTCGTGATGCGGCCCGCCATCGACCAGATCAACGCCCAGGCCTTCGACCCCTATGGCAAGGGCCAGATTCCCATCGAGGAAGCGGTCGGCCGTTCCGCCAAGGTGCTGCACGGCTTCATGACCAAGCAGACCCGCGAAACCGACCTCAAGCTGTTCCAGAATCTGGCGGAGGCGCCTGCTTTCCGCACGCCCGCCGACATTCCCTTCTCAATCCTGCTGCCCGCCTTCGTGACGTCGGAATTGAAGACCGCGTTCCAGATCGGCTTCATGATCTTCCTGCCGTTCCTGATCATCGACCTCGTCGTCGCATCCACGCTGATGGCGCTGGGCATGATGATGCTTTCCCCCACCATCATCTCCATGCCGTTCAAGCTGCTGCTGTTCGTGCTGGTGGATGGGTGGGCGCTGACCATGGGGTCGCTGGCGGGATCGTTCGCGACATGATCGGTTCGCATTTCTCTCTCCCGTTCGGGCTGAGCTTGTCGAAGCCCTCAGCCGAGCGAAGCGAGGCCATGCAAAAGGCTTCGACAGGCTCAGCCTGGCCCTTCGATAGGCTCAGGGTGAACGGGTCGGGGAGAGGCTGATCCATGGAAAACGCCGATTTCTTCATGGGGCTGGCGCAGCAGGCGCTGTGGATCACGGCGCTGGCGGCAGCGCCGATCCTGATTCCGGCGCTGGTCGCGGGCGTCCTTATCGGCATGATTCAGGCCGCGACCTCCATCAACGAACAGACGTTGGCCTTCATCCCGAAGATCATCGTCGTCGGCGCGATGCTGGTGCTGTTCGGCGGCTCCATCATGGTGCTGATCGCCGATTTCACGCGCGAGATTTTCGAGCGCATTCCGGACCTGCTCCAATGATCGCGCCGGGCTTCGCCCCAGGTTTCGCCAATGTCGAAGTCCAGCTATGGATCTGGCTGATCGCCATGATCCGCCCCGGCGCGGCCTTCATCGCCGCCCCGGTCTTCGGCGCGCCTGCCGTGCCGCTGCAATTGCGGCTGATCCTCTCGCTCGCGCTGGGCATGGCGGCGCTCAACAGCGTGCATATCGTGCTGCCCGCCGACGGCGTCGCCAGTTTCCAGGGCGTGATGCTGGTCGCGGGCGAAGTGCTGGCCGGGCTTGCCATCGGCTTCGCGGTGCAGATCGGCTATGCCGCCGCGCTGGTCGCGGGGGAGGCGATCGGCAACACCATGGGCCTCAATTTCGCGGCGATGGTCGATCCGTCCTCCGGCCAGGCGACGCAGGCGGTGGGGCAGTTCCTTTCCATCCTCTCCACCTTCCTGCTGCTCGCCATGGACGGGCATCTGATGCTGGTGAGCTTCATCGTGCAAAGCTATCAGGCGCTGCCGCCCGGCGGCGCGATGCTGAGCAACGACGCCATCTGGCACCTGATCGAATTTGGAGGCGCGCTGCTGGGCGCGGGCGTGACCATCGCGCTGCCGGTCGGCTTCGCGCTGGTGCTGGTGCAGATCGTCATGGGCATGCTGTCGCGCACCGCCCCCGCGCTCAACCTGTTCGCGGTCGGCATGCCGGTGGCGCTGATGGCGGGCCTGATCCTGCTGGCCGTCACCGCGCCGATCATGGGGGAGGGGATCACCGCCGCGCTCAAGGCCGGGCTGGACCAGGCCCAAACTATCGCGGAAGGGCGCTGATCCATGGCGGAGAGCAATGGCGGCGGCGAAAAGACCGAAAAGCCCACAGCCAAGAAGCTGAAGGACGCCGCGGAAAAAGGCGACATCCTTCAATCCCGCGACCTTGCCACCGCATTGGTGGTGATGGCGGGCATCGGCTGGATCGCCGTCACCGGCCCCTCCGTCGTCCGATCCCTGTCGGATATGCTGACAGAGGCGCTGCGCTTCCGGCGGGAGGATATCGTCAATTTCGCGCCCGCCGACCGGGGTTTCGCGCTGCTGTCCGGCATCGCCCTGCCGGTGGCGGGCATCATGCTGGCGACGCTGCTGGCGGCCATCGCCGGACCGGCGCTGCTGGGATCGCTCGGCTTCCGCCCCGGCGCCTTCGCGCCCAAGGCGTCGAAGCTCAATCCCGCGGCCGGGCTGAAACGCATGTTCGGGCTTCAGGGCCTGATCGAGTTGGTGAAGTCCATCGCCAAGGTGTCGCTGCTCGGCGCCATCGGTGTCTGGATGATCTGGGACCGGATGACGGAGATCGTCGGCCTCGGCAAGTCGGGTCTGGCCCCCGCCATGGCGGACCTGGGCAATATGTTCATCATGACCTGCCTGGTGATGGCGGGCGGGCTGTTCCTGATCGCGGGCATCGACGTGCCCGCGCAACTCATGCAGCGTTCGAAACGCCTGTCGATGAGCAAGCAGGAAATCAAGGACGAGCATAAGGAAAGCGAAGGCTCGCCCGAACTCAAAGGCCATATCCGCCGCAAGCAATATGAGGTGCTGAGCGGTTCGACCCGCAAGGCGGTGGCCGAGGCCAGCGTGATCATCACCAATCCGACCCATTTCGCGGTCGCGCTGCGCTACAAGCCGGGGCAGGACGCCGCGCCGGTCGTGGTGGCGCGGGGCTGCGACGCGGTGGCTGCCGCGATCCGCGACCTGGCCGATCAGAATGGCGTGACGGTGCTGCAATATCCGGACCTGGCCCGCGCCATCTACTTCACCTCGCGCGCGGGGCAGATCGTCAATGAAGGACTCTACATGGCGGTCGCCACGGTCCTGGCCTTCGTCTTCCGGGTGGAAAACCGCATGGCGAGCGAGATGGACCGCCCCTTCATCACCGTGCCGGACGATCTGCGCTTTGACGCGGATGGCAAGAAAAGCGATTGATTTCAGCTAGTTGGTTTTCGGCGGAAATAATTTCCGATATTTAACTAAAGCTTAGTGCTTCTTGTCCGTATAATATTCATGGGGACGCATTAATATGGTGCGTCATGAACGACTATTTTTCGCGGAACCAAGTATCGCCGGTTGAACGCAGCGCGACCCGCGCGCCTTCCGCCGTTTCCGCTGTTCAGCCTATTTCCTCCTCCGCGACGGTTCGCCAGGGCGGGGGATCGTCGGCGCAGACCGCTCCGGACGATCAGGCGCCTTCGGAAGGCCGCACCGCCAGCAGCGCCGAATATGCCAGGGTGCATGCCCGCATAGCCGACATATTGGCCGAACTGAGCACCCAGGGCACGACCCGGACGGTCGACGGAGCGGCGGAGGAAATCCAGTCCATGCTGCCCGCGCCGCAAGTGCTGGTGCCGCTGCCCCCCGCTTCGAAGGAGGCCGTGGAAAGCTCCATCCGCATCGCCAGGCGCATTGCGGAGCGGGCCGCTATCGCCCATGTCGCACAGGCCAATATCCGGCATGGAGCGGCCGATCAGATCGTGACCATCGGCGCCTGAACCGCCCCGATGCCTGAAGCGATCAGGGGAATGCGCGGCCTGTCGCTGCGCTGAGGCATTCCGCCTTTTCCGCTTTTTCCCTTCCCGCGAAAATCATTCCTAAAGGTCTTGGGCCTAGGGCCGTTCTCTCTTCTGAAAGGACGGCCCATGACTTCGGTGAGCAGCAGCATCTTGACGGCGCTTGGCGCGGGATCGGGCATCGACACCTCGTCGCTCGTCTCCAGCCTGGTCAGCGCGGCCAAGGAGCCGAAGCAGACGGCGATCACCAGCCGCCAGACGCTGAACAGCGCGCGCGTCTCCGCCCTGGCCTCCGCCTCCAGCTCGCTCGACAGCTTTGCCGATGCGTTGAACAGCCTGCTCGCGGGCACCGGCTATTCCGGCACGCCCGCTTCCAACGACGCCAGCATCGCATCCGTCAGCGCGCTGCCCGGCGGCACGCCGACCGGCCTTCCGGCGCAGATCGTCGTGAACCAGCTTGCTTCGGCGCGGACGCTGGCCTCCACCCCGGTTTCGGGCGCGACCGCCGCTACGGCGGTAGGCGAGGGCCAGTTGACCCTGACGGTCGGCGGGCAAAGCGCCACCATCACCATCGATTCGACCAGCAACAGCTATACCGGCCTGGCCGCGGCCATCAACAATGCCGGGTTGGGCGTCACCGCCTCCGTCATCACTGACACGCAGGGCACGCGGCTGGTGATGAAGGGACCGACCGGCGCGGCCAATGATTTTTCGCTGACCAGCATATCGGGCGTCGATCTCGCCAAATTCGCGTGGAGCGGCACAGACAGCGCCACCATGGCGTCCGCCGGTCAGCCCAAGGATGCGATCATCCTGCTGGACGGGGTGGAGCAGCATTATGCCGGCAACACCATCGACGGCGCGATCCCCTATCTGCGCATCGACCTGAACAAGGCCGCGCCGGGCACCAGCGTCACGCTCGCCACGACCGAGCCGACCACGTCGATGCGCGACCTGATGGTCGAGTTCGTCGACGCCTATAACACGCTGATGAAGGCGCTGAACACGGCGACCTCGACCGGCACGGACTCCTCCAATGCGGGCGTGCTGAACGGCGAATCCTCGATCCGCGACATGAAGCGGCAATTGTCGCAGATGATGTCGACGCCGCTTACCGCGACCGGAACCTACAAGACGCTGAACGACCTGGGCATCAGCACCAATCGCGACGGTACGATCGCGCTGGACACGAAGGTTCTGGACAAGGCGATCGCGGCCGACCCGGCGGCGATCACGCAGATGCTGAACCCATCGGTCAAGACCGCCGCCAATATCGGCCTTGCCGGGCTGATGGACGGGGTTCGCGACAATATCCAGAAGGACGGCGGCCCGCTCGCCACCTCGCAGGGCAAGTATAAGGCGCTGGCCGACGATCTGGGCAGGCAGCTTGAGAAGCTCGACACCCAGATGACGGATTATCAGGCGCAACTCACCAAGGTCTATTCGGCCATGGAAACCCGGCTGTCCGCCCTCAAGGCGACGCAGAGCTATCTGGAACAGCAGGTGGCGCTGTGGACCAAAAGCAACGATTGATGAAAAAGGGTCAGGAAGATCATGTACTATAATCATGGCGGTTTCGGTGGCGCGGCAGCACGGCGCTATGCGGCGGTCCACACCGGCAGCCGGATCGAGGGTGCGACACCCCATGCGCTGGTTCGGGTGCTGTTCGACGAACTGCTGCTGGCGCTGGACGCGACGGCGCTGGCCGAACGCAATGGCGACCGGCTCAAAGTGTCGGACAAGCAGGCACGCGCCATGTCGATCCTGTTCGCGCTGGAATCGAGCCTGGACTTCGACAAGGGCGGCGACATTGCCACCGGCCTGGCGCAAATCTATCGCGAAGCCCGCCGCCTGCTGCTGACCGGCGCCAAGGAGCATGACGCCGCCCCGGTCGATCAGGCCCGCGTCATGATCGGCGAGATCGCGGAGGCGTGGAACCAGATCGCGTAAAGGCCGGGGTTGCGCCTTTCGAGGCGCGACTGTATAGGCAGCGCTCGCAAAGGGCGGCCCGGCGGGGGCCGCCTTTTTGCGTTTCGGACTTTGTTTGCATCAGCCCAGAAAGGGAAGGACCATGTCGATACCGCCGCTCATGCCCGTTTACCCCCGGTGCGATGTACGCCCGGTCCGAGGCGAGGGCTGCTATCTGATCGGTGAGCGCGGCGAGCGTTATCTGGATTTCGCCAGCGGCATCGCGGTCAACCTGTTGGGCCACGGTCATCCCAGGCTGGTCAAGGCGATAGCCGATCAGGCGGCGACTTTGATGCACACGTCGAACCTCTACGGCATGCCGCTGGGCGAGAAGTTCGCGCAGCGTCTGGTCGACACGACCTTTGCCGACACGGTGTTCTTCACCAATTCGGGTGCGGAAGCGGTGGAGTGCGCGATCAAGACCGCGCGCCGCTATCATTATGCCAATGGGCAGGCGCACCGGCACAAGATCATCAGCTTCGACAACGCCTTTCACGGGCGGACGCTGGGGACGATCTCCGCCACCAGCCAGCCCAAGATGCGCGACGGTTTCGAACCGCTGCTGCCCGGCTTTACCGTGGTGCCCTTCAACGATCTGGAAGCCGCGACCGCCGCCGTCGATGACGACACCGCCGGTTTCCTGGTGGAAACGGTGCAGGGCGAAGGCGGCGTGACCCCGGCGACGCAGGAGTTCCTGTCCGGCCTGCGCAAGCTGTGCGACGATCACGGTCTGCTGCTGATCCTGGACGAAGTGCAGTGCGGCTATGCCCGCACCGGCACCTTCTTCGCCCATGAGCAATATGGCCTGACGCCCGACATCATGGCGGTGGCCAAGGGCATCGGCGCGGGCTTCCCGCTGGGCGCCTGCCTCGCGACCGAGGAAGCGGCCAAGGGCATGGTGTTCGGCACGCACGGGTCCACCTATGGCGGCAATCCGCTGGCCATGGCGGTGGGCATGACCGTGCTGGACGAAGTGCTGGGCGAGGGTTTCCTGGACCATGTGAAGGCCATCGGGGCCCGTCTGCGTTCGGCGCTGGAGCAGCTCATCCCCAATCACGACATGTTCGAGGATGTGCGCGGCCTGGGCCTGATGCTGGGCGTCAGGATGAAGAGCGATTATGACGCCCGCGCCTTCGTGGCGCATCTGCGCGACAATCATGGCCTGCTGACCGTGTCGGCGGGGCAGAATGTCGTGCGCATCCTGCCGCCGTTGGTGATCGAGGAAAGCCATGTCGCGGAATGCGTCGAGAAGCTTTCGGCCGGTGCCCGGAGCTTTGCGGAGGCTGCGGCCTGACATTAACATCCGATCGCCCGAATGGGTTGAGGGGGTTTCCTCATGACCAATCATTTCCTGAATCTGAGTGACGCCGGCGGCGATGCGATTGCCGCCATGATTTCCGACGCCATCGACCGGAAGGCGGCGCGCAAAGGCTGGCCCAAGGGCAAGGCCGATGCGGATGCGCCGCTGGCCGGTCACACGCTGGCGATGATCTTCGAGAAGAATTCGACCCGCACCCGCGTGTCGTTCGACATGGCGATCCGCCAGTTGGGCGGCACGTCGCTGATCCTGGACGGCGCGACCAGCCAGCTTGGCCGGGGTGAGACGATCGCGGACACGGCGCGGGTGTTGAGCCGCATGTCCGACGCCATCATGATCCGCACCGACGATCATGCCAAGATCGAGGAAATGGCCCATCATGCCAGTGTTCCGGTGATCAACGGCCTGACCGACCTGTCGCATCCCTGCCAGATCGTCGCGGACCTGCTGACCGTGGTGGAGCATGGCGTAGCGCTTCCGGGCAGCCAATGGGCGTGGCTGGGCGACGGCAACAACGTCCTCCATTCGATCATAGAGGCCGCGGGACTGTTCAGGTTCGACGTGCGCATCGGCGTGCCGGAGGGTTATGATCCCGATCCGTCCTTCGAAGCCGAAGCACAGGCGCTGGGCGCGGGGATCACCCGCACCCGCGACCCGCAGGCTGCGGTCAGTGGCGCGGACATCGTCGTCACCGACACGTGGATCTCCATGGGCCAGGCCCATGCCGAGGAAAAGCTGGCGGCGATGATGCCCTATCAGGTGACGCCCGAATTGATGGCGCTGGCCAAGCCGACCGCGAAGTTCCTCCACTGCCTGCCCGCGCATCGCGGCGAGGAAGTGGTGGAAGCGGTGATCGACGGGCCGCAGTCCGTGATCTGGGACGAAGCGGAAAACCGTATCCATGCCCAGAAGTCGGTGCTGCTCTGGGCGCTGGGGCGGCTCGGTTGAGTTTGGCTGGACGTTTCGATTTGGCCAAACCAAGACATTCCTTCTCCCTTGAGGGAGAAGGAATGTCTTGGTGACGAAGGAGCCTAGGCGGAGTTGGATGAGGGGGAGCGGGCCTTTGGCCCGCGCGATCCGCAGGATCGCCACCCCCTCACCCAGCTACGACTAAGGCAGCAAGCTGCCAAGTCTGCGCAACCCTCTCCCTCAAGGGAGAGGGATTTGGAATGCCCGCTCTCCACCCAACACAGTCGGAACCCAAGCCGATTTGCAAGCCCGATGATCGCAACCTATCTAAGCGCTTTTGCATGACCGGCCGCCCTTGCGCGCCACACGGAGCCTGATTTGACGTCTTCCACCTCCCTCGACCAAGCCTTGGGCTTCACCATTCCCTCGCGCCATGCGCGTGGGCGGATCGTGCGGCTGGGGCCGGTCCTCGACGATGTTCTGGCCGCCCATGCCTATCCGCCGCAGATCGAACGGCTGCTCGCCTCCGCTCTGGTGCTGGCGGCGCTGCTCGGCACGACGCTCAAGGATGTGGGGGGGCAACTCACCATGCAGGCGCAGACGGAAAATGGCGTCGTCAGCCTGCTGGTCGCCGATTACAAGGGCGGCGAAGTGCGCGGCTATGCCAAGTTCGACGCCGACCGGCTGGCCGAACTCGGCCCCGATCCGACGCTGTTCGGCCTGTTCGGCAAGGGCTATCTCGCCATCACCTTCGATCAGGCGGTGTCGGGCGAGCGCTATCAGGGCATCGTCCCGCTCGACGGCGAATCGCTGGCCGACGCGGCGGAGCATTATTTCTTCCAGTCCGAACAGATCCCCAGCATCATCCAGATCGCGACCCGCCACGATGCGGGCGAGGGTTGTCTGGCGGCGGGCCTGCTGCTCCAGCACCTGCCCGAAGGCGAAGTCGGGCGCGAACGGCTGCATGTCCGCCACGATCATCCTGAATGGGAACATGTCCAGGCGCTGGCCCATACGCTGAAGGATGCGGAACTGACCGATCGCGGCCTGCCGCTGACCGATATCGTCTGGCGGTTGTTCCATGAAGAGGATGAGGTGCGCGTCACCGATCCGACGGCGCTCAGCAAGGGTTGCCGCTGCGACCTCGACCATATCCGCAGCGTCATCGGCCGCTTTCCGGCAACCGAGCGGGCGGAGATGGCCGACGATCAGGGGGTCATCGGCGTCGATTGCGCCTTCTGCTCCCGCCTCTTCCCGGTGGCGCTCGACAGTTTTGGATAGCGCCGGACCTTCCGATCTTGCGCCATTATGGCCGCTCGATTCGGCGCCGCTATCAAATTGCCGCAATTGGCGGGCAATGCGGGATGCGGATGGATCGAGGATCGACAGGGGGATCGGGATGACGGCAGGACGGCGCGCCCTTGCGGCGGCCTTGGCGACGATGATGGCGACGGGGTCTGCCGTTCAGGCGGCGGCGCCATCGCCGCGCCTGCCCAAGGGGCTGGAGGCGGGCCAGTGGGAATTGCGCGAGCGCGGACCGGATGGCGCGGTCCGCAAGCTCTGCGTCGCCCATCTGAACCAGCTTCTGCAAAGCCGTCATGCGGGCCATAGCTGCAAGAGCTTCACCGTGAGCGAGACGCCGAACCGGCTGGTCGTCACTTATGAATGCGGCGCGGCGGGCAATGGCCGGACCGACCTTCGCACCGAAACCGCGCGCCTGGTGCAGATCCGGTCGCAGGGCATCGCCGACGGCGCGCCCTTCGCCTTCGCGCTGGAGGGCCGCTGGCTTGGCGCCTGTCATTAACCCGACTCGCTTGCGCTGATGCGTCGGGAGGGGTAGCGCCGGGCTTATGGTTGCCAATAGCGGAAAATTCGCCGTCGTCCTGCTGTCCGGCGGGCTCGATTCCATGGTCGCGGGCGGGCTGGCGCGTGAGGCCGGTTATCGCGTGCTTGCGCTCTCGATCGACTATAATCAGCGCCACCGCCTGGAATTGCGGGCGGCGGGGCGGGTGGCGTCAGCGCTCAACGCGATTTCGCATATCGTGCTGCCGCTCGACCTGACGGTGTTCGGCGGGTCGGCGCTGACTGCTGACATCGCGGTGCCCAAGGGCGGGGTCAGTCCCGGCATTCCCGTGACCTATGTGCCTGCGCGCAACACCATCTTCCTGTCGCTGACCCTGGGCCTGGCGGAAGTGGCGGGCGCGAGCGACGTGTTCATCGGCGTCAACGCGCTGGATTATTCCGGCTATCCCGACTGCCGCCCCGAATTTATCGACGCCTTCCAGAAAATGGCGGCGCTGGCCACCAAGGCGGGGGTCGAGGGCCATCCGATCCGCGTCAACGCGCCGCTCCAGCATATGAGCAAGGCCGACATTGTGCGGGAGGCGCATCGGCTGGGGCTGGACGCGGGGTTGAGCTGGTCCTGCTATGACCCGACCCCGGACGGCAAGCATTGCGGCCAGTGCGATAGCTGCCGCTTGCGATCCAAGGGCTTTGTGGAAGCGGGCCTGCCCGATCCCACCGTCTATGCGGTGAAGCCCTGACGCCATGAGCTATGCCGTCAAGGAAATGTTCCTGACCTTGCAGGGAGAGGGCGTCCATGCCGGACGCCGGGCGGTGTTCCTGCGTTTTGCAGGCTGCAACCTCTGGACCGGGCGGGAGCAGGACCGGGCCAGCGCGATCTGCCGATTCTGCGACACGGATTTCGTCGGCACGGATGGCGATGGCGGCGGCAAATTTGCCGAGGCGGACAGTCTGGCCGATGCGGCGCTGGCCCTTTGGGGCGAGGGGCGGGAGGGGCGCTATATCGTGCTCACCGGCGGGGAGCCGATGCTCCAGATCGACGACGCGCTGGTCGATGCGCTGCATGCGCGGGGTTTCACCATCGCCATCGAGAGCAACGGCACCCTGCCCGCGCATCCAGGGCTGGACTGGGTCTGCATCAGCCCCAAGGCGGGGAGCGAGGTCGTCCAGCGCAGCGGCAATGAGCTGAAGCTGGTCTGGCCGCAGCCGGGGCAGGGACATAGTCTGGCCGATGTAGAGGATATGGAAAGCTGGGCTTTCGATCATCTGCTGGTGCAGCCGCTGGACGATCCCGATGCGGCGAAAAATGCGCGGGCGGCGATCGACCTGGTGATGGACAGGCCGCGCTGGCGGCTCAGCCTCCAGTCGCATAAATATCTGGGGTTGCGGTAGAGGCTTGGCTGAATTGGGTGGATGGCGGAGGTTCAGTTTCCGTTCGCCCTGAGCCTGTCGAAGGGTCTTGCTGAGCGGAGGCGAAGCAAAGGGAGCCTCGCTTCGCTCGGCTGAAGGCTTCGACTTCGCTCAGCCCGAACGGTTTTCTTGTGACCGTTAATGGCCAATTCCGGCCATCAATCTCAGGGTTGAACCCCGATCTTCTGGTTCCACGCGATATGGCAGGCGGGCAGCATCTTGCCCTTCTTCCAGCATTTGGGGTCGAAGGAGGGCAGTGCCAGCGAATAGCTGCGGCCCGGATCGCCGTAAAATTGCTCGCCCGCCAGGACCAGCGACTTCTTGATCGATCCCAGCCCGCCCCGCGCCACTTCGTTGAGCGTCCCGCGCTGGGCGAAGATCGCCTGCCGCCCGACCAGCGCCGCCGCCTGGCAGAAACCGCGCTGCGCCTGCACCGTCGAATAGCCGGAATAGATGCGCGTGCCATATTGGTCCGACGCCATCTGGCCGGGCTTGCCCTTGCCGGCGGTGCGCTGGAAATAGCCGAGCAGCGTGGCCTGGGCCGCGTCCAGTTCGGCGTCGTGATGGGCGATCATCGCATTATAGTTGCTGATCGACAGCAGGGTCGGTTCGAACTGGCATTGCAGCGCCGCGACATTGAGCGCGGCGCGCAGGTTCCACACCAGCCCCGCCTTGATCTCCGCCGGGTTCGCGCCGGGCAGGCCGAGCGCGGCAGTCGCCTCCGCGTCGGTGAGGGGCGGGGTGGAGAAATCGGGCGGTGACCAGAAGAACTGCGCCGCGGCCGGTTGCGTCAGCAGCGGCGCCGCCAGGATGGCCAATCCCAGGGCGGCCCTCCGCGCGGCGGAACGGCCAGTGGAACGGAAAATCATCGGAATCCCTCTTCGAAACGGGCGTTGCCAACTATCTGTCGCCCGTCTGTATCACGCCTGAACGCGGACGCCAGCCTATTGATCCGACAGTATCTCCGTATCGGCGGCGGGCTTTTCCTCGCTCTCATTCTTCGCCGCTGCCGGAGTGGCCGCATCGTCGCCGCGATTGGCGGGCAGGGCCATGACGGCGCCTTCGCTCCGCACGCCGTCCAGGTCGGTCATGGCATCGGTGGCGGTGCCGTCGACCACTTCCAGATTGTTCATCGGAACGGCGGTGCCGCTTTCCTTCTGGCTGCCGCATCCGGCGAGCGCCATGCAGCCCGTAAGGATCAGCCCCGCCGAAATCACCCTTGTCACCATCGTCTTCGCGTCAGGACGCATCCGGGTCTCCTTAAGCCTGTTGCGCATGCCCGGCAGCCCCCCACCTGGCGAAAGCCGCGACCCTAGCCGCCTGTCCCGCATTGCTCAACCCCTGGGGGGCATCGCCGCAACCGACCGATAAAGGCCGGAAAATGCCGGGCCAGCGCCGCGTCCAGCGCCGCGGTCGACGCTTTCATGCCCAGCGCGGCGATGCTGGTCACGGGATATTCGGCAAGGCCGCACGGCACGATGCCGCCAAAATGGGACAGATCGGGATCGACGTTGATCGAAAATCCATGGAGCGTGACCCAGCGCCGCACCCGGATGCCCAGCGCGCCGATCTTCGCCTCCCGCCCCTGCCGGTCGTCGGTCCAGATGCCGATGCGCCCCTCCGCCCGGCGGGCCGCTATGCCCAGATCGCCGAGCGCGTCGATCATCCAGCCTTCCAGATGATGGACGAAATTGCGCACATCCTTGCCCCGCTCCCGCAGGTCGATGTTGAGATAGCCGATGCGCTGGCCCGGCCCATGATAGGTATAGCGCCCGCCGCGCCCGGCGACATGCACCGGAAAGCGCGGATCGAGCAGTTCGGCCGGATCGGCGCTGGTGCCCGCCGTATAAAGGGCCGGATGTTCCAGCAGCCATACCCGCTCGGCGGCCCGCCCTTCGAAGATCGCCGCCGCCCGCGCCTCCATATCCGCCAATGCGGCGGGATAATCGACGGGCGCGCTTTCGACGCGCCATTCGATCGCCGGTTCGGGGGCTGGTTCCGGGTGCGGGGACATGGGGCTTCCTTGACTTGGGCGGAGCGAGGGATCAAGTCTCCTCCGCGATTTTCGAAGAGTTATGCAGGGCGTAAAGATATGGCGACAATGTCCATCGGCAAGGCTTGGGAGGAGGCGGTCGCCTTCGTCTCGCGCGAAAAGAGCCTGCTGTTCCCGGTCGCCCTGCTGTTCGTGGCGCTGCCGGGCCTGATCCTGCAGGAAATGACGCCGCCCGAACTCGCCAGATGGAACCTGTCGGAAACCACCATGCCGCACGTGCCGGGCAGCTTCTGGACAGCCATGATATTGGCGGTGATCATCATCTGGTTCGGATCGCTGACCCTGTTCGCGCTGGCCCTGCGCCCCGGCATCAGCGTCGGAGAGGCGCTGCGGCTCAGCTTCGCCAGGCTGCCGGTGCTGCTGGGCACGGCGCTGGTGGTGGCGGGCTTCCTGGCCGGGGCTGTGATCGCCGCGACGCTGGTCGTGACCGTGCTCTCGCTGGTCGCCAAGCCACTGGGGGCGACCCTGGCCCTGCTGCTGGGCGCGGGGGTGGTCGCCGTCACCATCTTCGCCAGCGTGCGGCTGCTGCTGCTCAATCCCGTGGTGATCGATGGGACGGAAGGCGTGATGGCGTCGCTGCGTCATGGCTGGGCGCTGACGCGAGGCCATTTCTGGCGGTTGCTGGGCTTCGTCCTGGCGCTGACGCTGCTGTCCGCCATCGTCGGGGGTGCGGCGCAGTCCGTGTTCGGCGTCATTGGCACGCTGGTCGGCGGTCAGGCCGGCGGGCGGCTGATCGGCGGGGTGGCCGCCGCCGCCGTATCGACCGTGGTGCAGGTCTATATGCTGGTGATGCTGGCGCGGCTCTATCGTCAGGCCGCCGCCGATTGACCCAGCATCGGCACATGCGGCGCGGCGTCGGGCGACAATAAACCGGCCAGCCGCGGATCGGCGAAGATCTCCACCTCCCGCTTATAGGGCACGAACCCCGCCTTCCGGTAGAAGCCCAGCGCCGCCGGGCTGTCGAGCGTGCAGCTATGCACCCAGAAGCGCGTGACCTGCCTGCGCCAGGCCAGCGTCTTGGCCTGCGCCATCAGCCATTGGCCCAGCCCCTTGCCGTTCAGTTCCGGGATCAGCCCGAAAAAGGCCAGTTCGCAATCGGGCAGCGAACGGAAATCCAGTTCCAGCAGCCCCACCTCCACCCCGCGCGGGTCGGTGACGGCATAGACCTCTACAGCAGGATCGTGAATGATCGCCGTCAAGGCCGCATCGTCCATCACCAGGCGGGAGAACCACAGCCACGGCTCCCCGACGCGCCGGAACAGCGCGCGATAGGCGTCCGGCGTCGGCGCCTTCCACGGCACCAGCCGCAGCGGAGCGGGCGGGATGGGCGCGGGCCGGGGCCGATCCCGCATCTCCAGATGCGTGACGATGGTGGCGATCTGATCGTCCGGAACCGGCGTCAGGCTCATGGCGTCATGCCCTTCCTCAGCTCCAGCTCGCCATCGGCGGCAGGCTCATCAGGATCGCGTCGACATTGCCCCCGGTCTTCAGCCCGAACAGCGTGCCGCGATCGTGCACCAGGTTGAATTCGGCATAGCGCCCCCGCCATTCCAGCATCCGCGCATAGTCCTCCTGCGACCAGCTTTCCCCCATGCGCCGCCGCACGATGGGCGGAAATGCCTGAAGGAACGCCTCGCCCACATCGCGGGTGAAGGCGAAATTCGCTTCGAAATCGCCCTCCAGATGATCGTAGAAAATCCCGCCGACGCCACGGTGCACGCCGCGATGGGGGATGAAGAAATACTCGTCTGCCCACGCCTTGAAGCGCGGATAATGGTCCGTGTCATGGGCATCGCAGGCGGCCTTCAGCACATCATGAAAATGCGCCGTGTCCTCGTCGCGGGGCAGGGGCGGATTCAGGTCCGCGCCGCCGCCGAACCAGCGTTTCGACGTCACCAGATAGCGCGTGTTCATGTGCACGGCGGGCACATGCGGATTGGACATATGCGCGACCAGGCTGATGCCGGTGGCGAAGAAGCGGGGATCTTCGTCGGCGCCATGGATGGTCTTGGCGAATTCGGGGGAAAAGGCCCCGCCCACGGTCGAGACGTTGACGCCCACCTTCTCGAACACCTTGCCCTTCATGACGCCGCGCACGCCGCCGCCGCCCTCTCCGGCAGCCAGGCCCGGCGCCTCGCGATCCCAGGCGATATAGTCGAAGCGGGCGTCGGAACCCGCTTCCCGCTCGATCGCCTCGAATTCGGCGCAGATGCGGTCGCGGAGCGATTCGAACCAGGTGCGGGCGGCTTGCTGTTGCGGATCGAGGGTCAAGGTCATTGCGGGAAACTTTCAGTCTGGCGAAGGGCCTCGGCAACCGCGATGCCCGTGGAAACGGCGATGTTCAAGGATCGAAAGCCCGGCGCCATCGGAATGCGCACGCGCACATCCGTCAGATCGCGGACGGCATCGGGCACGCCCGCGCTTTCCGACCCCATCAGCAATATGTCGTCGGCGCGGAATGCGACATCGGGCAGACGCTGGGATGCATGGCTGCTCATCAGCATCAGCCGCCGTCCCTGCGCCCGGCGGATGGCGTCGAACGCTTCGAAATTGGCGTGGCGGGTCACGTCGGCCGACGCGCCATAATCCATCGCCGCGCGTTTCAGCTTCGCGTCGGAAAAGGCGAATCCCATCGGCATGATGATGTCCACAGGCACGGAAAAGCAGGCCGCAAGGCGCAGAATCGCGCCGACATTTCCGGCGATTTCGGGTTGATAAAGGGCGATACGCATGCCCCGCGCCATAGAACAGCCCGGTTAATTGTCATAGCCCGTCTAAAAGGCTTGGCAAATGGCGCATCCTACGGTTATCAGGCCTGCAAACCGCGCCAGGGGGAAAGGCGTGCCCATCTGCATGGGCGCCGCGGCTCCCCCGATAACATAGCCAGAATCGGGCAATGCGGCGGGGCCAGGGACGTACTTGCAAGGGTTGAGGTGCATGGCGATCGTTGAACATGTGGACAGTGAGGGGGCAGCCGTCTCCAGCGGGGGCGGCGACGGTGTTCGCCGCCGGGATTTCATCAATATCGCCGCGGTGAGCTTCGCCGGGGTCGGCGCGGTCGCGGTCGTCGTGCCGCTGGTCGACCAGATGAACCCCAGTGCGGACGTGCTGGCGCTTGCGTCGACGGAAGTGGACATCTCGTCGATCCAGCCGGGTCAGGCGATCAAGACCACTTTCCGGTCGCAGCCGCTGTTCGTGCGGCACCTGACCGAAAAGGAAATCGCGGAGGCCGACAAGGTCGATGCGTCCAGCCTGCGCGATCCGCAGACGCTGGAGGAACGCACCGTCGACGGCAAGAAGCAGTGGCTGGTCACGATGGGCGTCTGCACCCATCTGGGCTGCGTGCCGCTGGGCGCGGGCGAGGGTGAGAATAAAGGCGAATATGGCGGTTATTTCTGCCCCTGCCACGGTTCGTCATACGACACCGCGGCCCGCATCCGTAAGGGCCCCGCGCCCAAGAACCTGGAAGTGCCGAAGTTCAGCTTCACTTCCGACACCGCCATTCTCGTGGGTTGAGGGGGACTGTCATGAGCTTTCCATGGGCTGAACATTATACTCCCAAGCATCCCGCGATGCAGTGGATCGACGAGAAGCTGCCTTTGCCGCGCCTCGTCTACAACGCCATCGGCGCCGGTTATCCGGTGCCGCGCAACCTCAACTATTTCTGGAACTTCGGTGTCCTGGCCGGCCTTGCGCTGGTGATCCAGATCGTCACCGGCGTGATCATGGCGATGCATTACGGCGCCAATACTCTGGTCGCCTTCGGCACTGTCGAACAGACGATGCGCGACGTGAATGCGGGTTGGCTGATGCGCTATGCGCATGCCAACGGCGCCAGCTTCTTCTTTATCGTCGTCTATCTGCACATCTTCCGCGGCCTGTTCTTCGGTTCCTACAAGGCGCCGCGCGAAATGGTATGGCTGCTGGGCCTCGTCATCTTCCTGCTGATGATGGCGACCGCCTTCATGGGCTATGTGCTTCCCTGGGGGCAGATGTCCTACTGGGGCGCGAAGGTCATCACCGGCCTGTTCGGCGCGATCCCCGTGGTGGGCGAGCCGATCCAGACCTGGCTGCTGGGCGGTTTCGCCCCCGGCAACGCCTCATTGAACCGCTTCTTCTCGCTGCACTTCCTGCTGCCCTTCGTGATCGCCGCGGTGGTGATCCTGCATATCTGGGCGCTGCACATTCCGGGTTCCTCGAACCCGACCGGCGTGGAAGTGAAGGGGCCGCAGGACACTGTGCCCTTCCACCCCTATTACACCGCGAAGGACGGTTTCGGGGCAGGCGTCTTCCTGATCCTCTTCTCGATCCTGTTGTTCTACGCGCCCAACTATCTGGGTCATCCGGACAATTATATCGAGGCGAACCCGCTCTCGACGCCCGCGCATATCGTGCCCGAATGGTATTTCTGGCCCTTCTACGCGATCCTGCGCGCCTTCACCGTCGACTTCTTCTTCGTGCCGGCCAAGCTGCTGGGCGTGCTGGCGATGTTCGCATCGATCCTGCTGCTCTTCTTCCTGCCCTGGCTCGACACGTCGCCGGTGCGGTCGGGCAATTATCGTCCGACCTTCAAGAAGTTCTTCTGGATATTGATCCTGGACGTGCTGATCCTGGGCTATTGCGGCGGTGCGCCGGCGGAAGAGCCCTATGTGATGATCTCGCAGATCGCATCGGCTTATTATTTCGCCCACTTCCTGATCATCCTGCCGCTGATCTCGCGCTTCGAAAAGCCGCTGCCACTGCCCAATTCGATTACCGAAGCGGTGCTTGGCCGTCATGCCATCGAAGGGGAGCGTGAAGCGCTTCCGGGCATGGGCAGCGATCCGCAGCCGTCGCACGCCGGTTAAGGGGGACAAGACTAATGGTACGCATCGGCGCATTTCTCGTCGGCCTCTTTTTCGCGGGCTGGCTGCTGGTTTCCTTCCTGGTGGGCGCGGTGGCCTATGTCACCGAGCCGCCGGCCAAGACGGTGGAGCATGAATTCCACCTGAAACCCAAGCATGTGGCTTTCTCGTTCGACAGCCCCTTCGGCAAGTTCGATCAGGCCCAGCTTCAGCGCGGTTTCCAGGTGTTCAAGGAGGTCTGCTCGGCCTGCCACAGCCTGAAGTTCGTCGCGTTCCGCGACCTCCAGGGCATTGGCTATAACGAAGCGGAGATCAAGGCGATCGCCAAGCAGTGGGCGATCAAGACCCCCGACGTCGATCCCAAGACGGGCGAGATGTCGACCCGCGACCCGATCCCGGCGGATTATTTCCCCAAGCCCTTCGCGAACAATGTCGCGGCGGCGGCGGCGAACAACAATGCGATCCCGCCGGATCTCTCGCTGATGGCCAAGGCCCGCCACCATGGCAGCGCCTATGTCTATTCGCTGCTGACGGGCTTCCAGGCGCAGCCGGCTGAACTGCTGAAGGAATTCCCCGACGCCAAGACGCCTGAGGGGCTGCACTACAACCCCTATTTCCCCAACCTGAACCTTGCCATGGCGCCGCCGCTGACGGCCGACGGCCAGGTGACCTATGGGGACGGCACCAAGGCGACCGTCGACCAGATGTCGCAGGACGTCGCGGCCTTCCTGACCTGGACCGCCGAACCCAAGCTGGAAAACCGCCGCCGCGCGGGTCTGGCCACGATCTTCTTCCTGCTGATCGCGACGGGCTTGGCTTATATGGCCTATCAGAATATCTGGGCGGACAAGAAAAAGGCCGCCTGATCGCGACCTGAAACCGAACATGGGAGGGGGCACGGGAAACCGGGCCCCCTTTCGTTATGAGGGCTAAAAATGAGCGCTGACAGTCTGGCGGCCCTGGTCCGCACCATCCCCGATTTCCCCAAGCCCGGCATCCAGTTCCGGGACATCACGACCCTGCTGGCGGACGGTGCGGGATTGGCCGAACTGGTGGAACGGATGGCGGCGGCTGCCCGGCCGCTCGATCCGGCGTTCATCGTGGGAATAGAGGCGCGGGGCTTCATTCTGGGCGCGGCGCTGGCCCATGCGCTGGGCGTCGGTTTCGTGCCCGTGCGCAAGAAGGGCAAGCTGCCCGGCAAGACGGTGGGCATCGACTATGTGCTGGAATATGGCACAGACCGGCTGGAACTGCATGAGGGACAGATTCCGGACGGGGCGCGGGTGGTGCTGGTGGACGACCTCATCGCGACCGGCGGCACCGCCCTCGCGGCGGCTCAACTCATCCGGGAGCAGGGTGCGACCGTGCTGATGGCGCTCTTCGCCATCGATCTGCCCGATCTGGGCGGCATGGCCGCGCTGGAAGCCGACGGCGTGGCGTCTGCGGCGATCATTGCCTTCGAGGGGCATTGAGCGGCTTCCACATTCCCCATCGCTCTACCAATGCGGTTGAACTTCCCCAGCCTCAGAGCGCCTCCGCCAGCCTGTCCACCGCTTGCGCCAGCCTTTCATCCAGCAAGGCCAGCAATTGCGTCCACCCCATCATATCCGCCAGTTCGCCGGGACCGTCGGATATCCCCCGCAGTCCCATCACCGGGACGCCGAAGCGCTGGCAGGCGCGCGCAACCGCAAAGGTCTCCATGTCGACCATATCGGCATCGATCGCGGCATAATCCTCCCCGCCCACGATATTCGCGCCGGTAGACAGCCGCGCCGCGCGCAGTTCCAGCGGCGTATGCAGCGGCATTTCCGCCGGATGGTCCGCAAAGGGCGTCACCCCCTTGGGAAAGCCCAGGCGGGAAGCGTCCATGTCGCGCCAGGACACGCTGGAGACCTGATAGACCTCACCCAACGTGCAGATACGCGATCCCGCCGAGCCTAGCGACACGACCAGATCGGGCAGGGCGCCATCCCGCTCCAGCCGCTGAAGCGCCAACCCGGTGCCAAGCGCCGCCTCCACCGGGCCGACGCCGACCATCAGCGGATCGAACCGGGCCTTGAGATGCGGGCCATATTCATCCTCGACCGCCATCACGAACAGCACCCGTCTGTTCGCGATCATTTCTCCACGCGGCATGATTGTCCCCCTTTCGTCGCTTGAATGGCCTGTCAGGGCAGGCGCGCAAGCGGTGCGCTCATGCCGGTATTGGCGGCAAGTGTAGCAGCCTGCTTTCCGCCTTGTCCTGTATCATGTCCAGGATGAGGGGCGCGTCGGAATCCGTCCAGCCTTTCTTCCGCCGTGATCGGAACGATGCGGTTCTCAATTAATTCCTTGCCCAAGGTGTCCATGGCCAATTCCCGGTTCGCTGGAACACAGGTGGACACCTCGAAAAACCGGGTGATTTTGGCCTGATGGGTTAGGACGGGGCACGCGGGTCTGACGAAGTACGGTTTTTCGTCGCTCCTGGCGGCGTGATTGTCGTATTGAGGCGCGCTCTGCACACCGATTTCCTGTCATGCAGGCGCAGTTCGGGCTTCAAGCCATGCAAGGCGCTGGAAATTATAGACCAGGTTGGCCATGCCGATCTTTGATCCTGGCGCGAGTGATGCCGATGGTGCGGACGACCAGGCCCATACGGTGCTTTTGCCCGGCAAAGACGTGCTCGACGGCAGCGCGGACCTTTGAGCGTTTTGCGTTGGCCTTGGCGATCCGTTCGGGTAGCGGCCGACGGGGCAGTCGCTTCTGGTGGATATTGCTGGTGAACATGCCCTTGGCGAGGAATGCCTCATTCTTCTTCGATCGATAGGCAGTATCGGCCCAAACGCCGGAGGCGGTGTTCTCCTTGCTGATCAGATCGGGCAGTCGCGCGCCATCATGGGCATTGGCGGCGCTCGCATCCCAGGTGCGGATCAACCCATGGGCCCGATCGATGCCGATATGGTTTTTATACCCAAACATCGGAATGGCCAGATCGACCGGCTTTGCCGCCTGGGGATCGGCGCCTTCCCTGACCTTGGCCCCTTCGACAGGCTCAGGACAGGCTTGGTATATTTGATCGACCAGCGCGCATCGCGGTCTTTCTGCCGGACCTTGGCAGGTGCCCAGTCCTTGGGGATACGGCCTTCCTTGATCGCCGCCTTCTCCTCCTGGGTGTCGCGCTGCTTGGGGGCGGGCACGACGGTGGCGTCTATGATCTGACCGCCCATGGCCAGATAGCCTCGATCCTTGAGCGCGGCATCAAAGCGCGCGAATAGCCGGCCGATTGCCTTGGCTTTCATAAGCCGTTCGCGGAACAACCAGACCGTGGTCGCATCGGGCACGGTGCCTTCCAGCCCAACGCCCAGGAAGCGCTGAAACGAGAGACGGTCCTTGATCTCGAACTCGGTCGCCTCGTCCAACAGCGAATACAAGGCTTGCAGGACCAGGATTTTAAACATCAGCACTGGATCGAACGGCGGGCGCCCGCCTTTGCTACGGAGGCCGCGCCGCAGCGCCGCCACCAACGGCCCCCGGAATAGCTCGAAGTCCACCACCGCCGACAACCGTTCCAGCGGATCACCCGCCGCGCTCAATGCCTCGTAGCGGTCCGAAAGATCAAAGAAACCCGGCTGTACTGCCATCTCTGCCTCCGCTGTCGCGTTCCGGCAGTGATGAGGTGGACGGCCCCCACCCAAACGGCATCGAGTCGTGCCATGATGGTGCTGTCATCGACCATCAGTAGGAAGGAGCCGCCCACATGGAGATTACCACGATCGGACTGGATATCGCGAAAAACGTTTTCCAGGTCCATGGCGTAGATTGCGAAGGTAAGGTGGTGCTACGGCGCAAGGTCAAGCGGGACCAGCTGCTCACGCTGCTCGGCGAGCTGCAGCCATGCCTGATCGGCATCGAGGCGTGCGCGACGGCGCATCATTGGGCGCGTCAGCTCCAGGCACTTGGTCACGAGGTAAGGCTGATGCCGCCAGCCTATGTGAAGGCGTATGTGAAGCGGAACAAGAATGACGCAGCCGACGCCGAGGCGATCTGCGAGGCGGTGCGGCGGCCGACGATGCGGTTCGTACCGATCAAATCCGCCGACGCTCAGAGCGTGTTGATATTGCATCGTGCCCGCCATCTGCTGGTCCGGCAGCGGACCGCACAAGTCAGCGCGATGCGGGCGCACCTGGCGGAGTATGGGGTCATCGCGCCCAAGGGTCGCGCGCATGTTCGCGAGCTGGTCGAAGCGCTTGCCAGTGGCACGGCGCTGGTACCGGAGCTCGCACGCCAGACCCTGCTGCTGATCGCTGACATGATCGAGGGGCTGAGCGGGCAGATCCGCGCGATTGAGATCGAGTTGATGAGATGGCATCGCGCCACCATTGCTTCCCGTAGGCTGGAGACGATCCCCGGGATCGGGTTCATCACCGCCACCGCGCTCGCGGCAACCGTCGGCGACGCCCGCGTCTTCCGCTCGGGTCGCCAGTTCGCCGCATGGCTCGGGTTCGTACCCAAACAACACTCCTCGGGCGGCAAGGAGCGCATGGGTGGGATATCGAAGATGGGCGATCGCTATCTGCGCCATCTCCTCGTTGTCGGCGCCACTGCTGTCCTACGCTACACCCGCCGCAAGACGACGGCCGTCAGCATCTGGGCGGACCGGCTGCTGGAGCGCAAGCCGGCGAGACTGGTGAGCGTCGCTGTCGCTAACCTCTCTTATTCACGACGCTCGGTTTCGGGCCCGCTCTGGGCATTTGCTGCGGCTGGCTGTATTGCGCGGACGACCGGCATCGCTGGCGTTTGTTTCACCGCATTCGGATTGATGGGCTTTTCGGGTTGAAGGGCTGGGCTCGGAGTTCTGCGGCGCTGCCGCATGGGCTACGTCGGCGCAGGCTTCAGCCGGAGAACGAGGGCGCGGAACAGGTCGGCATCCGGACAGGCGGAAGCGAAGGCAATGCGGATGCGGCTAGCACTTTCTACGACGCGCGCAGCGACCTTGAGCAGCCGCAGGCGCAAGGTGGTAAACTCCGCGCTTGCCAGAGCAGCGGTCCTGGGCATCGCCTGCTGGATGCGCCATAGCAGCCAGTATGCGGCAGTGTGCAGTATCAGGCGCATCTGATTGGCATTGGCCGAGCGGCACGAGGTTCGGTCGCTGGCGAGCTGGGACTTGTGGCGCTTGATCAGGTTCTCGGCCTGACCACGCGCGCAGTAGAGCGTGTCGTAGATGTGCTCGGCCGATCCTGTTGCCAACGAGGTGACGACATAGCGGATGTCCATGCCCAGCGTGCTGGCCTCGATCCGTGCAACGACGCGACGCTGGCACTTCCAGGTCTTTGCCCCATAGCGGGTCTCGGCATAGTTGCGCAGGACGGGACACTGACGCTGGGCGCGCTTGACCGCGCAGGCATCGGCGACCGCAACAATGGCGGGATCGGCGCGCAGCGCTGAATTGGTGGGCAGGCCGAACACGTAATCGACGCGGGCCGCATCGCAGTAGGCCATGACCTCGGGTCGACCATAGTGCCCGTCGCCGCGGATAGTGATGTGGGTATCGGGCCAATTACGGCGCAGGTGACGCACCAGGCGTCGGATGTGCCCCGCCGCCTCCTTTCCAGAAGGCGTCTTGCCTGTGCGCAGCAGCATGGCCACCGGCCTGCCGGTCGCGGTGTCGTAGATATGGATCGGTAGGAAGCAGCGCTCCCCATGATGCCCGTTCCAGAACGAGAGCTGTTGATAGCCATGCACGACGTCGCACGTGTCGTCGATATCCAGCGTGACCGCTGTCGGAGGGGCGGGATAGCTGGCGCAGTAGATGTCGATCATCGCGGCCATCATGCTGGCCAGTTCGCGCGTAGTCGGTGCATTTTCCCACCGGCTCATCGTCGGTTGGCTGGCCAGCCCCGCGCCCGATTCCGGCAGCTTGCCGAGCGCCAGGCGGAAGCCTGGATCGTCGCGCAGAGCATCGAGATCATCGGCATCCTCATAGCCGCACGCAATCGCGAACACACGGGCACGCAGAATGTCATCCAGGCGATGGATCACCCGCGCTGGATCGCGCGGATCGGCAATACAAGCCGCCAGGCGCTGGCAAATCCCCATCGCGCGCTCGGCCTGTGCAAGCAGTAGAACACCGCCATCCGAGGTAAGCCGGCCACCGTCGAACGCAGCTGTGATTTTCTTGCGGCCGACTGCTGGGAATCCAAATGAGCTTGCGATATCATCGTTCATGGCGGGTGTGGCCCGTGGCATTTTCTGCCCTGCGGCAGGTTCGGCTTAGACACCCAGTTCCTAATTCAGATCAGAGGCTTACGCCACTCCCGCCAACCCTTCAGGACACTTTTGGTGAATAAGGCGGGCTAACAAGACGGCGAGGATCGCCTGGGCGGTCATGACGCGAGAGGAGGATTACCGCGCGGCTCCGGCCATCGCCTGAAGCACGCACGGAACAAAGTCTGGGCAGGAGAGAACGAAACGAATGATGCCAACTCGGTCAAGCCGGGGATCGGAACAACCTGCGTGATTCACCGCGCCGCGAGCGCGACACAGTGATGAGGATCCGATCCACTGACACCATCATGGCCAGCGGCCTCTCGCGCCGCGCGAATAGGCCGGACACATGAATGAACCTGACCAGGAAAAGCATCATCTGCCGAAAATCGCTCTTGCCCACCGGGGGTCGTCCACACATGAATCACCTCAAGCCGTCAAACGCCACCGGTTTTTCGAGGTGTCCAGGTGGACGCGGACCTCGGACGCATTGGCGTCGCTGCCGGGGGTCGGCGTTACCGAAAGCATAGACGATGATTAGCGATCGACCTGTCCGTCATGGCCGAATTTCCCCCTATGAGCGGAGAGACGAAATTGCCATGTGAAAACAGAAAAGGCCGGGATACCAAAATCTTGGCCTGATCATGGCGAGGATTGAAATTGTGACCCCCGCAATGTCAAGGCGGCGGGACACGCGCGTTTCTCCTTTGGAATTCAAAGCAATAGAGAAGTTGCCAGATGCATTTGCCTTGAATTTGCCCAATGGTCTCATCGTGATCGCTCCTGCGATTATAGATGGCATACGGGCAGAGGACAGTCCAGTCGACACGCATCCCACCTTATGACTAGGCGGACCGACCAGCGACGAGGCCCCCGCTGAGTCTTTCAATCACCGAGGCAGGACAGACTGTTTTAACGCCGACTGGTTCTTGAGCGCGGCCGATGGAGAGAAAGCAAGAGGGGTGGCAGCATTACTGCAACTACTTCCAGCGCAGGCTCGTCTGCCCTGATACAAAAAGAGTCGATCTTTCTCGCAAAGCTTAGACAAGAAAACAGGACATGGTCAAAATGCCCTGTTCTAATCCGCAGGAGGAAATCAACAGGTCACGTCACAAGCTCAAAGTTTGCGTAGAAAAAATCTGGGCGCATGTCATGAATCAATGAAAATCCCATATCCGCAAGCAGATTGCTACTTTCACTGCCAGGATAATTCCAATCTTCTATTTGAATAATCATTCTATTCTTTTGAGAAAATTCTTTCATCCCAGCCAATGCGAAAGGCTCTGATCCCTCGATATCCATCTTCATGAACACAAGTGATCCTTTTATATTTTTAAACTCGTCATCGAATACCAAGTTATCCACTATAAAAGTTGATTCTTCAGAGCTAAGATTGGCGCCTCCTACTGCGGCGCTTCCTCGATTGTACCGGTCTGGAACAGAAACGTTAGTCCGGCCGATCTGGTCAGAGACGCAACGATTGAAAGTGCGTAGGTCTTCTATCATATCATTCAGGAGAAGATTGGCACGCAATTGAATATAATTATAAGGATTTGCTTCAAATGCTAGCGTATTTATCTCTGGAAAAGTCTTTTTTACTACTAGGGAATACTGTCCAAAGTAAGACCCAACATCGAAGAAGTAGCAGTTCTCATTATCACGTTTGGTCGTGTTTCTTATGAGCGATATTAAATATTCGAGCCTATCCTCTTCCCATCTGTCATGATGAAAAACATGCAGATCTACTAAGCTGTCCTTATCTAGAAGAAGGTTTATTCCTCGAGCATCTTTAACGAGCCAGCGTTGTTCGATAGCTGTTCCGTTTAGATGATTTCCGTCCTTGGTAGAAGCCTCAAGGACTGGGTTGAGATTGGCGCGTTCATGCCGCAAGCGTGAGCTTTCCTGTTCGAGGCTGGCGATTTGTGCTTGCATATTCTCGCGGGCTTCAAGAAGTTTTTCTCGCTCCAATAGAAGCTGATCCCGGTGATTTATTATCTCTTGCCGGTGTCTGTGCAATTTTTCAACTTGCCTAAAGTTGCGAAGTAATTTCAATGAGAAAATAGTCATGTGCTTATTCCGAACCGTTTGCAGAAGGTGCGACTTGGAAAATGAACTACATTTCAGAATTGGCATAATTAATTCATGAAAAGGTGAAATCGCCTAGAAAAATATCTGCATGGGCTCGATTGCAGGGCATGTCCATGGCAGTTGGAAACTTCTGTTGGGATGGGATAAACTCGCCCATGTCCTTACGAAGTAGTGTTACCTCAACCACATTTGGTAGGAAAATTCCCCCAATCATCCTAGTTCCGCCATAGTTATTGGCATGTATATGCACAACACGGTGTGAATTTGTTAGATTAACTAGAGCTTGACGCACCCCATGGTCTTCTGGATCGCCCAATCGGCATATGTCATGAAGTTCAATAACTATTTGTGAAAACTTAGAAAGTATTTCTGAGGATGTGTATCGTAAAGCTTCCCATTCGGCGCATTCGATATCGCATTTAAGCAACAGATTTTTGGATTCTATTTTTCCAGATGATTGGACAGCGTCTGTGATGCTCCGCATATTTTCCGAAGAAAAAGCAGCAATTCCCATCTTCTCCCAATGAAAATATTGATTTTTTACGGGCAAGGAATCAATGGTATGATCATATTGAAATATGTTGATATCACGTTGAGCTATATCTAGGTCCCAAGAAACATCATCATTTATGCCCAGAGAAAACGCTGCTTCTACTTCGTCGAACGCATCGATCATAATATATCCGCCATCGAATGGGCGTCCTACCCTGATCTTACGGGCACCACGAACATCGTGAGGACGTAAAAGGGACAACGCGGATCTTACCACATGAAAAGCATCAATGGAGTATTCGAGATTCATATTGCACCTTTTCCTGAACCATCAGAGTTGAGATATAATACTACCAATATTTTTCGATGAGGTAACTAATACAGCTTTACCCACGCCGGCATGTTGAGCTGCAGCAATATCTGACGGCTTGTCGCCAATCATTGTCGATCTAGCGAGGTCGATATTATATTCACGGGCAGCCTTGAGGATCATGCCCGGTTTTGGCTTCCGGCAATCGCAGCCAGCGTCGGGATGATGCGGGCAGTGATAGGTTGCAGTCAGGTCCACGCCATTGGCCGCAAAAAGTGCCTGGATATGGGCTTCCAGCGCTTCGTAATCCTGCTCCGTGAAATAACCCCGCCCTATGCCGGACTGGTTGGTGACCACGATCAGCGAATAGCCGCGCGCTGCCGCCGAA
The DNA here is from genome assembly GCF_026427355.1 of Sphingobium sp. JS3065. Classification (NCBI taxonomy): domain Bacteria; kingdom Pseudomonadati; phylum Pseudomonadota; class Alphaproteobacteria; order Sphingomonadales; family Sphingobiaceae; genus Sphingobium; species Sphingobium sp. JS3065. The sequence continues at coordinate 3,396,958 of NZ_CP102664.1, forward strand.
CGCAGAGCTTCGAATATGCCCTCAACAGGTTCAAAATCTTCCACCCGGGAGATGTAGCCGTGATCGATGTTCAGCACGCCATCTCGGTCCAGAAAGAGGGCGACGCGGCTCATATGCTGCTCGCGCGAATGCGATGTAACAGCGCTGTGGTGGAATAACCTTCGTGGAAAGGGATGGCGACCGCGTCCCCACCATGGGTTCTTAGCAATTCTGTTTCTTCAAGCGTTTCCATGTCATAGTCGCCGCCCTTTACATAGAGGTCGGGTTGCACCTCCTTCAACAACGCGACTGGCTTATGCTCATCGAAGAAGGTGACGAGGCTGACGGATTCCAGCGCTGCGATCATTATGGCGCGGTCCATTTCGGGATTGATGGGACGATCCGCCCCTTTGTCGAGCGTGCGGGCCGAAGCATCGCTGTTGAGCGCAACCATCAGCGATCCGCCCAGCGCGCGCGCGGCTTCCAGATAGGTCACATGCCCGGGATGGAGTATGTCAAAAACCCCGTTGGTGAACACCAGAGGACGGCGCAGAGCCGAAATGCGGTCCGCAAGCTCGCATCTGGCAACAATCTTGGCGACGATCGTCATGATGACCGGCTTCTCTCATTTGCCTGTTGCAGGAAGCGTCCGACCTCATCGAAATGAACGACCGAGGTGCCCAGCTTGCCCACAGCCACGCCGCCGGCGGCGTTCGCAAATGTAACTGCGCTGTCCCAGTCCGCTCCGCATCCTCTTATGATCGCCAGCGCCGCGATGACGGTATCGCCAGCGCCGGAAACGTCGAAGACTTCCTGCGCGTGCGTATGCTGATGGAAAATGCCGGAGGGGGAATAGAGCTTCATACCCTGTTCGCTCATCGTCAAGACCAGCACTTCTAGCCCTAGATCGGCACGCAGCTTTTCAGCTTTCTGATCCAGCTCCTCCGAGCACGACCATGCTCCCACCGCCTCGGCCAGCTCGGCACGGTTGGGTGTTATCATTGTGGCTCCGGCGTAGCGGCCATAGTCGCGCCCTTTGGGATCAACCAGCACGGGCTTGCCCAGCCTGCGCGCCGAAACGATCAGATCGGCTACGAAAGCCAGTGCCCCCTTTCCATAATCGGATAGGACGACAACGTCGATTGTGGCGAGAAGCTGTTCATATTCAGCCTGTTTGTGCCGCAGTGCCTCAAGCGAAGGGGCTTCTTCAAAATCGATCCGCAGCATCTGCTGATGCTGGCCGATGACGCGTAGCTTCAGCGTCGTCCGGATGGCGGGGTCAATGCTAAGTCGGTGGCTGACTCCAGCCTCGTCGAGTGTATGGCGCAGACGATCCGCCGTCGCATCGGCGCCGACTACTGAAAGCAGGGTGGCCCGCGCGCCGAGCGACACGATGTTGCGTGCGACATTGGCCGCTCCGCCGGGGCGCTCGTCCGACCTCGAGACATGTACGATCGGCACGGGCGCTTCGGGCGAAATCCGCCGAACGTCGCCAAACCAATATTCGTCCAGCATCACGTCGCCGACGACCAGTATATTAAGAGCGGCGATCCGGTCGCGAATATCTTGGTCAAGCATGGGCGAGGACGGCTGGACGGAACGCCTCGTCCAGATAGGCGCATAATGCGTGGTAGATCAGCAAGTGCGCGGTCTGGATTCGGTCAGTCTGCCCAATGGGCACGATGATGGATAAGTCGCTCAGCGCAGCCAGCTTGCCGCCGTCGCGACCCAGCAGGCCGAAGGTGGTGGCGCCGATTGCGCGCGCTACTTCGAAGGCGCGTACGACATTGGCGGAGTTGCCTGATGTCGAAATGCCCCAGACGATGTCGCCGGGCCGCGCCAGCGCCTCTACCTGCCTGCTGAACACGGTTTCATAGGAGTAATCGTTGCTCCATGCGGTCAGGATCGAACTGTCGGTGGAAAGCGCGATGGCTGCTAATCCCGGACGCTCGATCTTGTATCGGCCTACCAGTTCAGCGGCGATGTGCTGCGCGTCGGCTGCGGAGCCGCCATTGCCCATGATGAGGAATTTGCCCCCGCTCTTCAACGCAGCTGCAAGCTGCCGGGCGACGGGTTCAAGTCCGGCAAGAAAGTCGGGTGTCAGAGCCCGCCTTAATGCTTCCAGCGTTTCGCTGATTTCCGTGTCGATCGAAAACGTCACGTCACTTGACTCCTCGTGCGTTCAGCGGTGGGCCGGTTTTGTCACCGTGTGACGGTAAGGGTGGTAGCGACCGGCAGCAGAGTGGAATAGATCACGTTCACGAATTTCTGAAAGTCCGCCAGCGGTGCGTTGGAGACATACAGGACGTCTTTGTCGCTGATCGGAAAACTCTGGGCGACGAAGAACATCGCCGGGTCTTTCAAATTCATGCGATAGATGACTGGAACCTTGCCATCGGGAGTGGTCCGCGCGGACGCGCGGTCTTCTGGCGAAAGGGCTGCAGGATTTTCCAAGCGGAACAGGAAAACGCCCTTCACGTCCGCGCGCGCATCCTGAAGGCCGGACACGCGTCCCAATGCCTGCGCTAGGGTGATGCCGGTCGCCTCGAACGGCACTTCCTCGTTGCGGTTGGTGGCGCCCAGCGCGACGAAACTGTAAGGCTGGAAAAGAACCGTCATGACGTCGTCCGGCCGAAGGACGACGTTCTGTCGCGGATCACGAATGACCGCCTCCAAAGGCATCGTAGCGACCTGCTGGCCGCGAGTAATCTGCACAACGGTTTTGCCGACCGGCTGCTTGGAGCCACCAGCGCTGGCCAGCACATCAAGCACGCGTTCACCCTTGGCGGTCAACGGCACGCGCGCACTGCCGCCGACTTCTCCTACAACAGTAACGGTTGCTGTGGCATTGCGCAGTAGGCGCACGATGGTCTGGGGCTGATGGGCCTTGCCGGTCAGTCGCGCGGTGATTTCGCGAGCGATGGCCTGCGGGGTTCGGCCTGCGGCCTGGACATTGCCGACAAAGGGAATGACGATCTTGCCATCGCTATCGACCATCTGTTCGGGCAATGACGTGCCGCGCGCGGTCGCCCCGGAAGAGGACAGCCGGGGATCGCCGCCCAAGGCGCCGAACAACGCGGCGGGAGGTGCCTCCCATACGGCGATTTCAAGCACGTCGCCCTTGCCAATGGTCGATCCTATAGCCTGGCCCTCGCCAAGATTTTCGGAGAACAGATCCTGCCGTTTGCTGGCGAGGAGCCGGCGGGCGACCGCGTCGGTCACTTGGATCACCTTGATGCCGGCGCTGTTCGATTCATCCGACTCGGCTTGCTTTATACCCCGTGTGGAAGGGCCGTTCGCGGGCGCCACCGCACAGGCGGAAAGTGTAGAAGCAATGCATGCGATGCCGATTACCTTGGACGAAAGAAAGACGTTTTTCATGGCTGTTTCGAAAACTACATGAGGGTGCTTGATATTTTCGGACGATCCGAAATTGTGCTATGGCCTAACCGGCAGGGCGGATCAAGAAATGGGTGAGCTCGGCCTCACCTAGGCTTTTCCTACACATGAGCCGGACTGCCACTTTCCCGGTATGCCGCCATCACCGTTCAAGCCCAGCGATATGGCGGCGTATAGCATCGCTAAATCTCCGCCATGATAAGGGGAGGGTAAACATGGCATCGACGCCCAGCAGGTGTAGAGCGGACCAGAGCCAACCGGTCAGAATGATACCCCGGGAGGGCGGCATGTTGTTTGCTAGCCATTTGCGCGGCATGAAATATCGCGTCGGATACATGTCGTCGGCCAAGCGGCGGTCTTCGCCAGCCATTTTCCAGCGCATGCTGCCGACCGCAGCGTAAAATTCGCGGGGCCGCGTGGAGGCGGGCGGGGCGGCAGTCGGCTTAGCGTAGATTTCCAAATAGCGACGGATTTGCCAGTCATGGCTCAGTGCTTCTACTCGTTGCCGTCCCTTGCAGCCGGCGGCCTGGCGCAGACCTGAATTGGCGATCAGCTTTGCAAGTTGCGCAGCTAGGCCAAAGGTATCTCCGGCAGTGAACATCAGTCCGTTTTCGCCATGCTCGATCAGTTCGGGAATCCCGCCTTTTCGCGATGCCACGACGGGCAAGCCTGCCGCCATTGCTTCCATCAGGCATACCGGCTGATTTTCGTCCCAGACCGAGGGAAGCACGACAATATCAGACCGCGCATAGATATCCGGCATTTCTGAAGGATTGACCTTCCCGAGGAATTGAACATGCTTGTGCAAGCCCAATGCCTCTATCCTTGCAAGGTAATTTTCATACTCAGGCCCTTCACCTGCCAGCTGGAGCATGGCGGAGGGCATGTCCGGAATGATCCGGGCGAGCGCGTCCAGCAAGGTTGACACGCCCTTGTGCGCCCCGAAATGGCCGGCATAGGTGATGCGGACATTTTCATGATCGGGCACGGCAAGGGCTGGATGAAAACGCTCCAAGTCCACGCCATTCGGGATGACGGTCAGGCGATCGGCGGGGAAGCCGGCCCAGACATGGCGGGCCGCTAGATATCGGCTCGGAGCAATGAACTGGTCCACATGCTCCAGAGCGAAACTGATGAAATCCTTGCGGAAACGGATAGGGACATTGCGCTTGGTCCCGTCGTGAATGCGGGGAAGGCATGAGCGGCACTGGGTCCGATCGTCGCAGCTTCGGCCATCCGGGCGCGCTGCCGTATTTCTGAGGCAGAAACCCCAAAAATCATGAAGGGTACATATGGTTTTCGCACCCTGCCGCTTGGCAAGAATTGGGATGTTAACCGAGAGTCCCATCAGATTGTGGCAATGGACAATTTCAGGTTTAAATTCCTGCACTATCGTATTGAAGTGACAATCGATGGCCGGGTGATAAAAGTTAAGAAAGGCCTGATTGTAATCTTTCGGCAGCGCAGCGATCCGATGCACCCGAACATCTTCATAGACATCATCAGCCCTGTCATGCCGCGGGCGGCTAGAGGTGAGCTGTCCGGCAAAGACGCGCACCTCATGACCCATACGGGAAAGGGCTTTGGCTTGCGCATGAGCCACCAGCTCTGCGCCGCCCAGAAAATAGGGGGGATAGGCGTTGCTACAGATCAGTACGCGCATTTTCTGCGTGCTTTTTATGGTTGAAGCAGGCCGCGATACGCGAGACGAACGCTTCATTTTCGAATGCGATGCAGTGCTCATAGCCAGCGACGCAGCGTTCGAAGTCTTGTCGTTCCTGATAGTTGCATGGTGCGCAGGCAGGGTGATTGGCCACGATCATTGGGTCCGCCCCGGGATGACAAATACTTTCCTTCATATCACGACTAAGGACCAGGGTAAAATCATCGCGCAGAAGTTGCGCAACATGTGAGGTAAAACTGTCTGTAGTCAACAGGTTCTTCGAATATTTTATAATACGAAACGTGTCCTTGATATCGTCCAAGCTGTGCGGATTTAGCCCACTGTTCTCGTAAACGGGGAACCATGGACTGTCCTTTTGTACATAACATTCAAAGAAATTATTGCCAAGCAGACTATTTATTTTAGAAAATGCTTCCGGCGCTATTGTCTGGAACGACTTGCCGGTTGGAAAGGCCGCGCTTCCTTCATAATGCTCTCGATCGCTGATCGGAGTGAAGCCATCGATATAGTCTGACACGATCTTGCGCATCGTGGATAGTGAACGTTTCATTTGCGAAAGGAACGGGAGCGGATACACTCCGTGGGCGAGCGCCACCGGCAGCCACACACGGTATCCGATATATGATGGCGTTGCTTCGGCCCAGTTGCGCCGACGATACAGGAAGCGTTCCGAGATGGCCAAGCGTACTCGTGCGCTTAAGGAAGTGTCCGAACCGTTGCGCGGGAACGTCTTTTGCTCGTCCAGCGCCTCCACCCAGTTCATGCGCCAGTCCCTGCCTATATATGCCCTCCACCATTGCTTAAAGCCTACAGGAGGTAGCGGCGTGTAAATCGGACTTATCTCCTGCTGCGGTCGGCCGCGCTGGATTACGATCCCATAGGGAGCAAACAGCCGCGAAGCCAGATCTGCAAGGATGGGCTGCACATGCATCACGCACCCGGGAGCGCACAACGGCACATCATTGCTGAGGAGGGTGAACAAGCCCGTCCAGATCATGATGTTGTCACCTAGGCCGACGTGGGAAAGATCAATCATCTTCAATCGCCGGTCCCGGCCGGTAACAATCAGATCAACTGCTTGCTTTGTCTTTAGTAACGGCGCCGCGATCACTTTGCCGGTCTTGAGAATATGTCGCGTGAGCCTCTTTCTTGGTCGCCATGCAGGCTTATCGCTTGGCAGGACCGGTCGAAAACCGTCCGTGTTTTCTTTGTTAAGGCTCAAAAAGCGATCGGCTAACACGGTTGTTAGTGCCTTGAAACCCCGCAGTTCGTGTTCGGGCGTCAAAGTTGGGCTAAGGTTTTCGCCCGCTTCTATTCCGGAAAATATCTGACGCCATTCCTCCTGCACGCTCACTCTGTCGAATTCCTCGGCGACTTGACGAGATTCCTGTCCGACCCGCTTGCGCAGATCATTGTCCAGCAGCAGACGGGCGACGGCGTCCGCCATCGAAGAAATGTCGCCCATCGGGACGGCAATGAACCCTTTTCCATTCTGGACATATTCCAAATAGGGTAACTCGAACATGACCGACGGAAGGCCGTAAGCCCATGCCTCGCCGAGCGCGAGGCACCATCCTTCGAATTCTGATGTGAGAATATGGACATCAGACTGTGCAAGATGTTGGGCAACGTCGGTCGTGTATCCAGCGAAGTTGACTCTGCTCGAGATTCCAAGCGAACGGGCATATTCCTTTGCCCATTTGAGGTCTGGGCCGTCGCCGACGATGAGGAGGGTCGCTTCGGGAACCTGCTCCAGAACCAAGGGGAACATGCGAATGGCTAGGTCGAGGCGCTTCTGATGACGTTCGGCCCGAGCAACCCAGATGACCGTTTTGCCATCTAATGGAGCCACCTTTTTGGGTAGAGCGTCGAAGGTCAGCGGATTATAAACGACCCGTGCAGTAATGCCGCGGTCCCGGAACCATAGCTGATCAACCGTACTAAGAGTCGTGACAAGATTGGCGTATCGGTAACCGGCAAGTCGGATGTTGGCCAGATGGAGGTCGTCCGGCTGGCGGATACGCGTATCGAACACATTGTGCCATCCGACTACGACCGGAATGCCTAGGCTTTTTGCGACTAACACATCCCACACCGTGGATGTTTCGTCCCATAGGTTGTTTACGAAAACATCGACCTTGTATGAAGTCAGGATCGCAGCAAGGGCACGCCCGCGCGCTCGATAATCGTGGTTGTGCATCATCTTGCCGGGGATGATGATCCGCTCGACATCCCCATAGGGATAGTCGTTTTCTTTATCCTCTGGCAGATCCGTTAGCAGGATGACTTTGTAGCCAAGCTTGATCCATGAAAGTATTTGCCGAGACGTGACCCTCTCTGTTCCGCCGTTACTCATTTTAGGATAGTAAACTGCTATAACTTTTAAATGAGAAGATGATTTTCTTTCTATATTTAAACGAAAAAGTAATGATTCTATGAAATCTATATTATAAAAATGATCAAGACTGCTCTCTATCAACGTGGCAGTGTCGATGCTTCCAGCACCATGATTTGTTTTCGCGCGCAACGTTGGTTCAAGAGATTGATTGTTGTATAATGATTGATTCGAGAATTCTGACGAGTCCAAAAATTCTTTAAATATTTTTGTATGATCGCCATGTTTCCGCAATGCAGCGGTGTGAGTTAAAAGACCTTCATCATCAGGTTCTCGTTTAAGAATATTGCGATATAAAAAGGTGACATACTCTTCATGAGAAAGATGATTATCGCCTTTATTCTCTTTTATCCCAATCATCATTATGTCCGATCCAAAGGTGATGGCAAGGTTGCTTGCGCGATCGCGTTGCTTCGCGTGATGCAGTAGTAGGGACTTTAGCTTGCACGAACGGGACCCGGCAAGCGTTGTTGTTGTGGCTCACTTCTACATCTTTTCACCGGATGATTGTTGCCATCATAAGTTGCTGGGCGGAGAAAAAGGCCGAAGGCTGGTCGCCGTAAATTATTTTAAATGAGATCGATATTCAGGGCTGCTTTCGCGCATAGATCGTGGCCCCAATTATTCCGCCATGATCGCAATGGTCCAGTGTCAGGTGCTTCATGCCTGCCCGGTAGAATAGGCCTACGATCCACGACAGGTCATAGTCGTGCATCAGCATTCTGCCGGGCGCCACGCGCTTGCGCCACCAACGTGTGATAGCAGGACGCACTCCGGCATCGTCGATCACCAGGCGCGAGCCGACCGACTTTTCATGTCGCGCGGCCCGCCCGAACATGATTTGCAACGTGACGCCACCGCTTGGGCCGACCCGGTTCAGCAGTTGTTCGATGATCTTATAACCGCGCTCTGGGGGAATGTGCTGAAGCACAATGATTGAGACCACCCAGTCGAACAGTTCATCGGGCACTTTGTTTAGAAAGCGCAGCCCGGGATGGTCATGTTTGCGCGCCTCGGCAAGCATGCCGGGCGAGATGTCGATCCCTGTAGCGGATCCGGTCAGTGCGGCAAGCGGCAGAGTCAGGCGTCCGACGCCACAGCCAAAATCTAGTGCGGATCGAGGTTCAAACGCTCCGAAAATATCGCGCATGCGACTGATGAAGTGGCGTATATCGCTTTCACCGGACCGAAAGAAGTCAGCTTGGTTCTCTTCGTCAAGATTTTCGCGTTTAAAACGGTCTGCCGTTATCACGCCAAAATAGGGCTCAGTGGATCCGATAATTGCCCAATCGCGATCGGTATCGCGGACATTTGCGCTCTGAAAGTTGGCAATGAGACGGGTGATCATAAATCCTCGCTGAGCCCAGGGCCTTATTTTAGAAATGTGTCTTATGTGCTTCATGTCTGGTATGGCTATTCTTCGGCAGGAATTTGCGCTGCCTTTACTTCGATTGCGGCAAGCATCGTTCTGACGGCGTCGCGCCATTCTCCTTTAGGAAGTTCGACGGCGATGGTACCCTGCTGACACTCATTTAACCATCTAGCCGTGATATTGGCCAGTTCGATGGCGGTGGCTTGGGCAGGAAAGAAGCGCACGCCCTTGCCGTCATGTATGCGAAACACCGCGAGATCGCGTGCAAGGACGGGTTTGCCGTGGCCCAGTGCCTCTATTAGGGGTAGTCCGAAGCCTTCGGCAAGCGAGGCTATGACGACACCCGTGCACGTCTGATAGATTGTGAGAAGCTCGGCGTCGTTAACATCTTCAAACCAAAGCAACCGATCTCCATATTCGGGATCGCCGACGATCAAGTCGCGCAACGCTTGGACCTTCCACCCTAGGCGACCGACCAAGACCAGTCTCTCAGGTCGGCCTTGCTGCCATAGAATATTGAAGGCAGCGATGATGTCACGGTGGCCTTTGCGAGGTTCTAGAGTGCCAACCATCAGCACGAAGGGTGTCGCCGTATCGATGCGGGACGGGATGGCCTGAATGTTTGTGGTGTCGTGCGCTTCCACAATGGAATGTCCCATGGGCAGAATTTGCGTGCGATAGCCTTGCTGTAATCCATACCTACAGGCCAACGCCTTGCGCAGTTCAATGTCGGTTTGTGCCGAGTTGCACAGAAAGCCATCGGCTAGGCCCGCTATGATGCTCAGCCATGCTCGATAGCGAATAACGGTATTGTGAGAGAACCATTCGGGGTGGTTGAGCGGCAATAGGTCATGGACGAGAAACCACAATGTGCCGCCAGCTCGCCGAAAGCGGGCAAGCTGACGACGATGGCGCCGTACTTCGTTAAGTGAATAATCCAGACCGACAAAGACATCGCCGGGCCGTGCTGCCATTTTGTTGCCGAAAGGGTTACCGGGATCGAGAAGGGGCCACGCGATCTCACAATAAGGTCCTTTTCCTGGTGCGGCGACGAAGCGGATGTCCCACTGGGTAGGTGCTTCGGCCACCAGCGCACGCGCGAGTGCGCGGACCACGCGTTGAATCCCGGTTTTTGCATCATGGCCGCTGATAACCGCCATATCGACGAATAGCCGTCGTATGGCGGCTGGTGCTGGGCAGGACCGTGCCTCGTGTGGGCCTTGCTTACGGATGAACCGGACATAGAGGCTGCGGAACGTTCTCGAACAAAGCATCTGCTCAATGCGATAAGGAAGAAGTTCAAGAAATGTTCGCATGTCTATTTCACGGAAGTCCCGCTTCGATGCTCTCAATTTTCGCCTATGTGCAAATTGTGCAGATGAGCTGCATAAGCCTGGTCGAATTCAGTGTAGAATATCAGGTCACCTTCGTGAAGTACGGCGAAGCGCTGGCAGTGTCTGCGAACATATTCGAGATCGTGCGAAATAATCAGCATTGCGCGGTCAGCTCTCTTGGTGAAAAGTTCGTTCTCGCACTTTTCATAGAACTTAGCGTCGCCTACAGCGGTGATCTCGTCGATCAAATAGCAGTCAAACTCGATAATCATAGATATAGCGAAGGCTAGGCGTGCGCGCATCCCTGATGAATAGCTGCGCACCGGTTCTCTTAAGTAGGCGCCAAGATCGGTGAAGTCGTAGACAAAATCGAAGTTGCTCTCAGCGCTTTGCTTGTAGATCCGGCTGATGAAACGAACATTATCGAGGCCCGTAAGGGCATTCTGGAAAGCGCCGCCAAATGCCAGCGGCCAGGATACCGACATGTCGCGGGTGATTTTACCCGAAGTTGGCTGTTCAGCACCACTGATTAAGCGTACCAGTGTAGATTTGCCGGCACCGTTCCGTCCCAATATACCAAGCTTTTCGCCGCGGTGCAGCGTGAACGAAATATCGTTTAAAACTACGCGGTCGCCTGCCCGGGTGGGATAAAGTTTATGAATATTGTCGAGCTGAATCATTCGAGCGTAATCTTGCGGTTGGTGATTGCGACTTGAGATAATGCCAAGAGGGTGAGCGTCAAGCAACAGCCGACCATGTAAGGAAGATCATAACGAGCATGCACTAGGCTGCCGAAATAGCCCTCCCGTACCAATTCCACGCCATTTACCATTGGCACGTAAAGTAGATACTTCTGCGCACCTGGCGGCATAGCATCGACCATAAACGCGGCGCCAGAGAGCGGGAAGGCGAGATACGAAACGGGATGCCAGATTTTCTCCACCAATTCGGTTCTCTCGGCAAGTGCGCCCAAGAAAATCGCGAGCGATGATCCGAACCATGCAATAAGTGACCATCCTGCTGCGATCGTGAGGACGTCCTGTGGCGGCTCAAGCCACCCGATATAAATATAGAATAGTGATAAAGTGACAAACGAGATCGTCGCGCCACCGCCTTCGAGGATCAAACGAGCGATAAAGATGTCAATTACGCGGACGTTACGGTGAAACATCAGGGCAAGATTGGGGTTGACCGAGCCAATGCAACGCGCCGGCATGTTTCGCCACAGCAGGACGGCCGAATAGCCAGTCAGCGCAAAGGCGACGATAGGAAGGTCTGATCCATGCAGTGCTTTGGTCATCGTCCAGAGGATCGTGACGCCAGTGGTAAAAACCATTGGCTCCACGAACAGCCACAGAAAGCCGATGTTGTGCCGGCCATATCGCGTCAGTATCTCGCGCATCAGCAGCGCGTGGATCACACGCCACTGCACGCTGGCGCTGCGGCCGATCTCTGAAAGCTGGAGGAAGGCCATCTTCGCGCCTCAGTCCTTGTGTTCCAGCATCCCGGCCAGAAGCATGCTCAATATCCCCCATGCTACAAGGCCCAGGATCAGCGTAGAAAGGATGCCCCGCATTCTACGCGGTTCGATCGGTTTATCGGGCACGTTTGGCTCGACGATCCGTTCGACGTAGGCCTGTTTGCGCCTTGCTTCGTTTCGTGCCTCCTCAAGTGAGGCCATGGCGCTGGCCAGTTGTTTTTCGGTGAATTGGTTATCCAGTAACAACCTTTGATACTGCGCGCCGAGTGACGACAGGGACCGTGCGCCACCTGCGACTTGGCTAGTTTGCTCATTGATTTCGTCGGAGAGACCCTTGATCCGAGTTTCAAGTGCTTCAATCTGCGGATTTTCAGGAGCAAATGTGCGCAACTCGCGCAATTGAGTGCGCGTAGCGATCAGTTGGTCTTGAAGCTTAGAAACCATCTGAAGTTGGATCGTGGCTTGCTTCTCGGGGTCAACTATACCCTGCCTGTTGCGGTAGGCAGACAGCGCGATAGCGGCGTCCTGAGCCTTCTTCTTTGCTTCATCAACTTCCGTTTGCGCGAAGCGGATAAGATCCTGGCGGCCACGTGTATTGAGCTTGTTGACGGTCGCCTCGACCATTTCAAGAAGATGCTCATTAAAGCGATAAGCGTCCCGCGCTGAATAGGCATGCATTTTTAACGTGACAACCGCGGAGGCGGTATCATGCTGAACCTCGATCTTCTTCTGATAATATTTGTAGAGATCCTCGAACGTCCCGTCGGTGCCACTCGCATTGTAGCGATCGAAGAACGAGACGGAGGAAGCCCCGTATGCATTGGCGAAATCTTGGCGCCGGTTCAACGCCTGCAGTGCATCGCGTGAGAGGATGTAGTCTTTGGCTGCGTAGATTTCGTCGTTTGCGTTGGCAAACCCGCTGCTTTTGAGCAGCATGCCCAAGCCGCCCATTGACGGTTTCTCCGGGCTGCGCACGACAAACTGCGATTCCGAAACATAGACATCGGAAGCGAGCACTCCGAAGTAAACGATGGACAGAGAGGTGGGGATAAGTACCGTTATCCAGAACAGAGGGCCGCTGGATTTGATCCTTCCGATTACCTTATTTATCATTCGCAAATGTGCTCGCGTTCCTGCCCGTGTTCATATTCCAGGTAGCGCCGCCCGCACAAGGACCATCGTGGATCCGGGGAAAGGAGCCTACCCTGCAGACTATCCAGAAGCGGACCCCTCTGAGTGTCGGCGGGTATGTAGCGGCCATCTTGCTTAAGGTCCAGCCTGATCCGAGGCGAAGGCGACCCGCGATCTGAATGTAAACAAGGACGTGCTGCGCAAGTCGATCGCGCAGCGAAGAGGTCTTAATTTATGTTAACCACAGCCCTCCTTTTCCATGCTGACAGCATGATGAGGTCGACAGGGGGAAAGGAAAAAAAGGAAGAAACAGGACGCGCAGTTCCTGTGTCCCGAATGCATCTTTTGGTAAAAAACGCAAATCCGCTTTGCCCTTTAACGGTTCGGTAAGAACCGAACCTTACTCGCTTTAGCGAAGCCCTTCTTTTTTCCTTTCTCCCTTGCTCTTCCTGACCGCTGCTTTTGAAGTTGTCCGCGCCGGCACATGGCCGGCGCAGGATGAACTCGAAGCATTTGTTCGCTTCGCGAGCGTTCAGGCGAACATCCTTACGATGGTCGCATCGGCCTGATCCGGTATCGCGTCTGCGAAGGACGACCCTCGCGGCATGAGGTGCGCGGCCGGCAGTGGCCCCTCTGCCGTGACCAGCGTCGTTTCGCGCCAGCGACGGGCGGCGCGTTCGACGCCCGCCTTGATCTTGCTGCGCGGGGGAAGTGGCTTTGCCATGAGCAGATGGCGCGGACCGACCGTCCAACGATGCTGCGACGTCACCAGGTCGATCGGCGCTTCTTCGCTGGCAGCGTATAGCTGCACGCGCAGATGCCAATCCACATATTGGGTTTGGCGCAGGGCGAGCGAAACGCTGATCGGTTCAAGGGAGTCGGTGCCGAAGTTCACATGAACGACGTCGTTGCCGCTTTCCTGAACCAACTGGCAGATCCAGTTTGCACCTTCAACGTCGCGTTCGCCTCCCGAGCAGAAGGCGATGGTGTGCGCAGTCGGCGCGAACTGCGGATAGCCCATCAGGCCACGAAGGGCGAAAGTGGCGGCGTTGATCATGCTTTGGGTGTGGTGAATAGTCATCGCACATTCCTTCCTGGGCCAGCGGCCCATTTATTTCATTTTCCGTCCCGTCTTAGGACGCATTTCTTTTCTCTTTCAGATGGTTGGTGCGAGCGCGCCGATGCGCGCAGTCTCGGTCGCGAAGGCGGTGCGCAGGGCGTCGTCGCGATAGGCGAGCCAGTCCCGATGATAGGGACGGTGTGCGCAGTTTTCGGCGATGAAGGTCGCGAGACGCATTTTCGCTTCAAGGGCTGACGCGCCTTCGCCCGCCATGTCGCGCCAGAGCATGAGGATCATGGCCGTGGTTAACGTGTCGCCCTCCGCCACCGCACGGACAGACGACCATTTACCATTTTGCATGAGCCGCGACACGAGATCGGCGCGGCAGACCGTCTTGACCGGGATGGATAGCCGTGCGGCCACTTCGGCGAGATGGACGGGACCGGCTCCGGCGCAGACCTCGCTCATCAGGTCGCGATGGCCGGATTCGTGCCGCCGCCATGGAGAGAGCAGGCCCTTGAGGACGTCCGGCACGCGCGGGGTCGATATGCATGGGATATTCTCCAAGAGAGGGTGGCGGAGGTTGGGGTGGAAGCCCCGGCACGATGCGGCGCATCGTGCCGGGGGCATTGAAAATCGTCGGTCGATGATCAGTCGTGGTCAGAAATCGGCATGGCCGCGCGCCATGCCTCCAGCGCGCGCACTGCCCGCGCCGCCATCGGATCCACAGCGAAGTCGGCAAACTGCCTCGCCCAGGCCAGCCAGCCAGCGATCGCTTCCTGTTTCAGTTGCGGGATCGCGATCTCGGCATCAGGCAACAGCGACAAGGGCACCGTCGAGTGGCAGTCCGCGACCTGAACACCAGCATCGCAGATGCAGGGTACCGGTAGCGCGCGGGCCTGACGCAGATACCATGTGTCGGCTGCGGGCAGTTCCCGCCAGCGGCCTGCGGTATCGCCCGCCGCCGCCGCCAGGAGGGGATGTCGTTCCGGATCGGCGAGCGCGGCCAGACGCCGTGCCGCTGGCCACCATTTGTCCCAGGTGACGATCGCGCCATCGTCCGGCACCCGATCATTCAGCCAGTCCAGCAGATCGGTGACGATGTCTCCTGGCTGGAGGTAAGTTGCATCGGCTTCAATGCTGAAGCCGCCGTCGAAGTCCGGCTGGACCGATAGCAGGCCGATGCCAGCCAATATCCGGCAATCCGGGCGGTGGCGCATACCGTGGCAACAGCCGGCGGTCCGCAAGCTGATGGCGATGCTGCGGGGCGCAAAGCCCCGATGCATGATCGAGAGATCGATCAATTCCATGGAAATATCCTTCGATAGGGACGCGCCCGCAGGCGCGGCAGGCGTGTCAGCCAGCGATGGGGAAAAGACTGCGCTCGTGCGCACGGGTGGAGGCGCGATCGGTATCGCGCAGCCACTGGACCAGATGCCGGTGGAGGATCGTGGCCAGCTCCCGGCCAAGGCCGCTCTTGCGTTCGATCGCGGCGACCGTCATCCGCCATGTCGCGATCGCATCGATCTCGGCATCCACGGCGATCTGGTCGATGTCGTCCTTGACCCAGGCGACGAAGCGCTCAGCCGGATCGGTCGATGCGCAGGCGATGTGGGCCTGAGCGCAGGCTTTATGGAGGGAGATGAAGCGCCTTCTATCTTCGATCTGCAGGCAGATGATGGGCTGGTTACCCCTGCCTGCCAGGCTGCGGAAGCCAGAAGAATAGACGATGTCCGGCAGTTGCCCGAGCAGTTGGACGACGCAGCCCGGCCCGTACATTGACAGGGTAGCTTGATCGTCGCTCAGGCGATCATCGATCCACGCGAGAAACTTCTGCGGGGGTTGGTTGGGCGGCAGGATGAAGGAAGACAGGTCGAAGCTGACCTTTCCGGCGACGACTGTCACGGTCAGCGCGGCAGCGCCGACCGCAATGTCGCCGGCGGCGGCCGGATGACCGGCATTGATGGTGACGGGCGTAAATGCGGTGATGGTATGGGATGGGAGCATGATGATCTCCGATGGGCGCACGACCGCACACCGCCTTGGGACGGTAGGGCGATCATGTGCAGGCTGGGATACCGGCGTTGCCGGTGAGTGAATGAAGGCTGGAAGCAGCGCAGGCTTGCGCCTGTTCTATTTTCCTTCTTCCAAAACCTTCGACTTCACTGCTGTTCAGAACACCCGCCAGCGGCGCCTTTTCCATGCTGCCTACAGGCTTGCAGCACCGATTCCGTGATGCCGATGCGGGCGTATCAGCGTCGTGGCGAACCCCTCTGCGCGGCCTGTATCTGGCGCTGGAGATGCAGGCGCCGCTGTTCTTCGGATGACCGGGCTGCCGGGGCAGGCTGTTCCACTGCAGCGCGCGGTGCCACCGGGGCGGCCTTCTCCGCCTCGGCCACGACCCTTGCAGGCGCGTGGCGTTCATGATGGGCCGACGCCTGTTGCCGAAGATCATTCAGCCTGTCCGCATCGAGCAGATCGGCGAACGCCTGTGCCGCGGCGTCCGCCATAATCAGGGCGGCGGCCTTGTCGCGATCTTGCGCACAGGTCGGATCCTTTTTGGCCGCCGCGCATGCCGTCAGCCAGGCGGCAACCAGTTCCGCTTTGTCGTTTCTCGGACGCTGAACCGATGGGGTAATCGGGGGGGGCTTTGGTGGCGAGGGAGGTGGAACCGCGACTGGTTCCGCTGCTTTGGCAGGCGCAGCGGTGCTGGCAGGCCCTATGCTGACCGGCTCCATCCTGGATCGGACAGTCTCGACCGGACGCACTGTGGGGGCGGGAATCGCTGGATTGTTCTTGGGAAGTTCGGCTGCAGGCGTTGAAGTGACGGCAGGGGCAGACGGAGCGGGCGTCGAAGGGGCGGACGCGCGGAGCATCGCCTGCGTGCGATATATGCCCGCCAGGCGTTTCTGTGCCGTTGGCGACTGAAGATCGGCTGGAGCAATGCCAAGGCGGGCAGCGTCTTCCTCGCTTACCCGCAATTGCGTGCCCTTTGTCAGTATAGGCAGGCCGCGCTTCGAGATTTCGTCGATCACCCGGTGTACATTGCGCAAAGCCGTTTGCTGAGCGAGTGCTTGGGCAGCACAGCCCGCTTTCTGCGCAGCGCGCAGGCGATCCTGCACGGCTGGATCGATGCTATAGCGGCGCAACCCATCCTGCATGGCGGGATCGTGATGGGCCAACCTCCACTCGTCCTCAGGCCGTGACGGGATCGTCAATATGCCCGGCGCCGCCTCGACCGCTTCTACGATCCTGGCGATAAGTCTGTTCTGCCGGTCGCGGATGCGATCAAGCCGGTTCAACTGCTCGATCGAAGCGGTGGCCAGCATCATGCGGTCCAGTTCGTCGAGCTTGAACGGCTCGACATGGCCGTCGCGCCGGACCAGGCGGCGGCGGTGCCTTTCGATACGACCGAGCCAGCGATCAACCTCCGTGCTGCGCTCTTCAACGGTCAGCGCGCGGCGCTGTTCGGCCGGATCAGGCGTGAGCGGCACGTCAGCCGGAACATCCGGCATGATGGCGGGAATGCTCTGTCCGACACCTGATGCTTCATCCAGGCGCGGTGTCGCCTGCGGAGCGGGAAGAATCTTTGCCGACGCCCTGGGACGGGCCAATCCCGGCTGCAGGACATCGAGATCGAATTGGGCCTGCTCGCGCGCAATCTGCGCGCTGACATGGAGGTCGAGAGCGAAGCTGGTTTCCGCCGCGAACGCGCGCTCCAAATCCTGAAGATAGAGTTCGGCGTCACGACCGCGCTGGGTGAGCGCCAGATAGCGCGGATGCTGCGCCGGGTCTTTGCCTGCCGCCTTCCGCTTGGCGGCAAAGTCGGCGGCATGGCCCGCCATGTCGCGGGCTGTGCGTTCCGCGTTGCTGCGCGCCATGGGATGCAGGACGTTCAGCAGGACGTCGCTGGTGCGAGCCGCGGCACGACCCGTCTCCAACTGGCGTTCCAATTCCGCGATTTCCTTGAGCGCCTTGTCGTCTTCGGTAGCCATGGCGCGAAGTGTCGCCACCCGGTCGGCGTCCTCCTTGTCCTGCTGATCATGAAACTGCAGGACCCGGCGCAGTTTCCACCGCCAGCCCTTCTCTGCATTGCCCAATTCCTTTTTGGGCGCCGCTCCGCAGGCGGCGAGAAACCCTGCCTTTGATCCAAGATGGACCTGCGGTTCAGCTGCGATACCCATCTCGGCGAAGGTTCGCGGATCATAGCGTCGCCGGGATTTGACCATGGCGAGCTCGACATTCACGGCATCTGCGAAGAGCTTGCGCATATGGCTCGGCCATTCGCGGCGGCCCACATCTTTGTCTTTGGGCCGGCGATGGGGATATGTTTCCCTAGCATTGCGCGATGCCGATTTATGCTGGGCCGCAATGGTGAAATCCCACTCGCCGTCGATCAACTCGCACGGGCGATCATAGAAGAGCAGATGGAAATGCCAGTTGCGGTCATGGTTGGCCGCCGTGGGCGCATGCAGGGCGAGATAGTAGCGCAGCTTTCGCTTATCGAGTTCCGCCGCCAGCGCCGACAACACCCGCTCGCATCCCGCCGGTCCCAGTTCGTGCGGCAGTTCGCCGGTGATGCGCCGTTGCACGATGCCGCCTCGGCCTTCGCGTACATGGATGGCTGCGCCAACCTTCTTCTTCTTTAGCCAGGCGGCTACGCCCTCGATGTCGGCCTCGATCTGAAAGGGATGGGTTCTGGTAACGGCATTGCCAGACTGCCGCACCCGATAGCGTTCGGGATCAGCGACTATCGCTTCGATCGCGCCCTTCAGTCCTGCCGGGATGGTCTCATCATCCGTCAGCGCCAACAGGGCCTCGGCGTCGAACGATTTGGCAAGGCAGATGCCGTCGGGATGGCCTTCGCGCTCATGCTTTACCACCTGGGCGAAGAAGGTGGCGGCATCGCCGGGTATGTTGTTCAGAATGACGGGCTGGCCGCTTTCGTCGATCGCGAGCGCCATGTCGCGCTCAACATAACCGATATGGGCAACCGCTTCATGGGGTGCCGCGCCAGGCTGAGTTGCATCCGCCGCTGAA
Source organism: Sphingobium sp. JS3065 (assembly GCF_026427355.1). Taxonomy (NCBI): domain Bacteria; kingdom Pseudomonadati; phylum Pseudomonadota; class Alphaproteobacteria; order Sphingomonadales; family Sphingobiaceae; genus Sphingobium; species Sphingobium sp. JS3065. The sequence continues at coordinate 3,415,832 of NZ_CP102664.1, forward strand.
GCCACGGCTTCGTCTCGGCCGACATAGCCGACATGACCAACCGGATTGGCCAGTTTGCCGTCATTGGTGTGGCAAGTGCCGCCCACGCCTTTGGTGACTCTCGTCAGTTCGAAGTGGAAGGACTGGCGGCCATCGGCTGTGGTGGGACGCCCCTGCGGTGCGCGTGGCAAGTGGAAGCGCGCTGGCGCCAATTCCATGGGCCGCCTTTCGCGCTTGACCGGCGCGATGGCATGATCAGCTTCTGCAATGAACCGGCGGCCCTTCAGCTTAAGGACATTGGTCTCCCGGCCCGTGATGTCGTCGTCCGATCGGGCAGTTGCGCGATCGCGATATTTGCGGATCGCCGCCCGGGCGAGCTCAGCCTGCTTGGCTGTGAGAGCGGCTGAAGGCTCGAAGTCGAGTTGTTGCGACATGAACAATAGTGTCCATGATCAAGATCGTTGAAGCAACGGATAAATGATGATAGCCGTAAGTCTAGTTTGTAGGATGAACTGGAAAATATCACAAACGGCAATAGCCGCCGCTGACGTGAGGAAGCGAATAATCGTGAAACGACCACTCGCCAGAGTTCCCCTCTAACAGCTGACTGCATCAGCGTTAGAGGTATTGCGCAACTTTTAGGGCATGGGGACTGGTTCCCATTTGTGGTCAGTAGAAGTTCTTGCTCTAGGACTTCTCTGGGAAAGCCGTTTTGCGGTTTAGACCGGGTTCGTGCGCGAGTCTGCGGACGGCGCGGAGTGCCTGCTGCACTGCTATTTTCCATGCTGGGCACATGAGAGCCGGCAGGTGGAAGGCAGGCAATGGACTTTTCATTGCCCATTTCAGGAAGGGGGAGACTGTCCCCCTAAATGGGCAATGAAAGGCCGATAGCGAAATACCGCGCCGAATTTCGTCGCGACAGCAGAGAAAAATGCGCGCGTCTCTGGCGGGAATTGTCGGACCATCCTATCAGGGAATGGGTGACCCAGAACGAGCACCCCGATCCACCGCATGAAGAGGCAGTTGCCGGCCGGATGAGCGCGTCCGTGCTTCGGATCATCGGCATATTGCTGGGTTCGGTTGTTCGTATGCGATCGCCTTGGCTCTGGCTGCTGGTCGAGTGGCTGGGCTGGGCGGTCCGCCGGATGGTCGAACTTCTCGGATTTATGGCAGATCAGGTCTCGCTCTCCGACCCGTCGGCATGGCGTGTGCGGCGGATGCTGACCGCGCCGCCGCAGCGCTGGGCAGCGCCATAGATCCTGCTGCTGGCCAATCAGGCCGCATCGGTCAGCGGCATTACCTGCCGCATGTTTGGAATTCTGCCCCGGCCGCCGCTGTATCATTAGTACAAAGCGTATAATCCGTACAACGATACAGACCGTACAGCGGGCGAGGCATAGTGGTTGGAATATCGAAAAATGAAGAAGCTGTTTCAGGAAGATGTGGATCCCGTCTGCGATGAGCTGCGCGCCTCGGGCATGCCGATGAAGGCGATCAACGGCTCGCTCGTCTGGACGAAGTTGGGCAGCGTGGGTTCGCGCAGCACCGCCTATGAAATGGTGCGTGACTGGAAGGAAAGGCGTGCGGACAGGTCGGTGGTGCAGCCGCTGCTCTTCTCCGAAGCGGGGCGCAGGGATCTGATCGCTGCGGTGGAGCGCATTGCCAGTGGGGAACTGGAGGCCGAACGTCAGGCGACCGCCATCGAGAATGCTGCCCTGCACGATGAGGTCGAAGCGCTGCGGCAGGAGCGCGACGATCTGGTCAAGGCGATCGGCGCGCTGGGTGTGGAAGTCGACGAACTCAAGGAACAGCTGCAGTCGGCTGTGCTGGAGGCGAAAATACTTGCCAAGGACCGCGAGCTTTTGATGGTAGCTAAGGGCAGTGAGCAGTCAGGAGCGGCGGTTCGCAGGAGCGACCCTAGTGCCAATGAACCTGATCCTTCGCCGGGATTTTTCGACCAACCGGACCATTGAAATGGCAGGGCAGCATAAGATTATGCTGCCCTCATCTTCTCCACGAAAGGTTTTAAAGCATTTCAAAATCTTCAGCGGTTAATAACCTCGCCATGATTTTAGCCCATTGGTTATATGCCAGATGGCGATGAGGGGGGCGATTTGATAACCGCAGCGATAGAGCGTATCAATGAACATGCTCGTACTGTTAAACCGCAGGATGCACTCCACCCGAAATCGCGGATCGTTTATTTGATTCTCTTCGCGTGGTGCATGGCATGGATATCTGTCTTTGCGCTATCCGACTTCATCGTCGGCCAGTCCGCGCTTTATTCGTCGTTCGGATCGATTTGCTTGATTGCAGGCTGCGGTGCGCTCGCCCGACGCTATGGGCATGCCAGGATCGCGCTCTTCCTTGAAGCCTGCTCCGTTCCTGCAATAGCAGCGGCGCTCAGCGGGGGGACGATAATAATGTTAGCCTCGATCAGCAGCCACTTCGTCGATGCTCAACTGATCAGGATCGATGCGGCACTCGGGTTCGATTGGAGAGCCGTATTTCGCCTCTACCTCGCATATCCCGGGATCGTGCCCTTGTCCGAAGCGGTATATGCTTCGTTTCAACCGCAGTTTTTATTGCTGCCTGTGGCATTGTGCGTTTGGCGACCCGAGCTGCTGTGGACCTACATCACTGCCTATGTTTTCGCACTTCTCTTGTCAGCCGCGATTTTCCCATATGCTGCAGCCGAAGGGCCATATATTTTTTACGGGATACGGCAGGGCACCGTGCCCGGCATAGGAGATGATTGGCCCTGGCAGTGGCATTTCGGAGAGTGGATCACCCAACTTCAAAACGGCGAGATTCGCGATCTTTCAAAAATCTGGCCGGGCCTGATACAGTTTCCCAGCTTCCATTCCGCCGCCGCTGTGTTGTTCATCTGGGCAACCCATGGCATTCGCCTCCTGCGCTGGCCTGGGCTACTGCTCAATGTGGGCGTGATCGTCTCGACGTTTGTCAGCGGAGCGCATTATCTTTCCGACGTTTTGGCTGGATGTAGCGTGGCGATTATGTCGATCTGGGCCGCAAACAGGGTGACAGCCCCTCGAACCAGTCAAACAAAAGATCAGCTCAACCAGCCACCCCAATCGTCGCCGGCATATCTGGGGGCCTAGGACCAAGCGTCAGGGTTGTCAGAGCCGTTGTGCGAGCTGTTGCCGCGTGACTTTAATTGGTATCTAAGTTCGGCGTGGGGAATTTTCTTAATCAGCCTAACGATGGCGGCCTGGCGGTATGACGGGTCCGCAAATCCAACCGCCTGCGGCCGTGGCCGCGGCACGCTATCTTCCTGAAGCGATTTTCGCCGTGATCGTCGCTGCAGCGATGATTTTTCTGTACGACATTCCGCTCACCCACGATGTCGTTTGGCAGTTCTGGATCGCGCGCCAGATGATGAATGGCGCGACGCTTTATCGGGATGTGTGGGAAATCAATCCCCCTCTCTGGTTCTGGTCTGCAGTGCCGATCCGTTCTGTCGCTGCTTGGCTTTCTATGCCTCCGCTTCGCTTGCTGATAGTCTGTATAACGGCGCTCGGCGGTCTATCGGCGCTGGTGGCTGGACGGCTCTCAGCCACCGGGTCGCCCACTGGGCGACTTACGCTGATGCTCATGTCGTTCTGGCTGATGGTCATCGGACCACTCTACGATTTTGGACAGCGCGAACATATCGCCTTGATTTGCTCGGTCGCTTACGCCGCACTGATTGCGCGCAGATCGACCGGGGTGCCTATACAGCCGTGCCTCGCGCTCCTTGTGGGCATCGCCGCCGCTTACGGCTTTGCGCTTAAACATTATTTCGCGATTGTGCCAGTGATGCTGGAATTGTGGCTGGTCACCCGCAGCCGGTCACTATGGCGACCTATCCGCCCCGAAATTATCGCCATAGGAATATTTGCGGTCGTTTATGCCATCACCGTGATCGCTTTCGCCCCGGCTTTTTTCACCGACAACCTTCCGATGGTCCGCGCCGCCTATCACGGTTTTGAATCATCATGGGCAATGATCCTGCTGCGGCCCTGGATCGTGATCTGGACGCTTATAGCCGCATTCTTCCTGACATTTGGCGGGGCCTTCGGCAAAAAGGCAAATCCGTTTGTGTCCACCTTGCTGCTCGTGGCCATAGGCTATGGCTTTTCCTACTTTATGCAGCGCAAGGGCTGGCTTTACCACAGCGTCCCCGTGACCGGCGCTGTCGGTTTGGCGTTGGGCGTGCGACTGGGTATGGCCGACATGCGCCGGCTGATTCCTACCGTAATTGGGCTGTTTATGCTGGCATTGCCCGTACTGATGCCGGTCAGGATCGGCCCCTATTTCAACTTTTTCCGGGGCGATATTGACCTAGTTTTGTCCACGTTGCCAAAGGGCAGACCAGTTTTCATCGCCTCGGGCGAACCGATGTGGGGATGGCCCACGGTTGAAGATCATGGGCTTGCCTGGCCATCGCGCCTTTACGCCTATTGGATGATACCGGCTATCGCCCACGGCGAAGTGATCGGCCCCAATCCGGCACCGCTACGCGAACTGGCCAAGCGGATACAGGCAGAAGCCGCTCTGGAAATTCGTTGCTCGTCACCCGCGCTGATCCTGTTCGAGCGACGGGCAAATTATGTTTATCAGCCTGCGAGTTTTGATGTTCGCGGATTTTTCCTACGCCGTGCGGACATCCGTCAGTATCTGGCAGCGAATTATCGTGAGTGGAGGCCAACCCGTTGGCTCTATGTGTACCGACGAGTGACGCCGCCTGACCCCCGTCCTACCCATCCGGGATGCCCGAGATTCGCCGGAGGCTCTTAAGGCAACTTAGTGCGTTCGGAGTACCATCGTTATCATATGCGGCACGATCATCGGGATTTCAAAGATGCGGGAAGCATCCATGCTGGTTGACCGTAACGCATCCACCGTTCGCACGGATGCTCCGATTTCGGAAAACCCGTCCTCCATGTCGATCGCACCGGGATGGATATGGGCATTTTTGATCATCTGGTTCGGTGGCAGCCAACTACTTCTCTGGCGATTTCTCGATGTGGCGCCTATCTGGGCCTTTCCGATTGGCTTGCTGATCATTGCGGGCCTGTGCGCGTTCACGATCAGGGTCACGAAGAACAGCGGCAATATTGGCATTGGCACCATACTTACCTGCTTTCTTGTGGTTCTGGGCCTGCTCGCGCTGAGCGGCGAAGGGCGCTTCTTCTACGCCAATGTGGATTGGCAGGTGCGCTTTGCCGTTTTGCGAGACATGGGGATAAGCCCTTGGCCGTTCGTTTACACAGCTCGGCCGGAACCCGACCTACTCCGCGCGCCGATTGGCATGTTCCTGGTGCCCGCGATCATTTTCAAGGCGATAGGCGCTCGCGCGGCTGATGTTACCCTGCTGGTGCAGAACAGCACGCTCATTGCCCTGTCGCTCGCGATGGGAAGTCAGTTATTCGCTGACAGGCGATCGCGCGTGATCGGATTGACCATATTCGTGCTGTTTTCAGGCATGGATGCGCTTGGCGACCTGCTGATGCAGGGAATGCTCACAGGTCACATGGAAGACTGGGCGGAAATCCAATATTCCTCCACCGTCACTCTGCTGTTCTGGGTGCCGCAGCATGCGATCGCCGGTTGGGTGGGCGCCATTGGATATATGATGTGGCGAGAAGGCCGGATCACCCTTGCGCCATGGCTGGCAATGCTTCCGCTGACGGCGCTGTGGTCTCCTTTGGGGCTGATCGGGGCGATGCCATTCGTTGCTCTGGCTGGATTTCGGACTATTATCGCGCATGCGTTTCGTCTGCGCGACGTTCTGGTTCCCGCAGTCTCGCTTCTCCTTTGCATACCCTCTCTCATTTATCTGGGGGCAGCATCGGACGACGTTGGCTTTCATTTCCAACCGATCCCCTTCATCCAGTGGTTGCTGTTCCAGTCGTTCGAAACACTGCCATATCTGATTCCGCTGGTGATCGCTGGACGTTCGACGCGGTTCGGCAGCGACAGCCTTTGGCTTGCCATTATCTGGCTCATGCTGATCCCGTTCGTCCAAATTGGCTGGTCGACCGATTTCATGATGCGCGGGTCTATCACTGCGCTGGCTCTGGTGACGGTGATGGTCAGCGATCACGTGGTGCAGCGGGGCGAAAAACGACGCTGGTTGTTGATCGTTTTGTCGGTTGGTAGCTTGACCGGCCTTGCCGAAATCCGGCGGGCGCTGGTTTATCCCGCAGCGCCGGAAGTGCGATGCAGCTTTTTCAAGGCATGGGATCAGACGTTCGCGGCCTTTCCCAAAGGTTCCTATCTTGCCCCGTTGAATAAGGTGCCGACGCTGATCCGTCCGCATCATCCCTTCCGAGCCATGGCAAATGAGCCGCCGCGCTGCTGGGATGGTTCCTGGAATATGCCCTTCGACCCGCGAAATGCTCCGTCAGGCCGAAAGGATGGCGTAAAGTGACAGTCCCACCGGGAATGGAATACGCCCCAGAACATGTCGCTCGGCCGCAAAAACCCGCTGCAACGCGGCATTGATAAGGGGTGAGGGGCGCGCATCCAGTGGAGCGTCACGCCGCAGCCAATGATGGGCGAAGCGCTGCGCCACGGCGAGCGGGAAAAGCAGGCTGTTGAAATATCCTGAGACTTCGACCTTCAGCTCAGCGGCACGGACCACTTGCAACAAGCCCTCATGGGTATAGCGGCGCTTGTGATGGTGCAGCACATCATGGTCCGACCAGAGCCAGGGCGCTGCGGGAACTGTTAGCAACAATCGCCCGTTTGGCGCCAGCCGTGCGCCCAGGGCGTGAAGCGATGCTTCATCCTGATCGATATGCTCCAGCACATCGAGCAGCGCGATCATATCATAGCGCGTGTCGCTGAAACCGATCGCGTCCGGCAAAGCGCCCGGTTCGACGCGACAAAGGCCTCGCGCGGAGGCCAGTGCACGCGCGTCGGCGTCATATTCCATCGCATCCAGCGTGCCAAATTGTGCCAGCAATGGGATATTGCCGCCGGTACCACAGCCAGCCTCAAGAATATGTGCTCCAGGCGGCAGCGGCACATTCGCGCGGATCAGGCTATCGATGATGGCGCGGCGAGCCACGAACCACCAATGATCCTGTTCCTGCGCACTCATGCTCGCATAGGCTGATCGATCCATTCGTCCATTTCCTCGATATGCGGCTGTATGGCAGGTCGCGGCGTCTGCTCGCTTTCCTCTGCCACAACATAAAGCGGCCGTTTACGAACTTCCTGTGCGACGCGACCCAAATATTCGCCGATGATGCCAAGGCTCATCAGGTTAAGCCCGCCTAGCATCAATACCGCGACCATGATGGATGCGTAGCCCGGCGTGTCGATCCCGGTCAGTATCGTGTGCAGCACGAGAAATGCAGCATAGGCAAAGGCCATCAGAGCGATGCTGCCGCCGACATAGGACCAGATGCGCAGCGGCATGGTGGTCGATGCGGTGATGCCGTCCACGGCCAGCGACCAGAGCTTGCTGACACGCCATTTGCTGTTCCCCGCCTCGCGTGGGGCACGTTCATAATCGACGGTCGCCACGCGGAAGCCAACCCAGGAAAAAATGCCCTTTGTGAAGCGCGCCTGTTCACCAAGCTGTTTGATTACGTCCACCGCTTGCCGGTCGAGCAGCCGGAAATCGCCGACATTCTCAGGAATCGGATAGTCGGAAAGCCGATTGATGATGCGATAGAAGCTTTGCGCACTCCAACGTTTGAACCAGTCGTCGCTCGACCGATCCGCACGGCGCGCATTGACCACCTTCGCACCAGCCAGCCAATGACGCACCATGGCAGTTATGACTTCAGGCGGATCCTGAAGATCGACGTCGATAGGGATGACGGCATTTCCCCGGGCCCGATCAATGCCTGCTGCCAGCGCGGCTTCCTTGCCGAAGTTGCGCGATAAGGTGATGTGTCGCACGTCGGGATCCCGGCGTGCGAGGATCGCGAGTATGTCGCCAGTCCGGTCGGTGCTGCCGTCATTGACGAAGAGATATTCGGCCTGCGCGTTCGGCCCGATCAGGGCAAGCGCTTGTGCAACCGCGGGGCGTGCGGCATCCAAAAACAGCGAGATACTCTCCTGTTCATTAAACACCGGAACGACGATCGACAGCAACGATGGTTCAGCCATGCCTTCAGCCCCCCTGCGGACTAACGCCCACCGCAGCTATCGACAAAAATGGTTAACAAAACACCACCCGCTAGTGCAGAGTATAGCACGCCCGAGGGATTGAACATAATTTTTACCATTTTTGGCGATCACGCCACAATGTATCGAATGGCCAGATGGCGGCGCGGATGATCACCCGGAACAGCCTGACGATTGTCAGCATTTTGGCGCTCGTGGCCGCACTAATCCTGTTGCCGACCTTTCTTCTGGGTCCCGGTTTTTCCCATTCTGTTACCTATAACTACGTCTGGACCAGTCAGTTCGGGACGGAGATAGCGAAAGGGAACTTGTACCCGCGATGGTTGCCGGGGAGTTTCGAAGGTCTGGGAAGCCCCGCCTTCTACTTCTATCCGCCAATCGCCTTCTGGATAGCCGGCGCCTTCGATGCGGGCGGCTTGTCCACGCTCGCAGCGATCAACATGGCAGCTTTTCTGACGCTGCTGCTCTCGGGCATTACCATGTATCATTGGCTATCAGGGCGAGGAACCTATCCGCTGATCGGCGCAATCCTCTACATGGCTGCGCCCTATCACCTCTTGGACTTCTATGTGCGGGGCGCGCTGGCGGAATTCACTGCCTTCATATGGTACCCACTCATCGCCTTGGCCATAGTTCGCCTTCCTGAACGCAGGGGTATCGTCCTGCTGACGTTGAGCTATGCCGGGCTTGTGCTGACACATTTACCGATGGCGATGCTGACAGGATTCTTCCTGATCGCTCCGCTCGGCGCGTATAAAATCTGGCATGACCGGCGCGCCATTTGGCCTTTGGTCATCAGCGGCGCACTGGCCGTGGGCCTTGCGGCTTTCTATCTTGTTCCCGCTCTGACGATGCAGGGCTATATTTCCTCGCAGCTTCTATGGGGGGCTTGGTACAGGGCGTCGTCCTGGGGGTTGCTGGCACATGGTCCGCTGCTCCAGATGCTTTATATTCCGGTCCTCATCGGCGGTCTTGCGCTGATGTCGCTGTCTGCACGGTCTATCTGGACGTTCGTAAGCCTCTTGGCGGCGTTGGCGGCGCTCGGCTTGATCCCCTTTATCTGGGACATCCCGCCCTTGAGCCAGGCGCAGTTCCCTTGGCGGCTTCTCGGTCTGATCGAATTTGCTGCCATAACGGCAATGCTGAGTTGTCGCCCGAAGCCGATCCTGTTGGGCTTGGGACTAGCCCGCCTTATTCACCAAAAGTGTCCTGAAGGGTTGGCGGGAGTGGCGTAAGCCTCTGATCTGAATTAGGAACTGGGTGTCTAAGCCGAACCTGCCGCAGGGCAGAAAATGCCACGGGCCACACCCGCCATGAACGATGATATCGCAAGCTCATTTGGATTCCCAGCAGTCGGCCGCAAGAAAATCACAGCTGCGTTCGACGGTGGCCGGCTTACCTCGGATGGCGGTGTTCTACTGCTTGCACAGGCCGAGCGCGCGATGGGGATTTGCCAGCGCCTGGCGGCTTGTATTGCCGATCCGCGCGATCCAGCGCGGGTGATCCATCGCCTGGATGACATTCTGCGTGCCCGTGTGTTCGCGATTGCGTGCGGCTATGAGGATGCCGATGATCTCGATGCTCTGCGCGACGATCCAGGCTTCCGCCTGGCGCTCGGCAAGCTGCCGGAATCGGGCGCGGGGCTGGCCAGCCAACCGACGATGAGCCGGTGGGAAAATGCACCGACTACGCGCGAACTGGCCAGCATGATGGCCGCGATGATCGACATCTACTGCGCCAGCTATCCCGCCCCTCCGACAGCGGTCACGCTGGATATCGACGACACGTGCGACGTCGTGCATGGCTATCAACAGCTCTCGTTCTGGAACGGGCATCATGGGGAGCGCTGCTTCCTACCGATCCATATCTACGACACCGCGACCGGCAGGCCGGTGGCCATGCTGCTGCGCACAGGCAAGACGCCTTCTGGAAAGGAGGCGGCGGGGCACATCCGACGCCTGGTGCGTCACCTGCGCCGTAATTGGCCCGATACCCACATCACTATCCGCGGCGACGGGCACTATGGTCGACCCGAGGTCATGGCCTACTGCGATGCGGCCCGCGTCGATTACGTGTTCGGCCTGCCCACCAATTCAGCGCTGCGCGCCGATCCCGCCATTGTTGCGGTCGCCGATGCCTGCGCGGTCAAGCGCGCCCAGCGTCAGTGTCCCGTCCTGCGCAACTATGCCGAGACCCGCTATGGGGCAAAGACCTGGAAGTGCCAGCGTCGCGTCGTTGCACGGATCGAGGCCAGCACGCTGGGCATGGACATCCGCTATGTCGTCACCTCGTTGGCAACAGGATCGGCCGAGCACATCTACGACACGCTCTACTGCGCGCGTGGTCAGGCCGAGAACCTGATCAAGCGCCACAAGTCCCAGCTCGCCAGCGACCGAACCTCGTGCCGCTCGGCCAATGCCAATCAGATGCGCCTGATACTGCACACTGCCGCATACTGGCTGCTATGGCGCATCCAGCAGGCGATGCCCAGGACCGCTGCTCTGGCAAGCGCGGAGTTTACCACCTTGCGCCTGCGGCTGCTCAAGGTCGCTGCGCGCGTCGTAGAAAGTGCTAGCCGCATCCGCATTGCCTTCGCTTCCGCCTGTCCGGATGCCGACCTGTTCCGCGCCCTCGTTCTCCGGCTGAAGCCTGCGCCGACGTAGCCCATGCGGCAGCGCCGCAGAACTCCGAGCCCAGCCCTTCAACCCGAAAAGCCCATCAATCCGAATGCGGTGAAACAAACGCCAGCGATGCCGGTCGTCCGCGCAATACAGCCAGCCGCAGCAAATGCCCAGAGCGGGCCCGAAACCGAGCGTCGTGAATAAGAGAGGCTAGGGCTTGTTCTTTTCTCCTGCATCCGTTGGATTTCGGAGGCGTCGGAATATCTGATTAGGCCGGTGCCCTACGCGATGATGGCGCAAGATCTGCCCGATGCCGCCGAATATCTGCCTGTCGGGTTCGACACGGCAAAGATTACCGACTTCGAACGAAAGCCGGACCTGTCAGCCTGGCGCGGTGTCCCATTGAGTGAAGAAATCGTCGTGGATACAGCGGGCGAGGTAACGATGCGCCGCGCTGCATTCCCGATTTGGCGCGTCATGCGAGGCGAAGAGGTGGTGCCCTATAGCGGTCCCGTCATCCGATTCCACGCTCGACCGGGGCATTATCGCATAAAACGCATATTTGTGTGGCAGGAATGGGCGGGCCTTATCTTGAGCCTATGCAGTCTGCTAATGTTTGGAATGTTTTGTAGCGGGCAACCAGGTCGGAAGATCACTGGAGCGGGTAGCGGGGATCGAACCCGCATCACAAGCTTGGAAGGCTAGTGCTCTACCATTGAGCTATACCCCCTTTTCAACGACTTAGAGCCGCCTGAGCCTAGCGTTTTACAGAGCGTTTTACAGCAGCCTGTGCGAGACGTTCGCCCAGTGCCACGACAATGGCGGTTTCGTCAACATAGTGATTGCGGATTTGTGAGACTTGTTCGGGTGCCCAACCCATCAGTTTGGCAATGTCACTATCCGTGAAACGCTCTCCGGGAGCCGTCATGAGCCGAGTAGCAAAAGTCCCACGTATGTCGTGAAGATGCTTCCAGCGTTTGCTGCCATCATGATCGAAGTGATGAATGTCCGCATCGCGCACTGCCTTTCCGAAACCTCCTGACAGCCCATTGCCAGTCCATGGCGTGCCATGGCTGGTGACAAGGACGGTATTTACCTCCGCCTTGCGTGCGCGAGTTTTGAGGTCCGCAAGCAAGTCGTGCAACGCTGGGATCACAGGCATGACAACCAGCCGCCGCTTCCCCCTGCTTATTTTTGCCGCGATCCGCCTTATTGCTTGCGGGCCTATTTCATCCCATGTCAGCCCGATTAAATCGGCACGCCGCAATCCCGTCAGAGCCGCCAACGCTGCGACATCGCGCAAGGACTGGTTCGCGGTGGCGTTAAAGGCTTCAAAATCCTCGTCGGTCCAAATGATCTCTGCACGCTGCGCTGCCCGGTAAAGGGTCGGGATGCTTGACGCGACGTTGACCGTGACCCTCCCGTGCAATCTGCCAAACTCCAGCAGACGTTGAAGCATTGAAACATGGATGTCTGCCGCACGCGGAGTGCTGGCCATCTCATCACGCCACTTCACTACCTGCGTGACCATTCGGGGGTCGTTCCAAAGTCGAAGCGGCACAGTCCCCCACCGTTCCTCAACCCGGTCCAGTGCCCGCCCCCATGTCTGTTGGGTGCTACGCTCCAGCTTCGTCCATTCAGGGCTGTTGGGACGATACTGGCGGATTAAGCCTTCAATCGTGTCCTTCGGTGCGGGCTTCGCCTTTTCGAGGGCTTCTGCGATGGCAATAACATCTTCCCGCGTGACTGCGGGTTTTTCGCCACCGATAACAGAGCGGACAAGCGGACCACCGCGCCAAGCATAGATGTAGTAGCGGACTGGCTTTCCCGGTCGCCTTGCGGTGACGATGTGAACGCCCTCTACGCCAGTTTTCCGGCTGCCAACCATTCTGCAAACTCGTCTTTGGGTTGAGAAGAAGTCGCGCCTTGGGCCAGAACTCTTATGGTCCCGTCCGGCACGATCTCTATTCCGCCGATAGTGAGCCCCAAGGCACGGGCAGCTTGCCCCGCGTGCCGAATAGCCACCTTTCCGGGGTAAATCGGGCCAGCATGGCGCGACCGCTTCCGTTTCGCGGGACCGGGAAGTGCAGCATCATCTTCAGGAAGCGTGCCACTGCCCTCAATAGGAAACGGTGCAGGCTGTGCCCCCTCTGCGGCTATGTCGCCAGTTCGCGACCGGACTACTTTGAAGCCCATGTTTCACCAACCTCATTTTCAAGTAAAAACCAAAATACCTGAAAAATAATAGGAAAGTTGAACCATCAGTCAAACATTTTCGGCTGCAACGGGTTGCAAGCCTATTTGGTTAAATCAGTTTATTATTATTCCGGCAGAGACGACTTTCTTGGTCAAACATGCTGTTTGAACTTTAGCACAAGACATGCCCGCAATGTTCTCTATGCCCGTGCAACTTTGGCGATTTTTATTTCTATGCTCCCAGTCTGTGCGGATCGTTGGCAAATGGCGGTTTTCCGTAACAGTGTCGGAAATCGGCAATCATTTCCGCCTCGACCTGTTCTGGAACGCGATCCGGCGTCTCCTTCCACGCGACCAGCAGCGTCGAATAATCCGCAAGCTGCCAGATCAGCCGCCCTCCCCAGTGACCAACTGGCTGACCAGCGCCAAAATCGGCATACTGCTTCAGGCGGCGGCGAAGGTTATTCGCCTTGCCGATGTATACCACTTCCGCGAGATCAACCCAGTTGGCGGCTAGCGCGTCGAGCGACACAGCAGGGTCTTTACCCTTGAACCAGCCTCCCACGCTTGCCGGGGTGTAAGAAGGTAGAGCGTCCGGGTCGCGACAGACCACATAGACGCCGCCAGTCAGCGGGCACGCACTGCCATAACGCAGTTTCTCGAAAGGCACCCATCCGGCGAAGCCTGCGCGTTCCAATCCGATCCGCGTATAGAGCATGTCCCAGTCCTCCGCTTTCGCACACCCTACTGGCCGATGCTGAACATCCCGGTTTAGTCCGATGCAAGCAGGCCGCGCCGACGCCCAAACCCGGAAGGAGGTGACGAAGGTGCCGATGGGACCGGAGCCGAAATGGACGGCCCGTTTTGCTGACTATGCAGAATGACCCGAAAACGTCCAAACCAATCTGCCAGCCGTTCCTCCGGCGTCCCAATCAGTTTCTCCTTATGATCCACCATTTTTCTGATGCCGGGAGCGAGGAAGACGATCTCGATAGAGGGGTCCTGAAGATCGTTGACGATCAACTTCAGACTCAACCGGGTATCCTTGCCCTTCTTACGGGTCTTGGAGCCTGACAAACCTCCCATCAGCAATCCGGCAGGCCCAAGCAATGCACCGCCCAAAGCGGCCCCCATGGCCTGCGAACCACGATTTGTCTTCTCTATGGTTACGCCGTCGCTTTCAACTTCGGCGGCGATCAACGCGCTGAATGGGAATGTCCGAAAAGGCCGATCCACTCCGCCATACGCAAACTGGCTCGAACTGGGATCAATGGCGATGACGCTGGATTTCCACGGATCATTATAGCGCATACCCACCGAGAAATCGGGGATCGACGCTATCGACTGCTCCAAACTGGCCCGCTGCCTCTTCGCCTGTGATGCTGCCCAACAGCATAGAGCAACAAAACCCATCAATCCAATCACCACAATCATCTCGTCAACTCCTCATCGAACCTACCCATCGTAGACCCTTATAGTAAACAAATGACCCTCATACCGGGTAGCAGTGAGACGCGCGCGATGGCCTTCACTGTGCGATGGAAATCAAAAAGAAGTTCGGCCTTGCAATCGCGCGTGCCAGAAGAGAGCGCGGTATTACACAGGAACAACTTGCCGACCTTGCAGGCATCGCACGCTCCTATTGCAGCGATGTCGAGCGTGGCGTGCGAAACCCGACGATCACCATCGTCGAGCGCATCGCGAAGGCGCTAGACGTGAGCATGGGCGATTTGCTCGATTAGGCCGATCTTAATCCTATCCGGGTCATGCTGCCCGCGAGATGACCAGCAAGACAGACCCCCGGCGCACGCGAGATTGCTGTTACGAGACCTTTCGTGCGGAGCATCCTGACTTCATCATCGAACTGGAGGGATTGCGCCAGTTTGAGAAGTTGGCGCTTGGCAAGCTGTCTTCCTTGAACGCGCGCGGTCGCCGTGCCTATGTCCGCACGTTGTTGCACTGTCCTCGATTGGCGACGCTTAATGCCTATGAGGTGATCCGCAACTTGCAACAGTTGCACGGCGTTACCCCGGCTTCGATCCGCGCCCTTGCCACCAGATGCAATCCGTATAGCCCGATCCGGGAGCGCATCCGCACGACTACGGTCGTCAAGCATGGTCGCCCGCGCATCGTTCAGAACTTCGGGCCAGAAAGACGCCTGCACCACCGTCTGGTAGCCAAGGTGCTGGCCCAGCTACATCCTCCCCGTCCAGAGCAGTTCCTGTTCAACGGGGGGGATGCCGGAGGCCCTCGCGGCCATCGAAGCAGCCTTCCGTGATGGCGACATCTACGCCGTGGAGTTGGACATCTCCAACTTCTACGGCTCGATCCGCTATGACCGATTGGCTGAACTGCTATACCCGCTGCCCGCCTCCGTCACCGCCAACGTGATCCGCGATGCGCGCATGTGTCATACTGCGGTGTATAGCGTCAGAAGCGAGCCCCTCGGCGGGGTTCCTCCTTCCTCCAGTGCTCCGGCGGGGCTCCCAATGGGTGCCGCCACCTCCCCCATCATCGGTGAAATCATCATTGGTCATCTGCTGGCCAATGCCGACATCGGCAAAGTGGTGACGTATGCCGATAATCTGCTGGTCCTCGGATCGACAGAGGGGGAAACTCGGTCGAGAGCAGAACGCCTACAGGAGCAGGCTGCGCAGCCCGAAGCCGGAGCGCTGGAGATAAGGATGAGGGATGTCGGATGCTTCCTGCACCCGGCAGGCGTCCAGTTTGCAAAGCAGGTGGGCACGAACATCCGGCATCGGCTGGACTGGGCACCGGATGCCACTCGACAAAGCACGTTTCAAATGGCGGACTGGGAGCCATCGCGTCCGGTCACGCTTGTCGGGATAGAAGAGGCCCGCCGAAGATTGCTCCAGTGGCAGCGGGCCTACCCTATGTGGCGAACGGGAGATCGGTGGGTCCAAGCACAACTGGCTGAACTGGCCTGCCTTCGCTATTATCACGATGCCCGCCCCGAAAACCGCATGGAGGCTCTGCAAGCCGTGATAATCGCCTGCCTCGTCGGCGCGCGCGACGACGTTACGGATGCAATACCGGAAGGCTCGACTGCGCTGCACCTCGAACGCCGGAAAGCACTCATACCGGATGCTCTGGCGATGTGGACCACCATGGTGCGTCAGGCCCAGCAAGCAGCTTAACCCGGAAGGCCGCACGGATAGGTTTCCGCGAATGGCCGCGCCATGGTCCCCGGATCAAGGGAAAGCGGCTGGAACCATCCATCAGGGTTGAGCCGGGCGATGTAGCCTCGCCAATAATCCGGCCTCCAGAAGCGAATGTGAATGGCGAAATGGCACTGGCGGCAAACGGGATAGACGGCCAGTGGATCGGCATAGTCTTCGGAGTGCAGCCCCACCGCGTAAGGAAACGTCCGCTCGCAAACCGAACAGGTGCAGGAAGGCACTATGTCGCCAGACGCCAGTGCCGCTTTGACCATCCGCAACTTCCACGCACGCTGGGCCGGATCAGCGCCATTATACCATCGTTGGCCGGGCTTGCCGGGAAGGCGGCTCATAGTAGCCCGGCCTCCATGCTGGCTAGCACGCGCTCGACCATCAGCAAGCGCTCGCGGACATTTCCGATCAGCGCCCGCGCCAGATCAATAGGAAGTCCCGACTGCTGACCTTCGACCGCAACCGCATGCATGTCCTCGAACAGGCATGTCAGCGATGCAAATGACGCCCGGACATGATGGCCACTCATGACAGGCTCTCGTCTGCGAGGATGCGATAGACGGATGACCGGCTGACCCGAAGCTGCTGGGCGATGATCGACGCGCCGACGCCCGCTGCGCTCATCGCCCGGACCTGCGGGGCAAGGCGGCGCGCGGTGGGCGCACGCCCCCGGTATTTCCCCTCCGCCTTTGCCTTGGCAATCCCCTCACGCTGGCGACACAGAAGCAGTTCCCGCTCGAACTGGGCGACCGCGCCGAACAGCGTGACGATAAGCCGACCGGAAGGCGACTTGGTATCGACGGGCTGGCCACCGAAATCCAAAATCTTCAGCCCCACCGATTTGCGTTCGAGCGTCGCTATGATCGCCAGCAGGTCCGCCGTCGATCTAGCGAGGCGATCCAGCCGGGTCACAACCAGCGTGTCGCCTTCCCGGACATAGTCCAGCGCTGACGCCAGTTGCGCACGCTCCGCAACAGATGACACCCGTTCCGTAAAAACCTTCGTGCAACCCGTTGCACCGAGGTCGCGCTCCTGCGCCTCCAGCCCGGCCACTTGATCTACCGTTGAGACCCGTGCGTATCCGACATTAACCATCTGTTTTTCCTGCATTAAATCCAAGAATAACAATGGCAAACACTCATGGAAAGTCACGCGATACCGTCAACCCGGATCGTTTCCGGGGTCGATCTTTTACGATGAATACACCATCACGCGGCATAGGCTTTGCCGCGACCAAAATGATACCGGGGGAACAATGCAGCCCAGTTACATCTCCGTGATGAACATCTTCACGCAGCAGACGAGATACACGGTTCCGCTATTTCAGCGTCCCTATGTATGGGACAAGGACGGGCAGTGGGAACCGTTGTGGGACGATGTGCGCGCCGCCGCCGACCGCGTCCTTCATGCGAACGGCAAACCCGTGTCGTCGCATTTCCTCGGAACCCTCGTTCTCGACCAGACCCCCAATCCGGTATTCAGCCTGCCACGCCGCGAGGTTATCGACGGCCAGCAGCGCCTCACCACTTTGCAACTCGTCCTCAAAGCGGCGGAACACGCCTTGGAGGCATTACGCTCTATCGTGCAATCCGATGAGGAAGGCACAAAGGCCGTGGACATTGCCGCCCGCCAGATCGGGCCGCTCACCAGCAACCCGGCCTATGCAGAAGACGAGGAGCGCTACAAGGTCTGGCCGACCAATGAGGACCGGGCTGCCTTCCGCGATGTTATGGACGCCACGGCAGAAGCCGGGCCACAGATCGCCAATACGCGCATGGGCGCAGCCTATCGCTATTTCCGGCAGGAGTTTGCCGACTGGCTGGCGCAGGGGCAGCATGGCGAACGCGCAAAGGCGCTCGCCTCCGCCCTGAAGGACTATCTTAAACTGATTGTCCTCGATCTTGATGGCAGCGACGAGCCGCAAGCCATCTTCGAGACGCTGAACGCCCATGGCACGCCGCTGCTGCCTGCCGACCTTATCAAGAACTGGCTGCTATGGGAGGGCACACGGCAGGGACTGGAGACGGACACGCTATACACCAGCTACTGGCGACCATTTGACCGGGACAGCGATTACTGGCGTGAGCAGGTCGGCGTGGGCCATGCGTCGCGTGCCCGTGTGGACACCTTCCTGCTGAACTGGATCACCCGTCACCTGCGCGAACCCACGTCGGCCAAACATCTGTATGATCGCTTCCTGCATTTCGTCCAGGCTGGCGGTCCTCGGCTGGATGACGGCAAGCTGGATGTCGCTGCACTGATGGCCGACATCGCTGCCGATGCCAAACGGTTCCAGATCATAGAGCAGCCCGGAGGGCATAGCCGCTTCGACACGTTCCTCCGCCGCCTGAAGTCGCTCGACATCATCGTGTTCCATCCGCTGCTGCTGGCACTGATGGGTCGCTCCGGCACTGATGCCGCCGATCTCGATGAAGCGGGGGTTGTGCTGGAAAGTTATCTGGTCCGCCGGACTATCTGCAAGGCCCAGTCCCGTGGCTATGGCACGCTGGCTATAACGCTGGTGAACCACATTGCGGCTCTGGACGCCGACGCCCCCGCCGCCCCCGCGTTGCGCGCCGCCCTGTCCGCGTCGCCTGCCGGGCCGGACAGTTGGCCCGACGATGAAGCTTTCCGCACCGAATGGTGTCACCGGAAGTTCTACGGCACCCTGCGCCGCAGCCGCGTCCTGATGATCCTGCGGGCCATTGAGGAGAGGTATCAGCGCGAGCATCTGAAATCCGAACCCGTGCTGGCTTTCAACTTCGACGCTCTGGAGGTGGAGCACATCCTGCCGCAGAAATGGGAAGCGAACTGGCCGTTGGGGGACAGCGCCGTGACCCGCGAAAACCGAAACTGGGCGTTGCACGGCATCGGCAACCTGACGCTGATCGGCGGACCGCTTAACAAGGAGTTGAGCCACGGCCCGTGGACCGCGCCGGACGGCGCGCCTTCCAAGCGGAGGGGCTTGCAGGATCACAGCAAGCTGGAACTGAACGCCCGGTTACTCCGCGATCATGCCGATCAATGGGACGAAGCCGGGATGAGGCGGCGCGCGGAGACGCTGTTCGAGGCCGCCAGACATGTCTGGCCCGCCCCCACCCCGACAGCCGCAGTCCCGATAGGGTCATAGAACCAGCTACACGCCGTCCCGCTGGGTTGAAATCAACTTCAGCGGGACGCGGCGCACCTGTTCCCAATGGGAAGGCCCATAAGGAACATTACCTTGTGCAAGACGCCCGCCAAACCCCCTCGACTTTTTCGAGATCGCACTGTTTGAAATCGAACGGCACACCAGCAGTTGAGGGATTGGCCTTTTTCCCTGATGAGCCTTCTTCAAGTGCATCGACCCGTGCGTCGATCTTCTCGATCATAGGCTTTCCGACATAATAATCAGTGTAAACTGAAATCGCGATAGGCGCATAGATCGCGAGCAGAGAAACGATGATTGCTACCAAGGCAAGAACGTATCCCCATTTAGGAAGGCGCAGCACTTCGGCAGCAACATCCTTTGAAAGGCTTTCCATGCTTAAAAATGTAGGCGCAAACATGCGTGATCGCTGCATGATTTCACGCTTATAATCGTCCATCGACTTGCTGACCGGATTTGGCGGCACCGGATCGTGCGTATGGAATAATAGCCTGAAAAACTTATCGCCCTTCTTAAAGGTGAAATCGGAGTTGCTGAAGTTAACGAGAGTAGAGAGGTGGCCTGGCAAAATTGGACAGTGGGATAAGTGGATTTTCTGCCTGACGGCGGCCAGAGTAGCCGCGAGACAGGAGCAGAGATGAGCAAACGACCACGCCGGAATCACAGCCCGGCATTCAAGGCGAAGGTGGCATTGGCTGCCGTGAAGGGCGAGAAGACGCTGGCCGAGTTGGCGCAGCAGTTTGACGTGCATCCCAACCAGATCACGCAATGGCGCGGGCAACTTCTGGAAGGGGCCGCTGGTGTGTTCGGCAGCGAGACGCGGAACGACGCTGCCGAGCCGGTGATCGACGTAAAGACGCTGCACGCCAAGATTGGCGAACTGACGCTGGTGAACGATTTTTTGTCAGGCGCGCTCGGCAAGGCGGGTCTGTTGCCGAACGCAAAGCGATGATCGATCGATCGCACAGCTTGCCGCTCGCGCGGCAGGCCCGGACACTTGGGATCAGCCGGGGCAGCGTCTATTACCTGCCCAGGCCGGTTTCGGCGGCTGATCTGACGATCATGCGGCGCATCGACGAACTACACCTGGAATTTCCATTCGCGGGCAGTCGGATGCTGCGCGATCTGCTGCGGCAGGAAGGCATCGAGATCGGCCGCCAGCATGTCGCCACGCTGATGAAGAAGATGGCGATCGAAGCGAGTTACCGTCGCCCGAACACATCGAAGCCGACACCAGGGCACAAGATTTACCCCTACCTGCTGCGCAAACTGCCGATTGTGCGGCCCAACCAGGTCTGGGCGACTGACATCAGCTACATCCCGATGGCGAGGGGGTTCGTCTATCTCGTGGCCATCGTTGACTGGTTCAGCCGGAAGGTCCTGGCCTGGCGGGTGTCGATCACGATGGAGGCCGACTTCTGTGTCGAGGCATTGGAGGAAGCGCTCGCGCGCTTCGGAAAACCGGAGATTCTCAACACCGACCAGGGCAGTCAGTTCACTTCGCTCGCCTTCACAAGCGTGCTGCACCGGGAGAAAATCGCCATCAGCATGGACGGGCGGGGCGCATGGCGCGACAATGTGGTGGTCGAGCGCCTGTGGCGCTCGGTGAAATACGAGGAGGTTTATCTGCACGCCTACGGCGGGGTCAGCGAAGCCCGGGGATCGATCGGTCGTTATCTGAGCTTTTACAACGCGAAGAGGCCGCATTCGAGCCTTAGCGCCAAGACCCCGGACCAGGCATATTTTGACAACCTGCCCGTGGCGATGGCAGCATGAATTTGGCCGCCGATATGGGGCGTCACTCCGGTCGGGCTACGCCCTCCTGCATGACGCCCCATATCGGCAGTGCGAGCAAACAATCGGCAGACGGTCCACTTATCCAATGCCGATCGCCGTTCAGACCAACCCGGCCACCTCTGCTCACCGCGCCTGAGGGCTGTTTCAACTGCCAGCAGAATCAAGGGACGGATAAGCGGATTGCGTGTTTCTGCTAACGCCGCTTCCAAGCGTTGCAGTTCGCCCGGACGGAGGCGTCTGTCGCGGTCATTTTGAATGCGAGGCTTACGGACCAAGGCGATAGGATTAGTCGGAAGCTGGTATCCCCAATCCCGCCGCGCTACGTCGATGACGTTATGGATGAGTGACAATTCGCGGGCGACGGTACCGGCTTTCACCGTCCGCGATCTTTGGTCCCGATAGGCCGATATCGGTGCGGACGAAAGCTCCAACAGGGATAGCTCGCACATCGGCGCGGAAAGCATCTTGGTCATCCGCAACTCTTCACTATGGGCGCTTTTCTTGGTCGGAGTGATCTCCACCATATAGCGTCGCATCAGGTCGCCTAGGGTGGTCGAGAGAAGGCTTTTCCTGTCGAGCGGTGCATCTCCTCTATCGATTTCAGATTCGCGCTCCCTTCCCATTTTTCCGCAGCAGCTTTGGTCGGGAGGGTGCGGTATTCCGGCTGATAACCCTTGCGGCGAATCTGAACAGACCAACCCGATTTACGCTTTGTAATGGTCGCCATGTGGCGGCTCCTGTGTTGAAATTGTGTCAGGAGCGGCGAAACGGCGTTGGTCAGCCCGGATAGAAACAAATAAGGCCTCAGAAACCCGAAGATTTCCAAGGCCTTATCATGGTGGGCGTGGCAAGGATTGAACTTGCGACCCCTGCGATGTCAACACAGTGCTCTACCACTGAGCTACACGCCCACGGTGGAGTGGGCCAATAGCGGGGGGTGGGAGGTAGCGCAAGCGGGAAATTGGGCCTTCCCGCTATTCTTCTGGACAGCGGCCTGCCAAGCCATATGCTGCGGTGCGAAAAGGGGACGCCACACACTATGCTGCCATCGACCATGCCGTCTGATCAGGCCGTCGCGCGCCTGCCATTCTATCGTCAGCTCTATGTCCAGGTGCTGATCGCCATCGCTACGGGCGTCGCGATAGGGCATTTCTTTCCCGAAACCGGCGTGGCGCTCCAGCCGTTGGGAGAGGCCTTCATCAAGCTGGTCAAGATGATCATCGCGCCCGTCATCTTCCTCACCATCGTGACCGGCGTGGCGGGGATGAAGGAACTGGGGGCGATCGGCCGGGTGGCGGCCAAGGCCTTCGCCTATTTTTTCACCTTTTCCACCCTGGCGCTGATCGTCGGGCTGATCGTCGCCAATCTCGTACAGCCGGGCGCGGGCCTCAATATCGATCCGGCGACGCTGGACGCAGGCAAGGTGGTCCAATATCAGCAGCAGGCGCATGACCGGACGCTGACCGGATTCCTGCTGGACATCATTCCCGGCACGCTGATTTCGGCCGTGGCGGATGGGCATAACATCCTGCAGGTGCTGTTCGTCGCGATCCTGTTCGGCATCGCGCTCACCATGATCGGGGAGAAGGCCGATCCGCTGATGACCGTGCTCGAATCGGCCAGCCATGCGATCTTCAAGCTGGTATCCTTCCTGATGAAGGCCGCGCCGTTGGGCGCTTTCGGCGCGATGGCCTTCACTATCGGCAAATATGGCGTGGGGGCGCTGGCCAATCTGGCCGGGCTGGTGGCGACCTTCTACCTGACCTCTCTGCTGTTCGTGCTGGTGGTGCTGGGGGTGGTGGCGCGGTTGGCGGGGTTCAACATCCTGCATCTGATCCGCTATCTGAAGGCGGAACTGCTGCTGGTCCTCGGCACTTCCTCGTCCGAGGCGGCCCTGCCGAGCCTGATCGAGAAGATGGAGCGCGCCGGGTGCCGGAAATCGGTGGTCGGGCTGGTGGTGCCGACCGGATACAGCTTCAACCTGGACGGCACCAATATCTACATGACGCTGGCGGCGCTGTTCATCGCGCAGGCGACCAACGTGCATCTGGGCCTGGAGGAGCAGATATTGCTGCTGCTGGTCGCCATGCTTTCCAGCAAGGGGGCGGCGGGCGTGACGGGGGCGGGGTTCATCACCCTGGCGGCGACTCTCTCCATCGTGCCTTCGGTGCCGGTGGCGGGCATGACGCTGATCCTGGGCGTCGACCGCTTCATGAGCGAATGCCGCAGCCTTACCAATTTCATCGGCAATGCGGTTGCGACGGTCGTGGTGTCCGCATGGGAAAAGGGATTGGATCGCGAGCGATTCGCCGCGGCCATGGCCGGGCAGCCGCTGCCCCCCACGCCCGATATGGAAGAGGTGGTTGCGGGCTGAACGGCGCTCAACTGAGTCCGGTCAAGCTCTCCGTGCCGAACATCCGCTCGACCTCCAGCACCAGATCGCGCAGGTGGAAGGGCTTGGAGAGAACCTTCGCCTGCGGCACCGCCTTGCCGGCCTTCAGCGTGACGGCGGCAAAGCCGGTGATGAACATGATTCGCATGTCGGGCGCCACCGCGGCGGCATGCTGGGCCAGTTCGATCCCGTCCATTTCCGGCATGACGATGTCGGTCAGCAACAGGTCGAACCGGTCGCTGTCGATATGCGGCACCGCCTGCGCGCCCGTGGCGACGGCGACCACGTCATAGCCCGAACGCTCCAGGGCGCGGGCCAGATAGGCGCGCATGCTTTCATCGTCTTCGGCTAGCAGAATTCGAACCATTGCCCCGTACGTCTCGTCCCCAGGCCTTCAAGGCCGCCCCCTGCACGCCATCCCCTTCGCGGATGGCGTGCAGCGCCTATATATGCGACAAGGTGTAAATATTATCCAGCCGAGTAACCATTTTTGGGCGGCGGCCTTTGGAAGCGGGCAAGGAGGGAGCTTTTTTGGGACATAGCGCGCCGCCGGTTCCGACCGAGACAACGCCAGCATATGATCTTTACGAGCCGGATGTCCCTTCCGGCCCGGTCGTCATTTCCGTGCCGCATGCGGGCCGGGATTATGACGATGCGCTGCTGGCGCAGGCGCGGGTCCGGCAGGATGTGCTGCAAAGGCTGGAGGATCGCTGGGCCGATCTGATCGCCTATCCGCTGATCGAGCGTGGCATTCCGGTGCTTGTGGCGCGGGCGCCCCGCGCCGCGATCGACCTCAACCGGCATGAGCGGGAGATCGACGCCGGCATGGTCAGCGGCATTCCGCGCGACGTGGCCTTGCAGAGCAGCGCCAAGTTGCGGGGAGGGCTGGGCCTCATCCCGCGCCGCATGCCCGGCGCGCATGAACTCTGGCAGCGGCCGCTGGGCTGGGCGGAGGTCGAACGCCGGATCGAGCGGTTTCACAGACCCTATCATGCGACGCTGGCCCGGTTGATGCGGACGGCCCGCGATGTCCATGGCCATGCGATCCTGATCGACCTGCATTCCATGCCGCCGCTTCCGCCGCCCACCGCGGGGCAGGCCGCGCCGGGACTGGTGCTGGGCGACCGGTTCGGGCGCAGCGCTTCGGCCCGGCTGATGACGCTGGCGGCGGATGTGGCGGCCGCCCATGGCCTGACCGCCGCGCAGAATCATCCCTATGCGGGCGACCATATGATCGAGCGCCATGGCCGGCCTGCCCATGGGCTTTACGCGATCCAGTTGGAATGCGACCGCAGCCTCTATCTCGACGGCACACTGGATCGTCCGGGTAACGGACTTGCCCGCTTGCAGCAGGTGGTGGGGGCCATTGCGAAAGCGCTCGCCCATGAACTGCCGCGTTCGACCTACGCCTTGGCGGCGGAGTGATTGTCATAAAAGTGTCATTAAATAGACCTCAAACCGTAATCTTGCTTTCATATTGGCATCGCTGATTTTCAGGGATCCCTTCATGAACCGAACCTTCCGACTGGCTGGTGGACTGGCGATGTGCATCATGCCTTCGCCGGTCGCGGCGCAGGCCATCAGCGAAACCGAAGCCGCCGAATTGCGCGCCCAGATCGCGGCGCTCAAGGCGCAGGTCGAACGGTTGGAAGCGCGGCTGGACAGTCCGCCTCCGCCGCCTCCCGTCGTCCAGGCGGCCGCCGCGCCCAAGTCCGAATCGACCAGCATCGGTTGGAAGGGTGGACCGGTCTTCAGCAAGGGCGCGGCCAGCTTCAAGGTGAAGGGGCGCATCCAATATGACGCCGGGCTGCTGATGACTCCGGCCAGCGTGCAGGACCGGGCCAAGGGCTATTCGAACGAGCTGCGCCGCCTGCGTCTGGGCGGGGAAGGGCAGTTGGGCGGGGGGTTCGGCTATAAGCTGGAAGTGGAACTGTCCGACAACAGCGTCGATCTGGTCGATACCTTCATCACCTATGAGAAGGACAAGTGGCTGGTCACGCTGGGAAACCATAATGGTTTCCAGTCGATGGACGAGCTGATCAGCGATACCGGCGGTTCGGTGATGGAGCGGGCCGCCTTCACCGACGCCTTCGGTTTCGAGCGGCGGCTGGGGCTGTCGGCGCAATATCGTTCCGGCATGCTGCTGGCGCAGGCGGGCATTTTCTCCGACAGCGCCGATTCGCTCACCAACGATGTGGATGGTCCCGAAGGCGGCGACGAGAATAACAGCTACGGCGTCGACGGACGCATCGTGCTGGCGCCGAAACTGGGCAAGACCCAGTTGCATTTCGGGCTTTCCGGCCATTGGCGGGACTTTCAACGCCTGTCGGAAACGCCGCAGCGTTACCGCCAGCGCGCCTATCTCCACAGCGCCAACAGCCGCTTCCTGTCGACGCCCCGCATCGCGGCGGAGGGCGAAACCCATTATGGCGCCGAATTCGCCGGTGTGCGCGGGCCGCTCTGGTGGGCGGGCGAGGCGCACTGGCTGCGGGTGTCGCGGCCCGGCCTGGCCGATCCGACCTTCTTCGGCGGCTATGGCGAAGTGGGCTATGTGCTGACTGGGGAATCGCGGGGCTACAGGAACGGCATATTCGGCATCGTGAAGCCCGACCGCCCGGTCGGCAGCGGTGGCTGGGGCGCGCTCCAGGCGACGGTGCGCTACGACTATCTCAGCCTGAACGACAAGGACATTGTCGGCGGCACGCAGAACGGGATCATCGCGGCGCTGGTGTGGACGCCGGTCGAATATCTGCGCTTCAACGTCAATTATGCGCATCTGGACTATAGCGACGCGGCCATCCCTGCCGGAGGACGGAAGGATTATGGCGTCGACGTCGTCGGCTGGCGCGCGGAACTGGATTTCTGATCCGTCGGGGGAACGATGCGGGCAATAAGAGACTTCAATGCCCGCTTGCCCATTACGGCTTCACCACCGTGCCCAATTCACGGCTTCACGGCATTGGTCCCTGCCGCTGGACCCGCGCCGCCTTCCGGCGTCTGGGCCTTGGGCGCGAAGACGCGCAGGCTGTCCAGCGTCCTTTCCGCCATCGCCTGATATTGCTCGCTCAGCATTTCGGGATAGACGAAGCTGGCGGTGACGACGGAGCCGTCCGGCTGCTTCATCAGGCGCAGGGCGACATTATTGCCTTCGCCGTCATTGGCCGTGCCGCGATATTCATTGTCGCCGACAAAATCGCCGCTGACCCCTTCGGAACCTTCGTTCACCGTTGCGACGATCTGCTGCAACGTCTGCTCCCCATCCTTCTTCTGCCAGAAGATGCGGATGTCCGCGCCTGCGCCGGGATCCTGATAGACCACGCCGTCCGCATTGCTGGAGGCGGTGTCCTTTACCCAGGCTTCGGGGAAGGTGATGGAAAAGCCGCGCTCGACATTCACATAATTGCGGGAGGCCGGAGTGTCCGCCTTGGCGCTGGCCATCGCCTTGGCGGCGGCGGCATTGGCAGCGGCGGCCAGTTC
Source organism: Sphingobium sp. JS3065 (assembly GCF_026427355.1). NCBI lineage: Bacteria > Pseudomonadati > Pseudomonadota > Alphaproteobacteria > Sphingomonadales > Sphingobiaceae > Sphingobium > Sphingobium sp. JS3065. The sequence goes on from NZ_CP102664.1 coordinate 3,442,781, forward strand.
CTCCTGACTAGGCAGATCCTCGACCGGTTCGGCGCGGCCGCAGGCGGCCAGCAGCAGGAGGGGCATGGCGACGACAAAGAAGGGGCTTTTCATTCCTCCCCCAAAGCATAGCCGCCGCGACATTTCAACGTCGCAGCCGAAGGTGGCGCGATGGAATGATGGCGGGACGGGCCTGCGCGGTCAGGCGGCGCTGTCGATTCCCAGTTCCGCCAGCTTGCGATAGAGGGTCGATCGGCCGATCCCCAGCCGCCGGGCCACTTCGGTCATGCGCCCGCGATAATGGCCGATGGCAAGGCGGATCACATCCGCCTCGATCTCGGCCAACTGGCGGACATGGCCGTCCCCTTCGAACAGGGTGATGCCCGCGGCCTCGCGATGGGGCTGCGGCACGGCGCGCAGCCGGGCCTGCGGCGTGTCGCCCGCCGCGCGGCCGCGAATATGGGCCGCGATTTCCGGGAAATCCTGCGCCGTCAGCGCGTCGCCCTCGCACAGCACCGCTGCCCGGAACAGGGCGTTTTGAAGCTGCCGGACATTGCCCGGCCAGTCATGCTGCATCAGCAGCGCCAGCGCATCGTCGGTCAGGCCCAGGCCGCGCATTCCCGGCTGACCGGCGATGCGGGTGAGCAGATGGCGGCACAGCGCGGGCACGTCGCCCAGCCGGTCGCGCAGGGGCGGAATGGTGAGCTGGACGACGTTGAGACGGTAATAAAGATCTTCGCGGAAGCGCCCTGCCTCGATCTCGTCATGCAGCCTTTTGTTGGTGGCGGCGATGACGCGGACGTCGACATGAACCGGACGGCGCGCGCCAATCGGCTGCACTTCGCCATCCTGCAACACGCGCAGCAGCTTCACCTGCGCATCGAGGGGCATTTCGCTGACTTCATCCAGGAAGATGGTGCCCATATCGGCGGCGACGAACTTGCCGACCTGCCGTTCGAAGGCGCCGGTGAAGGCGCCGCGTTCATGGCCGAACAGGTCCGATTCGACCAGATTGGCGGGAATGGCGCCGCAATTCACCGTCACCATCGCCTGTTTGTGGCGCGGCGAGGCGGCATGGATGGCGCGGGCGAGCACATCCTTGCCGACGCCGCTTTCGCCCTCGATCAGCACCGGCACGCGGGCGCGGGCGGCCTTGGCCGCGATGGCGAGCGCGGCGCGGAACTGCGGCGCGGCGCCGACCACATCCTCGAAGGAGAGGGCAGCGGGAATCTTTTCCGTAAGCGGCCGCAACTCGCCCTTGCCATGCTCGCCACTCAACGTGGCGTTGAGCGCGGCGAGCAGCCTTTCCGGGGCAATCGGCTTGGCGAGATAATCCGTCGCGCCAGCCCGCATCGCCTCTACCGCTACGGCGACATTATTGTGCGCGGTCAGGATCATGATGGGCAAGGCCGGGCGGCGGGCGCGCAATTCGCGGATCAGGCCGGTGGGTTCATAGCTTGGACTCCACTGGTCCAGCAGCACGGCGTCCAGCCGCATGCCGTCCTGCGTGCCCAGCATCGCGATCGCGGTATCGCCGTCATTGGCGAAGATGGTGCGCCATCCGGCACGCGCGGCCAGAGCCGACACCAGCCTGCGCTGCGCCGGCTCGTCATCGATCAACATCAGCATCGGAACGCCGTCGCGCGCCATCTTACCCCTCATCTGCGAACTGACCCCCGAACGTAGAGGGAAGGGGTAAAGGCGGGCTTAACCGAAAAGATTTTCTTGTCCGCTCCGGCTTGAGGGGGGGATGGCTTGACGATAAGAGGAGGCCGGCAAAACGGGCCGAACCATTTTCGACCCGACCCCTTGCGGTCGGCGGCCCGGAAACAGAGAGAGACAGTGCATGGCTTCGGATGGAAATATGAACAGCGCAACCCAGACCTATGAAGGGTTCGTGGCCCTCATCAAATGGGGAACGATCGCCAGCGTCGTGCTCGCTGCCCTGGTCGTGGTGCTGATCGCCAGCTAAGCAGGCGTGCGGGGCGTGTCGCATTTCCTGAGGGATAGAGCATTGCCCCATCCCCCTTCGTCATGCTGAACTTGTTGCAGCATCCATTTCTCCCCGCAGTCGGCCGCCTTCGCAGGCGCGGTCGGGCTTGACCATCCCTATCCTCATCGCCTTTTTCGTCGCCTGCGCCCTGGGAGCGGTCGCCGCATGGCGGGCGCGGCTGGATGACGGCCGGCCGCTGGTTTCCGCCCTCCAGATGTTGTCATCTGCCATGTTGATCGGCGCGCTGATCGTCGCGGCGGAGGCGGGCAGCAGCGTGGCGCGGACCCTGGGCCTGCTCGCCATAGTGGCGGGCAGCGCATCGCTTTGCGGCGGTTTCATCGCGGCGCGGCGGCTTGGCACGTCGTTAAAACCGTGATGGAGGGCATGAACCCGACGGTCCTTACCGGCTGGTGGCTGGCGGCCTTGCTGTTCGCGGCCACCTTGCTGGCGCCCTTTGGGGGCGGGTTTCGGCGGCGCGCGCATCTGGCGATGGCCGGGATGATGGCGGCGGGGGCGGTGACGCTCTATAGCCATGATGTCATGGCCCTGCCGCAAATCTGCGCGGCGCTGATCACCGGAGGCGCGGTTGGACTGGCGCTGGGGCGCGGCGTGCCGCGAACCACCCTGCCGGCGCTGTTGACCGGGCTGATCGGCCTGGCCGGGCTGGCGGCGCTCTTCATCGGCGGAGCGGCATGGCGCGATCCCCATGCCTTCGGCCTGCTGGACGATGCGACGGACCGGCTGCGGGCCGACGCCGCGGCTGCGATGGCGGCCGCCATTGCCTGGGGGAGCATGGCTTGCGCGGGTGTGTGGAGCATCCTGCGGCGCGGGCCGGTCAGGCGGGGGCAGGCTCTTGTCGCGGTCGTCATGCTGCTGGCGACCGGCGGGTTCATAGGGGTATTTGTCGCGACTCCGGACATCGGTCTGCTTGTGGCTTGCGGCGGAACGGCGCTGCTCGCGGGACGCGGGCTGACGAAACGGGCCATGGACGCCGGGACCGGACCCGCCATGGCGCTGGTTGGCGGGTTTTCCGGCTGGGCCGTCGCGGCATCCGCTTTTCTGATGGAAAATATGGCGATGGCCGTCGCCGGTGGACTGACGGGCGCGGCGGGAAGTCTGTTCTGCGCGCGTCTTTGCGGCGGGCCGGGCAGGAAGGGGCTTGCCGATGCGGAACGCCACCCCTAACGCTTCGCAGGGAGAGGCGGGCCTTTCCGGTCCTGTCGGCGCATTGGGGTAATTCATGAGGAAGCTCGGTCTGATAGGCGGTCTTAGCTGGACGTCGACGGCGCGCTATTATCAGATCATCAACCAGGCCGTGTACCGCGCCAGGGGCGGCCAGCACAGCGCGCCGCTGCTGATAGAGAGCCTGGACTTCGCGGACATAGGCCGTTCCACCACCCAGGCGGAATGGGCGCATGCGGCGGAGGTGCTGACCGCATCGGCCCGGCGTCTGGAGCAGGGCGGCGCGGCGGCGCTGCTGATCTGCGCCAACTCCATGCACCGCGTCTATGACGAGGTGCAGGCGGGCGTGGACATTCCGATCATCAACATCGCCGAGGCGGTCGGGCGCAAGATGCAGGCGGACGGCATCGAAAAAGCCGCGCTGATCGGCACGCGCAACGTGATGACGGAGAAATTCTACCGCCAGCGGCTGGTTGCGCACGGCATCTCCTTGCTGCCGCCCGATATGGAGCTGGCGGAACGGATCGACCGGATCGTCTATGACGAACTGACCATCGGTAAGGTCAGCCGCGAGTCGGAACGATATATGAAGTCGGAACTGACCGACATCGCCAAGGAACAGGTGCAGGCCGCGATCCTGGCCTGCACCGAACTGGAGATGATCGTCGACGTGAAGGCGAACGTGCTGCCCATTTATGACGGCACCAGCATCCATGCTCGCGCCGGGGTGGATGTGATCCTGGGCGAATAGCGCGGCCGGTTTTGGCCAAACCAAGACATTCCTTCTCCCTTGAGGGAGAAGGATACGAAGCCTTGGTGACGAAGGAGCCTAGGCGGAGTTGGATGAGGGGGAGCGGGCCTTTGGCCCGCGCGATCCGCAGGATCGAGCGAACAGGTAAGGGCTGCCCCGCAGCCCTTAGATCATGCCGGGGGCATGATCGACCTGTTCGCTCCCCTCACCCAGCTACGACTAAGGCAGCAAGCTGCCAAGTCTGCGCAACCCTCTCCCTCAAGGGAGAGGGATTTGGAATGCCCGCTCTCCACCCAAACCGCCCCCAAAGAAGAAGGGCGGCGCCATAGGCACCGCCCCCAATTCCCCAGCCGAAGCCGGGCAGCGAGGCCCCGCCGATGCGAGGCCCGACCCGAACTTACTTGAGTTCGACGGTCGCGCCGGCTTCTTCAAGCTGCTTCTTGACCTTCTCGGCCTCGTCCTTGCTGACGCCTTCCTTGATCGCCTTCGGCGCGCCTTCGACGAGCGCCTTGGCTTCGGTCAGGCCCAGGCCGGTGATGGCGCGGACTTCCTTGATCACGTTGATCTTCTTGCCGCCGTCGCCGGTCAGGATGACGTCGAATTCGGTCTGCTCTTCAGCAGCGGCGGCAGCCGGGGCGCCAGCGGCGGGGCCAGCGACGGCGACGGCAGCGGCGGCCGAAACGCCCCACTTTTCTTCCAGGGCCTTCGAGAGTTCAGCGGCTTCGAGGACGGTCAGGGCCGAGAGCTGATCGACCAGTGCGTTGATGTCTGCCATGTTGATATTCCCTTCTGGGTGGGGCCTGAGCCCCTTAAATGAGAGTTGAAAACGTTATTCCGGAAAAATCCGAAGCCCTCAGGCCGCGTTCTTTTCCGCATAGGCGTTGAAGACCCGCGCGAGCTGCGCAGCCGGCGCCTGGGTGACGGTCGCGAGCTTGGTCGCGGGTGCAACGAGCAACCCGACGATCTTCGCACGCAGTTCATCCAGCGACGGCATCGAGGCGAGCGCTTTCACGCCCTCCGCGTTCAGCAGCACTTCGCCCATCGCGCCGCCAACGATCTCAAGCTTGTCGTTGGTCTTGGCGAATTCGACCGCAACCTTGGCGGCTGCGACCGGATCGGCCGAGGAGGCGAGGCCGACGGGGCCGGTCAGCAGGTCGCTGAGGCCGGTATAGTCGGTGCCTTCAAAGGCGATCTTGGCGAGGCGGTTCTTCGTAACCTTGTAGGTGCCGCCGGCTTCGCGCATCTTCTGACGCAGGACGGTCGACTGGGCGACCGTCATGCCGAGGTTGCGGGTCACGACGACCACGCCAACATCCGCCAGATGTGCGTTCAGCGCGGAAACGACCTCAGCTTTCTGATTACGATCCATGCCTTTACTCCACTTCATGTCCGCCGGAAAATCCGGTGGACGGCAAAAACCCGCGCTTTCACGCGGGGCATTGGTCCGAAGGGGAGAGATCGACCGGCCCGCATCCCTCAGGGAAAACAGGCAGACCCGGACAGGCGAAAAGGCCCGGCCGGTAAAGAACTTTTCCCCGTCTAGGCCGGAAATTAAGAAGGGCATATTCCCTTCACCGACTGTCTCGGACGGAAGACCGCCGGCATTGCTGCCGGGGGTCCGCTGCGGGCGCCCTTAGAGATTTGTAGGAGCGCTGTCACGCAAAATCTGGCGATGGGGGAAGGGAGAGGGCGGAAAAGGGCGGTTTTCCATCGAAGTTCACACCATATGCGCGCGCGAGCGCGGGCGCGCGTAGGCGTCGTGGGAAGCGGATCGACATTTCAAAGACGGGGGCCGGAATAGGCGGGCCGGAGGGGTGTAGGACAGGATAAAATGGTGTCCGTCGGGCAATAGGATGTTTTTTCGTTTGCCGTGACATGGAGGTTACAGTTGCAGGGCGAGGTTTGATTTCGGCCATCTGCAGACGCTGAAAATATCGTCATCCCAGCTTTCGCTGGGATGACGGCTTTCTTCGCTGCCTTAAACCCGGTCCGCCTGCACCACCGTGTCCAGCCCGCGCAGTGCCGACAATATGCGATTGAGATGCTGCGCGTCGGCCACTTCCAGGTCGATGATGTCGGTGTGGAAGGGGCCTTCGCGGTTCACCAGTTGCAGGTTCAAAATATTCGCCTTGGTCGCGCCGAAGACGTGGGTGACGGCGGCCAGCGCGCCCGGCTGGTTCTTCACGATCACCTGGAGCCGCGCGGTGCCGCCCTTCGACTTGCTGTCCCAACTCAGGTCGACCCAATCGTCATTCTGGTCGACCTCCAGCGATCGGCAGTCGATGGTGTGGACCTCGATCGGCTCGCCGGTGCGGCGGACGCCGACGATGCGGTCGCCGGGGACGGGATGGCAGCAATCGCCCAGATTATAGGCGATGCCCGGCGTCAGGCCGCGGATCGAGACGGGGGCATGTTGGCGCGGATGGGCTTCCTCCATCCCTTCGACGCTGGTCGAGCCGGGGATGAGGGCCTCCATCACTTCCGAATCGAGCAGCCGGTGGGTGGCGATGGCCACCATCAGCGAGGCGCGGTCGTCCAGCTTCAGGCGCTTCAACGCCGCCTTCAGCGCTTTGTCGCCCAGTTCGCTTGCCAGTTCGGGGGAGAAGCGGCCGATAATCTCCTCATAGAGCTTCTCGCCCAGCGCCACTTCCTCGCCCCGCTGCTTTTGCCGGATATAGCGGCGGATGGCGGCGCGGGCCTTGCCGGTGATGGCGAAGGTCAGCCAGCCGGGCTGCGGTTCCTGCCCCTCCGACTTCAATATCTCGACCTGATCGCCATTTTCCAGCGTGGTGCGCAGCGGCACGACCCGGCCGTTGACCTTCGCGCCGACCGTCTGGTTGCCGAGCGAGGTGTGCACCGCATAGGCGAAGTCGACCGGGGTCGACCCCTTGGGCAACTGATGCAGTTCGCCCTTGGGCGAGAAGGCGAAGATGCGGTCCTGATACATCGCCATGCGGGTATGTTCGAGCAGTTCGTCCGCGTCCTGGCTCTGCTCCAATATTTCGACCAGGTCGCGCAGCCAGGCGGCCTGATGGTCGTCGGCGTCGCCCTTCTGCTTGTAGGCCCAGTGCGCGGCCAGGCCCAGTTCGGCGTCATGATGCATGTCGCGGCTGCGTATCTGCACCTCTATCCGGGCATTGTCCTGATGGATGACGGTGGTGTGCAGCGACCGGTATCCGTTGCGCTTGGGCGTGGAGATGTAATCCTTGAACCGGCCCGGCACCATTTTATAGGTCTGGTGGATGACGCCCAGCGCGCGGTAGCAATCCTCCGTCGTCTCGGTGATGACGCGGAACGCCATGACGTCGGTCAGTTGCTCGAAGCTGATATGGCGTTCCTGCATCTTCTTCCAGATGGAATAGGGGTGCTTTTCCCGGCCCGACACCGTGACGGGAAGACCCTTTCCGCCCAGCAGCAATTGCAGTTCCGCGCCGATCCGGTCGACCTTGTCATGGCCGCCCTCCTTCAGTTGCTCCAGCCGCTTGGTGATGCTGTCATAGGCTTCCGGCTCCAGTTCGCGGAAGGCCAGAAGCTGCATCTCGCGCATGAAGTCGTACATGCCGATCCGCTCCGCCAGCGGGGCGTAGATGTCCATCGTCTCGCGGGCGATGCGGCGGCGCTTCTGCTCATTCTTGATGAAGTGCAGCGTGCGCATATTGTGCAGCCGGTCGGCCAGCTTCACCAGCAGCACCCGGATATCGTCCGACATGGCGAGCAGGAATTTGCGCAGATTTTCCGCCGCCCGCTCATTTTCGGACATGGCTTCGATCTTGCTGAGCTTCGTGACGCCGTCGACCATCCGGGCGACATCCTTGCCGAAGGCCTGCTCTATCTCCGCATAGGTGACCAGCGTATCTTCTATCGTGTCGTGCAGCAGCGCGGTCACGATGGTCTGGTCGTCCAGGTTGAAGTCGGTCAAAATGCCGGCGACTTCAATGGGATGGCTGAAATAGGGGTCGCCGCTGGCGCGTTTCTGGCTGCCATGTTTCTGGACAGAGAAGACATAGGCGCGGTTGATCATCACTTCGTCCGCATCCGGATCGTAGCGTTTTACCCGTTCGACAAGTTCATATTGGCGTAGCATTACCCTACCGATTGTCCGCGATCACCCTTGCAGCGCAACAAAAAAATCCCATTTACGCCAAGTGCGATGCACTTTTGCAACGCGGGTGGCTTTGAGCTATCAAGTGAAGACGATGACACATAATCTGGCGCAGAATCTGGAACAATGCGCGCTGCCCAGCGCATTGGAAATGATGGGTGAACGCTGGTCGTTCCTTATCTTGAGGGGCGCTCTTTCGGGGATTCGGCATTTCGAGGAGTTTCAGTCGGTCCTCGGCATCGCCCGCAACATCCTGGCGAATCGGCTCGCGCGGCTGGTGGAAAACGGCATCTTGGTGCGTCAGCCGATGCAATGCGACCGGCGCAAGGTCGAATATCGCCTGACCGAAAAGGGCGAGGATCTGGCCCCCGCCATGATCGCGCTGCGCCAATGGGGCGAAAAATGGGGTTGCGGCCCCATCTCCTGCCAGGTGTTGGCCGACAGCCGCGACCGGCAGCCCATCCGCAGGATGACGATCCAGGCCCATGACGGCCGGGCGTTGGAGCCGAACGATCTGATCTGGCTGTGCGTCGATGAAGAGACGCCGGTCAGGCAGGAAGCGGCCGCCTGAGGGCCAGGCGGCAAAATTCCCCTATATCCTTCATGCCGAAACAAGTTCAGCATGACGGTTGTTCTGATGGCCTCTGATGCATTAGGCTGGCGCCAATGTCAGTCCATCGTTTCCAGCCCCAGCCCTTTTTCGCGGACAAGAACCGCGCTTTCTGGAACCTCCAGTCGGTGGGATGGGCCGGGGCCTTCCTGCTGCGCGGGTCATCCACCATCGCCAATGGGCAGCCGCTTTCCAGCCTGATCCCGGTGATGATCTCTACCGTGTCGGGCTATTCGGTGACGCTGCTGATCGCGGTGGTGTTCCGTTTTCTTCAGCGTCAGCGGCCGATCGTCACCTGGGGCGCGTCCATCGTCACGGTGGTGGTCGCGGCCGGCCTGGTGGCGTTCATCGACGCGTGGGTATTTTCCACCCAGAACCGGGGGAGCGACACGGCGGGGCTGCAACTGTTCCTGGGCGCCTTCTACCTCAGCATGACGCTGCTGGGGGCGTGGTCGGCGCTTTATTATGCGATCAACTTCTACCTGACGGTGGAGGAGCAGGCGGACCAGCTTCTGCATCTGGAAAACCAGGCGTCCAGCGCGCAGCTTGCCATGTTGCGCTATCAGCTCAATCCGCATTTCCTGTTCAACACGCTGAATTCCATCTCTACCCTGGTGCTGTTGAAGCAGACCGACCGGGCGAATGCGATGTTGTCGCGCCTTTCCTCCTTTTTGCGCTATACGTTGATCAACGAGCCGACCGCGCAGGTGACGATAGAGCAGGAGATCGAGACGTTGAAACTCTATCTGGAGATCGAGAAGATGCGCTTCGAGGACCGTCTGCGGCCGGTGTTCAACATCGATCCGGCGGTGGCCCAGTCGCGCCTGCCCTCTCTGCTGCTCCAGCCGCTGGTCGAGAATGCGATCAAATATGCGGTCACGCCCAAGGAGGAGGGCGCGGAAATCTCCGTCACGGCGCAGCCTGCCGGTGAAAATGTCCGGATCATCGTATCCGATACGGGTCCGGGATTGAATGAGGGGTTCACCCGCCCGAACAATCATGTGAGCGAAGGGACGGGCGTTGGTCTGGCGAATATCCGCGACAGGCTAATTCAGGCCTTCGGGGAACGACAGAGCTTCGAAACGCGTTCCACGCCTGGCGGCTTTTCGGTCCTGATCGAAATGCCGCTTAACCTGGATGAACCATCGAGAGTGGCCGCATGACCATAAGAACAATCCTCGTCGACGACGAAAGCCTGGCTATCCAAGGCCTCAAGCTGCGTCTGGAAGCGCATGAGGATGTCGAAATCGTAGAAACCTGCTCCAATGGCCGCGAAGCGATCCGCGCTATCAAGACGCATAAACCCGACCTTGTGTTCCTCGACATCCAGATGCCCGGCTTCGACGGATTTTCCGTCGTGCAGGGGCTGATGGAGGTGGAGCCGCCGCTGTTCATCTTCTGCACCGCCTATAGCGACCATGCCATCCGCGCTTTCGAGGCGCAGGCGGTCGATTATCTGATGAAGCCGGTGGAGGAAGGGCGGCTTGCCGACGCGCTGGACCGGGTGCGGCAGCGGCTGTCCGAAAGGAAACAGGTGCAGGAAGCGGAAAAGCTGCGCGAAGTGCTGGCCGAAGTCGCGCCGGATGCGATGAACGACTTTGCGGGGGAGGGCGACGCGCCTGCCGCCAATCGCTTCGAAAAGCTCATCAACATCAAGGATCGCGGGCAGATTTTCCGCGTGGACGTGGATTCGATCGAGCGGATCGACGCGGCGGGCGACTATATGTGCATCTATACCGCCGACAATTCGCTGATCCTGCGCGAGACGATGAAGGATTTGGAAAAGCGGCTCGATCCGCGCAATTTCCAGCGGGTGCACCGCTCCACCATCGTGAACCTCAGCCAGGTGCGGCAGGTGAAGCCGCATACCAACGGCGAATGCTTCCTGGTGCTGGAATCAGGCGCGCAGGTGAAGGTCAGCCGGTCCTATCGGGATGTGGTGGCGCGCTTCGTGCATTGATCATCTGAACACCCATTGGCGGTTCAGCCCGAACATCACCGCCGGGGTCACGAACAGCATGGCCGGGATGGGGGACCATTCCGGCCATTGCATATGGGTGACGCACAGCCACACCCACAGCGCGTTGAGGGCATAGCTCACCAGCGACACCGCGACGAAGCGGACGCCGCGCGCGGCCTGGTTGTCGCGGCTGCCGTGGCCGCGGAAGGTGAAGCTGCTGTGGGTGACATAGCCGATCGCCACCGCCGCCAGATAGCCGATGCCGTTGGCGATCTGCGGATGCAGGCCCACCGGCGCGGCCAGGGTCCAGTAGATCGCCGCCTGACACGCCGTCACGAACAGGCCGGTCAGGCCGTATCGGACGATCTGCCAGAACAGGGCCTGTTTTTCCGGCGTCAGGATTTGGAGGATTTTCATGCAGCCCCGTTGCGCTTTGGTGCGGAGCCTCTAATCCACCCGCCATGAAACTGCAAAGCTGGCCTGTCCTGCGCGCCCGTATCGCCCCATTGGCGGCGAAATTCTCCCATTATGCGGAGCGGAACTGGAAATGGCTGACCGTCCTTTTGTGGATCGGGGCCATGGCCTGCCTGCTCACCATGCGCTGGCCGCAGATCCATTGGCTGACGCTTAGCGATACTGACGATAATATGCGTTTCCTTCAGGTGAAGGACTGGCTGGCGGGGCAGGGTTGGTACGACCTGCAGCAGTACAGGCTGGATCCGCCCGCCGGGTTCAACATCCACTGGTCGCGGCTGGTGGACCTGCCGCTGGCGGGCCTGATGCTGTTCTTCCGCGCTTTCGTGGATCAGGGACTGGCCGACCGGCTGGCCTGCGGGATCGCGCCGCTGCTGCCGCTGCTGCCGCTGATGCTGGGGATGGGCTTCATCGCGCGGCGGTTGGCGGGGGGGAATAGCTGGTTCCTGGCCGCGCTGGCGCCCTTCGCCGCGCAGATGGGCATCGGCATGTTCGTGCCGATGCGGATCGACCATCATGGCTGGCAACTGACCTTCACCGTGCTGATGCTGGCGGGGCTGATCGACCGCAACTGGCTGCGCGGCGGCATCGTCGCGGGGGTGAGCAGCGCGCTTTCCATCGCCATCGGCATGGAGATGATCGTCTACCTCGCCGCCGGGGGGGCGCTGATCGCGCTGCGCTGGGTGTTCAAGGATGGCGCGGCGCGGCGGATGCTGCCCTATGCGCTCAGCCTGGGCGGAGCGACGTCGCTGCTGTTCCTGCTGTTTGCCAGCTATGCCAACCGGGAAATGGTGTGCGACGCCATCTCGCCTATCTGGGTCGCGATCTTCGCGGCGGCTTCGGCGGGGATGGCGCTGTTGGCGCTGCTGCCGCTCAAAAGCTGGCCTGCACGGCTTGGGGCCGGGATCGTCGTAGGCGCGGCGGTGGCGGCCTTTGCCTGGCTCAATTGGCCACAATGCCTGTCCGGCGCCTATCAGATCTCGCCGGAACTTGAAAAGCTGTGGCTGGCCAATATCCGGGAGGCGAAGCCGATCACCGTGCAGGCGCGCAGCCTGATCGTGCCGTTGATGGCGATCCCGGTCGCGGGCCTTGTCGGCCTGATCTGGGCGCTGTGGGTTTCGCGGCGCGACGGCGACCGGCTCTGGGCCTGGGCCACGGTGGGCCTGATGATGCTGTTTTCGACCGCTTTGCTTTTCTGGCAGTTGCGGGCGGGGCCGGCGGCGCAGTTGCTGGCCATTCCGCCCGCGGCCTGGGCGGCCTATCGGCTGCTGTGCGTCCTGGGTAGCGGGCGTCCGCTGGCGCGCGGGCTGGCGGCTGGAGGCGCGGCGCTGCTGGGCGTGGCGGCCTTTGCCACGCCGCTCTATCCGCAGATCAACCAATTCTGGGTCAGGACGACGGGCGAGAAGCCCAAGCCGCCCAAGCCCACGGTGCAGGCGCGCCGGAAGGCAATCGACAAGGCCAATGGCCGCTGCCGCACCTTGCCCGCGCTGGAGGTGCTGAACCAGCTGCCCCCGGCCACCATCTTCACCATGGTCGATCTGGGGCCGCGCCTGATCGTCGCCACCCATCATAGCGCCGTGGCCGGCCCCTATCACCGCAACGGCGCGACGATCCTGGACATGCATCACGCCTATGACGGCCCGGCGGAGGCTTTCCGGCCCATCGCGGCGAAGCATCGCGCGACCTATCTGCTGGTCTGTCCCGGCTTTCCCGAAGGCACCATCTATCAGGCGCGCAGTCCCAGGGGCTTTTACGCCGGGCTGATGCGGGGCGAGGTGCCGAACTGGCTGAAGCCTGTGACGTTGAAAACGGGAATGACGCTGCCCTACAGCCTCTACCGCATCGATTATTCAGCGCCGGGCGAGAAAAAAGTCCCGCAGCAGCGTTGAGGCTTCGGCTTCGGCCAGATCGCCATAGACTTCGGGCCGGTGCAGGCATTGCGGTTGGGTGAAGAGGCGCGGTCCCTGTTCGATGGCGCCGCCCTTCGGATCGGCGGCGGCGTAATAGAGACGGGCAATGCGGGCGTGGGAGATGGCTCCGGCGCACATGGCGCAAGGCTCCAGCGTGACCCAAAGGTCGCAGCCGGTCAGCCGGAAATCCCCCAGATGCGCGGCAGCCGCCCGGATCGCGACCATTTCCGCATGGGCGGTGGGATCATTGTCGCGCCGGTTGCGATTTTCGCCCTCCCCGACGATCCGGCCATCCAGCGTGACGACCGCGCCGATCGGCACCTCGCCCGCGTCCCGGGCGGCGCGGGCGAGGTCCAGGGCGCGCCGCATCGGATCGGGCAGGGGGAAGGGCGATGGCATGGATCGCCCCTTACAACATCGGCCCGAAAAGGGAAAATCACGGCTTCTTGACGTCCACCGTCGGCACTTCGACCGTTTCCTTGCGCTTGCCGACCTCCACCTTCGCCACATCGGCCTCATATTTGGGCAGGGAACCGCCCTTGACCGCGACGTCGGGCAGGCTTCCTTCCTGCGTCTTGCGCAGGTCGATGAAGCCGGTGGCGATGCCGCCAGCCAGAACCAGCAGCAAAATCAGCACCAAGCCACCAATGAATCGCATTTCGGCCTCCTTTGGATTATGGGGCATCAACGCTCATGAGTCGGAAAGGGTTGCGGCCCGGAAAGGCTCTGTGCGGGTTGACGTGCGTCGGGAATCCCGTTATCGGCGCCGCTTTCCGAACGAACCCGAATTACAAGGTTGATTGACTATGTCGCGCATTTGCGAGCTGACCGGCAAGGGTCGCCAGGTGGGTCACAATGTTTCCCACGCCAATAACAAGACCAAGCGTGTGTTCCTGCCCAACCTGCAGAACGTGTCGCTGATCTCCGAAGCGCTGGAAACGAGCGTGAAGCTGCGCGTGTCGACCCATGGTCTGCGTTCGGTCGAACATAATGGCGGCCTGGACAACTGGCTGCTGAAGACCAGCGACGAAAAGCTGTCGTTGAAGGCCCGCCGGCTGAAGCGCGATATCGCGAAGAAGAAGGCCGCCGTCGCGGCCTGATCCGCTTCGCTTCGTTCGCTTGAAAGAGCGGCCCGGCAACGGGCCGCTTTTTTGCGTTGGCCGACTTAAATCCTCCCTACGCGCAGCGTGGGGAGGGGGACCATGCGAAGCATGGTGGAGGGGAATTTCGGAGGTCGCGCCCCTTCCCCTCCACCATGCTTCGCGCGGTCCCCCTCCCCATCTCCCGATGGGGAGGATTAAAAATCCAGCCCGAATTTCAGCAACAGGGTCCGCTGGAAGAATTCATGATTATCGTCGGACACGATCCAGACGATGGGGCGGCCGCCCTGCCGGGTGAGCGCCAGCCCTTCGAAATTGTCGGCCAGCAGCGGCGGCGCCAGCCGGGCCAGGGTGCGCGCCTTGAGTTTGTCGCCGGGGTGCGGCTTTTCCGGCAGTTCGATGATCGCCAGCGTCGCCGTGAACAATGATTGCAAGGTCAGCCGCCGGTTGAGAACCAGCACATGCCGCCCATCGAGCGCCACCGCGTCTGTCGGGCGATAGCCCCGCGGCGGCACATAGCGCAGGTGCATGGGCGCCGCCGTGGCGGCTTCCGCCGGGTCGCCCGCGAACAGCAGCATGTCATGGCTGCCGTCGGCGGTCATGCCCATTTCCGCCAGCGCCAGGAAGCGCCCGTCGGGCAGCCGCGCCAGCGATTCGACCGATCCCGTTTCGGGCCAGGCCTCTATCTCCGGCCAAATGCGGCATGCTTCGACGCGGGCGAAGCCGGGGGAATAGCGGCAGATCATCTGCTGCAGTTCGAAGCCCACCCAATAGCGCCGTGTCGCCGGGTCGTGGGCCATGGCCTCCGAATCCCAGGCCCACCAGGGGCGGTCGCGGTCTTGCGGCCGGATGGGGAGGGGGGCGATGAACGGGCGCCGGTTGGCTTTGACCGGACCGATGTGAAAGCCCATCAGCGTGCCGGAATCGCTGAGCGCCAATATCTGCCCGTCCGGTTCCGCCAACAGGGAGGATATGCCGCCGAAGCCGTGATGCGCGCTGCCCAGTTGCCAGCCGCCCAGATAGTGGAGGCGCCCCAGGTCGCGCTGCGCGGGATCGGCGGCGTTCAGGGGCAAGGGGCGCGCCCTGACCAGCAGCGGACCGGCGGTGAAGGGTTCGGGCTTGTTCTTGTGCGGCGCGGGGAGGAGCAGGATCGCAAGCAGCAGGACGATCAGGATTCGGCGCATCCCCTCTGCCATAGGGGATTATGGGGCGGCGTGAAGGATTTTTCGCCCCAGGACGGCGCGGCTGGCCCTGGCGGCGGGAAAGCGTGATGATGGGGGCCATAGCCGCTGGAGCGGCGCGACGGTTAGCTGAACGGTCGCTGACATCGCCATTCAGGCTCGGCTCAATGCGAATCGGGCAAAAGGGCATCAATCGATGGCGAGTCCCTCCAGGAAGGGCGAGCCGGATGGCAAAGTCGAGGAGCAACGCCATGAAGACGAAGTTTCTGATCAATCTGGGGGCTGCGCTGGCGATGGGCGCTGCTTCCCTGGCCGTTACCGCAACGCCCGCCATGGCCCGCGACGGTTGGGGCCGCCATTATGAGCGCGGCGATTATTATCGCGGCGACCGGGGTTATCGGGGGTATCGCGGCGACCGCGACGGCTATTACCGGGGTGGCGGCTATTATCGGGGCGATGGCTATCGTGGCTACCGGGGTTATCGCGGCGGCTATCGCTGCCGGGACAGCGGCACGGGCGGCACCATCATCGGTGCGATTGCCGGCGGCCTGCTCGGCAATGAAGTCGGCAAGGGCAGCGGCCGTTATGGCCGTCGCGGCGACGGCACCACGGGCGCCATCATCGGCGCGGGCGTGGGCGCGCTGGCCGGGCGGGCGATCGATCGGGATTGCTGATCCGGCGGTGAAGAATGAACGAAAGAGGGCTGCCCGGTTGGGCAGCCCTTTTCTTTTGCGTGCTCCACGCGCCTGCCAAAGAAAAGGGCCGCCCCGTTTCCGGCGCGGCCCCTTCCCGGATAATTCCCGAAAAGGGAATTACATCGCGTTCGCGGCGGCGTTGCCAGCGGCGTTGGCAACGTTCGAAGCGGCGTTCGAAGCGTTGTCGGCAGCGTTCAGCGCGGCGTTCATGGCGTTGTCGGCAGCATTCGAAGCATTCTCGGCAGCATTGGCGGCGTTGTTGGCGGCATTTTCCGCACCGCCCGAGCAGGCGGCCAGGCCGAGCGACGCGGCGAGAACGAGCGAAAGAGCAATCGACTTGGTCATGGGTTAACCCCTCTCTGAGAATAATAACGGTGCAGACCACTCTCGGAGAAAAGTTCACCCCCCATTGCGTCTGCGCCGCGATTCGTAATGAATCCGGCGACTCATGGCAATCCCATTCCTGCGTTAAGCCCGTGATTCGGGGCTGGAAGGGGAGTGAGGGGCGCGATCCCAACGCCCATTGACGTATATAAAGATTTCTTTATATGATCATTCCATGAGCGCGGCACTCGACATTTTCAGGGCATTGGGCGACCCCACGCGGCTGCGCATCATCTATCTTTTGCGCGCCATGGAACTGGCGGTGGGCGAAATCGCGCAGGTCGTCGGGCAAAGCCAGCCGCGCGTGTCGCGCCATGTCCGCATCCTGGCGGAGGCGGGTCTGGTCGAGCGGCGCAAGGAAGGCAATTGGGTTTTCCTGCGGCTGGGCAAGGGGGCTGAAATCGCGCCTTTCCTGACCCTGTTCGACCAGCTTGTGCCCTCGGAGAGCGAGGATCTGTGGCAGAAGGCCGACCTGGCCCGGCTGGCGGCGGTGCGGGCGGATCGCGCCCGGGCGGCGGAAAGCTATTTCGCGGAACATGCCGAGCTGTGGGACGCGATCCGGTCGCTGCATGTGCCGGAGGGCGACGTGGAAAGCGCGATGACGGCTTTGCTGGGGGCCGAACCCATCGGGCATCTGCTGGATATCGGCACGGGCACGGGCCGCATGATCGAATTGTTCGGCCCGTCGGCGGATCAGGTGACGGCGCTGGATCGCAGCCCCGACATGTTGCGGCTGGCGCGGGCCAAGCTGCCGCATGATGCGGGCGACAAATATGCGCTGGTGCTGGGCGATTTCGGCGCGTTGCCGCTGGAGCCGGGCAGCGTCGATACGGCGGTGCTGCATCAGGTGCTGCACTATGCGCAGGCGCCCGAGGCTGTAATTGCCGAGGCGGCGCGGGTGACGAGCGCCGGGGGCCGGGTGCTGATCGCCGATTTCGCGGCGCATGAACGGGAAGAGCTGCGGCTGCGCGACCAGCATGCGCGCCTCGGCTTTTCCGACGAGCAGATCGAAAGCTGGTTCGCGGGCGCGGGCCTGGAACTGGAGCGGGTGGATGTGCTGCCCGGCCAGGAACTGACGGTGCAATTATGGCTGGGACGGCGCCGGGGCGCGCGCGTGCTGCCAATCGAAGGACGACTTTCCGCATGACCTTTAGCTTCCCTTCCGTTGAAGAGGCCAGGCACGACTGGCAGGCGCCGCTCTATGCCGATCTGGCGGGCGACGTTGATGTGAGCTTCGAATTCTTCCCGCCCAAGACGGAGAAGATGGAGGAGCAGCTCTGGTCCGCGATCCAGGCGCTGACGCCGCTGGCGCCGAAATTCGTGTCGGTGACCTATGGCGCGGGCGGGTCTACGCGGGAGCGGACGCATAACACCGTGGCCCGGATCGCGAAGGAGACGCCGCTGGCGGCGGCGGCGCATCTGACCTGCGTGGCGGCGAGCAAGGCCGAGATCGACGAGGTGGCCGACGCCTATTGGGAAGCGGGCGTGCGGCACATCGTGGCGCTGCGCGGCGATCCGCCGGAAATGGGCGCGAAGTTTGAGCCGCATCCGGAAGGTTACAAGGGCGCGGCGGAACTGGTCGAGGGGCTGATGAAGCGCCATGCTTTCGAGATTTCGGTGGCGGCTTATCCTGAGACGCATCCGGATGCGTTGAGCGCACGGAGCGACATTGATAATCTGAAGCGCAAGCTGGATGCGGGCGCGACGCGGGCGATCACGCAATTTTTCTTCGAGCCGGATACTTTCTTCCGCTTCCGCGATACGGTGGCGGCGGCGGGGATCGACGCGGACATCATTCCGGGCATCATGCCGGTCAGCAATTTCGCGGCGGTCCAGCGCATGTCGGCGATGTGCAACACCGATGTGCCCGGCTGGATGGGCAAGCTGTTCGAGGGGCTGGACGATCATGCGGCTGCGCGTCAGCTTGTATCGGCGACGCTCGCGGCGGAACTGTGCCGCAAGCTGTATGCCGGCGGGGTGCGCGACTTCCATTTCTACACGCTCAACCGGGCGGAACTGAGCTATGCGATCTGTCATTTGCTTGGGCGCAGACCCCAATTGGAGAAGACGGCATGACCGCCGAGGAACGCTTCCGCGCCATGGCGGCGGAAAAGATCATGATCTTCGACGGCGGCTACGGCACGTCGATCCAGAAACATGGGCTTACCGAGGCGGATTATCGCGGGTCGCTCGACCTGGCGAAGGATCAGAAGGGCAATAACGACCTTCTGTGCCTCACCCGGCCGGATATCGTGGAGGGTATCCATGCCGCCTATCTTGATGCCGGGGCGGACATGATCGAGACGAACACCTTCTCCTCCACCAAGATCGCCATGGCCGATTATGGCTGCGAGCATCTGGTGCGGGATATCAACATCGCCGCCGCGCGGATCGCCCGCAAGGCGTGCGAGGATGCGACCGCGAAAGACGGCCGCCCGCGCTTCGTGGCGGGGTCCATCGGGCCGACGAACAAGACCCTGTCGATCTCGCCCGACGTGAACGACCCGGCCTATCGCGAGGTCGATTACGATACGCTGAAGGCCGATTATCGCGAGCAGTGCGACGCGCTGATCGAGGGCGGGGTGGATTTCCTGCTGGTCGAGACATGCTTCGACACGCTGAACGCCAAGGCGGCGGGCATGGCCGCGCGGGAGGCCGAGGCGGCGGCGGGGCGGCCCGTGCCGCTGATGCTGAGCTTCACCATCACCGATATGTCGGGGCGCAACCTGTCGGGGCATACGATCAACGCCTTCTGGTATTCGCTGCGGCATTTGAAGCCGCTGACCATCGGGGTGAACTGCGCCTTCGGGGCGGACCTGCTGCGGCCTTATCTGAGCGAACTGGCGAAGAATGCCGATACGTTGATCCTGGCCTATCCCAATGCGGGGCTGCCCAATGAACTGGGGCAATATGACGAATTGCCGGAGACGACCGCGTCGCTCATTCGCCAGTGGGTGGATGAGGAGCTGGTGAACATGGTCGGCGGTTGCTGCGGCACCACGCCCGCGCATATCGGCGCGGTGGCGAGGGCGCTGGCGGGGCAGAAGCCGCGTCAGGTGCCGGAATTGCCGGTGGTGACGCGGCTCGCGGGGCTGGAGCCGATGCATATCGCGGCGTGATGATGTGGAGGAGAGAAGTCTCTCCTCCGTTCGCCCTGAGAGAAATCGAAGGGTTGTACCGAACGTAGCGAGGTGTCTTCGCCTCCGCTCAGACAAGGGCTTCGACTTCGCTCAGCCCGAACGGAATTTGATACGATGACCACGCAATCGACCGCCACTTTCGTCAATATCGGTGAGCGCACCAACGTCACCGGTTCGGCCAAGTTCAAGAAGCTGATCATGGCGGGCGACTATGCCGCGGCCATCGACATCGCCCGCGACCAGGTGGAGAATGGCGCGCAGATCGTCGACGTCAACATGGACGAAGGGCTGCTCGACGCCGTGGAGGCGATGACGACCTTCCTGAAACTCATGACGTCGGAACCGGACATCAGCCGCGTGCCGGTGATGATCGATTCTTCCAAATGGGAAGTGATCGAGGCGGGGCTGAAATGCGTTTCGGGCAAACCCGTCGTGAACTCGATCAGCATGAAGGAGGGCGAGGAGGCTTTCCTGCATCATGCGCGGCTGTGCATGGCCTATGGCGCGGCGGTGGTCGTCATGGCCTTCGACGAGACCGGCCAGGCGGATACCAAGGAGCGCAAGGTCGAGATTTGCGAGCGCGCCTACAAGCTGCTGCTGTCCATCGGCTTCCCGCCGGAGGACATCATCTTCGATCCCAATATCTTCGCCGTGGCGACCGGGATCGAGGAGCATAATGGATACGGTCTCGACTTCATCGAAGCCTGCCGGGAGATCAAGAAGCGCTGCCCCCATGTCCATATTTCGGGCGGCCTGTCGAATTTCAGCTTCTCCTTCCGCGGCAATGAGCCGGTGCGGCGGGCGATGCATTCGGTCTTCCTCTACCACGCCATTCCGGCGGGGCTGGACATGGCCATCGTCAATGCGGGGCAACTCGACGTCTATGACGCGATCGACCCGGTACTGCGCCAGGCGTGTGAGGATGTGCTGCTGAACAGTGATCCCGAAGCGGGCGACCGCCTGGTCGCGCTGGCGGAAAGCTACAAGGGCAAGGACGCGGCGTCGGAAAAGGCCGCGCAGGAATGGCGCGGCTGGCCCGTCGCCAAGCGGCTGGAGCATGCGCTGGTCAAGGGCATCGACATGTATGTGGTCGAGGATACGGAGGAAGCCCGTCTCGTCGCCGCCAAGCCGATCGAAGTGATCGAAGGCCCGCTGATGGACGGCATGAATGTCGTGGGCGACCTGTTCGGCGCGGGCAAGATGTTCCTGCCGCAGGTGGTGAAGTCCGCCCGCGTCATGAAGAAGGCGGTCGCGCACCTGCTGCCCTTCATCGAGGCGGCGAAGGAACCGGGCGCCAAGGGCAAGGGCAAGGTCGTCATGGCCACGGTCAAGGGCGACGTCCACGACATCGGCAAGAATATCGTCGGCGTCGTGCTCCAGTGCAACGGCTTCGAGGTGATCGACCTGGGCGTCATGGTGCCATGGCAGGACATCATCAAGGCGGCGAACGAGAATGACGCCGACATGATCGGCCTCAGCGGCCTCATCACCCCCTCTCTGGACGAGATGGTGACGGTCGCGACGGAAATGCAGCGGGCGGAGATGACCATGCCGCTGCTGATCGGCGGCGCGACGACATCGCGGGTGCATACCGCGCTGCGCATCGATCCGGCCTTCAAGGGACCGGTGGTGCATGTGCTGGACGCCAGCCGGGCGGTCGGCGTGGCGACGGCGCTGGTTTCGGAGACGCAGAAGGATGCTTTCGTCGCAAAGACCAAGGACGATTATGAGCATGTCCGCGTGTCCCGCGCGAACAAGGGCCAGAGCAAGCTGCTCAGCATAGAGGAAGCCCGCGACAACGCCTTCGAGATCGATGAGAGCCTGAAGCCCGGCAAGCCCCGCCTGCCCGGCGTCCATCGTTTCCCGGACTGGGATCTGAAGGATCTGCGTCAATATATCGACTGGACGCCCTTCTTCCGTGCCTGGGAACTGGCGGGCAATTATCCCGCGATATTGGATGATGAGGTCGTCGGGGAAAGCGCGACCAGCCTGTTCAACGACGCGCAGGCGATGCTGGACCGCATCGTCAACGAGAAGTGGCTGACGGCGCGGGGCGTCGCCGGCCTGTGGCCTTGCCGTCGGCAGGGCGACGATATCATCGTCCATGTCGAGGATGAGAAGCATTTCACCCTCCCCATGCTGCGGCAGCAGATCGCCAAGCGGGAAGGGCGGGCGAACATGTGCCTGGCCGACTTCATCAGCCATGACGGCGACTGGATGGGCGGTTTCGCCGTGTCGATCCATGGCATCGAGCCGCATCTGGCGCGGTTCAAGAACGCCATCGACGATTATTCGGACATATTGTTGAAGGCGCTGGCGGATCGTCTGGCGGAGGCCTTTGCCGAGCGGCTGCATCATTATGTGCGTACCGCGCTCTGGGGCTATGCCGAGGGCGAGCAGCTTACCAACGAGGCGCTGATCAAGGAGCAATATCGCGGCATCCGTCCGGCGCCGGGCTATCCGGCCTGTCCGGAGCATAGTTTGAAGCCGCTGCTGTTCGACATGCTGGACGCGCATCATGCGACCGGCATCACGCTGACCGAGAGTTTCGCGATGCTGCCGACGGCGGCGGTCAGCGGCTTTTACTTCGGCCACCCGCAGGCCGAATATTTCGGCGTGGCGCGGGTCGGGCGGGATCAGT
The DNA here is from genome assembly GCF_026427355.1 of Sphingobium sp. JS3065. Classification (NCBI taxonomy): domain Bacteria; kingdom Pseudomonadati; phylum Pseudomonadota; class Alphaproteobacteria; order Sphingomonadales; family Sphingobiaceae; genus Sphingobium; species Sphingobium sp. JS3065. The sequence goes on from NZ_CP102664.1 coordinate 3,464,883, forward strand.
TGGAGGATTATGCCAGGCGGCGCGGCGTCGATCTGGAGACGGCGGAGCGCTGGCTGAGGCCGAATCTGGATTGAACCCTGACCTTCTGAACGACGTGCTCCTGCGAAGGCAGGAGCCCAGTCTAAACTTTGCCATAATATTCAAACGGCAGAACTGGGTTCCTGCCTTCGCAGGAAGCGCTTGTGGCTAACGCGCCTCGTGGTTTGCCGCGACCGCCTTCGCCACGGCCTGCATCAATTGCCAGCGCGCCGGGATCGGCTCGGTCGTGCTGCCGATCATCACCGCGACGGCATAGCTGGTGCCGTCGGGCGCCGTCATGATGCCGATGTCGTTGAACCCGGTCGAACGCGCGCCCAGATCCTGGCCCGTGCCGGTCTTGTGCAGATAGCGCCACCCCGCCGGGACGCCGCCCTTGATGCGTTGCGGCCCGGTCTTCGCCTCGCTCATGATCGACAACAGCAGTTGCGAGGAAGCGGGGGAGAGCATGTCATTCTGCTTGAGCTTCGCCAGCGCCTGCACGATGGAGGAGGGCGCCGCCCCGTCCGGCGGGCTGGCCAGATAATTGTCCAGCGCCTTCTGCCGCACCGACATGGGCAATTGGGCGCGGGCCGCGTAGAAATTGCGGCCGATCGAATAATCCTGACGCCATTCGAGACCGGCGGTCGTCGATTGCAGCAGCCGTTCGCCGGGGCCGAAGCGGATATCCTTGATATAGCGGCGGGCCAGATAGCCGCGCACCGCATCCGGCCCGCCCACGGCGCGCAGCAGCGTGTCGTTGGCGGTATTGTCGCTCTGCGTCATGGCGCGGCGCATCAGGTCGGAATAGGTGGTGGTCCAACCCGCATTGCCGACCAGCGCGGCGGTCGGCTGGTGGAAGAGGGTCAGATCCTTCTTCGTGATGGTGGTGCTGTCGCTGAGGCGAATCTTGCCCCGGTCCACCGCGTCGAGGAAGGTCATCGACACCCAGAGTTTCGACACGCTTTGCTGCGGGAAGAGCAGATTGCCGTTCCAGGCGACCGTCCAGTCGCTGCCGATGCGGCGCACGGCGATGCCCACCTTGCCGTTGAAGCTTTGGCCGAGGTTGCGGACCACGCTGACCAGGCCGGGCGGCGGGGTTTCGCGCTGGTCGACATTCAGCGCCTCGAAGGGCTTGGGCGGATTGGCGACGGGCTTGATCGGGAAGGTCGCCGTGGTGGGCTGGGGCCGTTGCTGAACCGCGGCATAGGGTTGTTGCGGCGCGCTGACGCAGGCCGAAAGCGCCGCCATCAAGAGGACAAGACGGACAGAGCTGCCCCTGCCGCCATTCGGGCCGCCGCCATTTGGACGCTTGCCGCGCCCTCCCTTCAACATGGTCATCAAAATCCCCGCACTCTCCTTTCGCATTAGGGTTCAGATGCGCGCCGGGTGACAAGAATCATGCGACGAACGATTCCACAAATGCGATGTAAGGAGGCTGAACGGGAAACCCCAACTCAGTTGAGGTTCAGGCGTCGGGCTGCAAGAAAGCGCCAATGATGAACAGACGAACCATGATGTGGGGCGCGGCGGCCCTGCTGGCGGGCGGCATGTCCGCGCCGATGGCCTGGGCTGCGCCTTTCGCATCCCGCCGGATTGCGGTCACGGCGCGGGGGGCCGGGCGCGACGTCGTGCTGATCGCCGGGCTGGCGAGCGGGCCGGGGCTGTGGAACGGGGTGGTCGGCGCGCTGCCCGGCTATCGCTGGCATCTGGTCCATGTGCGGGGCTTTGCGGGCCTGCCTGCGGACGCCAATGCCAGTGGGCCGCTGGTCCAGCCGCTGGCGGACGAGATTGCCCGCTATATCGCGGCGGCGGGGCTGGACCGGCCCGCCATCGTCGGCCACAGCATGGGCGGCACGCTGGCGATGATGCTGGGTTTGAAGGGGTTGGCCGGGCGGTTGATGGTGGTCGACATGCTGCCCGAAGGGGCGGCGATGGTCGGCGGCACGGCGCAGGGGCTGGGCTTCCTGGCCGATCAACTGGGGCAGTATTTTACCGGGACCAAGGCGGGCCGGGCCTATCTGGCGCAGATGCTGGCGGAAATGCCGGGTGCGAAGGGCAGCGATCCGGACGTCATCGCCAATGCGCTGCGCGATCTGGCCAATGTCGACCTGCGGCCGCAACTGGGGCGGCTGGGCGCGCCGATGGAGGTGGTCTATGCGGTGGGCGATGACGCGAAACAGGCGGGCGAGATCGGCCGCACCTTCCGCGCCGCCTATGCCGCCAAGCGCGGCGTCCGGCTGGTTCCCATCGGCCCCAGCGGCCATGTGGTCATGGCGGACCAGCCTGCGCGCTTCAACGCGGCGCTGGGCGATTTTCTGAAGACGGTTTGACGCCGATCAAAGCGGACGCTGCATGGAAATTGCACAAGGAGGACGGCGCTTTCAGCGCTCCCTCCCCAACTGATGGCGCAGCGCGACGGATCGCTGCGCCACTTTTTTCACGGCGTCAGCACCGTGTCGACGGCCTGCGGCAATATGTCCGGATAGTCGAGCGTATAGTGAAGGCCCCGGCTTTCCTTGCGATGCAGCGCCGAACGGACGACCAGGCGCGCCACCTCCAGCAGGTTGCGCAGTTCGATCAGGTCGGGCGTCACGCGGAAATTGCCGTAATATTCATCCACCTCCTTGGCCAGCAGGTCGATGCGGTGCTGGGCGCGCTCCAGCCGCTTGGTGGTGCGGACGATGCCGACATAGTCCCACATGAAGCGGCGGATTTCCTTCCAGTTATGCTGGACGATGACCTCTTCGTCCGAATTGGTGACGCGGCTTTCGTCCCAGGGGCGGATGGGCGGCGGGGCAGGCAGTTCGTCCCAATGGGCGCGGATATGCCGGGCCGCCGCCTCCCCGAAGACGAAGCATTCCAGCAACGAGTTGGAGGCGAGGCGATTGGCCCCGTGCAGGCCGCTTTCGGTGACTTCGCCCGCCGCATAGAGGCCGGGCAGGTCGGTGCGCCCGTCCAGGTCGATCACCACGCCGCCGCAGGTATAATGCTGTGCCGGGACGACGGGGATCGGCTCCTTTGTGATGTCGATGTCCAGGTCCAGCAGGCGCGCATAGATGGTCGGGAAATGGGTGCGCACGAATTCAGGCGGCTTGTGGCTGATGTCCAGATGGACATAGTCCAGGCCCAGGCGCTTGATCTCATGGTCGATGGCGCGGGCCACCACGTCGCGGGGGGCGAGTTCGCCGCGCTTGTCGAAGCGGGGCATGAAGCGTTCGCCGCCGCCGGGCACGCCGGGGGGGAGCTTCAGATGGCCGCCTTCGCCGCGAACGGCTTCGGTGATCAGGAAATTCTTGACCTCCAGATTGTAGAGGCAGGTCGGGTGGAACTGGTTCATCTCCATGTTGGAGACGCGGCAGCCCGCGCGCCAGGCCATGGCGATGCCGTCGCCGGTCGCCCCCCTGGGCGCTGTCGAGAAGAGATAGGTGCGGCCCGCGCCGCCGGTGCACAGGATCGTCGCCCGGCCCAATATCGCGTCGACATGATCGGTCTGCTTGTTGAAGGCGTAGACGCCCCAGACATGGCCGTCGCCCGAATATTTCTCGCCATGGCGGCTGGTGATGAGGTCGAGGGCGACCCGGTCCTCCAGCAGGGTGATGTTGGGATTGGCGCGGGCGGCCTTCAGCAGCGCGACCTGCACGGCATGGCCGGTGGCGTCGTCGACATGGACGATACGGCGATGGCTGTGGCCGCCCTCCCGCGTCAGGTGCCAGCGTTCGCCGAATTCCTCTCCACCCCCTTCATGGGCGTTGAAGGGGACGCCCAGTTCGGCCAGCCGCTCGATGGCGGCGGGGGCTTCGGAGACGACGAACTCCACCGTGCTGCGGTCGTTGAGGCCTGCGCCCGCGACCATCGTATCCTCGATATGCGCCTCGAAACTGTCACCGGCGTCGAGCACGGCGGCAATGCCGCCCTGCGCCCAGTTGGTGGACCCGCCGTCCAGCGCGCCCTTGGCCAGCACCACGACCTTGCGGTCCTGCGCCAAGTTGATGGCGGCCGTCAGCCCCGCCGCGCCGGAGCCGATGATGACGACGTCATAGGTGGTGATGGGCATCTTCGTCCTGACGTTTTTCTTATATGGGCTAGGCTGCCGCTGTCAGATTGAGGAACACATCCTCCAGGTCCGGGTCGCGGGTCACCACATCGACGATCGCCAGTCCGCTCGCCTGCACGGCGCTCAGTACCTGGCCGGCATTGGCGCGGTTCTTCATATAGGTGATGGTCAGCGTGCGGTCGTCCGACAGTTCGATCTTCTCGAAGCTGGGGTCGGCGGGCAGCGTCGCGACGTCGCGGTCGACCGTCACCTGCACCACCTTTTCCTGCGCCATGGCGATCAGTTCACGGGTCGGCTTGTCGGTGATGACCTTGCCATGGTTGATGATGGCGATGCGGTCGCACAGTTGCTCGGCTTCCTCCAGATAGTGGGTGGTCAGCACGATGGTCACGCCCTGCCGGTTCAGCTCCCGCACATAGGCCCAGAGTTGCTGGCGAAGCTGCACGTCGACGCCCGCCGTCGGTTCGTCCAGCACCAGGATCGGCGGGCTGTGCACCATCGCCTTCGCCACCAGCAGGCGGCGCTTCATGCCGCCCGACAGGGTGCGGGCATAGGCGTTGGCCTTGTCCTCCAGATGCACGGCGCGCAGCAATTCCATCGACCGGCGGCGATCCTTGGGCACGCCATAATAGCCCGCCTGATTCTCCAGCGTCTCGAACGGAGTGAAGAAGGGATCGAAGACGATCTCCTGCGGCACGATGCCGATGCTGTTCTTCGCGTTGCGGGGGTTCTGGTCGATGTCGAAGCCCCATATCCTCGCGCTGCCGCCGGTCTTGTTGACGAGGCCTGCGAGGATGTTGATCGTGGTCGATTTCCCCGCGCCATTGGGGCCGAGCAGGCCGTAAATCTGCCCCCGCGGGATGGAGAGGCTGATATTGTCGAGCGCCAGCTTGCCCCCCTTGTACATCTTGGAGAGGTTGGTGATCTCTATGGCGGCTTGCGGAGCGGGGAAGGGGGTGTCGGTCATGGCTGCCTATAGTGGGGTTGGGCCATCGGAATGGAAAGGGCGGGGCTAAAATTCGTCGGCGGCGTCCAGCAGCGCGGTGAGTTTCCTTGGCGCGACTTCGCGCCAGGCACGATGCAGCCGTTCGCCGATCTGCTCCCAATCCGTATCCCCCAGGTCGAGCCGGATGCCGACCCAGCCGTCGCCGAAATAGGCGGGGCGGTAATAGCGCGCCGGATCGCTTTCGATCAGCATCGCCTGCTCTTCGGGCGCGGTCGTCTTGACGAGGATGGCGATGACTCCATCGCCATGATGATCCTGCGTGAAATAGGCGAATTTCTTGCCCTTCTCTATGCCGAAGCAGGGCATGCCGTGCGATGTCACCTCATCTGCCTGCGGCAGGGCGAGGGCGCGCTCGCGCACTTTGTCGAGCAGCCATTCGGGCTGACGCTCGCGGGTCACGAAATCCGCGAGGGTGCGGGAATAAAGCTGATGTTCGGCGATCAGGATGCGCGCGGCCAGGCTGTCGGCGGTGTCGCCGGGCAGGATCGCGACTTGCGTCTGGCCCAGCACCGGCCCGTCGTCCAGTTCGGCGGTGACGATGTGGACCGAGCAGCCCGCATGGCTGTCGCCCGCGTCGAGCGCTTTCTGGTGGGTGTCCAGGCCCTTATATTTGGGCAGCAGGCTGGGGTGGATGTTGAGCATCCGGCCTTCCCATCCCGCGACGAATTCCGGCGAGAGCAGGCGCATATAGCCGGCCAGCGCGACATATTCCGCGCCCGCCCTGCGCAGTTCCGCGTCGATGACGGCGTCGAATTCGGCGCGCTTCAGCCCCTTGTGGCTCTGGCCGAAGGTCGCGACCCCCTCGGCGGCGGCCAGCGCCAGGCCGGGCGCTTCGGGATCGTTGGCCGCGACCAGCACGATCTCATAGGGGCAGGACGGATGCTTGGCGGCATAGAGCAGCGCCGCCATGTTCGAACCGCGTCCGGAAATCAGAACGCCGACCTTTGCCTTGGACATTTCTTACGGCCTCCGTCCGTCCTGAGTAGCCGCTGAGCCTTTCGACAGGCTCAGGACAGGCTTCGATTTCGCTCAGTCCCTGCTCAGCACGAACGGGGAAAATTTACCCCAGATGCGTCGCGGTCCAGTCCGCCTTCGCGCTCCATGTTTCCTGGCTGCCCTTGACCGTGCAGCCCTTTTCACCCGTTTCGACCGTGCCGACGCGGACCACCGTCTCGCCAGCCGCTTCCAGTTCGGCCGCCACGGCATCCGCCCCGTCCGCATCGACCGCCAGCACCATGCCGACGCCGCAGTTGAAGGTGCGCGCCATCTCCTCCGGCTCGATATGGCCCTGCGCCTGGAGGAAGGCCATCAGCCGGGGCTGTTCCCACCCATCGGCTTCGACCACGGCATGGCAGCCTTCGGGCAGCACGCGCGGGATATTTTCCAGCAGGCCGCCGCCGGTGATATGGGCGAGCGCGTTGATCCGCCCAGCCCGCACCAGCGGCAGCAGCGACTTCACATAGATGCGCGTCGGCGCCATCAGCGCGTCGATCAGCAGCACTTCATTGTCGAAGATCGCCGGGCGATTGAGCTTCCACCCCTTGTCGGCGGCCAGGCGGCGGACCAGCGAAAAACCGTTGCTGTGCACGCCCGACGAAGCAAGGCCCAGCAGCACGTCCCCCGCCTTGACCCTGTTGCCGGTCAGCGCTTGGGACCGCTCCACCGCGCCAACGCAGAAACCGGCAAGATCATAGTCGCCCGCTGCGTACATGCCCGGCATCTCTGCGGTCTCCCCGCCGATCAGCGCGCATCCCGCCTGCTTGCAACCCTCCGCGATCCCGGCGATCACTCGTTCGGCCACGCCGCTCTCCAGCTTGCCGGTGGCGTAATAGTCCAGGAAGAACAGCGGTTCGGCCCCCTGCACGATCAGGTCGTTGGCGCACATGGCGACCAGGTCGATGCCGACGCCGTCATGGGCGTCATGATCGATCGCCAGTTTCAGCTTGGTTCCCACGCCGTCATTGGCCGCGACCAGCAGCGGATCGTCGTAACCCGCCGCCTTCAGGTCGAAGAAACCGCCAAAGCCCCCCAGTTCGGCGTCGGCACCGGGGCGGCGCGTGGCCTTGGCCAGCGGGGCGATGGCGCGGACCAGCGCATTGCCGGCGGCGATGTCGACGCCAGCCTTGGCGTAGCTGTAGGATTCGTTCTCGCTCATGGTGAGCGCCACTAGAACAAAGGAGAGGAAAACGGAACGGGAAATGGGTTGCCGCTTGGCAGGGCAGGCAAATCCCGCCAAAAGGACGCGCGTGAGCCTGCCACTTGTCCTTCGCGGCCTTGATTTTCGGCCTCTGAACCTGATTCGCGCACCCTTCTTTCGGGTATTGGCGCGCCCCCTCCAGATTCTGGGCGCGGTGGCGCTCGGCCTCGCGGCGGCGGCGCTGTTCGCGCAGATGGAGGGGGAACGCGGCGTCCCCCCCATCGCCAGCGGCGGCGATTTTCAGGTGAGCCATGTGAAGGTCGACGTCTTCGCCAGGGATGCAGCCAGCGCCAGGCAGGCGGGCTGGCGGCTGGCGCAGCGGCGCGCCTGGCAGATGCTCTGGACCCGCACCCATGGCGGGACCGGTGCGCCGGGCCTGTCCGATTCGCAGCTTGAGGGCATGATCTCCGGCATAGAGATTGAATATGAGCAGGCCGGGCCGAACCGCTATGTCGCGACGTTGGGCGTCATGTTCGACCGGGCGCGGACCGGGCAGGTGCTGGGCGTCACCGGCAGCAATGTCGTGCATTCGCCGCCGCTGCTGGTGATCCCGGTGCTGTGGGACGGCGGTTCTGCGGTATCCTATGAGCGGATCAACGAATGGCAGAAGGCCTGGGCGCGATTCCGCACCGGGGACAGCGCCATCGACTATGTGCGCGTGGCCGGGTCGATCGCCGACCCGATCCTGCTGAACGCGGGGCAGACCGGGCGGCGCGGGCGGCTGTGGTGGCGCGTGCTGCTGGACCAATATGGCGCGGCGGACGTGGTGATTCCCATCGCCCGGCTGGACCGCCAATATCCCGGCGGTCCCGTGACCGGAACCTTCACGGCCCGTTACGGCCCCGATAATTTCCTGATCGGCAGCTTTTCGCTGCGCGCCTCCAGCGACAGCGCGCTTCCGCAGATGATGGACCAGGCGGCGCAGCGCATCGACCAGCTTTACACCCAGGCGCTGAATGACGGCCGCCTGCGTCCCGATCCGTCGCTGATCATCGAGGAACCGGTCGATCCCGACGCGCTGGCCATCGAAAATGCCGCCGACCTGCCGCTGGAGACGATGGCGCCGCCGACGCCGGGCGTCACGACCGGCAGCTTCGCGATCCAGTTCGACACCCCCGATGTCGGGTCCGTGGCGCAGGGCGAGGCGGCGGTGCGCTCCATCGCGGGCGTGCGTTCGGCGGCGACCAGCAGCCTGGCGCTGGGCGGCACGTCGGTGATGCAGGTCAGCTTCGACGGCACGGTCGACGCGCTGCGCGCCGCGCTGACGGCCAGGGGGTACAGCGTGGCGGTGTCCGGCAACACGCTGCGCATCCGCCGGGCCGCTGCGGGGGCTGCCCCGGCCCAATGAGACAGATCAGCCTGCCGTTCGACCGGCCGGGTCAGGGAACGGACGACGAATTTCTGGTCAGCGACGCCAACCGCATCGCCGTGCGCCATCTGGAAAACTGGCGGGGCTGGCCGCTGGCGATCAGCGTGTTGAGCGGGCCGCCCTTGTCCGGGCGCTCGACGCTGGGCCGCCACTTCGCCGCGCAGAGCGGCGGCACGGTGATCGACGATGCGCAGCGGCGGGACGACCGGACGCTGTTCAACGCCTGGAACGATGCGCAGACGGCGCAGCGGCCCCTGCTGCTGATCGCCGACGCGCCGCCCGCGATATGGCAGGTGGCCTTGCCCGACCTGCGTTCCCGTCTGGCCGCCGCGCCGCATGTCGCGCTGGAACAGCCGGACGAGGCGCTGGCCCATGCCCTGATCGAACGCTCCCTGGCCTCGGCGGGGGCCAGCTATGCCGCCGACCTGCCCGAATGGCTGCTGCGCCGGATCGAGCGCAGCTATGCCGCCATCGCCGCCGTGACGCGCCTGCTGGATGAGGCGGCCTTGTCATCGGGACGTAAGATTTCTGCCGCTATGGCGAAAGATGTCCTGCAAGGTGCGGGATTTTTGCCTATAGTCCCGGACTGAACCGGTTCTGCAACGATGAGAGATATGTGGCCGAAGCTGACCCCTCCGCCAGCCTGACCCTGCCCGGCGACCGCTATTTCAATCGGGAGCTGTCCTGGCTGGCCTTCAACCAGCGCGTGCTGGAGGAAGCGATGAACCGGGCGCATCCGCTGCTGGAGCGGCTGCGCTTCCTGTCGATTTCGGGTGCCAATCTGGACGAATTCTTCTCCGTGCGCGTGGCGGGGCTGAAGGGCCAGCAGTTGCAGGATGTCGACATGCGCTCCGCCGACGGGCTGACCCCGGCGCAGCAACTGGCCGCCATCACGGAGGAAACGGCGCGGCTGATGGGTGCGCAGCAGAAGGTGTGGGCCGCGCTGCACGGCGAACTGGCGCGGGTGGGGATAGAGGTGATCGGCCCGTCCAGCGCGCTGGACCCCAGTTGCGAGAATTGGCTGCGCGAGCATTTCCTTTCGCAGGTCTTCCCGATCCTGACGCCGCAGGCGCTGGACCCGGCGCATCCCTTCCCCTTCATCCCCAATCAGGGGCTGTCGATCGTCTTCGATCTGGAGCGGCTGTCGGACAAGGAATCGATTCGGGAACTGGTGATGATCCCGTCCTCGCTTGCCCGATTCGTGCGGATGCCGGGGGAAACGGCGCGCTATATGGCGCTGGAGGCGGTGATCCGGCGCTTTTCCGCCGATCTCTTCCCCGGATATCGGGTGCGCAACAGCGGCGTGTTCCGCATCATCCGCGACAGCGACATAGAGATAGAGGAAGAGGCGGAGGATCTGGTCCGCTATTTCCGCAGCGCCATCAAGCGCCGCCGCCGGGGCCGCGTGATCCGCATGGAGATAGAGGAGCGCATCCCCGAACCGGTCGAGGAGATGCTCCAGGACATGCTCCAGGGGCATGAGGCGATCATCGCGGAGGTGGAGGGGTTCGTCGGCATCGGCGACCTGTCCGGCATCGTCGAAGAGGACCGGCCCGACCTGAAGTTCGAGCCTTACGCGCCCCGCTTTCCGGAGCGTATCCGCGAATATGGCGGCGATTGCTTCGCCGCGATCCGGGCGAAGGACATCGTCGTCCACCATCCCTATGAGGCGTTCGACGTGGTCGTGTCCTTCCTGAAACAGGCGGCGTCGGACCCGGACGTGGTGGCGATCAAGCAGACGCTCTACCGCGCGGGCAAGCAGTCCGCGATCATCCGCGCCCTGATCGACGCGGCGGAGGCGGGCAAGTCGGTGACCGCCGTGGTCGAACTCAAGGCCCGCTTCGACGAGGAGCAGAATCTGATGTGGGCCGACGCGCTGGAACGCGCGGGCGTGCAGGTGGTCTATGGCTTCATCGACTGGAAGACCCATGCCAAGGTGTCGATGATCGTCCGGCGCGAAGGCGGGCAGTTCCGCAGCTACTGCCATTTCGGCACCGGCAATTATCATCCGGTGACGGCGCGCATCTATACCGACCTCAGCTTCTTCACCGCGGACCCGGCCTATAGCCGCGACGCGGCGGCGCTGTTCAACTATATCACCGGCTATGTCGAGCCGCAGAGGCTGGAAAAGCTGGTCATGTCGCCCCGCGACCTGCGCGACCGGCTGTGCGAGCTGATCGATGCGGAGATCGAGCATGTGCGCGCCGGGCGGCCGGGAACCATCTGGGCGAAGATGAATTCGCTGGTGGACCCGGCGATCATGGAAAAGCTTTACGCGGCGAGCAATGCGGGCGTGCAGATCGACCTGATCGTGCGGGGCATCTGTTGCCTGCGGCCGGGCGTGCCGGGCATGTCGGAAAATATCCGGGTGAAGTCGGTCGTCGGCCGCTTCCTGGAACATAGCCGCATCACCGTGTTCGGCAATGGCAAGGCGCTGCCCAACAACGGCGCGAAAGTCTATATCAGTTCGGCCGACTGGATGCCGCGCAATTTCGACCGGCGCGTGGAGTTTCTGGCGCCCGTGGAAAATCCGACCGTGCACGACCAGATTCTGGACCAGGTGATGGTCGCGAACCTGATCGACACCGAGCAAAGCTGGGTGCTGGACAGCGAGGGCCATTACAGCCGGGTCGAGGCGACCGACCGGCCGTTCAACCTGCATCGTTATTTCATGACCAACCCATCGCTTTCGGGCCGGGGCGCGTCGCTGGATAGCGGTGCGGTGCCGACCCTTCGCCTGCGCGGGCGGGCCTGAGCGCCATGAATTCCATGCTGAGCCAGATCCGGGCGATTGCCCCCGGCATGGCGACGTCGCCGCAGCAGGCCAAGGCGCGCACGGCGATCATCGACATCGGTTCCAACAGCGTGCGGCTGGTCGTCTATGACGGGCCGCGCCGTATTCCCTTCATCCTCTTCAACGAAAAGGTGATGGCGGGTCTGGGCGCGTCGCTGGGCCGGACCGGGCGGATCGAGCCGGAGGCCATGGACCGGGGGCTGCGCGCCGTGGGCCGTTTCGCCCATCTCTGCCGCGAGATGGAGGTGCAGGAGGTGCGCTGCGTCGCCACCGCCGCTGTCCGGGACGCGGAAAATGGCGATGAGTTCATCCAGCGCGCAAAGGCCATGGGTCTGGACGTCGAACTGCTGACCGGCGGGCAGGAGGCGATCGCGGCGGCGCATGGCGTGCTGTCGGGCATTCCGGGCGCGGACGGCATCGTCGGCGATCTGGGCGGCGGTAGCCTGGAACTGGCCCGTATCCGCGACGGCGCGGTGCATGAGACGATCTCGCTGCCGCTGGGCGTGCTGCGCCTGCCGCAAATCCGGGCCAAGGGGCCTGCCGTGCTGGAGCGGCTGGTCAAGAAGATGCTGGCGAAGGCGGGGTGGGACGCGCCCATGGGCCTGCCCTTCTATCTGGTCGGGGGGTCGTGGCGCGCATTGGCGCGGTTCGACATGGAACTCACGCAATTTCCGCTCCCCGTCGTCCATCAATATGAGATGCCCGCCGCCCGCGCCGAGCAGTTGACGCGCATCGTGTCCCATGTCGACAAGGCGCGGTTCAAGGATATCCCCCAGATCACCGGATCGCGCGTGCCGACCCTGCCGGACGCGGCGGCGCTGCTGTCGGTGATCGTGCGGCAGTTGAAGGCGAGCCGGCTGGTGGTGTCGGCCTATGGCCTGCGCGAAGGGTTGCTGTTCCGCGACCTGCCGCCGGACATCCAGGCGCACGACCCGCTGCTGGTCGCGGCCGAGGCGGAGGGGGAGGCGCAGTCCCGCTTCACCGGCCATGGCGACATGATCGAACGCTGGATCGCGCCCCTGTTCCTGGAGGATGGCAGCGCCTGGCGCCGCATCCGCCGGGCCGCCTGCCTGCTGGCCGATGTCGGCTGGCGCGCCAACCCCGATTTCCGGTCGGAAAGGGGAGTGGAGATCGCGCTGCACAGCAATTGGGTGGGCATCGACGCGGCGGAACGGGCGATGCTGGCGCAGGCGCTGCACAGCAATTTCGGCGGCGGCCTGTCGACCCCGCCGGGAATCGAGCGGCTGGCTTCGCCGGAGGCGTTGCAGCGGGCGACTCTTTGGGGGCTGGCGATCCGGTTGGGCCAGCGCTTGTCCGGCGGGGTCGAGGGGCCGTTGCTCGCCTCCCGGCTGGAGATGGAGGGCAATGTGCTGGAACTGCGCCTGCGCGGCGTGGACGCCGACCTGTTCGGGGAAGCGGTGGAGCGGCGGCAGCGGCAACTGGCTCAGGCCATGGGGGTCAAGTACCGGTTGGCCTGGTAGGGAACTGGGTGAGGGGGTTGCGATCCTCCGGATCGCGCGGGCCGCAGGCCCGCTCCCCCTCATCCAACTCCGCCTAGGCTCCTTCGTCGCCAAGGCTTCATATCCTTCTCCCTCAAGGGAGAAGGAATGTCCTGGGGCAACCCTTCCCACCCTGATGAAATCCCGTTAAGTCCCGGCAATGACTTCCCCTTCCGTGCCGATTGCGCGTTCGCTTTTCGTCTTCTCCATCTTCTATGGCGGCATGGTCTGCATCGCGGGCGTGCTCGGGAACAAGCAGGTCGCATTGGGGCCGCTCTCCGCCGTCGGTCCGTGGTTCGGCCTTGGCCCGCTGGCGGTGGAGGCGGGGATTTTCGCTTTCCTCCTGCTGGTGACGATTTCCAGCGCCGTCGCTGAACTCCATGGCCGGGCGGTCGCGAATTGGCTGGTCCAGGTGGGATTCCTGCCGCTGATCGCCTCCATCCTGCTGTCCATCATCGTGCTGTCCGTGCCAGCGGCGAGCGGCATGGACCCGGCGCGGCGCGACGCCTTCGCGCTGATGATGGGCGGTACGCCGCGCATCTGGCTGGGCGGGATCGTCGCCTACGGCATTTCCCAGACGCTGAACGTCACGCTGTTCGCCGCGCTCAAGGGGCAGGAGGGCAGCCGCCTGCTCTGGCTGCGCGCCGCCGTGGCGAGCATCCTTTCGCAGATCGCGGACACGCTGCTGTTCGTTTCCATCGCCTTTTACGGCATCTTCCCGATCGGGGAACTGCTGTTGGGGCAGATGCTGGCGAAGGTCGTCCTGTCGGCCATATTGGTGCCGCCGGTCATCTATGGGCTGGTCGCGCTGGGACGGCGGCTGGACCGCTAGCTTGCGGAGCCGGGCTTAGTGCCCTATGCGCCCGCGCATGAACAGCAAGCACGCCCCCGATCCGGCGCTCCTCGCCAAGGCCGAAACCCTCGTCGAGGCATTGCCCTATATGCAGCGATATGCGGGCAAGACCTTCGTCGTGAAATATGGCGGCCACGCCATGGGCGATCCCGAAGCGGCCCGCGATTTCGCGGAAGATGTGGTGCTGATGAAGGCGGTCGGCATCAACGTCGTCGTCGTCCATGGCGGCGGGCCGCAGATCGGCGCGATGCTGAAGAAGCTGGGCGTCGAATCGCAATTCATCGGCGGCTTGCGCGTCACCGACAAGGAAACCGCGCAGATCGCGGAAATGGTGCTGGCCGGCTCCATCAACAAGGAAATCGTCGGCTGGATTTCCGGCGCGGGCGGCCGGGCGGTGGGCATTTCGGGCAAGGATGGCGGCCTGGTCCTCTGCGAAAAGGTGCTGGGCAAGCGCGAGGCGGACCCCAATTCCGGCATAGAGCGCAATGTCGACCTGGGCTTCGTCGGCGATCCGGTGAAGGTCGACCGCAGCATCCTGGACACGCTGTCGCGGGACGGGATCATTCCCGTGGTCGCGCCGGTGGGCATCGGCGCGGACGGCCACACCTATAATGTCAATGCCGACACCATGGCGGGCGCCATCGCGGCGGAACTGGGCGCGTCGCGCTTCTTCCTGCTGACCGACGTGGCGGGCGTGCTGGACAAGCAGGGCCAGTTGATGACCGATCTCAACCCGGATGCGATCCGGGGGCTGGAAGCCGACGGCACGATCAGCGGCGGCATGATCCCGAAGCTGGAAACCTGCGTGCGCGCGGTCGAGGGCGGGGTGGACGCCGCCGTCATCCTGGACGGGCGGGTACCCCATGCGATGCTGCTGGAAATCTTCACCGATCGCGGTGCGGGGACTTTAGTGCGCCGGTAACCCCCATCCTCCCCATCTTCCGATGGGGAGGATCAAGAAGATCCACCACATTCTCGCGCCATGGCTTGTCCCGCGCCGCCCGCCTCGGCTAGAGCGAGTCCCAATCAATTTGGAGACCGCATGGCCTACGCCCTCTATCAGATCATCGTCATCCTGCTCGATGTGCTGTGGTGGATCATCATCATCCAGGCCATCATGAGCTGGCTGATCGCCTTCAACGTCGTCAATCTTTCCAATGATTTCGTGCGCACGGTGATGGTCGCGCTGGATCGGATGACCGCGCCCATCTATAATCCCATCCGCCGGGTGCTGCCCGATCTGGGGGCGCTGGACCTGTCGCCGATGGTGGTGCTGCTGGGCATTCTGATCATCCGTCAGGCCATATTGCCGCCGCTGTTCGGGCTGGTGTGACGGCTTTCGTCCGGGACGGCGATGATCTGCTGCTGGCCGTCCGGCTGACGCCGGGCGCGACGCGGGAGGAGGTCGGCGGCGTCTGGACGGATGAAAAGGGCGCGCGGTGGCTGGGCGCCCGCGTCCGCGCCGTGCCGGAGAAGGGCAAGGCCAATGCGGCGCTGGTCGCTCTGCTGGCGAAGCGGCTGGATTGGCCGCGCAGCGCGATTTCTCTGGAATCGGGCGACACCAACCGGCTAAAGCGGCTGCGGATCAAGGGAGGGGGCGAAGCGTTGGCATATGTCCGGCTTTCCGCCATCATCAACGAACAGGGTGACGCATCATGACCATCGGCAAGATCATTGACGGCAAGGCGTTCGCGGAGACGCTTCGCGGCAAGGTCGCGGACGGGGTGAGCGCCTTCATCGCGAAGGCGGGGCGCAAGCCGGGGCTGGCCGTCGTGCTGGTGGGCGAGGATCCGGCCAGTTCCGTCTATGTCCGCAACAAGGGCAAGATGACGGTCGCCGTCGGCATGGAGAGCATGGAGTTCAAGCTGCCCGCCGGGATCGGCGAGGAGGAGCTGCTCGACCTGGTGGAGGAACTGAACGCCGACGAACGGGTCGACGGCATCCTCGTCCAGTTGCCGCTGCCCGCGCATATCAACGAAGCGTCCGTGATCGGGGCTGTCGATCCCGCCAAGGATGTGGACGGATTCCATGTCGTCAATTCGGGCCTGCTGGCGACGGGGCAGGACGCGCTGGTGCCCTGCACGCCGCTGGGTTGCATCATGCTGTTGAAGGATGAGTTGGGCGACCTTTCGGGCATGGAGGCGGTGGTCGTGGGCCGATCCAACATCGTGGGCAAGCCGATGGCGCAACTGCTGCTGGCGGAAAATTGCACCGTGACCATCGCGCACAGCCGCACCCGCGACCTCGCCTCGGTCGTGCATCGCGCCGACATCGTGGTCGCGGCGGTGGGCCGGGCGGAGATGGTGAAGGGCGAATGGATCAAGCCCGGCGCGACGGTGATCGACGTCGGCATCAACCGCGTCGCCGATACGGAGGACGGCAAGAGCCGGATCGTCGGCGACGTCGCCACGGCGGAGGCGCTGGCCCATGTTCGCGCCATCACCCCGGTTCCGGGCGGCGTGGGGCCGATGACCATCGCGGTGCTGCTGCGCAACACGCTGGTGGCGGCGCATGCGCGGGCCGGGCTGGCGAAGCCGGAGGGGCTGTGAAGGCGCGATCCGCCTTCCTGATCCTGACTTTCCTGGCATTGGCGGGCGCGCGTCCGCCGATGCGCTATCAGCCCGACCCCAGTTCCGTCTTTGCCGCTGAACTGGCCTTCAACCGGCTGGCGCAGCAGAAGGGGCAATGGACCGCCTTCCGCGAGACCGCGGCGGAGGACGCGGTGATGTTCGTGCCGCAGCGGGTGCTGGCGAAAATATGGCTGAAGGGGCGCGCCGATCCGCCCGCCCCGGTGACATGGTCGCCATCCGCCATCACCGTGTCCTGCGACGGCAATCTGGCGGCCAGCACCGGCAACTGGAAACGGCCCGACGGATCGGTCGGCTATTTCACCACCATCTGGCGGCGCGACAAAAAGGGCGATTGGAAGTGGATCATGGACCATGGCGACAGGCTTGCCGTGGCCCGCGAAGCTCCGGAATTTCTGATCGGCAGGGTCGCGACCTGCAAGCGGCGCGGGCCGGGCGGGGAGGGCGCGCCGGTACCCGGCGACGACAGCCTGACCTGGACCGCCGACATATCGACAGACGGCAGCCGCCGCGTGACCGTGCGCATGTGGAACGGTTCGGACTATGAAACCGTGATCGACGACAAAGTGGCGGCGGGCGGATGACGGAATTGTTCATCTCCGCCTTCGTCACCCTGTTCGTGGTGATCGATCCGCCGGGCTGCGCGCCGATCTACGCCAGCCTGACCACCGGCGCGAGCCAGGCGCAGCGGCGCGGGATGGCGATCCGCGCCGTGGGGATCGCGGCCGCTATCCTGTTGCTGTTCGCGCTCTGGGGCAAGCAGTTGCTGGGCGTGCTGGGGATCGAACTGGACAGTTTCCGCATCGCAGGCGGGATCATGCTGTTCATGATCGCCATGGACATGGTGTTCGAAAAGCGCACCCAGCGTCGCGAGGACCGGGCGCAGAAGATCGCGGAAACGCCGGAGGTGGAGGATGTGTCGGTCTTCCCCATGGCGATGCCGATGATCGCCGGGCCGGGGTCGATCGCCACGGTCATGCTGCTGATGTCGCGGGCGGAAGGGATCAGCGAACGGCTGGCGGTGATCGGCGCGGTGGGCCTGACGCTGATGCTGATGCTGGGATCGCTGCTGGCGGCCGGGCCGATCATGGCGCTGCTGGGCGCCAAGATCGAGGCGGTGATCACGCGGCTGCTGGGCGTATTGCTGGCGGCGCTGGCCGCGCAGTTCGTGATCGACGGATTGAAGGCGAGTTTTTGAAAAATACCGGCGCGCCCATGCCGGGCGCACCGGCATTGTCTTTCATCAGCTCCGCACGTCCTGTTCCGTCACCGGCGCGATCTTGATTTCGACCCGGCGGTTGGAGGCCTTGCCCTCCGCCGTCGCGTTGGATGCGATCGGCTGGGTCTCGCCAAAGCCGCGCGTGGCGATGCGCGCCGACTGGACGCCATGGCTGGTCAGATAATCGCCCACCGACTGGGCGCGCCGTTCCGACAGGGCCTGATTATAGACGTCCGTCCCGTCGCTGTCGGTATGGCCGTACACGTCGATATAGGTTTTGGGATATTGCGCCAGCACCGATGACACGTCGTTCAGCGTCGGCTGGAACTGCGGCTGCACCGCCGAACTGTCGGTGGCGAAGGTGATGCCCGACGGCATGCGCAGCACCAGATTGTCGCCGTCGCGGATCACGTCCACGCCGCTGCCGGCGGTTTGTTCGCGCAGCTTGCGTTCCTGCGCGTCCATATAGGCGCCGATGCCCGCGCCCGCGACCGCGCCGATGCCCGCGCCCAATATCTTTTCGGTGCGATCATGCCGCCCGCCGACCAGATCGCCCAGCAGATAGCCGCCCAGCGCGCCGCCGATGCCGCCTATCGCGGCCTTGGAAATGGTGCGGTTGCCGGTGTTCGGATCGGTGGTGCAGGCCGTGGTGGCCAGCATGGCGGCCAGGCTGGCCGCGCCGATGATGCGATTTAAATTCCGCATGGATTTCAATTCCCTTTTCTCGTGCTTCCGACAAGCGGCGGATACGGCCCCAATGGTCGAGTGGGGGGATTTGTTCCACAAGCGAACTGAACGGCGGATGATGGGACGGTTGTGAAATTGTAAGAATTACGGTTATAGGTGGCCCTCGACCACCATGGCCAATATCCCCCCGCACGCTCCGACGCCCTTTCCCTGGGTCGACCTCGTCATCATATTGGCGCTCGTCGCGCTGAACGGCGTTTTCGCCATGTCGGAACTGGCCATCGTGTCCGCCCGCAAGCCGCGCCTTCAGGCGATGGAGAAAGCGGGACGGCGCGGTGCGCGCTCCGCCCTCGCGGCGCAGGCCGATCCGGGCAAGTTCCTGTCCACCGTTCAGATCGGCATCACGCTGATCGGCATCGTCGCGGGCGCCTATTCGGGCGCCAGCCTGGGCGGACCGACGGGGGAGCGGCTGGCGATGCTGGGCCTGTCGGCCAATGTCGCGCAAAATACCGGCTTCGCGCTGGTGATCGGGTTCACCACCTATGCCTCGCTGATCGTCGGGGAACTGGTGCCCAAGCAGTTCGCCCTGCGCGCCCCGGAATCCATCGCCGTGGTGATGGCGGCGCCGATGCTGTGGCTGGCGAAGCTGACCGCGCCCATCGTCTGGCTGCTGGACAGGTCGAGCGCGCTGATCTTCCGCCTGCTCCGAATGACCCGCGAATCGGAACATCATGTGACGGCGGAGGAACTGCACCTGATCGTGGCCGAGGCGAGCAAGTCCGGCGTGATCGAGGAAAGCGAGCGCGCCATCATTTCGGGCGTGGTGCGTCTGGCCGACCGCCCGGTGCGCGAGGTGATGACCCAGCGCATGGATGTGGACTGGATCGACATCCATGCCGATGAGGAGGCGATTCGCGCCAAGCTGCTCGATACGCCGCACACCCGCCTGCCGGTGGGCCGGGGCACGGTGGAGGACATTATCGGCGTCGTGCAGGCGCGCGACATCATGACGGCGCTGTTCCGGGGCGAAGGGCTGAACCTGGAGACGCTGATGCGCAAGGTGGAGGTCGTGCCCGATCAGGTCGACGCCATGGACGCGCTGGAAGTGCTGCGCCGGGCCGAGGTGCCGATGGTCATGGTGCATGACGAATATGGCCATTTCGAAGGGATTGCGACGCCCGCCGACCTGCTGTCCGCCATTGCCGGCCATTTCGTGTCCGATCTGGACAGCGAGGATGAACCCGACCTGGTCGAGCGGGAGGATGGCAGCCTGCTGGTGTCGGGCCAGATGCCGGTCGACCTGCTGGCGGATCGGATCGGCATCGACCTGCCGGACGATCGGGATTATGCGACGGTCGCGGGCCACGCGCTGTGGCTGCTCAAGCGTTTGCCCGAAGTGGGCGATTTCATCGACGATCAGGGCTGGCGATTCGAGATTGTCGACATGGACGGGCGCAAGATCGACAAGCTGCTGATCGCGGCGCGCTAGCGATGGCGCGGGAGGCGCTGGACGCGGTCGACGGACTGGTGCGGCGGGCGCTGGCGGAACGCGATGACCGGCTGCTGGTGGTCGGGCTGTGCGGGGCGCAGGGCAGCGGCAAATCCACTTTGGCGGCAGGATTGCAGGCGCGGCTGGTGCGGGATGGGATTCCGGCGGCGATTCTGTCCATCGACGACCTCTACCGCACGCGGGCGGAGCGAACGGCGCTGGCGAATGCGGTGCATCCGCTGCTGCGCACGCGCGGCGTGCCGGGGACGCATGACGTGGACCTGGGCCTGCGCGTGATCGAAGCGCTGGAACGGGGGGAGGCGGCTTTATTGCCCCGCTTCGACAAGGCGGCGGACGACCGCCTGCCTGAGGCGCGATGGGAAAGGGCGGCGGCGGGAACGCGCCTGTTGCTGCTGGAGGGCTGGTGCGTCGGCGCCCGGCCCCAGCAAGCGGCGGCGCTGGCGGCCCCGGTCAATGCGCTGGAGCGGGATGAAGACCCGGACGGCATCTGGCGCGCCTATGTGAATCACGCGCTGGCGGGCGAATATCAGGCGCTGTTCGGGCGTCTGGACCGGCTGGCGCTGCTGGCCGCGCCGGGATTCGCTATCGTCCGGCGCTGGCGGACGCAGCAGGAACATGATCTGCGCGGGGTCACGTCCGGCGGCATGTCGGACGCGCAGGTGGCGCGCTTCATCCAGCATTATGAGCGGCTGACCCGGCATATCCTGCACGAGATGCCGGACCGCGCCGACCTGACGATCGCGCTGGACGAGGGGCGGCGCGTCACCGCCATCGACGGCGAGGGCCGTACCGGCTGACAGCGTCCGGCGCGCGGACGCATCGGTCAGGCGGCCAGCCGTTTCACCCAGAACTGCATCGCATGGTCGCTTTCGCCGCCATCGCCCAGATCCCTCCAGCGGAACTGGCCGACCAACCCCTCCACCGGCGCATAGCCCCGCCCGCGCCAGAAGGGGTCCAGCGGAGCATAGCCGGCCGGCCGGGCAGGATGATCCGGTGGCCGGACGACAGCGCAGAAGCTGGTCGTGGCGAATCCCAGTTCCCGCGCCATGACCTCTCGCCGATCGAAAAAGGCATGGCCGATGCCGCGCCCGCGCCATTCGGGCAGCAACACCGATTCGCCGAAATAATAGATGCGGCCGATGTCCATGCCCCGTTCGCGGAAGGGGGCCGCGAATTCGGCGGCATGGTCCGTCATCGGGGCGGCGGTGGCGGCGCCGACCAGCCGGTCGCCTGCGAAAGCGCCCGCGATCAGCGCGCCGGGACTGTTCGCATAGGCGGTGAG
The DNA here is from genome assembly GCF_026427355.1 of Sphingobium sp. JS3065. Classification (NCBI taxonomy): domain Bacteria; kingdom Pseudomonadati; phylum Pseudomonadota; class Alphaproteobacteria; order Sphingomonadales; family Sphingobiaceae; genus Sphingobium; species Sphingobium sp. JS3065. The sequence continues at coordinate 3,485,959 of NZ_CP102664.1, forward strand.
ATAATCGCGCTCATAGGCGAGGCCCGCTTCGCCCGATCCGTCATAGAGCGGTTTTCGATCTGATTGAATCAGATCGACCGCTCTATTTCTTTGTTTTACCGCGATTTCTTAAACGTCAGATGATGCCATCTGACTGGAAATCGCTCTAGAGATAGGGAAAGGCGCGAAACACGGCGATGCGCAGTTCCGCTAACGCATCGAGCGCGGCCAGCAAGGCCGCGCCCGTCAAATCCTCGACCCGAACGGGTTCGCCGGTCAGCTTTACTTGCCGGCGGGGGCAGGAGCCTCGGCCGCATTGGACGCGGCGTTGGCGGCTTCGGCCGGAGCGGCATTTCCGCCCTCCGCCGCGGCCGGAGCCGCATCGGCGGCAGGCAGCGGCAGGTTCGAACCCTGGGTGTTCAGCCAGGCGATCAGGTTGGCGCGATCCGCCGGATTGCCCAGGCCCGCAAAGGTCATCTTCGTGCCCGGCGCGAATTCACGCGGGCTGGTCAGCCAATGATCCAGCGCCTCGAACGTCCAGTTTCCGCCTTTGCTCTTCAGCGCGTCGGAAAAGGCGAAGCCGCCCTTGCCCTGCGCAACCCCCTCGCCGACCGTGCCGAAGAGATTCGGGCCGATGCCGTTGGCGCCGCCCTGGTTGACGGTGTGGCATGCCGCGCACTTGGCGAACACCTTCTCGCCCGCCGCGACGTCCGCGCTGGCCAGCAGGGTGTTGAGGCCCGGTCCGGCAGCAGCGCCGCCTTCACCCTCCGCCTCGACGCCCTCGATGGCATAGCCCATTTTCTCGGGCCGTTCCTCATGGAAGAATTTGGAACTGACGATGGCACCGCCCAGTGCGATGATGCCCGCGAACAAAGCCCAACCGGCAGCGGTGTTGAAACGATCGCCCATTCGCTCGGATTCCCCTGGATTTCTCTTCTGGCCGCTTGTGTCGCGGCCCCTCTAGCGCGCTGCCATAATGGCGCAAGTGCGAACGCGCAAGCATGGTTGAACGGGTTCGCGCACGCTTTTTCATGGCTTTGCGTCAGGACAGGATGCTTGCACGCGCGCCATGAAGTGAATAAGCGCGCTAGCGCCCATGGAAAACTATCCCGCCCCTGCCCGCATTCTGGTCGCGGACCTCGCTGCGAAGGCCGCCGTCGATCCGGCCCGCGCCGTCGCCTTTCAGGGCGCGCCGGGGGCCAATTCGCATCTCGCCGCGCTGGATTACGCGCCCGATTGCGTGCCGCTGCCCTGCTTCGCGTTCGAGGATGCGATCGACGCGGTGCGCAACGGCGACGCGGCGCGGGCGATCATCCCGATCGAGAACAGCCTGCACGGGCGCGTGGCCGACATGCATTTCCTGCTGCCCGAATCCGGGCTGCACATCGTCGACGAATATTTCCTGCGCATCCGGCACTGCCTGATGGCGGCCGACGCCGCCCCGGTGACGAGCGCGGTCAGCCATCCGCAGGCGCTGGGCCAGTGCCGCCATTATCTGCGTGAACGGGGCATCCAGCCGGTCAGCTATGCCGACACGGCGGGCGCGGCGGCGCTGGTCGCGGAAACCAGGGTGCCGGGCGAAGGCGCCATAGCCCCCTATCTGGCGGCGGAACTGTACGGCCTGCGCCTGGTGGCGGAGAATATCGAGGATAGCGACGACAATATGACCCGCTTCCTGGTCCTCTCCCGCGAGCCGAAGATGCCGGAGGGGGGCGTGGGACCGGTGATGACGACTTTCCTGTTCGAGGTGAAGAATATTCCCGCCGCCCTCTACAAGGCGATGGGCGGCTTCGCCACCAACGGCGTCAACATGACCAAGCTGGAAAGCTATCAGCGGGGCGCCAGCTTCGCCGCGACCGAATTCTTCTGCGACATAGAGGGGATGCCCGGCGAACCGGCGGTCGACCGGGCGCTGGCGGAACTGGAATTCCACACCAAATGGGTGCGGATGCTGGGCAGCTATCGGCAGGGGCGTCCGCGCACGTGACGCCGGGCGTGGGACTGCTATAGTCCGCGCCATGATCGCCGCCATGCTCCTGTCCGCTCTTGCCATGAGCGCCATTGTCGGCCTGCGCTATCTGTTGGCGAGCGGCGGCTTCGCGCTGGCGACCAGGGTGCGCAAGCCGGGGCTGTATCGCGGATTGGATCGCCAGATCCGGCGGGAAATCGCCTGGTCGCTGGCGTCCGCGCTGATCTATGGCGTGCCTGCGGGCGTCGTCGCCTGGGGGTGGCAGGCGCATGGCTGGACGCATGTCTATACCGATGTCCACGCCTTTCCGCTCTGGTATCTGCCGCTGTCGGTTCTGCTCTATCTGATTGCGCATGACGCCTGGTTCTATTGGACGCATCGCTGGATGCACCGGCCCCGGCTGTTCCGCATCGCCCATGCCGTCCATCATGCCAGCCGCCCGCCCACGGCCTGGGCGGCGATGAGTTTCCACCCGTGGGAGGCGGTGACGGGCGCGCTGGTGATCCCGGCGCTGGTCTTCCTGATCCCGATCCATGTCGGCGCGCTGGGCGCGGTGCTGACGATCATGACCGTGATGGGCGTCAGCAACCATATGGGGTGGGAGATGTTTCCCCGCCGGATGGTGGAGGGGCCGGCCGGGCGCTGGCTGATCACCGCCAGCCATCATCAGCGGCATCATGACCGATATGCTTGCAATTACGGTCTTTATTTCCGCTTCTGGGACCGGCTGTGCGGGACGGACAGGGGATTGGGCAGCTTCGGGGAGGCGGCGTGAGAATCAAGGCCGGTTTGTCGATCGCGGCGGCGGGAATGATGACGGCCGCCGCCCCGCCGGAGCAGGCGCAGCCGCTCAGTCTGGACGTGCAGGGCCTGCGGTCGGCCAAGGGCGATTTCCTGATCTGCGTGACGCGGCAGGCGGCGCATTTTCCCGATTGCCGCAAAGATCCCGACGGGCGGCATTTCACCGTGCCGGTGACGTCCGGTGACGTCGCGCTGGGGCGGATGGAGCCGGGAACCTATGCCATTGCCATCATTCACGACGAAAACGGCAATGGAAAGCTGGACACCTTTGCGGGCATTCCGCGCGAGGGGGTGGGCTTTTCGCGCAACCCGGCGATCCGTTTCGGCGCGCCCAGCTTCCGGTCGGCGCAGTTCGCCGTGGCGGGGGCGGCGGTGCGGCAGGATATAAAGGTCAAATATTTCCTTTAGGCATGGCGCCGGCAACTGCCCATCTCCCTTGTTCCTATGGGGTGACGCCCCACATAAGGCGCTGTATGAGGGCGGCCTGGCCCCCGCATTTTGCAGCAGGAGATAAGTGAAGTGGCGACCCTTGGACTGAGCGAGGCCGACAAGGCATCGGTGGAGGCATTTCGCCGCGATGTGGTGGAGCCTTCGCGCACCAGCCTGGTGATCGTCGATTTCTGGGCCGAATGGTGCGGCCCCTGCAAGCAGCTAGCCCCCGTGATCGAAAAGGTCTGCGCCGACTATGCGGCCAAGGGCGTCAAGCTGGTGAAGGTCAATGTCGATGAGGACAAGTTCATCGCCGCGCAGTTCCGCGTCCAGTCGATCCCGACCGTCTATGCCATGTTCCAGGGCCAGCCGGTCGCCGACCTCAGCCAGGCCCGGACGGAGGGGCAGTTCAAGCAATATCTCGACCAGTTGCTGGGCCAGTTGCCGATCGAATCGGAGGAGAAGGCGCAGCTTGAGGAAATCGCCCCGCTGATCGCCATGGGCGAGGAATTGCTTGCGGGCGGAGAGGCGGATCGCGCCCTGTCCGTGTTCCAGCAGATCGCGCAGATGGCGCCCGATAATGCCGATGTGGCGTCGGGCCAGGCGCGGGCGCTGGTGGCTTTGGGTCAGTTGGATCAGGCGGAAGCGGCGCTGGCGGCCTTGTCCGCCGATGCGGCGAAGGATCAGGCGGTGGAGCGCGCCCGCGCCGCCATCGCGCTGGCCCGCGACGCGAAGCCGGTGGCCGACCTGTCGGGTGTCGAGGCGAAGCTGGCCGCCGATCCCGACGATCATGAGGCGCGCTTCGAACTGGCCAATGGCCTGATGTCCAATGGCGACCGCGACCGGGCGGCGGAGGAGTTGCTGGAACTGGTGCGGCGCGACCGGGCGTGGAACGACGGCGCGGCGCGGGCGCAATTGCTGAAGCTGTTCGAGGCGACGGGTCTGGAAGACCCCTGGGTCGCGGGGCAGCGGCGCAAGCTTTCCCAGATCCTCTTTTCCTGACCGGCGCTGGCGTCATGTCGCGCGTCTCGATCTTTCCCCTGCCTGGCGCGCTGCTGCTGCCGGGCATGGAATTGCCGCTGCATATCTTCGAACCGCGCTATCAGGCGATGATCCACGACGCCATGGCCCGCGACCGGCGCATCGGCATGATCCAGCCGCGGGAGGAGGGGGTGAAGCCCGCCCTGTTCGATATAGGTTGCCTGGGCCACATCACCCATATCGAGGCGCTGGAGGGCGGGCGTTACAATATCCTGCTGAGGGGGCTGGCGCGCTTCCGCGTGGTACGGGAACTGGACGTGCCGACCGCCTTTCGCCAGATCGAGGCGGATGTGGAGCCGATTCCGCAAGAGGATGAAATCCTCTCCGCCGTGGAGCGGGCGGCGCTGGAGCGGGAATCGCGGCGCTTTGCCGATGCGCTGGGCTATGTGGTGGATTGGACGGCGGTGTCGCGGCTGGACGACATGGCGCTGGTGAACGGCATCGCGCAGATCGTGCCCTTCGACCCGGCGGCCAAGCAGACGCTGCTGGAGGCGGACAGCCTGAACGACCGGGCTGACCGGATCATCCAGTTGATGCAGATAGTAGGCCGGATAGAGCGCGACGGCGGCGCGACGATGCAGTGAGGGTGGGGCAATGATCGACCCGGCTTTGCTCGCCAAGCTGGTATGCCCGGTCACGCGCACGCCGTTGCGCTGGGACGCGGCGCGGAGCGAACTGGTGTCGGCGGCGGCCGGGCTGGCCTTTCCGGTGCGGGACGGCGTGCCGGTGCTGGTGGTGCGCGAGGCGCGCGCCCTAAACGACTGATTCCGCAAACGATGCGTCAGGGTGGGGAATGTCTTGGGTTCGCCAAAGACCCCAAAAAATCACCCCCCCGCAAAGCCGAACGGCGCATGAGCCCGCCGAAAATCCTCCGGCAGCATGTCGCGCCCGATCGGCGGGGCGGATCGCGCCATGCACTGGCTGCGATGGCACAGGCGGCACGTCACCCCAATGGGCGTAGGCTCCGGCGGCGCCTCTCCCGCCGTATAGATCAGCCGATGGGCATGCTCCGCCGCGCAGCATAAGGCGATGGCCCGCTCGATCTTCGGCGCGCCCCATCCGCCGCCGCCCGCCGTCACCGTGCGCGCGATGGAGAAGAATCGCTGCCCGTCCGGCAGTTCCAGCCATTGCGTCAGCACCTCGCGGGGGCGCTCGAACGCATGATGCACCGACCAGAGCGGGCAGGAGCCGCCATGGCGGGCGAAGGGAAAACCCGCGCCGTCCAGCCGCTTGCTGACATTGCCCGCATGGTCGACCCGCAGGAAGAAGAAGGGGATGCGCTCCTGCCCCGGCTTTTGCAGCGTGGTCAGCCGGTGCGCGGTCTGTTCGAAACTCGCGCCGAACTGCCGGGCCAGCGCCTCCACATCGTAACGCCGCGCCTCCACCGCCCTGGCGAAGGCGGTGTAGGGCATCAGGATCGCCGCGGCGCCATAGCTGGCCAGCGCCCGCCGGGTCAGCCGCCGCCCGCTCTCGCTGGCGAACTGGCCGTCCTTCAGCAGCGCGTCGAAATCGCGCCGCATTTCCAGATAGGCGATCTGCAACGCCAGTTGGAACTGGGTGCTCGCCCCGTCCAGCGCATCGTCCAGCAGCACCGCGTCGCGATGCCGGTCCAGCCGCCGCATCGATCCCGCCATCACGTGGGACGGCAACCGCCGGACCCGCAGATTATGCTTCGCCTTCAGCCACCCAGCCAGGCCGCCCGCCGCCTCCACCTCCTGGGCCAGCTTTTCCCCCGCATCGTCCAGCAGGGGAAAGCTGTTGCGCCGCGCTCCCAGGAAGCGCCGCGATTCGGCCACCGGATCGGGCGCGTCGTTGGCGTCCTCCTGCTCGACGCCGCGATCCGCGAGCGCCAGTTGCTCCTCCCGATAGGCCGTGTGCAACCGCAGCAAGGCTTCGGTGATTCCCGGATAATTGACCGCCACATCCCCGGTCGCCAGCACCGGCAGGTCGATGTCCGCGAACATCGGGTCTTTCAGCACCGCCTGCAAACGCGCCGTCTGCTCCGCGCCGCCGTCGCCCGCCAGCTCGCTCATGTCCATCCTGTAGGTGCGGGCGAGGCGCAGCAGCATGTCGGCGGTCAGGGGGCGCTGATTGCGCTCCAGCAGGGCGACATAACTGGCCGAAATCTCCAGGTCCGCCGCCATGTCCGCCTGCGTCAAGCCAAGTTCCCGGCGCAGCCTGCGCAGGCGCGGCCCCATATAAACCGGACGATCCTTGGCCATGTCGTAAACGCTCCTGTGCAGGCTTTACAACTTTACACGCAAATCTTGTAAACTTCTACAACTGAACTTCGCGCCCTCTGCCGCGCCGCACAAAAGGGGATTAGGTCCGCCCCATATCCATAGAGCGACCAAGGATTTGAGCATGACCTACCAGCAGGAAATCACCAAGGCCGGGACCACCATCGGCGGACAGGGCCATTGGGACGGCATCGCGGCCGAATCGGTCGCTCGCATGCGCCTTCAGAACCGTTTCCACACGGGCCTTGACATCGCGCGCTACACTGCCGGGATCATGCGCCGCGACATGGCCGCCTATGACGCCGATCCGGCCAATTACACCCAGTCGCTGGGTTGCTGGCACGGCTTCATCGGTCAGCAGAAGATGATCAGCATCAAGAAGCATTTCGGCACCACCAAGGGCCGCTATCTGTATCTGTCCGGCTGGATGGTCGCGGCGCTGCGCAGCGAATTTGGTCCGCTGCCCGACCAGTCGATGCATGAGAAGACCAGCGTCCCCGCACTGATCGAGGAACTCTACACCTTCCTGAAGCAGGCCGACGCCCGCGAACTGGGCATGATGTTCCGCGATCTGGATGCTGCCCGCGAAGCTGGCGACGAGGTCAAGACGCAGAAGATCCAGCACGACATCGACCATTATGAAACCCACGTCGTTCCCATTGTCGCGGATATCGACGCGGGCTTCGGCAATGCCGAGGCGACCTATCTGCTGGCCAAGAAGTTCATCGAAGCGGGCGCCTGCTGCATCCAGATCGAGAACCAGGTCTCGGACGAAAAGCAGTGCGGTCACCAGGACGGCAAGGTCACCGTGCCACATGAGGACTTCCTCGCGAAGATCCGCGCCGTCCGCTACGCCTTCCTGGAACTGGGCGTCGACGACGGCATCATCGTGGCGCGCACCGACTCGCTGGGTGCGGGCCTGACCAAGCAGATCGCCTACAGCAAGGAAGAGGGTGACCTGGGCGACCAGTATAACAGCTTCCTCGACGTCGAGGAGGTCACGGACTTGAACAGCCTGCGCGGCGATGTCGTCCTGGCCCGCGACGGCAAGCTGTTCCGTCCCAAGCGCCTGCCGTCGAACCTGTTCCAGTTCCGCGCGGGAACCGGCGAGGACCGCTGCGTCCTCGACTGCATCACCTCGCTCCAGAACGGCGCGGACCTGCTGTGGATCGAAACCGAAAAGCCCCACATCCAGCAGATCGCCGGCATGGTCGACCGCATCCGTGAAGTCGTTCCCAATGCGAAGCTGGTGTACAATAACTCGCCCAGCTTCAACTGGACGCTGAACTTCCGTCAGCAGGTGTTCGACGCATGGGCCGCCGAGGGCAAGGACGTCAGCGCCTACGACCGGGCGAAGCTGATGAGCGCCGATTATGACGCGACCGATCTGGGCCGTGAAGCCGATGAGAAGATCCGCACCTTCCAGAAGGATGCGGCGGCGCGGGCCGGCATCTTCCATCACCTTATCACCCTGCCGACCTATCACACGGCTGCCTTGTCGACCGACAATCTGGCCAAGGAATATTTCGGGGAGGCGGGCATGCTCGGCTATGTCGAGGGCGTCCAGCGCAAGGAAATCCGTCAGGGCATCGCCTGCGTCAAGCATCAGAACATGTCGGGTTCCGACATCGGCGACGACCACAAGGAATATTTCGCGGGTGAAGCGGCGCTGAAGGCGGGCGGCATCCACAATACGATGAATCAGTTTGCGGCCTAAAGGCCGCGGGGGAACCAGTTTGCAGCCTGAAGGCTGCGGGGGAACCAGTTTGCGGCCTAAAGGCTGCTAACGAGTCCGGGTCGTGGGGGTGCAAGCCCCGCGATCAGGGTGGAAGGACTGGACGGCCCGGAGCTTCGCGCTCCGGGCCGTTTTTTCATAAGCGCAGCTTGTGTACGCCTCGGCCGTTCCCGCTTTTGCCTTGAAGAGAAGACGCTTATCCTTCGCGCCGTTCAGCAAAGGGGAACAGCCGATGTCCTACACCCTCATCACCGCCAACCGGAATTATTCAAGCTGGTCGCTGCGCCCCTGGGTGCTGATGAAGGCGTTGGGCATAGCCTTTACCGACCGGATGGAGCCATTCGCCGCCACGGAAAATTACGCGGTCTTCCGGGAGTTTTCGCCGACGGGGCAGGTGCCCGTGCTGATCGACGGCGACCGGACGCTATGGGATTCGCTGGGCATCGCACTTTATCTGGCGGACCGTCATCCCGGCGTCTGGCCGCAGGAAGAGGCGGCGCGGGCCTGGGCGCAATGCGCTGTCGCAGAGATGCACGGTGGTTTCGCGACGTTGCGCAACGATTGCCCGATGAATGTCGGGGTGCGGGTGGAGCCGCATCTGCCTTCGCCCGCGCTCAACCGGAACATCGCCCGGCTTGCCGAACTGTGGGGGGAGGGGCTTTCCCGTTTCGGCGGGCCGTTTCTGGGCGGGGACGCCTTCACCGCCGTCGACGCCTTTTACGCGCCGGTGGTTTTCCGGGTGCGCACCTATGGGCTGAATGTCGGGCCGCTGGCGCAGGCCTGGGTCGATCATATGCTGGCGATCCCCGCCATGCGCGAATGGGAAAGCGCGGCGCTTGCCGAAACATGGCGTGAGGAAAGCCATGAAGCGGAAGTCGGCGCGGCCGGGCGCATCGTGGAGGATCATCGCGCCGCCTGACCGTCCGACCTTGTGTCATCGTGCCGGGCCTATCCGCGAAAACAGGAAAATTGGCCGCTTTCCCCCTTTTCCCTCGCCCTGTCTGGGTCTAGGGGGAAATCATTATGGTAAAGCCCCGCACGCTCTATGAGAAGATTTGGGACGCGCACGTCGTCGAACGGCAGCCCGACGGAACATGCCTGATCTATATCGACCGCCACCTCGTGCATGAGGTGACGAGTCCACAGGCTTTCGAAGGGCTGCGCCTTGCAGGCCGCAAGGTGCGCCGCGCCGACCTGACGCTGGCAGTGCCGGATCATAACCTGCCGACCACGGCGCGCCGGGATGCGGCGGGCAACCGCATTCCCATCGCCGATCCGGAAAGCGCGCAACAGCTTGCCGCGCTGGAAAAGAACGCACCCGAATTCGGCATCCGCTACATTGGCGACGCCGATGCGGAGCAGGGCATCGTCCATGTCGTCGGGCCGGAACAGGGCTTCACCCTGCCGGGCACGACGCTGGTGTGCGGCGACAGCCATACCAGTTCGCACGGCGCGCTGGGCGCGTTGGCCTTCGGCATCGGCACGTCGGAGGTCGAGCATGTGCTCGCCACCCAGACGCTGCTGCTGAAACAGTCGAAGACGATGGAAGTCGTGGTCGAGGGCGAACTGGGCTTCGGCGTCACGCCCAAGGATGTGGCGCTGGCGATCTGCGGCCGCATCGGCACGGCGGGCGGTACCGGCTATGTCATGGAATATCGCGGATCGGTGTTCCGCGACATGTCGATCGAGGGACGTCTGACCGTCGCCAACATGTCGATCGAGGCGGGCGCGCGTTCGGGCCTGTTCGCGCCCGACGAAAAAACCTTCGCCTATCTGGAGGGCCGCCCCATGGCCCCCAAGGGCGCGGAATGGGATGCCGCCATCGCCTATTGGAAGACGCTGGCGACGGACGAAGGCGCTGTGTTCGACAAGAGCGTCGTGATCGACGCCGCCGACATCGTGCCCAACGTCACCTGGGGCACCAGCCCTGAGGACGTCGTGCCCGTGACCGGCGTGGTGCCCGATCCGGAAAGCTTCGCGGATGCCTCCAAGCGGGCAGCCGCGCAGAAGTCGCTCGATTATATGGGCCTTACCGCCGGGCAGCGGATGGAGGATGTGGCGATCGAGCATGTCTTCATCGGCAGTTGCACCAACAGCCGGATCGAGGATCTGCGCGCCGCCGCCGACCTGTTGAAGGGCCGCCATATTTCGAGTGGCATCAAGCATGCGATGGTCGTTCCCGGATCGGGCCTGGTCAAGCGCCAGGCCGAAGCCGAGGGGCTGGACCGCATCTTCACCGACGCGGGTTTCGAATGGCGCGAGCCGGGCTGCTCCGCCTGCCTGGGCATGAACCCGGACAAGGTGCCCGCCGGCGAGCGCTGCGCATCGACCAGCAACCGCAATTTCATGGGGCGGCAGGGGCCGGGATCGCGGACGCATCTCGTCTCGCCCGTCATGGCCGCTGCCGCCGCCATCACCGGACATCTGACGGACGTACGCGAACTGATGGGTGAAAAAAGGGGAGAGGCGGTCGCATGAAGAAGATATTCTGGGTGCTGGCGTTGGGCGCGCTGGCCAGTGCCGCCATGGCGGCGACCCTGGGGCGCGCGGAGGATTCGTCCTCCGCTTCCAAAACGCGCCCCGCCGAAAAACAGGCGCATTGATGGAAAAGTTGAATATCGTTGACGGCAAAGCCTATCCGTTCGGGATGAAGAATGTCGACACCGACATCGTCATCCCGGCGCATTGGCTGAAGACCATCAGCCGCGCGGGCCTGGGCAAGGGCGCGTTCGAAGTGCTGCGCAAGGAACCGGGCAATGTCTTCGACGACCCCGACTATGCGGGCAGTCCGATCCTGATCGCGGGCGACAATTTCGGTTGCGGGTCCAGCCGCGAGCATGCCGCCTGGGCGCTCGCCGACCTGGGCATCAAGGTGGTGATCGCGCCCAGTTTCTCCGACATTTTCTCCGGCAACGCCTTCAAGAACGGCATATTGACCGTGGTCCTGCCGCAGGAGGCGATCGACCGGCTGATGGAGGTCGCCAGGACCGACCCGATCCATGTCGATCTGGAGCATCAGACCGTCACGACGCAGTTCCAGGACCGCTTCCAGTTCGAGATCGACCCGTTCCGCAAACATTGCCTGCTGGGTGGCCTGGACGAGATCGGCCTGACGCTGGATCGGGCGGACCGGATCGGCACTTTCGAGGCAAAGGACGCGGAAACGCGGCCCTGGCTCGTTCCGGCCGTTGCGTAAGCGGCGCGCTCCCCCTATTTCGGACCAGACGATCCGTTTCCATTTGTACAGGGCACAGGCATGACCACCTTCGACGACCGCGAAAAGGCCTTTGAAAATATGTTCGCGCACGACCAGGAGTTGCAGTTCCGCATCCAGGCGCGACGCAACCGCCTGCTCGGCGAATGGGCGGCGGTGAAAATGGGCCTGACCCCCGAAGAGACCGACGCCTATGCCAAGGCGGTGGTTCAGGCCGATTTCGAGGAAGCGGGCGATGAGGACGTCATCCGCAAGCTGGTGGGCGACATGACCCAGGCGGGCATCGACATCGATGAAGCAGGCGTCCGCGCCGCGCTGGACGAGCAGCAGGTCATCGCCCGCCGCATGTTCATCGAAGCCCAATAAGCGTCGGGATAGTTCCACCGTGCCGATGGCAGCCGATGAAATAGCGGACATGATCCGCGCCGCGATCCCCGATGCGCAGGTGGAGATCACCGATCTGGCCGGGGATGGCGACCATTATGCGGCGCGCGTCGTGGCAGAGAGTTTTCGGGGCATGAACCGCGTGGCGCAGCAGCGGGCGGTTTATGCCGCGCTGGGCGGGCGCATGGGCGGCGTGCTTCATGCCTTGCAACTGACCACCGCCGTTCCCAATTAACGGCCATTGGACAAAATGCGCCTTGATCGCGGCGCCTGACAGGAATGGACCAGATAATGACCGACGCCGTGCAGCAGCGGATCGCCGACATCGTGAACGGCAATGACGTCGTGCTTTTCATGAAGGGCACGCCGCTCTTTCCGCAATGCGGCTTTTCCAGCCGGGCCATCGCGATCCTGGAACATCTGGGCGTCGCCTATGAGAGCGTCGATGTCCTGCAGGATCAGGGCGTCCGTCAGGGGATCAAGGCCTTTTCCGACTGGCCGACCATTCCGCAGCTTTATGTGAAGGGCGAATTTGTCGGCGGCAGCGACATCATGATGGAAATGTATGAGGCTGGCGAATTGCAGCAGTTGATGGCCGATCAGGGCGTTGCCCCGGCCAACTGAACGGCTCGAAAAAAACGCGAACTGAGCAGGCGGTCCGGTTTCCGGGCCGCTTTTTTTTGATCGGGCAAAATGCCGGATACTGAAGGATTTGGGGTGAAACCGGGTGGGAGGATGCAGCGGAGACTGTCGCCGCACCCTCCCGGTAGTTAAACGCTTGGGTATGTCCAAATCGTCGCAAGCCCCGTGCCAGCCATGGGAGAATGCGGCATATCGGCGCTTGTGAAGGTTAATGGCGCACTCGCGAAAACGCGCTGTGTAAACTCCTCCGACAGTTATGCCGCACCGCTTGACTACAGATGTAATCAATGCGATTACATCTGTAGTTGTCGAGTCCCTGTCGAGCGAGCGGGCAATGAGCGAGAAGATCAGCGAAGCGGAACTGGTGGTGATGGAGGCGCTGTGGGAACGCGCGCCCCAGACCGCCGCCGATGTGGCGGACCGCGTCGCCGCCGGACGCGACTGGAGCGTCCAGACGGTCAAGACGCTGCTGTTCCGCCTGATGGCCAAGGATGTGATCGCCGCCGATCAGGACGGCCGCCGCTTTTTATATCGTCCGCTCGTGCCCCGGGAGGAGTATGTTGCGGGCGAGTCGGGACGGCTGGTCAACCGGCTGTTCGGCGGGCGCGTCTCGCCGCTGGTGGCCCAACTCGCCAGCCAGGACCGGTTGACGGCGGAGGATATCGCCGAGCTTGAGGAAATCCTGAAGGGATTGAAATCATGAGCGTCTGGATCGCCGAAACGTTGATCGCATCGACCCTGCTGATGGCGCTGGTCATGCTGTTGCGGCGGCCGGTGGCGCGATGGCTGGGGGCGGGCGCGGCCTATTGGCTGTGGCTGCTGCCGCTGGCGCGCATGGCGCTGCCCGCGCTGCCGCAGGATGTCGCCAGGCCTTCGCCCTTGCAGGTGGCGGTGGATCAGGCGGGGCTGCCCAGCCTGTTTGACGCGGGACCGAACATGGCGGCCCAGCCGGAATGGGCCATTCCCTGGCTGGAGATCGGTGTGTCGCTCTGGCTGGCGGGGCTTGTCCTTTTCCTGGCCGTGCAGGCGGTCGGCTATGTCCGTTTCCGTCATTGCATACTGAGGGGCGCGGCCCCGGTCGGAGAGGAAGGCCGCATCCGCATCGTCGCCAGCCCGCAAGCGGCCGGGCCGCTCGCTTTCGGGGTGTTGCGGCCCATGATCGTCCTGCCCGCCGATTTCGCCCTGCGCTTCGACAGGCAGGAACAGGCCATGGCCATCGCCCATGAACGCGCCCATCATCGGGGCGGCGATCTGGCCGCCAATATGGTCGCGCTGCTGCTGCTTGGCCTGCACTGGTGCAATCCCATCGCCTGGATCGCCTATCGCGCCTATCGGGCGGATCAGGAGCAGGCCTGCGACGCGCGGGTGTTGGCGCTTTACGGGCCGGATCAGGCCCCTATCTATGGCCGCGCCATATTGAAGGCTGCGGCAGGGCGTCCATTTGCGGGCGCCTGTCATCTCAATCGCGTCACCGCGCTCAAAGGGAGGCTGAAAATGCTGTCTGCCCATGAAATGTCGCTGCGCAGGATAAGCTGGGGCATGGCCGCGGTCGCTTTGGTCACCGTGTCCGGACTGATGTTGACCGCATCCGGAAGCCGGGCGGCGCGGCAGGTCGCGGCGATCACGGAGAAGGTCGAGTCGATGAATTTCGGCCGGCTTGCCGATCTGGTCGCGCAGCCCGCCTCCGCCAGCGAGATTGCGCGGCCCGAAGCGCCGAACGCCCCCCCCGTGCCACAGCCGCTCTCCCATGCCGGGGTTGAGGCGGAGGTCGAGGGCGTGCCGCCTGCACCTCCGGCTCCGCCCGCGCCTCCGGCGCCCGTTGCGGACATGGCGCCGCCGCTCGGCCTGCGCGATGAAGGCCATGCCATCCCCAGCGAAGCCGAAATCCGCCGCATGGTGCCGCATGTCGACGTCGCCAATGGTTGCGAGGATGGCAAGGGCGTGAGCCGACGGGAGACGGTGGATGCCGATGGCCACCGCCATATCCGCGTCCGCATCTGTGAAGCGCAGATTTCGGCGCAGGCGCATCGTGCCGCCCGCGCCGGGCTGATCGCGGCACGGGCACAGATCGCCGCCGCCGCAAGGATGTCCGACAAGATCAAGGCCGATGTGCTGCGCGATCTGGACAAGGAAATCGCGCAGATGGATGGGGAAGAATGAGGCGGCTATGGAGCATATCGGCCAATTCGGAATGTCGGGAAGTGGGCAATGGCGGACATTCCTTCTCCCTTGAGGGAGAAGGATATGGAGCCTTGGCGACGAAGGAGCCTAGGCGGAGTTGGATGAGGGGGAGCGGGCCTTCGGCCCGCGCGATCCGTTGGATCGCAACCCCCTCACCCAGCTACGACTAAGGCAGCAAGCTGCCAAGTCTGCGCAACCCTCTCCCTCAAGGGAGAGGGATTTGGAACGTCCGCTCTCCACCCTAAACCGCCACGATCTCCGGCAGGATAGCGTCCAGCAGCAACATGCCCGCCGGTTCGATAAGGATCTGCTGGCCTTGTCGCCGGACCAGGCCATGGCCAGTCAGTCGCGTCACCGCCTCCGCATCCACCAAAGTTCCGACCGCCAGCCCTGACAAGCGCGCGATCCGTTCCAGGTCCACGCCTTCGCCAAGCCGCAACCCCATCAGCAACGCTTCCCTCGCCCGGTCTTCGGGGCCGAGCGGTTCTTCGCTTTGCAGTCCATGCCCGTTGCGGGTGACCGCATTCATCCAATTCTCCGGCTTCCGGTGCCGCAGCGTCGCCAGCCCCCCGCGCCGGCCATGCGCGCCCGGCCCCACGCCCGCATAGTCGCCATAGCGCCAATAGGAGAGATTATGACGGCTTTCCTGCCCCGGCCTGGCATGGTTGCTGATCTCATAGGCGGGGATACCCGCCGCCGCCGTCATCGCCTGAGTCTGTTCATAGAGGGTGGCGGCATGGTCCGGATCGGCCGGGGTCAGCCTGCCCTGTGCCGCCAGCGTCGCGAAGCGGGTGCCCGGCTCTATGGTCAGTTGATAGAGCGAAAGATGATCGGTGCCGAAGGACAGGCCCCGCGCCAGTTCCGCTTCCCAATCCGCCTCGCTCTGGCCGGGCCGGGCATAGATGAGGTCGAAATTCACCCGCTTGAAAACCGATTGCGCGACATCCAGCGCCGCCACTCCCTCCCGCACGTCATGGGCGCGGCCCAGGAAATGCAGCGCTTCATCCTCCAGCGCCTGCAGGCCGAGCGACACGCGGTTCACCCCCGCCGCCGCCAGATCCGCGAAGCGCGCCGCCTCGACCGAACTGGGATTGGCCTCCAGCGTGATTTCGATGTCGGGCGTCGGCGCCCAATGGCGCGCCGCCGCGTCGATCAGCGCCTCCACGATCCGGGGCGGCATCAGCGATGGCGTCCCGCCGCCGAAGAAGATCGAGGAGAGCGGCCGCCCGCCGTTCAGTCCCGCTTCATGGGCGAGATCCTTCAGCAGCGCATCCCGCCACGCATCCGTATCGATGTCCGCCCGCACATGACTGTTAAAATCGCAATAAGGACATTTGGAAACGCAAAATGGCCAATGCACATATAAAGCCAGGGGGTCGGCCAGGTCCGATGCGTGCGGCGCGGAAGCGGGTATAAAGAGGTCGGATGGCATGAGTGGGGGCGTTCTTAAACGGCTTTGGCTTGCCCGGCTAGCTTTGGCTGGTCTTTTGCCGGCGCTTGCGGGGCAGGGCGGCGCCGCGCCTTCCCGTGAGGGCGCGCGGCCCCTGCCGCCTGCCATGCCCGCCTCCTATTACGGGATGGAGGAAGCGGACCGGGATGAGGGGCTGATGCGCGAAATCGTCCTGGGCATGCATAATGAGGAGCGCGAGGCGCTCGGCCTCTCTCCCCTGGCCTGGGACAGCGCCTTGGCGGCGGACGCGGCCCGTTATGCGCGGGAAATGGCGCAGACCAATCTCTTTCGCCATTCGGTGCGCGCCAGCCGCGCCATGCCCAGTGGCGAGAATCTCTGGATGGGATCGCGCCGCCTCTACGATTATGAGGTGATGGTCGGTTCGTTCCTGGACGAGAAGCGCTATTTCCGGCGCGGCGGCGCCTTGCCCGACCTCAGCACCACGGGCCGCTGGGAGGATGTCGGCCATTATACCCAGATCATCTGGCGGGGCACCCGCAAGGTCGGCTGCGCGCTGGCCGAAAACCGGAACTACGACTATCTGGTCTGCCGTTATTTTCCGGCAGGGAATGTCTTTGGCCGGAACCCGCTGGACCGGGACGAGGGCGCGCCGTCGCAATATGCCGGGGGCGGGCGCTGATCCGGCGGCATGGGAGCGATCAGAAAACCGCCGCCACCAGTTGCGCGAAGGCGTCGGCGCGGTGGCTCATCCCATGCTTCTTCTCCGGCTCCATCTCGCCGAAGCTGATGGCGTGACCGTGCGGCTGGAAGATCGGGTCATAGCCGAAGCCCTTGTCTCCCCGCGGCGGCCAGATGATGGTGCCGTCGACCCGCCCTTCGAACGCCTCGACATGACCATCCGGCCAGGCCAGCGCCAGCGCGCAGACGAAATGCGCGCCATGGCCCGCTTCCGGCCCCTTCGCCTGGATATTGTCCCAGACCAGTTGCATGGCGATGCCGAAATCCTTGGACTCCCCAGCCCAGCGGGCGGAAAAAATGCCTGGATCGCCGTTCAGCGCCTCCACGCACAGGCCGCTGTCGTCGGCCAGGGCGGGCAGGCCGGAAAGGTCCGCCGCCTGCATCGCCTTCAATTCGGCATTGGCGATGAAGGTCGTGCCGGTTTCGTCGGGTTCGGGCAGGTCCAGCGCGCCCGCCGACACCGTTTCAATGCCATAGGGCGCCAGCAACGCGCCGATCTCTCGCACCTTGCCGGGATTGTGGCTGGCGATCACCAGCTTGCCCGGCCCCAGTTTGCGGACCGCCTGTTCCTGTCCGAACTCGTCGCTCATCTTATCGTCCCGTAACCTTGTCCTGCGCCGCGAAGATCTGCGCGCAGCCGATGCGGGCAAGGCGCAGCAGGCGCAGCAGTTCTTCCTCATCATAGGTAGCGCCTTCGGCGGTCGCCTGCACCTCGGCAAATTTGCCGTCGCCGGTCAGGATCAGGTTGGCGTCAGCCTCCGCATTGCTGTCCTCGATATAGTCGAGGTCGAGGACCGGCGTGCCGTTGTAGATGCCGCAGCTTATGGCCGCGACCTTCTGCACGATGGGGTCTTCCTTCAGCGCGCCCGAGGCCAGCAGCTTGTCGACGGCGATGCGCAGCGCGACCCAGCTTCCCGAAATGGCGGCGGTGCGGGTGCCGCCATCGGCCTGGATCACGTCGCAGTCGATGACGATCTGCCGCTCGCCCAGCTTTTCCAGGTCGACCACGGCGCGCAGCGACCGGCCGATCAGGCGCTGGATTTCCTGGGTGCGGCCCGATTGCTTGCCCTTGGCGGCCTCACGGCTGCCGCGGGTGTGGGTGGCGCGGGGCAGCATGCCATATTCCGCCGTGACCCAGCCCGAACCCTTGCCGCGCAGGAAGGGCGGCACCTTCTCCTCGATCGAGGCGGTGCAGAGAACCCGCGTGTCGCCGAAGCTGATGAGGCAGCTACCCTCGGCATGGATGGTGAAGCCGGGTTCCATGGTGATTTCGCGCATCTGGTCGGGCGCGCGGCCGGAAGGACGCATAATTTTATTCTCCGAAGCGTTGGTCGGGTGCGGCTTAGCGGCAGGCGCACAGTCTTGCCAGTGGCGATCGAGTCGAAAGATGGTAGAGAGTGGGGCATGGGGACGAAAGCGACAGGAATATTGGCGGCCACCGCACTGTTGGGGGCTTGCGCGATGGAGCGGGCCGAACTGGAAAAGCCGACGGCCGCCGGGGATACGATCCGATTTTCCGCCGGTCCCTGTTTCGGCGCCTGCCCCAGCTATACATTGCGCGTGACGCCGGACGGTTCGGGACTGATCGAGCCGCAGCGTTTCACCGCCGTCCCTGGCCCGACGCGCTTCACGGTGACGCCGGTGCAATATCGCCGCCTCCGCACGGCGCTGGCGCAGTTCCGCCCGGCGCAGGGGACGGTCAAGCGGATCGGGCAGGGGGAAAATTGCACCCGTTTCGCGACCGATATGCCCGGCTATCTGATCGAATGGACGCGGGGCGAAGCGCCGCCGACGCGCCTGGAATTCCAGTCCGGCTGCATGGACGCCAACTATGGCAAGCTGCGCGCCACCATCGCCTCCATCCCCAGGATGCTCGACATCGCGCCGATGGTGAAGCCCACGCTGGCCAAGGGCAAATGACGGACGGGCTTGAGCGCCGCCCGATGCTTGCCTAGATAAAGGCCATGGCGGTCACCCCGATCACCGAATTGAACGAGCGCGCCCGCGACGTTTTCCGGCTGGTGGTTGAGAGTTATCTCGGCACCGGACTGCCTGTCGGCTCGCGCACGATCAGCAAGATGGCGTCGCTCAGCCTGTCGCCTGCCTCCATCCGCAATGTGATGCAGGATCTGGAGGAACTGGGCCTGCTCGCCGCGCCGCACACCTCGGCGGGACGGATGCCGACCGAAACGGGTCTCCGGCTGTTCGTCGACGGCATGATGCAGGCGGCGGAACCTTCGGTCGAGGAGCGGCGCGCCATCGAGGCCGGCATTTCGGAGGGCGGCCCGATCGAGGAGGCGCTGTCGGCCGCGACTGCCGCGCTGTCGGGCCTCTCCGCCTGCGCCGGTATCGTCATGGTGCCCAAGCGCGAGCCGGTGCTGCGGCAATTTGGCTTCGTCCCCCTGAATGAGCGGCAGGCGCTGGCCGTGCTGGTGGGGCAGGACGGATCGATCGAGAATCGCGTGGTCGACCTGCCGCCGGGCGTGACGCCGATGATGTTGAATGAGGCGGCCAATTTCATGTCGGCGCGCTTCGGCGGGCTGACGCTGGCGCAGGCGGGTGAGGCGCTCCAGCGCGAACTGGAGCAGGAGCGTCACGCGCTCCAGGGCGCGGCGCGGGAGCTGGTGGCGCGGGGCATCGCGGTCTGGTCGCAGGATGCCGATGACCGTCCCGTCCTGATCGTGCGGGGACAGGCGCATTTGCTGGACGACGGCACCGCCGCCGATCTGGAGCGGGTGCGGCAATTGCTGGAGCAGCTTGAGGGCAAGCAGGAAATTTCCAGCCTGCTGGAAAGCGCGCTGGCGGGCAGCGCGACCAAAATCTTCATCGGATCGGAAAACAAGCTCTTTTCCCTGTCGGGTTCTTCGGTCATAGCCGCGCCTTACCGGAGCGGGGATGGCCGGGTGGTCGGCGTGGTCGGCGTAATCGGGCCGACGCGCTTGAACTATGCGCGGGTGATCCCCATGGTGGATTTCACCGCACAGACGCTGTCGAGATTGATGAGATGAGCGAAGATAAACAGAATATCGAAAATACCGAAGTCGTGGACGAACTGCCCGAGGATGCGGCGCCCGCCGGCGACGCGGCGGAGCGGATTGCCGCCTTGGAGAATGAACTGGCCACGGCGAAGCAGGAAGTCCTCTACGCCCATGCCGAAACGCAGAATGTGCGGCGGCGGCTGGAAAAGGAACTGGCCGACGCGCGCGCCTATGCCGCGACGGCCTTTGCCCGCGACATGCTGTCGGTGGCGGACAATCTGGGGCGGGCGCTCCAGACGATCCCGGCCGACCTGCGCGAGGATGAGAAGTTCAAGGGGTTGGTCGCCGGATTGGAAGCCACCGGCCGTGAACTGGAGGCCGTGTTCGGCCGCAACGGCATCGAGAAGCTGGTATCGGTCGGCCAGCCGCTCGACCCCAACAAGCATCAGGCGATGATGGAAGTGCCCTCCGCCGATGCCGAGCCGGGCACGGTGCTGGTGGAAATGCAGGCGGGTTACACGATCAAGGATCGGCTGCTGCGTCCCGCGCTGGTCAGCGTGGCGAAGAAGCCCGACTGATCGCTGCCTGAATTTTAGAGCGTGCTCCGCTTGGGTTGAAGCGGAGCACGCTCTAGAGCGGTTTTCGATCTGATTGAATCAGATCGACCGCTCTATTTCTTTGTTACCGCGATTTCTTAAACGTCAGATGATGCCATCGGACTGGAAATCGCTCTAAAGCAAAGCGCCGGATCGCTGGCGCATCATTTGCGCGGGATACGCCGGGCGCTCGCCAGATGGTGGGCGTGGGTGATCGCGACCGCAAGCGCATCCGACGCATCCGGCCCCGCGACCTTCGCGCCGGGAAGCAGGCGCGCCACCATGGCGTGAACCTGATCCTTCGATGCGTTGCCGACGCCGACGACGGATTTCTTGACCAGCCGGGCGGCATATTCGCCCACCTCCATGCCAGAGCGTGAAGCGGCGAGCAGCACCACGCCCCGCGCCTGGCCCAGCTTCAGCGTCGATTGCGGGTTCACGTTGACGAACACCTCCTCGACCGCCGCGCCGTTGGGCTGGTGTTCTAGGATCAGGTCCGTCAACGCCAGGTCCAGCACCAGCAGGCGGGACGCCAGCGCCATGTCGGAGTCGGTCTTGATCTGGCCATTGGCGATATGGGTGAGCCGATTGCCGTCAGCCGCGATCAGCCCCCAGCCGGTGGTGCCGAGGCCGGGGTCCAGACCAAGGATGATCATGATCTTTTCCTCACCCCTTCAGGGGAGAGGGAAGGGGGCTGATCAACCCAGCTTCTCCATAACCTCGTCGGACACTTCGTAATTGCCCCACACGGTCTGGACGTCGTCGTCATCCTCCAGCGTATCGACCAGCTTCATCAGCGTGGCAGCGTTGCTTTCATCGACCTCGACGGTGGTCTGCGGCTTCCAGGCGAGCTTGGCGCCTTCGGCCGGGCCCAGCTTGGCCTCCAGACCCTTGGCCACTTCATGGAGGGCATCCATGGCGGTCCAGATCTCATGCTCATCCTCGTTGGAGGAGACATCCTCCGCACCCGCTTCCAGCGCCGCTTCGAAGATCGCGTCGGCGTCGCCCGCGCTCGCCGGATAGGTGATGAGGCCCATCCGGTCGAAACCATGGCTCACCGCGCCCGAAGCGCCAAGGTTGCCGCCATTTTTCGAGAAGGCGGTGCGCACGTTGGTCGCTGTGCGGTTGCGATTGTCGGTCAGCGCTTCGACGATGATCGCGACGCCGCCGGGGCCATAGCCCTCGTAGCGGATTTCCTCGTAATTCTCCGTGTCGCCACCGATCGCCTTGTCGATGGCCCGCTGGATATTGTCCTTGGGCATGGACTGCGCCTTGGCGGCGTTGATCGCCAGGCGAAGGCGCGGGTTCATGTCCGGGTCGGGCATGCCCATCTTCGCCGCCACGGTGATTTCGCGGCTCAATTTGGAGAACATCGAGGAGCGCTTCTTGTCCTGCGCGCCCTTGCGATGCATGATGTTCTTGAATTTGCTATGGCCGGCCACGGCCTGCTCCTAAACTTGTCTGTTTGTCCGAAGCGCGCTCTCTAGCGGGCGCATCGGGCGAGCGCAACTCAGACGAGGATCGCGGTTCCGGAAGCCGTCACCATCAACATCGATCCGCTGGAGCCGACCGTCTCATAATCGAGATCGACGCCGACCACCGCATTGGCGCCCAGCGTCGCGGCGCGGGCGCGCATTTCGCCGATGGCCTGCTCGCGAGCGCGCTGGAGCACATCCTCATAGGCGCCGGAGCGCCCGCCGACGATGTCGCGCACGCTGGCGAACAGGTCGCGGAAGAGATTGGCGCCCACGATCACCTCGCCAGTGACGATGCCGAGATATTCCTTCGCGGGACGCCCCTCCAGAGAGGGGGTGGTGCTGACGATGATCCCGGTCATGGGCGTTCTCCTTCGTTGTTGGGGTTATTCCAGCCCCAGCGCGTTCTTGTACGTTTCCAGCAGCGCCTCGGCTTCCATGCGGGCGTTGCGCTCCATCTTGCGCAGGCGCACGATCGACCGCATCGTCTTCACGTCATACCCATTGGCCTTCGCCTCCAGATAGACGTCCTTGATGTCATCCGCGATGCCCTTCTTCTCCTCCTCCAGGCGCTCGATGCGCTCGATGAAAAGGCGTAGCTGTTCGGCGGCGACGTTGCCCTCGCTCATTCTGAATCTCCATGCGAATGTGAATCGGTCGGCGACCGCTCCTAATGATTGTCGGCGTTCTTCGCCACACTCTCCTGCATGCGGGCGATCTGTTCCGGCGTCGCTTCGCCCTGGTAGCGGGATTTCCATTCGGCAAAGGGCATGCCGTGGATGATTTCCCGCGCCTTATCCTTGCCGAGCGTGCCGTCGGCCTCCGCGATCCAGTCGGCCAGGCAGTTGCGGCAAAAGCCGGCCGCGCCCATCAGGTCGATATTCTGCACGTCGGTGCGGTGCTGCAAATGCGCCACCAGCCGTCGGAAGGCGGTTGCGGCAACCGCGTCGCTGAGTATGTTGTCGCTCACGGCGGACCTTTCGCTGATCTACATCATCCTGTCGTGCAGCACGGATAATCGAAAACCGCGCCCTGGCAAACCAGCGGCGACCATGACGGTCAGGAGTTAGGGAAGAATGACGAAATTACCGCCCCGCACGCGCAAGGTCCGCATCCTCGCGACCCTTGGGCCCGCGAGCGACAGTCCGGAGATGATCCGGGCGCTGTTCGTCGCCGGGGCCGATGCCTTTCGCATCAATATGAGCCATGGCACGCATGAGGATCATGCGGCGCGCATCGCGGCGATCCGGGCGCTGGAGAAGGAATTCGGCCGCCCGACGACGATCCTGGGCGACCTTCAGGGGCCGAAGCTGCGCGTCGGCACCTTCGAACGCGGGCTGGCGGTGCTGGAAACCGGGGCCGCTTTCGTTCTCGACAGCAATCCGGCGCCGGGCGACGCCAACCGCGTGAACCTGCCGCACCCGGAGATTTATGCGGCGCTGGTGCCGGAAACCCGGCTGTTGCTGGACGACGGCAAGATGGTGCTGCGGGTCAAGAAGGTGGCGGAGGATCG
This sequence comes from Sphingobium sp. JS3065, assembly GCF_026427355.1. Lineage (NCBI taxonomy): Bacteria > Pseudomonadati > Pseudomonadota > Alphaproteobacteria > Sphingomonadales > Sphingobiaceae > Sphingobium > Sphingobium sp. JS3065. The sequence goes on from NZ_CP102664.1 coordinate 3,509,285, forward strand.
CATCGACACGGTGGTCGAGGTCGGCGGCGCCCTGTCCAACCGCAAGGGCGTCAATGTGCCGGACGTGGTCGTGCCGGTGCCGGCGCTGACCGAGAAGGACCGGCGCGACCTGAGCTTCGCGGTGGAGCAGGGCTGCGACTGGATCGCCCTGAGCTTCGTGCAGCGGCCGGAGGATCTGGCCGAGGCGCGCAAGCTGATGGGCGGCCATGGCGCGCTGATGGCGAAGATCGAGAAACCCTCCGCCGTGCAGCGGCTGGAGGAGATTATCGAACTGGCCGACGGCGTGATGGTGGCGCGGGGTGATCTGGGCGTGGAGCTTCCTCCTCAAGCCGTGCCGCCGCTCCAGAAGCAGATCGTGGCGGCGGCGCGGCGCATGGGGCGGCCTGTCGTGGTGGCGACCCAGATGCTGGAATCGATGATCAAGGCGCCGACGCCCACCCGCGCCGAAGTGTCGGACGTGGCGACGGCGGTCTATGACGGGGCGGATGCGATCATGCTGTCGGCGGAGACGGCGGCGGGCGACTGGCCGGTCGAGGCGGTGACGATGATGGACAGCATCGCAAATAGCGTGGAACGCGATCCGGGCTATTTCGGGCGCCTGCACTATACCGAGACAAAGCCCGATCCGACCACCGCCGACGCGCTGGCGGAGGGGGCGGGCGGTATCGTTTCGGTGGTCGGGGCGAGCGCGATCACCTGCTTCACCTCATCGGGCAGCACCGTGCGCCGCGTTGCGCGCGAGCGGCCGATGACGCCGATCCTGGCGTTGACGCCGCGGGCGGACACGGCGCGCAAGCTGGGGCTGACCTGGGGCGTGCATGCGGTGCGGACCAAGGACATCGGCACGTTCGAGGAAATGGTCGGCAAGGCCCGGCGGATGGCGCTGCGGCACGATATGGTCGGGAAGGGCGGCAAGATCGTCGTGCTGGCGGGCGTGCCGTTCGGGACGCCGGGATCGACCAATGTGCTGCATGTGGCCGCGATCCGGGGGGATGAACTGAGGGGACGGGACGAGGGTTGATGTGTTGGGGAGGGGGAAGCTGACTTCTCCCTTTGTGGCGGCCGGGCTACCCCCGCGCGTTGATTTCGACTTTGAGCAGGCCGAGAGAGGCCAGTTCTTTCCGCAATGTCGCTGCGTCGCGGAACAGGTGGCCGCGCATCCCCTCTGCCCGGGCGGCGAGGATATTGTCCTCCCGGTCGTCCACGAAAAGCGCCTGTTCCGCACACAGGCCGAATCGGTCGAGCGCCAGCCGGTAGATTGCCGGATCGGGCTTCACCAGCTTTTCCGCGCCGGATACGACGATGTCGCGGAAGGGTGCGAACAGCCTGGCTTCCCGTTCATGGAAGGGCGTCCAGAATTCATCGCTGAAATTGGTGATGGCGAAGAGCGGAACGCCGCCATCGTCCAGTTCGCGGACGATGTCCGGCATGCCGTCGATCGCCGGTCCCACGCTGTCGATGAACTTTTCGCCCCAGAGACGAATCAGGCCGGCATGTTCGGGATGGCGGGCGATCAGTTCGGCGCTGGTTTCCGCGAAAGGACGGCCCTGGTCATGCTGCAAATGCCAGTCCAGCGTCACCACATCGCCGAGAAATGCGTCGAGCGCCCGATCGTCATCGATCAGGCGCTCGTACAGAACCCGGGGGTTCCAGTGGTAGAGGACATTGCCGACGTCGAATATGACGGCGGCAACCGCAGCCACTTCTTTTTCATCGCATCGCTTAAGCGGAAAACCGGTTCCCACTTTTCCTCGCGATGCTTGGATCAGCCCTGGCGGGCCTTGAAGCGGCGGTTGGTCTTGTTGATGACATAGGTGCGGCCGCGACGGCGAATCACGCGGTTATCCCGGTGACGGCCCTTGAGCGACTTGAGCGAATTGCGGATCTTCATGGAACCAGCCTCTGAATGAATCTTGCGTGATCGAAAAATCGAAGCGCTGCCCCTATGGGCGAGGCGGTCGAAAGTCAAGGGGAACTGCCCCTATATCAGCTCCGTTCATCCCCCATGCAGCAACGCCATGGGTTCAACGCTTTTAGGGGATTAGCGCCGCCGTGTCGTGTAAAGGGGCAGCATCCCCTGGAGTTCAGTCCATGTTGAAAAAGATCGTCTTTCCTTCCCTGCTCGCCCTTTCGCTGAGCGCCTGCGCGACCGCCGTTCCGCCAGTGGAGGTGACGCGATTCCATATCGACAATCCGGCGCGCAGCGGGACAATCGCCATTGAGGAAATGGCCGGAAATCCCGATGTCGGGCTGGAATTCCGGACCTATGCCGCCGCTGTGGACCAGGAATTGCAGCGCGTCGGCTTCACCCGCGCCGGGGATGGGGCGAAGAGCGATTATGTCGCGCTGGTGGGCTTTCGCCGGACCTTCCGCGAACCGAACAGCTATGGCGCCAATGGCAAGCCGGTGAGCGTCGGCGTGGGCGGGGCCGTGGGCAGCGGCGGTTATTCCGGCCTGGGCGTGGGTATCGGCATCAATTTGTCGGGCAAGCCCAAGGGGCAGGTCGTCACCGAATTGCAGGTGCAGTTGCGGCGCCGCGCCGATTCGACCACCATCTGGGAAGGCCGCGCCCAGACCGAAGCGCGGGAAGGCGCTCCCGCATCGCAGCCGGGGCTGGCGGCGCAGAAGCTCGCAGCGGCGCTCATCGGGGGCTATCCGGGAGAATCGGGCCGCACTATAACCGTCAAATGACCACATCGATCACGAGCGCTTTCGACAGCGGCAATATTCGCCTTATTTCCCTTGACGATAGCCCTTCCGGCGTCCGCGCCGAGCTGGAGATCGTCAAGGACCGGCAGAGCGACTTCTACCAATGGTTCCACTTCCGCGTGGCGGGCGTGGCCGGGCGAGAGGTCGAACTGGCGATCACCAATTGCGGCACGTCGGCCTATCCCGATGGTTGGCCGGGTTATAAGGCGCGCTATAGCGAGGATCGGGAGAACTGGCTGCTGGCGGACACCGGCTATGCCGACGGCACGCTGACGATTCGCCTGGCGCCGGGCGCCAATGCGGTGTGGGTGGCCTATTTCGCGCCCTATTCGATGGAGCGGCATCATGATCTGGTCGCCTGGGCGGCGTCCCAGCCGGGGGTGGAGCATCGCGAACTGGGGCTGACGCTGGACAAGCAGCCGCTGGACCTGCTGGTCGTGGGCGAGGGGCCGAAGAAGGTCTGGCTCTATGCCCGCCAGCATCCGGGCGAGAGCATGGCCGAATGGTGGATGGAAGGCGCGCTGGAGCGGCTGTGCGACGAGGAGGACGCCGTGGCGCGCCTGCTGCGGAAGAAGGCGACCTTCTACATCGTGCCGAATATGAACCCGGACGGCAGCCGCCGCGGCCATTTGCGGACCAATGCGGCGGGGATCAACCTCAACCGCGAATGGCATGAACCATCGATGGAGAAGAGTCCGGAGGTTTTCCTGGTGCGCGGGGCGATGGATGAGGCCGGGGTCGACTTCGCCATGGACGTGCATGGCGATGAGGCGATCGCCGCCGTGTTCCTGGCCGGGTTCGAGGGGATTCCCTCGATCACCGAGCGGCAGTTGGAATTATATCGCCGTTATCGTGACACGCTCGCCGCCCGGACGCCCGATTTCCAGATGAGGAAGGGCTATCCCACTGCGCCGGAGGGCAAGGCGAACCTGTCCATGTCCACCAACCAGTTGGCCGAGCGGTTCGGCGCGGTGGCGATGACGCTGGAAATGCCGTTCAAGGATAATGACGACCTGCCCGACGCCGATTTCGGCTGGTCGCCGGCGCGGTCTGCTCAACTGGCCAAGGATTGCCTGGGCGTGCTGGCGGAGATGATCGGCGAAATCTGATCGTCTTGTGAATCTGGATCGGCTCTAGAGCGGTTCTCGATCCGATTGAATCAGATCGACCGCTCTATTCCTTTGTTTTACCGCGATTTCTTAAACATCAGATGATGCCATCTGCCTGGAAATCGCTCTAGCCCTCGATGATCACCGTCGAGGGATGATGCCGGTCCAGATGCTTGCGGATGATCCGCAGATTCTTCGTATTGGACTTGTAGAAAAAGTCGAAAATATCCCCGGCGAAGGGAATGGCGCCGATCAGCGTATCGAAGCCGACATTGGCCGCCATGCGGGTGAGTTGCCATTTCGACATGCCCAGATTCCGTGCTTCCCACACCATCCACGCGCCCACCGCCGCCGTGGCGAAATCGCCCACCACCGGGATAAGGCCGACAAGGCTGTCCAGGCCGACGCGCCGGTTGGTGCCGGGCAGGACGAACAGCCCCTCCAGCAACGCCTCCATCGCCTCGATCCGCTTGCGCACCGAAGCCGGATCGCGGCCGAATCCCGGCATGTCGCGCATGATCCGGTCGAACTGGTCCTGGGAAATCGCCATCATCTGTCCTCCAACACAGCCTAATTGGTGCTGCTGAACAGATGGTTCAATGGGTGCCGCGCGCGTGGCGACGGCATGAAGCCGGTCAGCCGCCGCGCCACCAGCGACCAGCGCACCGGCGATCCCAGGGCGATATAACCGTTATGCGCCTGCATCAGCGCCACCGCCTGCGCCACCCGCGCCATGCGTTCGTCCAGGCTGTTGGAAAGGCTTGCCGCCTGCAACTGCGCCTCGGCCTGCGGGGAGCAATGCACTTTCCGCGCGCAGCCGATCCGCCCCAGATACCAGAGCGCGCTGTCATAGGCCGCGACCTCGTCCACCAGCCGCAGGTCGGCGTCGGCCTTCATGTCGACCCGCTCCACCGACAGGCCGATCATGCTGAGGTCATGCCGCACCAGCCCGAACAGCAGCGTCGCGCCTGGCCCCTTCGGCAACGCCACGCGCAGCACCGGCGGATCGCCATGCTCGCTGCGCCAGCGTTTCATGACGGCCTGCCCCTGCGCCCGGCGATCCTCCAGCGACAGCCCCGTCCAGTCCGGCGCCGCGGGGGGTGCCGGCAGGTCGATCTGCCCCGGCACGATCTGCTCCGTCGTGGCCCATCCGCCGACGGGGAACATGGTGGGGAGCTGGCTGCGGTCGATGGCCATGTTGATCGCCCGCCGCACGCCGTCATCGTCCAGCAGCTTGCCGGTACCAGTCACCGCCAGCCCCAGCAGCCCCTGCACCGGATCGATCCGCACATCGTCCCGGTCGACCCCGGCGGGCACCAGCAGCGGCAGGTCGGCAAAGCGCCCGCCCAGCACCAGCGCGGATTTCCCCTGCTGGAAACGGGTGATGGCCAGCGCCGCCCGCTCCGCCCGGACGATCCGGGTCTGCCAGGCGGGCACCGGCAATTCGTCGCCGGACTCGTTCGTCGCCCGCTCCACCGGCGTCAGCACCAGCGCCTTGCCCCGCGCGGCGCGCCGATAAGGGCCTGTGCCGCCGTCGCGGGACAGGATCGCCATTTGCGGCTGGGCCAGCATTTGCAGCACATAGGGGCGCGGCGCGGCGAGGCGGATCTCGATCACTTCGCCGGTCATCGCCACGACATCCTGCACCGCGTCGAGCGGCCCGGCGGGGTCCAGCCGCCGCAGCGCCTCTATCCGCGCCATCAGCAGCCGCCCGACATCCTTCGCCATGACCTTCCTACCGTCCGGCCAGAAGGCGCGGCGCAGGCGGAAGATATAGCTGCGCCCTTCATCCTCGACGATCCAGCGCTGGGCCAGGGCGGGCAATATCTCTCCGCTGGCGTCGAACGCCACCAGCCCCTGCGCGGTGGTTTCCAGGAACAGTTTCGCTCCCGGATCGGGCAGGTTTTCCAGCGGCTTGGCGAAATCGGCGGGGTCGCCCACGACACTGACCGTCACCGTCCCGCTGCCTTCGTCCGAGCAGCCGGTCAGCATCGCCGCCATCAGGGCGGCCCCGCCAAGGGTCAGGCAGGCAAGGGGCAGGCGGGGGCGGCGGGACATCATGTCCCGAAAGCCTTAACCCGCAACCGCGCCCGCGCCAACCGCCATGGCATGGTTTCGCGCGTGGACGAAAAGAGTGCGCGCAGGATTAAGATTATCTTCCCGAATGTCCCATAGCGGCACAATATTTTGTTAACCATGACTCTGCATTGGTCGATGGGGCGCTCCCGGCTATATCCTTCGATATGCGTCTCTTCTCCACCATCCTGCTCGTGTCCGCCGCCGTGACGGCAACCGCGCTGGCGCAGGGCGTGACGTCGCCCTTCACCGTGGCGGAAAGCGGACGGAGCTATGCGACGCTGAGCGATGCGATCAACGCCATCGGCAATGGTCGCGGCACCGTTCTGGTGGCGCCGGGCAGATACGCCCAATGCGCGGTGCAGCAGGGCGGCGACGTCACCATCCGCGCGCAGAAGCCGGGCACCGCGATCCTGGACGGCGTGGCCTGCGAGCAGAAGGCGGCGCTGGTCCTGCGCGGACGGTCCAGCACGGTCGACGGCCTGATCTTCCAGAATCTGCGCGTGCCCGACGGCAATGGCGCGGGCATCAGGCTGGAAAGCGGCGATCTGACCGTCAGCAACAGCCTGTTCCGCGACAGCGAGGAAGGCATATTGACGGGCGACGCCCCCGGCAACGCCATCAGCATCGACAAATCGACCTTCCGCCATCTGGGCCGGTGCGACCGCGACCTTGCCTGCGCGCACGGCGTTTATGTGGGCCGCTATGGCAGCCTGACCGTCACCCGTTCGCGTTTCGACCAGGGGGATGGCGGTCATTATCTGAAGACCCGCACGCCGCGCGTCACCATCACCGACAATAGTTTCGACGACAGCGCGGGCCGCCTCACCAACTATATGATCGACCTGTCCAACGGGGCGAGCGGCACGATCAGCGGCAATGAAATGGTGCAGGGCCGGGACAAGGACAATTACAGCGCCTTCATCACCGTCGCGCCGGAGGGACGGGAACAGGACAGCGCACATCTCTCCATCGTAAACAACAGCGCCTCCTTCGTGCCGGGGTTGCAGCGCAGCAGCAGCTTCGTCGCCAACTTCACCGGCGACGCGGTGAAGATCGGGCCGAACCGGCTCGCCAGCGGGATCAGGATCACCGACCGGCGTTGACCGCTTGCGCGGCGGCGCCGTCCGTCCGATATGCGGTCTATGCGCACCACCTATAATTCGGCCACCGTCCGCCTTTATCATCTGAGCGACGCCGATGGCGGCGGGGCCGCGACCACCCTGTTCTACGGTTCGCTGAGCGAAGCCATGGCGATTGCGGAGCGGCAGCCGCAGGATGTGCAGGACGGCCTGTTCCTCGCCACCGACAATGATGTGGTGGCCTATCTGGATTTGCTGGAGGGATGATTCCGGCGCCTATCCTGGCCCGGCCTGGCGGAACCATGGTTTACGCCCTGCCCGACCCCTTGCCATGAACGGGAGAATCGCCATATCCTCCCGCATCATGACCAATATTTCGACATCGGCATATCCCGCGATGATGGCGGGCAGGGATCAGGACGACCAGGGCGATGGGCCGGGCGGACCCAATGTCGGCATCGCCACGCGCACCCGCGCCCGGACGAAAAAGCCCTCGCTCTACAAGGTGCTGATGCTGAACGACGATTATACGCCGATGGAATTCGTCGTCCATGTCCTCCAGCAATTCTTCCGCATGGACATGGAGGAGGCGACCCGCGTGATGCTGCACGTCCACCAGCGCGGCGTCGGCGTCTGCGGCATCTTCAGCTATGAGGTGGCGGAGACCAAGGTGAACCAGGTGATGGACTTCGCCCGGCAGAATCAGCATCCGCTCCAGTGCACGCTGGAAAAGGCCTGACGGATTATTCTCCCCTTGCATGACGCGGGGGAGCAAAATGGCAATCCTGTTCCCCACGCCACCCAACCACGCTAACATCCTCCCGTGACAAGGGAGACGGAACCAGCCGACTATGACCTCGCCGTGATCGGCGGCGGCGTCAATGGCTGCGGCGTCGCCCGCGATGCCGCCGGGCGCGGGGCCAGGGTGCTGTTGCTGGAACGCGGCGATCTGGCGCAGGGCACGTCCTCCGCCTCCACCAAGCTGATCCATGGCGGGCTGCGCTATCTGGAGCATCGCGAATTCGGCCTGGTGCGCGAATCGCTGGCCGAACGCGAGCGGCTCTGGGCGATCGCGCCGCACATCATCCATCCGCTGCGCTTCGTGCTGCCCTGGGTGCCGGGCTTGCGGCCCCGCTGGCTGCTGCGCCTGGGCCTGTTCGTCTACGACCATATTGGCGGCCGCCGCGCCTTGCCAGCGACGGAGGGGGTCGACCTGCGCCGCCATCCCGCCGGACGACCGCTGAAAACAGGCTTCGGCAAGGCCTATATTTACTCGGACGGATGGGTGGACGATGCGCGCCTCGTCATCCTGAACGCCCGTGACGCCGCCGACCGGGGCGCCGATATCCGCACCCGGACCGAAGTGCTGCATCTGGAACGGGAAAATGGCGGCTGGACGATTCATGCGCAGGGGCCGGACGGTCCGGCGGCGCGTTTCCGGGCAAGGGCGGTGGTCAACGCAGCCGGGCCGCGGGTCCTGGACCTGCTCCATCGCGCCCATGGCGACACGACGCGCCACATGCGGCTGGTGCGCGGATCGCATATCGTCGTGCCGCGCCTGTTCGACCATGGCTTCGCCTATTTCTTCCAACTGCCCGATGGCCGGATTTTTTTCGCTCTGCCCTATGAGCGGGACTTCACCCTGATCGGCACGACCGACCGCGATCATACCGGGCCGGTCGACGATGTGCGTCCGGAGCCGGAGGAAATCGCCTATCTGTGCGACGGGGCCAATCGCTATTTCCGCAAGGCCATCGCGCCGCGGGATGTGCTGTGGTCCTATGCCGGGGTGCGCCCGTTGATCGACGACGGCTCCGCCAGGCCGGAGGCGGCGACACGGGGCTACCGGCTGGAGCTGGACGCGCCGCAGGGCGAGGCGCCGCTGCTCAGCCTGTTCGGCGGCAAGATCACCACCTATCGTCATCTCGCCGCTGAAGCGGTGGCGATGCTGAAACCCTTTCTCCCCAGCCTGTCGGGCAGCGACTGGACCGCGAAGGCGCCGTTGCCGGGCGGCGATTTCCCGATGCAGGGGCGCGATCGACTCATCGCCGATCTGGGCTGCGACTATCCCTTTCTGGACTTTGCGTCGGTGCAGCGCATCGCCTGCGCCTACGGCACCCGCGCCTGGGACTGGCTGGGCGGGGCGCAGGACAGGGACGGGTTGGGGACTTATTTCGGCCATGGCCTGACGGAGGCGGAGTTGCGCTATCTGGTGGAGCGGGAATGGGCGATGACCGCCGACGATATATTGTGGCGCCGGACCAAGCTGGGCCTGCGCCTGGACGCGCAGCAGAAAGCGCGGGTCGAGCGATGGCTGGGGGAAAGGGCATGAGCGAACCGCGTATATTGGTGCTGGACGAAGGCACCACGTCGACGCGGGCGATGCTCTATGCGCCGGACGGGCGGCGGCTGGGCATGGCGCAGGCGGACCTCGTCCAATATTATCCGCAGCCCGGCTGGGTCGAACATGACGCGGCGGAAATCTGGGAAAAGACGCTGGCCTGCGCACGCGAGATGGTGGCGCTGGCGGGCGGGGCGGATCATATCGCCGCCATCGGCATCGCCAACCAGCGCGAAACAGTGGTCGCCTGGGACCGGCGGACGGGCGAACCGCTGGCCCCCGCCATCGTCTGGCAGGACCGCCGCACCGCCAGTCATTGCGCGGCCCTGCGCGAGGCGGGCGAGGAGGAGGCGATCCAGCGGCGGACCGGGCTGGTGCTCGATCCCTATTTTTCCGCGACCAAGATGCGCTGGCTGCTGGACCATGCGCCCGGGGTGGCGGAGGCGGGGGACGCGCTGGCCTTCGGCACGGTGGAAAGCTGGCTGGTCTGGAAGCTGACCGGCGGCCTGCATGTCAGCGACGCCAGCAACGCCAGCCGCACCCAGCTCATGGCGCTGGACGGCGCGCAATGGGACCGGGGCCTTTGCGACCTGTTCGGCGTGCCGCTGCGCGCCCTGCCGGAGATTTGCGACAATATCGGCGCCGTTGGCGAGACGCGGGCGGAATGGTTCCGGCGGCCCATCGCGATCCGGGGATTGATGGGGGACCAGCAGGCGGCGACCATCGGCCAGGGTTGCCTGACGCCGGGCGACGCCAAGGCGACATTGGGCACGGGGGCCTTCGTCCTCGCCCATATGGGCAGCGCCGTGCCGGTTTCGCGGCATCGCCTGCTGGGAACCTTGCTCTGCCGGTTGCCGGGCGAGACGAGCTATGCGCTGGAAGGATCGCTGTTCGTCGCGGGCAGCCTGATCCAATGGCTGCGCGACGAACTGCGCCTGATCGCCACGGCGGAAGAGACGGAGGCGCTGGCCCGGTCGGTGCCGGACAGTGGCGGCGTCGCCATGCTGCCCGCGCTGGCGGGGCTGGGCGCGCCGCACTGGCGGGCGGAGGCCAAGGGCATGATCCATGGCCTGACGCTGGGCACGAAGCGGGCGCATATCGTGCGCGCGGCCCTCGAATCGCTGTCGCACCAGATTCATGACCTGGCCAGCGCCTTCGCCGCAGACGGCGTGCCGTGGCGCGGCCTGAAGGTGGATGGCGGGATGAGCGCGAATGACTGGATCGCGCAGGATCTGGCCGACATTCTGGACCTGCCCGTCGACCGTCCCGCCGATGTGGAGACGACCGCCAAGGGAGCGGCGATGCTGGCGGCGGTGGGCGGCGGCCTGTTCCCCACGCTCCCCGCCGCGTCGGCGGCGATGGGGGCCGGGGCGCGGCGATTCACCCCGGCCTTGCCCGACGATCGGCGGGCGGCAAGGCTGGACGGATGGCGGGCGCTGTTGGCGGCTTCCGCATTTTCTCCTGTGTAAGATCGTGATCGTGAGTATATTTTAACGATAAGCGTCTATGGCCGGAGGGAACATGCAGACGTCTCTTCGACATTCTTCATCCCATCTTGCGCCGGTCGCGCTGGGTTGCGCCTATTTCCTGATGGCGTCGCTGGCGCTCGTCAGTTCGCGCTTTGAAGGTGGACTGGCCTTCGTCTGGGGCGCCAATGCGCTGTTGATGGCTTATTTGCTGACGTCGCGGACCAGCGGCTGGCCATCGGCCCTGATCGCCTGCGCCGTGGCGAGCGCGCTGTCGACGGCGCTGTGGGGCATGGGATTGCCGGCCGCCGTGCCGATGGCGGCGGTCAACCTGCTGGAAGCGCTGATCGTCGTGCTGATTTGCCGCCGGTTCGTGCCGGACGGGAAGTTTGCCGGATCGATGCGGCCGCTGTTCGTCTTCATCCTGGCCCTTTGCGGTCCGGCGAATCTGATCGCGGGGTTGGCGGCCGCGTTGGTCGCGTCGACGCTGACTCCGGTGCCCTTCGGCGCATCCTGGTTGCAATGGTATGCCGGGCATGTGCTGGGCGGGCTGACCTGCGCGCCGATCCTGATGATGCTGATGCAGGGCGAATTGCGGCGCTGGTTCGGCCAGACCACCAGCAATGCGAAATGGGAAGCGGTGGGTTTGCTGCTGCTGTTCGCGCTGGCGACGGCCTATGTCTTCTACCTCGCGCATTTTCCGATGCTGTTCGCGCTGCTGCTGCCGATGGTGGCCATCGTTTTTCGGGTCGGCAATCTGGGGGCGGCGGCATCGGTCATGGTCCTGGCGATCATCGGCGGCATGGCGACCATGACCGGCCATGGGCCGTTGCACATGATCCCCGGCACGCTGGGCGAAAGGACGCAATATTTTCAGCTTTTCCTGGCTTTCAGCTTCCTGCTGTCCATGCCGATCGCGGCGGAGTTGAACAGCCGCCGCCGCCTGTGCCAGATGTTGCAGGAAAGCGAGGCGCGTTATCGCGCCATCGCGGAAAATAGCGGCGATATCGTGCTCAACATCAGTGTAGAGGGCGTCATCGAATATGCATCGCCCGCCGTCGCGGAACAGATTGGCTGCGCGCCGGAACTGCTGATCGGACAGGACGCCGCCAATCTGGTCGATCCGAAGGATCGGGAACAGATGATCGCGGCGCTGCATCGTGCGCTGGCGCATCCGGGCGATGTGCAGACGGTCGAATTCAGGCCCTTCATATCCGACGAGGGCCGGGAATGGTGCGAGATGGTGGTGCGCGCCGTGGTCGACGAGCGCGGCATGCCCACCGGCCTCATCAGCACGATCCGCGACATGTCCCGGCACAAGGCGCGGCAACAGGCGTTGCAGCAGGCGGCGTCGCTCGATTCGCTGACCGGGGCCGATACGCGGCGCGCCTTCCTGGAAAAGCTGGAGGAGGAGATGTCGCTTGTGCGGCGGGGCGGGCGCGCCTGCCTGTTGCTGATCGACATCGATCATTTCAAGGCGGTCAACGATTGCCATGGGCATGGCGCCGGCGACCGCGTGTTGGCGGCCTTTGTCGAACGGCTGCGTCCGGGGCTGCGCGGCGTCGACAGCATCGGCCGCCTGGGCGGTGAGGAATTCGCCATCCTGCTGAGCGGCACCGATGTCCAGCGGGCGAGCATGATCTGCGAACGGCTGCGCGAAATGGTGTCGGCCCATCCCGTGCAAATCGATTCGGGAGAGGCGATCCGGGTGACGTTCAGCGCGGGATTGGTGGCGCTGGGCAATCGGAGCGACGGCCAGGCAGTGCTGGATGCTGCGGATAAAGCCCTTTACGACGCCAAGCATAGCGGACGGAACTGCCTGCGCCTGGCGGCTTAGGGTGGCGGCCATTTAAATCCGTCATCCCAGCGGAAGCTGGGATCTCGTGAGGCTAGGGCGTGTCCTATCGCCTGAGATCCCAGCTTTCGCTGGGATGACGATATTTTCAGCGTCAGCCATTGGCCAAAACCCGCTATCACATCACCGCATAAAATCGAGCGATGATATGTTGTAACTTTTCTCCGCCTCGCCTATGTTGCATGCGTCATGCCAATCACTCTTCGCCAGCATCTGCTTAACGGTCGGATAGACCGCATCGCGATAGCGCTGTCGGGCATGTGCGTGGCGCATTGCTTCGGCACCGCCGTGTTGCTGGGCGTGCTGGCGTCGGCGGGCGGAATTTTCGAAAGCCCGATCTTCCATGAAGCCGGTCTGGCGCTGGCGATCCTGCTTGGCGCGGTGGCGCTGGGCCATGGCGCGGTGGCGCACGGCTATATGATGCCGGCCGCCATCGGATCGTTGGGCCTGGGCATCATGGCCGGGGCGCTCACCATGGATCATGGCTGGCAGGAAAGCGCCTATACGCTGCTGGGCGTTGCGATCCTGGCGCTGGGGCATGATCTGAACCACCGCGCGGGCCGGTAGGCACGGCTCCGATAGAGCATCGCGCGCAAAGGCGATGCGAAAACAAAAACCTGGAGCGCGCGTCCTGCGTCTGATTTAACGGAGTTCGGTCAGATCGGCTTCCGGTCCAGCCGATGCTCGCCCTTCACCCAGCGCACCGTGCCGGTGCTGGCGCGCATCACGACGCTGTCGGTGGTGAGCTTGCCGCCCGGCAGCCGCTTGACCCCGTTCAGCAGCGATCCGTCCGTGACCCCGGTCGCCGCGAAGATGCAGTCGCCCTTCGCCAGTTCCTTCAGGTCATAGATTCTGTCGAGATCGGTGATGCCCCATTTGCGGGCGCGGGCCCGTTCATCTTCATTGCGGAACAGCAGCTTGCCCTTGAACTGCCCGCCCACGCAGCGCAGCGCCGCGCAGGCCAGAACGCCTTCGGGCGCGCCGCCCGACCCCATATACATGTCGATATTGGTTTCGGGATTGGTGGTGGCGATCACCCCCGCCACGTCGCCGTCCGGGATCAGCATGATGCCGCAACCGATGGCGCGCAGTTCCGCGATCAGCTTTTCATGACGGGGCCGGTCGAGCACGCAGACGATGATCTCATGCGCGTCGACGCCCTTGGCGTTGGCGACGGCCTCCACATTCTCCTTCACCGATTTGTTGAGGTCGATGATGCCGTCGGGCAGGCCGGGGCCGACCGCCAGCTTCTCCATATAGACGTCGGGGGCGTTGAGCAGGCCGCCTTCCTCCGAAATGGCCAGCACGGCAAGCGCGTTGGGACCGGCCTTGGCAGTGATGGTCGTGCCTTCCAGCGGATCGAGCGCGATGTCGATTTTCGGCCCGGTGCCGATCGCATTGCCGACCTTTTCGCCGATATAGAGCATCGGCGCCTCGTCGCGCTCGCCCTCGCCGATGACGACGGTGCCGTCCATATAGAGGTCGTTGAAGGCCAGCCGCATCGCTTCGACCGCCGCGGCGTCGGCGGCCTTTTCGTCGCCCCGGCCGATCAGCTTCGAAGCGGCGATGGCGGCCGCCTCGGTCACGCGCACCATTTCCAGCACCAGCACGCGATCGAGTATCGAGCTTGCCTGCACCATGTCGTTTCCCTCTTCAGCCGCTATTTTGGGGAGCGCGATAGGATGTCGCTCTACCAATGTCGAGGGTGCGCTTTTCGTGAAGCCGATGCAATGGAAGGACGTTTGCCGGATGGGGTGACGATATCATCGACGTCCGCAAATGACTCCCGGCCTTGGGCCAAATGCGTCCTTCACGCCTCAATCCAGAATATGCATGACGATCGGCGTCTGGAGCAGGCTGTCCGACCCGGCGAGCCGGTCCAGCGTTTCGCGCACGCAGCGCTCCTCGCCCGCATGGGTGACGATCGCCACCAGCACGCCGTCCGCCTGGTTGGCGCCGCGCTGGATCATGCTCTCGATCGAGACGCCCGCGTCCCGGGTCGCCGCCGCGATCTCCGCCAGCACGCCGGGGCGGTCCTGCACCTTGAAGCGCATATAGGCGCGGCCCACCCGCTTGCCCGCATCGGCCGGTTTCTGCTGCGCCAGCGCCGCGACCGGCATGGCGAGCGCATCGCCATATTCGTCGCGCGCCACGTCGATCAGGTCAGCGACCACCGCCGAAGCGGTCGGCCCGTCGCCCGCGCCGCGCCCCTGGAAGAAGAGGCGGCCGACGAAATTGCCCTCCGCCACCACGGCGTTCAGCGAACCGTCGACATGGGCCAGCGGATGATTCAGCGGCACCAGCATGGGGTGGACGCGCTGGAACAGCCCGTCCGGGCCATTTTCCGCCATGCCGACCAGACGGATGCGATAGCCCAAGGCCGCCGCCTCTGCGATGTCGGCGGCGATGACGTGGCGGATGCCGGTGGTCGCGACCGAATCGAAATCCAGTTCCGTGCCGAAGGCCAGGCTGGCAAGGATGGTCAGCTTGTGCGCGGCATCCACGCCGTCGATGTCGAAGCTGGGATCGGCCTCGGCATAGCCCAGTTCCTGCGCTTCCTTCAGCACATCGTCGAAGCCCCGGGGATTTCCGGATTCCTGGGCCTTCTCCATGGTGGTCAGGATATAGTTGCAGGTGCCGTTCAGAATGCCGTAGACCCGGCTGATCTCGTTCGCCGCCGCGCCTTCGCGCATGCCCTTGATGACCGGGATGCCGCCTGCCACCGCCGCTTCATATTTGAGCGCGACGCCGGCCTTCTCCGCCAGTCCGGCCAGGTCCAGGCCATGATGGGCCAGCATCGCCTTGTTCGCGGTGACGAAGGGCTTGCCGACGGTCAGGCACTGGCGGGCGAGGGTGAGGGCAGGGCCGTCCGCCCCGCCGATCAGTTCCACCACCACGTCGATATCGTCCCGCATCGCCAGCGTCGTCATGTCGTCCACCCATTCATAGGGCGACAGGTCGACGCCGCGATCCTTGTTCCGGTCGCGCGCGGAGATGGCGACGATCTGGATCGGGCATCCGGCGCGGCGGGCGATCAGGTCCGCATTGGTCTGAAGCAGCCGAATGACCCCGCCGCCCACCGTGCCGAGGCCGACGAGCGCGACGCGCAGCGGGGCATGGCGGTGCAGATTGGTCATGGCTTCTCTTCATCCTTACTGATCATGCGAAGCCGCGCTGATAGCCGCCTCTGCGCGTCTGTCCAAGGAAAAGGAACCGCCCCGCCTCCCGCGATCAGCGGACGGCGCGAGTCCGGCCGCACGCGCCCAGGGCGCTCAGAACCACCTGGTAATCCGCGCGGGCCGCCGCGGCGTCCTGAGGAGAAAGGGCGCGCACCGACCGCGCCGGCAGCGAATCGGGCAGGCCGCAGGCCAGGCGATACCAGAGCAGGCTGCCCTGCGCCGGGGGACGGGCCGCTTCGTCCACAATTTCCCCCAGCGCCACGGCCCAGCGCGGTTCCTGCCCGGGTCGGCGCAGGATCGACAGCGACACGGGGTCGCCATTTTCGGTGCGCAGGAAAATTTGCGTCTCGCCCTCGTCGGCGATCGTGCCGGCGACATGGAAAGCGTCGCCAAGGCCGATGATACGCGGCGGCGCGTCATGGGCGACCAATTCGGAGAGAATTGCCTTCACCCGCTCGATTTCGGCGGGGGAGGCGACGATCTGCGCATCGCGCGCGATAAGTTGAATTTCCCCGGGGCGCGCCCCGGGCCGGGCGAACAGGATGACCTGGGCCTTCTTCAGCTTGGGCAACTTGCCCCGCGCGTCAAGCGGCGCGTCGTACAGGTAACGGACGGTCGGGCTGATTCCGCCTTCGCCGCGAATCAGATTGGCGACGTTCGCCTCCACATAGACCCTTTGATACCCTGCCGGGACGGCGCCGGCCTGCTCCGGCTTCAATTTGACGATGTTGCCAATCCGCGCCTGCGCCACCAGCGCCGCGCCGTCCGCAAGGTCGGCGATATCGGCGTAGGAGAGGCCCGCGACCCGTTCCGACGCCGCCGCCGCCGACCGGTTCGACGGCGTCTGAGCCACGGAAATCTGCGATTGTGCGGCGGAAATGAGGCAAAACAGGGCCAGCTTCCGCAAGGCGATGGTGGATTTC
Organism: Sphingobium sp. JS3065; assembly: GCF_026427355.1. Taxonomy (NCBI): domain Bacteria; kingdom Pseudomonadati; phylum Pseudomonadota; class Alphaproteobacteria; order Sphingomonadales; family Sphingobiaceae; genus Sphingobium; species Sphingobium sp. JS3065. The sequence continues at coordinate 3,526,025 of NZ_CP102664.1, forward strand.
ATTTTCATCTTCGTCCTACTAATGGCAGTCCGTGACAAGTTTGTCACATGCAAGTCTTTCTGGTGTGTAATGGCGGTCGCAAATGATCATATCGATAAAGCGTTTGCGTGCCACGATGCGCCGCGATAGGAGTTCGCACGGTAGCAAATGGACGGATAGGGGCCAAGATGACCAGGGGGACCTGGCCAGCTCGGGCCGTTTTTGGCTTATTTGCCGATAATCAACTGGTAAAGCTGAGTTAAGGAGTGTCGTTGCCGAATGGCCTATGCTGACCACTCGCAAGGATCGAGTCGCACGATCTCGATCATCATCGTCGCCCTGATTCACGCTGTTCTGGGTTATGCCTTCGTCACCGGTCTTGGCATGAAATATGTCAAAAAGGCGGCGGAACAGCTGAACGTGATCGACGTGAAGGAGGAACCGCCACCACCGGACGAGGAGCCGCCGCCGCCGCCGCCAGACCAGCCGGTCGAACCGCCGCCGGTCGTCGCGCCTCCGCCGATCGTTCAGACCCCGGCCCCCGCGCCGTCGATTCAGACGGTTCGGACCCCGCCACCGGTCTTCAATCCGGTCCCGGTCGCCGCTCCGCCGCCGCCCGCTCCACCGCCGCCGGAGGTTCCCGCCTCTCGTGCGTCTCCGCGCAGCGCCCCCGGCAGTTGGCTCAGCGACGCCGATTATCCGAGCCGCGCTCAGCGTGAAGAACGTTCGGGGACGGCAGGGTTCCGGCTGGAAATCGGTCCGGACGGTCGTGTGACCAATTGTACGATCACCTCTTCGACCGGCCATGCCGACCTCGACGAGGCGACCTGTCGCCTTCTGCCCAGGCGCGCGAGGTTCAAGCCCGCGGTGGCAGCCGGGGGTGGTCCGATGTCGGACACGTACAATGGCCGCATCACGTGGCGTTTGCCGGAATAATTGTAATGGGAAGGCTGGCGTCGTCGCCGCCTTCCCCTTTATTGATCCTTTGAGAGGGAAGTCTTGAACATGTTGATGTATCTCGCAGCTGCTGCGGCGCCCAAGCCGGAGAACCCCTATGGCCTGATGGAAGCCCTGGAACAGGGCGGCACCATCGCCTGGACCGTCTTCATCATCCTTTGCGGTATGTCGGTCGGTACCTTCTACATCCTGTTCACCAAGCTGATCGAACAGCAGAAGGTGATCAACCAGGGCAAGAAGGTTCGCGCGACCTTCTGGCGCGCGGCCAGCCTGAAGGAAGGCGCCGCCAAGCTCGAAAAGAACTCGGCCTACAAGCAGATCGTCGACGACGGCATCAAGGCCCAGGAAGAACACACCAAGCTGACCGACCCGGTCGAGGCGCATGACTGGCTGCACGGCTCGCTGGCGCGTTCGGAAGCCTCGATCAACTCGAAGCTCGGCGGTGGCCTGGCGTTCCTCGCGACCGTCGGTTCGACCTCGCCGTTCATCGGTCTGTTCGGTACGGTTATCGGCATCTACCGCGCCCTGATCAAGATCGGCGCCGCCGGTCAGGCCTCGATCGACGCCGTCGCCGGCCCGGTCGGTGAAGCTCTGATCATGACCGCGCTGGGTCTGGCCGTGGCCGTTCCCGCGGTGCTCGCCTACAACTTCCTGCAGCGCCGTAACAAGTCGATCGCGGAACAGTTGAGCGGCTTCACCGTCGACCTGCTGGCCTATCTGGTGTCGAACGGCGCCGTGAAGCCCGTGGTCACCGCTGCTCCGGCCGCTGCCGCCGCCAAGCCGGCTGCCGCCGCGACCAAGGCCTGATAGGCTGAGATGCCGACAAGGGGCCGGCGGCGGCTGCGACTGCCGAGTTCCCCTTGCCGGACGTGGGTCCCGGATTGCCGGGGCGCCATCGACAAGCATGTTAGGAAATAATCAATGGCAATGAGTGTTGGCTCTGACGGCGGTGACGACAAGCCGATGTCCGACATCAACACGACGCCGCTCGTCGACGTCATGCTGGTGTTGCTCATCATCTTTCTCATCGCGGTCCCGGTCGTCGTCCAGACGGTTCAGCTGCAGCTTCCCAAGGTCGCGTTCGAGCCGACGACGACGAAACCGGAAAATGTTTCCCTGTCGATCACGCAGGCTTCCGACGGTAGCTGCGCGGTTTATTGGAACCTGACCCGCGTGTCCTCCAACGAGCTGCTCGACCGCGCGGTCGCGAAGCTGGAGGCGGACATCAAGAAGGCCGGCGGCGTTGAAAACCTGACGCCGGAGGATCTGCCCGAAGTGCATATTCGCGGTGACATCAACGTCCCCTATCGGTGCATCGGCGGCACCATCTACACGATGCAGCGCGCCGGTTTCCCGAAGGTCGGCTTCATCTCCGAGCCCGAACCGGGCACGACGACGAAGCGGCTTTAAGAAGTTTTAGGAGTATCGCCATGGCAATGAGTGCCGGATCAGAAGATGGCGAACCGATGGTCGAAATGAACACGACGCCGTTGATTGACGTCATGCTCGTTCTTCTCATCATGTTCATCATCACCATCCCGATCCAGACCCACGCGGTCAAAATCGACCTACCGCAAAACGCGCCGCCGACCGACAGCGTCATCGACCCTGTCAAGAACAAGGTGGCGATCGATGCGGGCGGGGTCATCACATGGAATGGTTCGGCCATCGACCTGCTGACCCTGCGTCAGTATCTGCAGCAGTCGCTGCGGTTGCCAGTCGAGCCTGAACTGCAGTTCCAGCCGAATGCGGCGACCCGCTATGTCGTGGTCGACGAGGTGCTGGCGGAGATCAAGCGTGCTGGCGTGACGAAGCTTGGCTTCGTCGGCAACGAACAGTACGGCAATTTCTAAAGCCACCGGGACCGGGTCCGGCAGCGCCGAAGCCCGGTTCAGGAAAGAATAAAGTGCGCATCGAACAGGAGCGCGGAATCGGTGTCGGACAGATCGTCGGACGCCGCCGGGTTCCCAAGGGACGAATACGCCGCCGCCGTCTGGCCGGGAATGTTCGACTTCCCGTTTCCGGGCGCGGGCTGGGGTGACGCAATCGGCCTTGTGATGCGCCGACCTGGATAGGGGCTGCTTCGGCGGCCCCTTTCTTATGTGCCTCCCATGTTTCGGACCGATTGCGGCTTAATGCTTTCTTCATCGGGAAGAGCGATGATGCCTACGGTCAAAATCGGCATTGGATCATGGGCGCCAAACTTCAGACAAACCCGTATCACGGCAATAACCGTCTGGCAGACCGTCGTGCGGCCTTGATCGGCGTCCGGGTCCGTCGCCCCGGCGAAACCTGGTTCAAGAGCCATATTGCCGACGTTTCCGAGGTCGGCTTTCGCCTGAAGAGCTTCATGAAGTTGGCGGCGGATGACGATCTGTGGATCATGCTGCCAGGTTTCGAAGGCCGCCGCGCCCGCGTGTTGTGGAGCCGTTCCCATGAGTCGGGCTGCGTTTTCGAGCGCCCGCTGCATCCGGCAATTCTAGATCATATCCTCAAAATCGGCCAGTAAATTCCCTTTACCGGGCAAGTGCTTAGCGTAGCGGATTTGACCATTGGCCGACGTCATCCCGGCGGAAGCTGGGATCTCGTGAGGCCAGGTCGTGCGCTATCGCCTCAGATCCCAGCTTTCGATGGGATGACGAAATGATGTCGGGCTTCCACCCAAGAATAACGGCCCGTCAAGCCACGGGAACATCCTGAAACTGAAGGCTGGCGAGCCGGGCATAGAGGCCTTTGCGCTGCATCAGCGCGGCATGATCGCCCTGTTCGACCAACCGCCCTTCATCGAGCACGAGGATGCGATCCGCCGCCCGCACCGTGGCCAGGCGATGGGCGATGACGATGGTCGTGCGGCCCTGCATCAGCCGCCCCAACGCATCCTGCACCAATCGTTCCGATTCGGCGTCCAGCGCGGAGGTCGCTTCGTCCAGCAGCAGGATCGGCGCATCGCGCAGCAGGGCGCGGGCAATCGACAGGCGCTGGCGCTGGCCGCCCGAAAGGCGCGCGCCCCCCTCGCCCAGAAAACTGTCGAGGCCTTCCGGCAGGGCGCGCAGGAATGTTTCCGCATTGGCGGCGCGGGCCGCCGCCCAGATCTGCTCATCGCTGGCATCCCACCGGCCATAGCGTAGATTGTCGCGCGCCGACGCGGCGAAGATGATGCTTTCCTGCGGCACCATCGCCATCATGTCGCGCACCGCCGCCGGATCGGCCTGGGGCAGGGGAACCCCATTCAGCCGAATCACCCCCGAATCGGGATCGTAGAAGCGCAGCGCCAATTGGATCAGCGTCGATTTTCCGGCACCGGACGGGCCGACGATGGCCACCGTCTCGCCCGGCGCGATGTCGATCGAAATGCCATGCAGGGCCGCCTGATCGGGCCGGGTGGGGTAACGGAAATGCACATCCTCGAACTGGATATGCGCGCCATGCTCGGTTCGCGGCACCGGCACGGGGCGTGGCGGGGCCATGATCTGCGGCGTCGCGATCATCAGTTCATGCAGCCGCCCGGCGGCGCCCGCGCCACGCAGCAGGTCGCCCCAGGTTTCGGACAACGCGCCGAAAGCGCCCGCGACAAGCCCGCCGGTCAGCACGAAAGCCGCGATGCTGCCGCCCGACAAGCGCCCGGCGGCGACATCCAGCGCCCCCTGCCACATGACCGCCGTGATCGACCCGAAGACCAACGCGATGACGATCGCCGTCATCGCGGCGCGCAGGGCGATCCGGCGGCGCGCCGTCGCGAAGCCTGCCTCCACCGTGCTGTCGAATCGCGCGGATTCCCGCCCCTCCTGACCGAAGGCCTGGACGATCTTCATCGCGCCCAATGTTTCCGCCGTGACGCTGCCGACATCGGCCAGCCGGTCCTGGCTGGCCCGCGACAAAGCGCGCAAGCGGCGGCCCAGGCCGATGATCGCGACCAATATGACGGGAATGCCCAGCAGCAGCAGCCCGGCCAGCTTGGGCGCAAGCGCGAAGAGATAAATCAGCCCGCCCGTCCCCGTCACCAGATTGCGCAGCGCGATCGACACGGTCGATCCCACCACCTGGTCGATGATCGCCGTGTCGGCGGTCATGCGCGACGCGATTTCGGAGGGGCGGTTTTCCTCGAAGAAGCGGGGTTCCTGCCGCAGCAGATTGGCCTGGGTGGCTGACCGGATATCCGCGACGACGCGCTCCCCCAGCCAGGACACGAAATAGAAGCGCGCCGCCGTGGCCGCTGCCAGGATCACGACGATCAGGAACAGATATTCGAACCAGCGGCTGATGTCGCCGCCGCCCATGAATCCCCGGTCGATGACCAGCCGGAAACCGCTGGGGATCGCCAGCGTCGCGGCGGAAGAGACGATCAGGGCGACCATCGCCCCGGTGATGCGGCCCGGATAGCGGCGGGCGAAACGCCAGATCATCGCCAGGCTGCCGAGTGGGGGGCGCGTGTCGCGCGGCGATGATGGTTCCACATCCTCCATAGGGCCGCGCTCTAAAGGGATTTCGCGTGAAAGGGAACATTGCCCGACGCCGAAATCTCCGCGTCATGAAATCCCGTCCCGGGCGGGATCGCGTCAACCGGCGGGCGCGATCTCCGCCGCCAGCGCCATGATGCGCTGCGGCCCGGCGCGGCCGGTCAGGGCATAGGCCATGTCGCCCGCCTCCCAATAGGCGATGACGTCGTCGGCGCGCCGGGCGATCAGCGGGCGCGCCTCCGCCGGGGTTTCGGCCCGGTCCGCGAAGAAGGACAGTTGTTCGCCCTCCGGCGTGGTGATCGACACGGCGATGGCCGGGCTGTCCGATGTTGGGTAAAGCTGCACGTCATGGATGCGCCACTTTGCGGGCAACGGCGGCAGGACGATGCCGGTGGAGCGCTGGATCTCGACCGGATTGAGCGTGGCGCTTTCCACCTGGGACGCCATGCTCTGGCGCAGCAGCCCGGTGCGGTGGGACGCGGCCGCTTCGTCCAGGAAGGGGCTGGCCTGCGCCGCCGGGGGAAATTCGCCCACTTCCCCCCGCGCGATCCAGCCGGTGGCGATCAGCGCAGCCATGCCCGCAGCCCGGACGAGATGGCGCCCGACACGGCGATGGTCATTGTCGTTGTCCGCGGGAACAGAGATATCGCGGCGCTGCCCGACCAAAGTGCCCTTGGTCCCGTCATGCTTCAGGCGGAAGTCGATATGCGGCCAGCGCTTGCGCCAGCGCCGGGCGACCAGCCGTTCCCCAGGGCGGGCCGCATCGTCCAACAGCACGACCCCGCCCGGAGAAAGGCGCGCGAACAGGCTGTCCGCCGCGCCCCTCACCAGCGGGTGCACCGCCCAGGGCGGCCCGTCGATGATCAGCAGGTCGATGCTGTCGGGCAGGCTGTCCATATTGTACCAGCGGCCCGGCCAGTCCCGGCTCTCCGCCGTGAGCGGCGCATGGCGCAGGTCGGCATGCAGGCCATGATCGGCCAGCCAGTTGCGGGTCGCCTGGACGAAGCCGTCATGCTGGTCGAAGCTGGTCAACCGTCCGCCGCCATGCAGCGCCAGGGCGCGCGCCGCGATCAGCGTGGAGGCTCCCGCGCCCAGTTCGACGACATGGGCGGGCCGCAGCCGGGCGATTTCCCGGACGATATGGCGCAGGAAGCCGACATCCGCCTTCCAACTGCCCAGATGCGGCAGGGCGTCATGGGGCAGGCCCAGTTCATCCAGCAGGGCGCGCTTGTCCGCCTTGCGCCCGCCCGACAGGCTGGCCAGCAGCCAGGGCCAGGTGATCGCGCCGAAGCCGATGCGCCATGCCATATCGGAAAGGCGGCGCTGCGCCGCGAGGGCATCAGCGTCGTCGAGGGCCAGGAAACCGGTCAATTCTCTGGAGGTCACGGCTGCGCCTATCCTTTATCTGCGGGTCCAGACTGGTTATGCGGCGGGATAACCCGTTCGCATAGACCCGACTATCGCCAGCATGAGGAACGCCGATGACACGCATCATATCCGCGACTGTTGAACGCTGGCCGGTCGCGGGGGCCTTCATCATCAGCCGGGGGGCGAAGACATCGGTGGATGTCGTCGTCTGCACCGTGGGCGACGGCGCGCATGTCGGCCGGGGCGAGGGGACGGCGATCTATTATGAAGGCGAGACGGCCGAAGGCTGCGCGGCGGCGATCAACGCCTATGCCGGGCCGCTGGAACGGGAGGCGTTGCTGGACGCGATGCCGCGTGGGGCGGCGCGCAATGCGCTGGACTGCGCGCTCTGGGATCTGGAGGCGAAGCGCGCCGGGGCGCCGGTATGGAAGCTGGCGGGGCTGGAGGAACCCAGGCCCTTGCCGACCGCCTTCACCATCAGCCTGGGCGAGCCGCAGAAGATGGAGGCGGATGCGCGGGCGGCGGCGGGGCGGGGCTTCGGCCTGCTCAAATGCAAGCTGACCGGTGAGGGCGACCGGGCGCGGATCGCGGCGGTGCGGGCGGGCGCGCCGGACGTGCGGCTGATCGTCGACGCCAATGAAAGCTGGCACGATCTGGATATTGCGGCGGAGGCGCGGGCGCTGGCGGCGCTGGGCGTGGAGATGGTCGAGCAGCCCATCTTCCATGGCAGGGAGGAACGGCTGGCCGGGATCAGGTCGCCGCTGCCGCTCTGCGCGGATGAGAGTTGCCACACGCGCGCCGATCTCGACCGGCTGGGGGATTTCGACGCGGTGAACATCAAGCTGGACAAGGCGGGCGGGCTGACCGAGGCGCTGGCCCTGTCGCGGGAGGCGCGGGCGCGGGGGTTCCGCGTGATGGTCGGCTGCATGCTGGGCACGTCGCTGGGGATCGCGCCCGCCGCGCTGGTGGCGCAGGGGGCGGACTGGATCGATCTGGACGGTGCGTTGTTGCTGGCGGAGGACCGCGAGGGCGGGTTGGAACTGCGCGACGGGCTGCTGCATCCCGGCAGTCTGTGGGGCGTGGGTTAGAGGAAGCGAAACAGGCTCAATATCCCAGCGTCAGACCCAGCGCATAATATTTCGGCCCGACATTGGCCTTGGCGCGCAGCTTGGGGATCAGCGGCATGGCGAGCGTCGCATAGGGCCGCGTGTTTTCCCCGCTGAAGCGCACGCCCGCGCCGATGGTGGCGGAGAGAGGCAGGGTATAGGTCGCCTCCACGCGCCCATAGAGCTTCGTGTCGCCGTCGCGCAGATAGACGCCGCCGCCCGGCGTCAGGCTGAAGCCGCCAATGCCCATCGCATAGCCAGCGCCGATTTCCGTGCCCCAATGACCATCGGCGCGGCCATAATCGACTTCGGCGCCGAGTCCCTCTGCATGGGCGGCGGGGGCGAGGGCGAGCGCTGCGGCGGCCAGAAAATAAGTCGGTTTCATGGGCGTTCCGGAATGTGCGTTTATGACCCGATCCGGCCTGACTCCGCTCGCCGCGCCGGGCAAGCGGGGTCCGGCAGGGCGAGTCCGATATGCGGTCGGGCGAGTCTCAGCCCCCGGCGTCCGCGCCCACTTGGTCGATCCGCACCACGGGCTGCACCTCCGGATAGGGCATGACCGCCCGGCCATCCGGTGCGGCGGTGAAGCTGGTCTGCGTCGGATAGGCGAATTTGATCCCCTCCGCATGGAAGCGCTTCCAGATGGCTAGGCCGACCCGGTGCCGCGACAGGAAATAATCATGCGTGTCGGGGTCGGGCACATCGAAATTGAGCTGATAGTCGAGCGAACTGGCGCCGAAGCTGACCAGCCCCGCATTGACGAAGATGTGCCCCTCCGCCTCCACGATCTCCTGCAGCATGGCGGGAATCGCGTCCGCCTTTTCCTCCGGCGTCTGGTAGATGATGCCGATGGCGAAGGTCACGCGCCGCTGCGCCAGCGTCTGGAGGCTGGTGATCTCCTTCTGGAGCAGATTGGCGTTGGAAATGACCTTCTTCTCGCCGGTCATCGCGCGCAGATGTGTACTTTTCAGGCCGATATGCTCCACCCTGGCGGTGGTCTGGTCATAGGTGATGACCTCGCCCTGGCGGAAGGGCTTGTCGAAGATGATCGACAGCGCGGCGAACAGGTCGGAAAAAATGCCCTGCGCCGCCAGGCCGATGGCGATGCCGCCAATGCCCAGGCCCGCGACCAGGCCGGTGACGTTGACCCCCAGATTGTCCAGCACGACGATCAGCGCGATGGCGAACAGGGCAAATGTCACCAGCACGCGGATCAGGCCCATGGCGTTGGCCAGGCTCTGGCTTTCGTCTGCGGTCGTGCGCCGCTCCACCAGCCCCAATATGATCTCCCGCGCCCAGATGGCGCATTGGAAGACGGCGGCGATGGTGAACAGGAAGGCGACGGTCTTCAGCGCCATCTGCGGCGGATTGGCGTAGCTGACGACCAGCCGCGCTGCGACCATCGCCATGAAGAAATGGGTGGTGCGGGCAAAGGCCCGGCCCGCGACATTGGCGAAGCCCAGCGTGTCGCCGGGTGCGCCCTTCAGCCGCCCGCCGACGCTGCGCAGCCCCGTCAGCAGGCTGTAGATCGCCACCGCCGCGCCGACGGCGATCAGGATCTGGAGGGAGTGGAGCGAGAACCAGTGGAGCGTCGACTGCCACATCTCTATCAGATTGGGCGGGCGGACGTCGATCTGGGGAAGGGCGACGGGGTCTTTCTGGGCCATGAACATCCTTGAAACCGTGGTGCGTCAGGCCGCCAGGGGAAGCGCGAGAGCAGTGCCCAGGCTTCCCAGGAAAGCGATCCGTCCGCGTTCGTAGCGGAAGAGATAGCGTGTCGCGCGCGGCAGGCGAAGCCCCTCGCGCCATCGCCCTTGTCCGACGCGGTGATCGATGGCGCGGGTGGTTGGCTTTGACGGCATGACTTTCCTCAACCCGTCGGCCATCGCTTCGTTCCGCAATGCGCAATCGGGGGCTTGTGACGCCTACCGAACCCGCATGAACCGCATTCCGCTCGGCAGTCGCCAATGCAGCGGATGGCGGCGCATCACCGACAAATGGGCCAGCGTCAGGATCAGGCAAAGGATCGCGGCGGGTGCCGCCACGGTCTGCATCGCCGGCCACAACAGCGCGACGGCCAGCGCGCCGATCGCCCCGGCCAGAGCGGCAAGCGTCGCGCCCGCCTCCCCATCCGGCCCGCGCAGCCAGAAGACGCAGCCGCCGATCCCCAGCGCAAAGGCCATGGCGAAGCGCGCCGCCTGCCCCGGCTCCGCCAAAGCGCAACCGATCAGCAGCAACAGTATCGCCCCCGCCAGGCCCAGGCGCGGCACGCGGCCCAGCAGATGGGCGATGACCGGATAGATCAGCAATTCGCCGATGGCGATGGCGACCAGGATCGCGGTGGCCAGCCTGGCCTGTTCCGGTCCCGCCACCAGCGCGACGGCTGCCGTCCCCGCCCAGGGCGCCATCCGCAGCGGCGCCATGCGGATATGGCTGATCCAACCCCTCAGCCCCGCGCGCGTTTCCCAGCGCCGGTCGGCCAGCCGCAACTGGAAGGCGGCGATGATGAACAGGGCCTCCGCGCCCCAGGGCAGCAGGGCGGGCGCGATCAGCGGCGCGGCGAGCACCAGCCCCAGCAGCAGCCCATGGGCCGCGCTCAAAATCCTCAACTCGCCCTTCATGCGGCGCTCCCCTGCGCGACTGGTGATGCGGGGAATAACGGCTGGCGCGCGGCGATCTTGCGTTTCCGGGTCAAATAAGTGTCGAGGCCGATTTGCAGCGAGAGCATCATGAAGATGAACGGCTGATAGGCGATGCCGACGAACAGCGATCCGACCATATAGATGACATGACCCTGTTGCAGGGCGAGGGCGAAGGGCGCGACCCACGCCTCATCCCCTTCCCGTTTCCGGTACATGCGCCGGATCGCCTCGGTGCGGATGAAGCATGTCAGGTGCAGCAGCGCCCACAGGAAGAAGCCGAAATAGCCCTGCTCGCCCAGCATCTCGAAATAGGCGCTGTGATAGGCGCGGCCATGGTCGGTGACGACGCGCTTTTCCATGCGCGATCCGGCGGCGTCGACGACCCGCTCCTGCATGACATAGGTGAAGCGGTTCTGGAGATAATTGTCGAAGCCGCCGCCGCCCGGATGCTCCTTCACATAGCCGAGCGTCCATTTCCACACTTCCAGCCGGGTGGAGGCGCTTTCGTCGCTCTGATGGTTTTCGATGGTCGACATGCGCTGGGTGAAGCTGGCGGGCAGGAAGGGGATCGCCGCCAGCGCCGCCACCGCCATCAGCGGGCCGTAGATGAAGCGCCGCTTCGACCGCATCAGCATGAGTCCCGCGAGGATGGCGATGCACACCAGCCCGGTGCGCGCCTCCGTGCCGATGGGCATCAACAGGCAGGCGAGGCAGAGCGCATAGGCGAACAGCTTCACCCGCCAGTCGGGCGGAAAGACGGTGCCATGCTGCGCCAGCCAGAGGATCAGCGGGATCAACGAAATGGCGACGGTCGAAATGATGCTGCCTTCGTAAAGGCCGCTATTATTGTCGACCATCAGGTTCAGCACGCCATAGCCGCCGCCCGACAGCGCCGTCTTCATGCCGCCATTGATGATGATCGTGCTGGCGCACAGCACCATGAACAGGGCCAGCGCCTCGATCCGCAGGCGCGTGCGCAGGGTGACCGGCAGGAAGATCGCGAACACCATCGCCTTCCACACCCAGCCCCATTTGGTCGCCGCGTTGATCGGGAAGTCCGCCGTCGCCGTGGTATAGCCGCACCAGGCCAGCAGTAGCAGCAATATCACCTGCCGCGCGGAAAAGCGGCAATCCTTCTTGTCGTCGACCAGCAGCCATGCGCCCACCGCCAGCACGAAGGCGATGAAGGAGATGGGGATGCTGTTCAGCAGGAAATAGGAAAGCCGCTGGGGCGAGACGATGTCGATATAGGCATAGACCGCAACCAGCAGGAAAGGCCTGCGCAAGCCAGCCAGGAAGAATGCGCCGAGGAAGACGACGAAGAACAGGTCACGCATCTTCGCTCTCCGCTTCCAGGCCGGAGGGAGGATCGCGATCCAGATCGGGCCGCGACAGCAGCCGCCAGGCCGCCAGCATGATGACGCCATGGCTGATGAGAAGGGAAAGGGCGTCGATCATCGAGTGCGAAAAGGGTCCGTAACCTATAACGTGCTCCGGCGCGTTTGAGGCCAGACAAGGCCTCTATAACCCAACAGAGTTGACGGCCCGTTAAACCTTTTCCGGCAAGACTCAGCGCCATGACACGGATTCTTCCCCGTATTCTCCATGTGCTGGACCACAGCCTGCCGATGCATAGCGGATATACCTTCCGCACCCGCGCGATATTGCGGGCGCAACTGGCGAAGGGCTGGGAGGTGCGCGGCATCACCGGCCATCGCCATGCCGCGCCAGGACCGCTGGAGGAAATCGTCGACGGTCTGCATTTCCACCGCACGCCGGGCGAATCGACGGGCGGCAATCCGCTGCTGCGCGAATGGCGCGATATTTCCGCTCATGCCGACGCCATCGAGGCGTTGGTGCGCCAGTGGCGGCCCGACATCATCCACGCCCACTCGCCGGTGCTGAACGCCATCGCCGCGCAGAAGGTGGCGAAGCGCCACAACATCCCCATCATCTACGAAATCCGCGCCTTCTGGGAGGATGCGGCGGTGGGCAACGGCACGGGGACGGAGGGCGGCCCGCGCTACTGGCTGACCCGCCAGCTCGAAACCCACGCCGTGCGCGCCGCCGATGCTGTGGCCGTGATCTGCGAAGGGTTGCGCGGCGACCTGGTGGCGCGAGGGATCGACAAGGACAAGATCATCGTCTCGCCCAACGGCGTCGACATGGACCAGTTCGGCACGCCGGTTCCCCGCGATCCGGCACTGACCGCGAAGCTGGGTCTGGAGGGCGCCGATGTCGTCGGCTTCATCGGCAGCTTCTACGATTATGAGGGGCTGGACGACCTGATCGCCGCCCTGCCGAGACTGGTGCGCGCCCGGCCCAGGGCGAAGCTGCTGCTGGTCGGCGGTGGCCCTTGTGAACAGGCGCTGCGCGATCAGGCCATGGCATCCCCCTTTGCCGACCATATCGTCTTCGTCGGCCGCGTGCCCCACGATCAGGTGGAGGATTATTATGCGCAGGTCGACATATTGGCCTATCCGCGCAAGGCGATGCGGCTCACCGATCTGGTGACGCCGTTGAAGCCGCTGGAAGCCATGGCGCAGGGCCGCCTCGTCGCCGCGTCCAGCGTCGGCGGCCATCGCGAACTGATCGAACATGGCGTCACCGGCACTTTGTTCGCGCCGAACGATCCGCCCGCCATCGCCGCCGCCCTGGCGGAGATGTTCGCTGACCGCAGCTTCTGGGACGAACGGCGAATGGCGGCGCGCGCCTTTGTGGAGCACGAGCGTAACTGGTCGTCAAACATTCTGCGTTACGAACCCGTCTATCGGCAATTGCTGGCCCGCCCTCAGCCGGTGCGAGCGGCGGCTTGAGGCAATGAGTGGGCTGGCAAAGGCGCTGCTGGGCGCGCTGGGGACCGGGCTGCTCCTCTTCTCGCTGCCGGTCGGGCTGGTCGAGACGGTGGTGGCGTCGAGTGGCCTCAGCGAAGCCATCCCCGCCGCCGCGCCGCCGCTGGGTCTGACGGCCCGGCTGATGCTGGCCGGATTCGGCGCGGTGATGACGATGGGTCTGATCGGCGTGAGGCAACGGGAAAAGCGTGTCGCTTTGCTGACGCATGACAAGGAAGGGCGCGGGAACGGCGCCGCAGGAGTGAGCAAGATGGGTTTTGCATTGTCCAAGCTGAACTGGCTGTCGCGTGACCGGGGCAAGTCGGGACCGGCGCTGCGCCGCGCCGATGCCCATCCCGACGCGCCCGCACGGCCGCCGATCTTCGCCAGCCGCGACTTTGGCGGGCTGGATATTTTCGCCCGCACCGCGCCGGGTCGGGAGGAGGGCAAGGCGGATGTCGCGCCCGCCGCCGCGCCCCCCGTCGGCCTTTCCATCCCCGGCATGCCGGATGAGATGACGGAAGAGAGCGATTTCGCCCGCCTCCAGCGCGCTTTCTCCCCGGAAAGCGTCGATACCGATCCTGAGGAGATCGTGGCGTCCGCGCAGCCGCAGGCCGCTCCCGCTCCTGTCGCGCATCTTTCCCTGGCGGAATTGACCCAGAGGCTGGAACGCGGCCTTGCCCAGCGCAGGCGCATGGGCCGGCCCGCCTCCGTGCTGGCGGACATGCCGGTCGAAGCCGCCGTGCCCGTGCGCGACCATGTCGAACAGGGCGTGGACGAAGCCTTGCGCGCTGCCCTGGGGAATTTGCGCAACATGGCGGGCCGCGCCCGCTGAATCGACGGACAGGGGCGTGCCGGAAGGCATGCTCCGACAAAGGCGATTCACCAATCCTCGATGGTCAGGGCCGACAGTTCGATCCATTCGCCGTCCGGCGCCGGGCGCCTGTCGTCTATGCTGATGTCAGCGACGAAATGGCCGCTCAGGTTCCATTCCGCTTCCTCGATCCCTTCGACGAAGGCTGCGCGGCGCTCTGCCGCATCAGGGCCGGTAAGGTTCAGCGCGACGACATGGCGCCGCCCCTGAAACAGCGCGCTGGCCCATGGGCGGCTGGCGGCGCGTTCCACCGTGACGGACGGCCCCGCCCGCTCCACCAATTGCGCCAGAAGCCGCGGGAGGGGATCGCGCGCCTTCGCCGCCGACGCCCCATTTCGGACCAGATTCCCGCTGGCGGCGATCATGTCGATGCTTGTCATTGGCCGACGCTCCTGCGATATGTGTTCATGAAATGTTCTACACGTCTCCTCATTCTGTCCCCCGGTTCGCGCCCCCTGCGCAGGTCGAAGACCAGCCGTGGATCGCGAACGCTATCGCGGCCGAATCGAGTCGCCGGGATGCCATTTTCTCGCAGAAATTTTTCGACGGCACGCAACAGCATCGTCCTGTTTCTCCTCTGTCGATTCGATTCGCCCCCTGCGAATCCATAAGTCATTTTCTTGTTGCCCTATTTCCTACTTGTCTAGGAAAATTCCTATCATTATGGATGAAATATGGTCGGTAACGGAGAAGATCCACGCATCGTGCTGGAACGGCTGATTGCCGAGCGGGGGGACAGCTATTCTGATCTCTCGCGCCTGCTCAACCGCAATCCGGCCTATATCCAGCAGTTCATCAAGCGCGGAACGCCGCGCAAGCTGGATGAGGAGGACCGGCGCATATTGGCCCGCTATTTCGGTGTGGCGGAAGCGATGCTGGGCGGATCGGCCGCACGGGGCGCCGCGCCGGTCAAGATGCGGTCATTGCCTTCCGTCGTCACCGTGCCGCGCCTGTCCCTGGGTGCGTCGGCGGGTTCCGGTTCGCTGGACGAGGATGAGCGGACGACCGGCGTGATGGCGTTCGACGCCAATTGGCTGCGCCATCTGGGCGTGCGGCCCCAAAAAATATCGATCATCCGTGTCGACGGCGAATCCATGGCGCCGACGCTGAGCGACGGCGATGAGATCATGGTCGATCATGATGACGACGCGACCCGGCTGCGCGACGGGGTCTATGTGCTGCGGCTCGACGGCGTGCTGATGGTGAAGCGGGTGGCCATGGGGCCGCGCCGGGGATTGTTCTCGGTCCTCAGCGACAATCCCCATTATCCCGACTGGATCGACATCGACCCGGCGCTGGTGGTGATCGTGGGACGGGTGGTATGGACGGGCAGGCGGCTGGTCTAGGAGGCAGGATTTTGAACGACAACGGCGCGGTCATCCGCAAGGCCATGGAATGGCGCGGTGCGCGGCTGGCGCTGGCGACGGTCGTGTCGACCTGGGGCTCCGCGCCCCGGCCGCGCGGCAGCCATATGATCGTGCATGAGGATGGCCGCTTCGAAGGCAGCATTTCGGGCGGATGCGTCGAAACCGATGTGCTCCGGCGCGCTGCCGAGGTGATCGCCGGGCGGCCGGCGAATCTGGAAATTTATGGCGTGGCGGATGGCGATGCCTGGGCGGTCGGCCTGCCCTGCGGCGGGGAGATCAGCGTGCTTGTCCAGCCGGTCGGTCCTGAGGGATTTGCCCCGGCCCTGTTCGAACGGATCGCGGCGGAAAGCGAAAAGGGCAGGGCGCTCACCCTGTGGACCGACCTGCAGACCGGCCTGACGCGGGAAGGCGCGACTGAGGGACAGTTCCACAACCGCTACGATCCGCCGCGCCGGGTGTTGATCGTCGGCGCGGTGCAGATCGCCCAGTCGCTGAGCGCGCTGGCGCAGGCGATCGGCGTCACGCCGGTCATCATCGATCCGCGCGGCCGCTTCCTGACGGAGGAGCGCTTTCCCGGCGTCGAACGGGACGACCGCTGGCCCGACGAAGCGGTCGCCGCCCGCTTTCCCGGGGAATCGACGGCGGTGGTGACGCTCAGCCATGACATCAAGATCGACGATCCGGCGCTGGCCGCCGCGCTGCGCGCCCCGACAGGCTATGTCGCCGCGCTGGGATCGCGCAAAAGCCATGCGGCGCGGCTGGAGCGGCTGGCTGCGATGGGCTTTTCGCCGGAGGAACTGGCGCGCATAGACGGTCCAGCCGGTCTTGACATAGGCGCGGTCGGCGCCGCCGAAATCGCCCTCTCCATCGCGGCGGGCATGATCGCGGGCTTCAACGCCCGGCGCTGAAAAATCCGTCCCATCATGGGTGGGGAAGAGAGGTCAGCAGCATTTCCCCCCATTCTTCCCGCCATAACGCGCCTCCTGCCGTTCCCGGAAAAAGGCGGTTCGGTCCATCGGCATGCGTTCGGGATGATGCGTCCGCATATGCCGCAGATAGGCGTCATAGTCCGGCACCCCGACCATCATGCGCGCCATCTGCCGCAACCGGTGGAGGAAAAGACTCATTCCGCAGGCACCAGTTGGGCCGGAATTTCCCGCGTTGTCTGCGCCGCCACCCTCCGCGCCGCCAGACAGGTGCGGATGGTGAAGAACAGCACGGCCAGCACCACGAACAGGAAGATCGCCACCAACCCGGCATCGACCCGGTCATTGAAGACGATCTGCCGCATCTCCGCCATCGACTTGGCGGGCGCCAGCACTTCGCCCCTGTCCGCCGCCGCGCCGAATCTGGCCGCATGCGCCAGGAAGCCCACCTTCGCATCCGCCGAAAACAGCTTTAGCCAGCCCGCCGACAGGGTGCAGATCAGCAGCCACGCCGTCGGCAGCAAGGTCACCCAGGCGAACTTGTCCCGCTTCATCCGGAACAGCACCGCCGTTCCCAGCATCAGCGCGATGGCGGCCAGCATCTGGTTGGAAATGCCGAACACCGGCCAGAGCGTGTTCACCCCGCCCAGCGGATCGGTCACGCCCTGATAGAGGAAGAAGCCCCAGGCCGCGACCGTCAGCGCCGTGGCGACGATCCCCGGCGCCATGCTCTTGGTGTCCTTGAACCCCGGCACCGCCAGCGCGATCAGATCCTGCAACATGAAGCGCCCGGCGCGCGTCCCCGCATCCACGGCGGTCAGGATGAACAGCGCCTCGAACAGGATCGCGAAATGATACCAGAAGGCCTTCATCGCCGGCCCGCCGATGACATGGGAGAAAATCTCCGCCATCGCCACCGCCAGGGTCGGCGCACCGCCAGCGCGGGAGATGATGCTGTGCTCGCCGACATCCTTCGCGGTTTGCAGGATCAGCTCAGGCGCAATCGGGAAACCCATGGCCGTCACCGCCGCTGCCGCGCTCGCCGCATCCTTGCCGATCACCGCCGCCGGGCTGTTCATGGTGAAATAAATGCCGGGATCGAGGATCGACGCGCCCACCAGCGCCATGATCGCGACGAACGCCTCCATCAGCATCGCGCCATAGCCGATCATCGGCGCATGGGCCTCGCTGGCGATCAGCTTGGGCGTGGTGCCGCTGGAGATCAGCGCATGGAAACCCGACACCGCTCCGCAAGCGATGGTGATGAACAGGAAGGGGAACAGGCCACCCGCCCAGACCGGTCCATTGCCGTCCACGAACTGGGTGACGGCATGCATCTTGAGCGGCGGCGCCATGATGACGATGCCCACGGCCAGCGCCGCGATCGCCCCGATCTTGAGGAAGGTCGACAGATAATCCCGCGGCGCCAGCAACAGCCACACCGGCAGCACCGAAGCCACCGCGCCGTAGCCGATCAAGATCCAGCAAAGCTGCACCGGCGTGAAGGTGAAGATCGGCCCCCAGACCGGCGATTGCGCGACGCCCTGCCCATAGACGATAGCCGCGAGCAGCCCGACCAGCCCCAGCAGCGACACCTCCCCGATCCGCCCCGGCCTGATCCAGCGCGTATAGGCGCCCATGACCATCGCCAGCGGCACGGTCGCGGCCACGGTGAACATGCCCCAGGGGCTTTCCGCCAGCGCCTTCACCACGATCAGCGCCAGCACCGCGAGGATGATCACCATGATCATGAAGGCGCCGAACAGGGCGATGGCGCCCGCGACCTGGCCCATCTCCATGCGGATCAGTTCGCCCAGCGACTTGCCGTCCCGCCGCATCGAGATGAACAGGACCATGAAGTCCTGCACCGCGCCCGCCAGCACCACGCCCCCGATGATCCAGAGCGTGCCGGGCAGATAGCCCATCTGCGCCGCCAGCACCGGTCCCACCAGTGGCCCGGCCCCGGCAATCGCGGCAAAATGATGCCCGAACAGCACCGTCCGGTCGGTCGCGACATAGTCCAGCCCATCGGCCCGCCGGATCGCTGGCGTGGGCCGCGACGGGTCCAGCCGCATCACGTTCCGCGCAATATAGAGCGCATAATAGCGATAGGCGACGAGGAAGCTGCTGACCGCAGCCACCACGATCCACAAGGCATTGACCGCCTCGCCGCGCGACAGGGCCACCACCGACAGCGACACCGCGCCGACAATCGCTATCATTATCCAGGGAATATGCCGGGTCATCGCTCTCTGGTCTTCTGTTCGTTGCAAAAAGCCCACAGTAGAGCCGCGATCCCTAAAGACAATCGCCTCTTGACCACCTGCGGCCGGGAGCCAGAAATCGGTGGGCAGCGAGTATCGGGATAAGGCGTGCGGAATTCATCGCGATCACGGATCAGGCCGGCCCACCGGAGCAGCGCCCGGTCGAGGGCTTTGGCTGCCATGTCGGCCGCACCCATCATGAAACGCTCGCAACCTGGTATCTGAAGGGCAGCAGGCAATATAAGCTGCTTTAGGGAGGCTCAGCGCTTGCGCACGAACTCGGCGCGCAGCACCAGCCCCTTTATGCCTTCATAGCGGCAGTCGATTTCCTGGGGATCGCCAGTCAGCCGGATCGATTTGATCAGCGTCCCGCGCTTCAATGTCTGGCCCGCGCCCTTGACGACCAGATCCTTGATCAACGTGACCTGGTCGCCGTCGGCCAGCAGGTTGCCCACGGCGTCGCGGACTTCGACAGCATCGGCTGCCCCGGCACTGGCTGCCGCGTCGGCGGCGCTGATCCACTCGCCGCTGGCTTCGTCATAGACATATTCATCGTCGGCCATGGCGGCTTATCCCTGTGTCACGCTTTCCAGCACCGCGGCGCGCAATTCGGGCAAACCCATGCCCTTATCGCTCGACGTGGCGATGATGTCCGGATGGGCGGCGGGCCGCTTGCGGATCGCCTCGGCCACCGCCTGGTTCACTTCCGCCAGATGACTCGCCTTCACCTTGTCCGCCTTGGTCAGCACGATGCGGTAGCTCACCGCCGCCGCGTCCAGCATGTCGAGAATGTCGGTATCGACGTCCTTGATCCCATGGCGACTGTCGATCAGCACCAGCGTCCGCTTCAGCTTCGCCCGCCCGCGCAGATAGTCGTTCACCAGGAAGCGCCACTTGCGCACCATATCCTTGGGCGCGCGCGCATAGCCATAGCCCGGCATGTCGACCAGCCGGAACCGCAGCGGGTCGCCCACGTCGAAGAAGTTCAGCTCCTGCGTCCGCCCCGGCGTGTTGGACGTGCGCGCCAGCCCGTTCCGATTGGTCAGCGCATTCAGCAGCGAGGATTTGCCGACATTGGACCGTCCCGCGAACGCCACCTCATTCACCGCCATGTCGGGCAGGAATTTGAGGTCCGGCGCGGATTTGAGGAAGGCGATGGGTCCGGCAAAGACCTTGCGCGCTTCCTCGATCAGATCGGCCTGTTCCTGCTTGGTGCTTTCCTGTTCTGTCACTTAAAGCAGCCTTATTTCGCGGTCGCCGCGCTCAATTGCGGATGGCGTTTGTAAAGCCACCATTGCTGCAACATCGACAGGCAGTTGTTGGTGATCCAGTAGACCAGCAGCCCCGCCGCGAAGGGCGCCATGATGAACATCATCATCCATGGCATGATCGCGAACACCTGCTGCTGCATCGGGTCCATCTGCGCCGGGTTCAGCTTGAACTGGAAATACATGCTGATGCCCAGCAGCAGCGCCAGCACACCGATCGCCAGGAAGGACGGCGGGGTGAAGGGCAGCAGGCCGAACAGGTTCAGGATATGCAGCGGGTCGGGCGCGGACAGATCCTTGATCCACAGCACGAAGGGCTGGTGCCGCATTTCGATGGTAAGCTGCAACACCTTGTACAGCGCGAAGAAGATCGGGATCTGGATGAAGATCGGCAGGCAGCCCGCGAGCGGATTGACCTTCTCGCGCTTGTACAGCTCCATCATCTCCTGCTGGAGCTTCGGCTTGTCGTCCTTATGCTTTTCCTGCAGCGCCTTCATCTTGGGTTGCACGGCGCGCATCGCGGCCATGCTGGCGAACTGGCGCTGGGCGACGGGGAACATCAGGCCGCGCACCACGAAGGTCAGGCAGATGATCGCCACGCCGAAATTGCCAATATGTTCGAACAGCCAGTGCAGCAGGGCGAAGATCGGCTTTTCGAACCAGTAGAACCAGCCCCAGTCGATTGCCCGGTCGAACAGCGGGATACCCGCGTCCTGATAGGCTTCCAGCGTCTTGACTTCCTTGGCGCCCACGAACAGCCGGTTGGTCTGGGTCACCGCCTTGCCGGGGGCCAGCATGACGGGGGCCAGCGACACGTCGGTCTGGAACTGCGTGCCCGCGCCCTTGCGCATCTGGCCGGAGAAGGCGGCCTTCTGATCGGGCACCAGCGCGGACAGCCAATATTTGTCGGTGAAACCGATCCAGCCGCCCGTCGACTGGAAGCTCTGGCTGGCCGGACCCTTTTCCAGATCTTTGTAATTCACGTCGTAATTGGCCGCGCCGTTGAACACGCCCATGGGGCCGATATGGATGGTCCAGGTGTCGGGATCGGCCGAAGGACGCGCCCGGCTGACATAGCCATAGCTCTTCACGGCCACTGCGCCGGCGCCGCTGTTCGACACCTTCTGCTGCGCGGTGATCATGTAGTTTTCGTCGATCGAATAACGGATTTCGAAACTCTGGCCCGCGCCGTTGTTCCATGTCAGCGTGACGGGGCTGGTCGGCGTCAGTTCCTTGGCCGTGGCAGTCCAGACGCTATTGCCGTCGGGGGTCTTCACCCCTTCGCCCTGCCAGCCGAAGCCCGCGAAATAGGCGTCCTTCGTGCCCGACGGGCTGTAGAGGCGGATCGCGGGCGAAGCCTTGGCGATGGTTTCCTTATAGGTCGGCAGCACGATATCGTCGATGCGCGCGCCCTTCAGGTTGATCGATCCGGTGATTTTCGGCGTGCGGATCGGAATGCGCGGGCTGTCCTTCAGCACCAGCGCCAGATCGCGGATCGCCGCCGCGCCTTCGGCGGCGGGCGCGGAGCCGGACGGGGTGAGGGGCGTGGTCTTGCCGCCTTCGATCCGGGTCGCCGGCGGATTGGCGGCGGGGAAGAAATGCTCGGCGACATAGGGCCAGCCGAACAGGATCGCCGCGGTCAGCACCACCGCCAGGATGATATTCTTCTTGTCGTCCACGCTTGTCGCTCTCGAATCTCGTCTGTCAGGGAACCGGGTCGTAACCCGAACCGCCCCATGGGTGGCATCGCATTAGCCGCTTCGTGGCCAGCCAGCTACCCTTCACCGCACCATATTTGCCGATCGCCTGAATCGCATATTCGGAGCAGGAGGGGGCATAGCGGCAAGAGGGCGGCAAAATGCGCGAAGGCCCGATCTGCCATAGGCGCGCCAACAGGATGAGGATGCGCCCGATCATGGATTTACCCGGCATCCGTTCGGGCCGATCTTGCCGAAGCCCTGTTCTTGTCCTGCGGGGATGAACCTCTCCGTCGGGGCGGCGCTTCGCCAGCGGGCCGGCTCATCACCTTGCGCAGCGCCTTCTCCAGCTCGCCACGCAGCAGGCCGAAATCGCGCTCTATCCCCTCGCTGCGCCCGATCAGCACATGGTCGGCGCCCGCCACGCCATGCACCGGCAGCAACTCCCGCGCCAGGACGCGAAAACGGCGCTTCATCCGGTTGCGGATGACAGCGCCGCCAATCTTTTTGGTGACCGTGATGCCGAAACGCATCGCCGGATCGCTATCGCCGCGTTCGCGCACCAGCAGGACGAAGCCCGGCATCGGTGCGCGCCGCCCGCGATTCGCCGCCAGAAAATCGGCGCGCTTGCCCATGACGGCAGGCGCGCTGGCCAGCGGCGCGTCGTTCAGGCGCTCAGGCTCTTGCGGCCGCGCGAACGGCGGGCGCGGATCACGTTGCGGCCGCCGGGGGTCGCCATGCGGGCGCGGAAACCGTGACGGCGCTTCCGAACCAGATTGCTCGGCTGAAAGGTGCGCTTCATCGTTCATTCCTCAAAAATACTAAAATAATCGGGCGTGACAAAAAAGGGCCGCCGGTGGGCGGCCGCATGTCAGGGGGCGTCCGATAGGCAAAAGGGAGTCTTGAGTCAATGGTGGAGGAGAAGGCGAAGATGCTTTTGCGGATCGGTTGTCCGCCAATGGGCATCAGGGAATGACGGCGATGATGTCCGCCGCCTATTTCCCCCGCGCCGACGCCACCGCCGCCTTCAGCGCATCATAACCCACCGCGCCGTTCAGCACCTGCCCCCCGACCACGAAGGTCGGCGTGCCGCTCGCCTGCAGCTTCTGCGCAAGCCCGATATTCGACTGAATCTCCGCATCGTACCGGTTGCCCGCCATCGCCGCCTGAGCGGTCTTCGCGTCGATCCCCACCTTCGCCGCGGCGGCCAGGATCGTCTCCCGCGTCACCTTGCCCGCCGCATAGAGCGCCCGGTGATAGGGCATATATTGGTTCTTCTCCGCCGCCAGCAGCGACACCTTGGCGGCATCGATGCTTTCGTCGGACAGGATCGGCAGTTCGCGATAGACGACCTTCACGCCCTTGTCCTCGCCCACCAGCTTCGCCAGGTCAGGCAGCGACGCCCGGCAATAGCCGCAGGCATAATCGAAAAACTCGACCACCGTCACATCGCCCTTGGCCGCGCCCTCCCACGCCCCGGCATAGGGCGTTTCGATGGTCTGGCGGCTGGCGTCGATCGTGCCGGCCATCCGTCTGGCCTGCAATTTCTCGACCGCCTGCGGGATGATCTCCGGATGCTCCAGGATATAGTCGTGCACGATCCGCTCGATCGCGGCCTTGTCGCTCACATCGACGCGGCCCGTGCTCTGCGTGCCAAGCGCCGCGCCGGTCGCGGTGGCGGCGATAAAGGCGAAAACGCCAAGGGTCATCAATATGGTCCTGTTGGAAAGCGCTGCGCGAAAGCCGGGTCGCGAATTGTCGGTCATTTCTTCTTTCGCTTCTGCTCGACGGCTGCGCGGGAAACCATGGCGATATCCTGTGCGCGCAGATAGTCAACCGTACCGGGCTTCAATCCCTGCATCGCGGCGTCGGCGCTGCGCAGCGCCATCTGATCCTCGCCCATCATCGAATAGCGTTCCGCCGTCGCCAGCGCGGCGCGGGGAACGTCACCGCGATGCTCGTAGACGACGCCCAGTTGATACCAGGCGAACGGGTTTTCCCGGTCCCGCGCTATGGCGTTGCGCAATACCTTCTCCGCCTCCGCGAAGTTCGCGTCATTCTCCGTCGCGATCAGCGCATGGCCCAGCAGCGTAGCGATCAGCGGCTGGTTGGTGAGCTGCACGGCCTCGCGCAGCGGCGGGATCGCGTCGGCGGGCTTGCCGCTTTCCAGCAGCACCTGCCCCTTCAACTCCAGAAAATAGGGATCGTGCGGCGCGGCGGCCAGCAGCGCATCGACCTCCGCCAACGCCTTGTCGGGATAGGCGCTCTTGTGCCAGGCATAGGCCCGCGCATAATGGGCCGGGATCGACTGGTCGCTTTCGGGATATTTTTGCAATGTTTGCGTCGGTTCCGACACGAAGCCGACCAGCTTCGCCCTGATCCGTTCGAACCGCGCCTCCAGCTTCGGGTCCATCGGCTTGTCCCAGGCCGGATCGACCGTATAGACCTCCCGCAGCACATTGATGCGCTCGCCCGAAAGCGGGTGGGTGCGACCGTAACTGTCGTCCTGCGGGATGGCGAGGCGATATTCCTGATTTTGCAGCTTCTTGAAGAATTCCAGGCTGCCCTTGCCCGAAACCCCCGCCTTGCTGAGATAACGCGCGCCCGCAAGGTCGGCGGAGCTTTCCTGCGCCCGCGAAAAGGCAAGGAATTTGCCCATCGCCGCCTGTTGCCCCATGCCCAATATGCCCATGCCCGCTTCCGCGCCGCCCGCCGCGATCGCCGCCGCGCCCAGCACCAGGCTGAGCAGGGTGATGCCGGTCGCCTCCTTCATCCCCTCGCCATAGCGGATGACATGCCCGCCCTCGATATGGCCGAGTTCGTGCGCGACCACGCCCTGCACCTGGTTCACATTGTCGGCCGCCGCGATCAGCCCGCTATGCACCCAGACATATTGGCCGCCCGCGACGAAGGCGTTGATGTCCGGGTCGTTGATGACCAGCACCTGGAAGTTGCGCGGTTCCATCCCCGCCGCCTGGACCAGGGGGGCGGACATGTCGGCCATGAAGGCTTCCGTCTCCGCGTCGCGCAAAATCTGCTGCGCCGCCGCCGGGCGGGCAAGCAAGGCAAGGGACGCCGCGGCAATGGCGGCGATGCGAAGCCATCGAGCCGTCATGCGGGGGCGTTCCGGGGCAGGGGATGAGGCTCCATCGCTGATAGGAAATGCCTTGAACGGAATGAACGGAAACTGAAAGCGACTATGTAGCCTATCGAGCCGAAGGTCCAATAGGGGCCTTGGGTGGAAGGCGGACATCATTTCCGTCATCCCAGCTTTCGCTGGGATGACGATATTATCGACATCCGCTTCCGGCCAAACCCCGCCCTTACAAAAAGCTCGCCACCGCCGCCATGGCGCCAGCCCCGATCGCCCCGGCCAGCGACGCCACCACCATATAGCGCCACCCGGCCCCGATCCGGATCAGTCTCACCTCGGTCAGGGGCGGCGGAGGCGGTGCGCCTCCCTTCTCCGGAAAGGCCTCCTCGATCCGCTTCACCAGTCCCGGCAGCCGCTGCAATATCCGGAAATTCTCGATCAGCGCATCGGCGGCCTTCGCCTCCGGCCCCAGTTCGGATCGCAGCCATTCCTTCACATAAGGCCCGCTCGTCTCCCACAGGTTGATGTCGGGGTCTAGCGCGGTCGCCACCCCCTCCACCATCACCATGGTCTTCTGGAGCAGCAGCAGGTGCGGCTGGGTCTGCATGTCGAAATCGCGGGTGATGGCGAACAGCCCGTCCAGCATCCCGCCGACCGACAATTCGCGCACCGGCCTGCCCCGCATCGGCTCGCCCACGGCGCGCAGAGCGGTAGCGAACTCCTCGACATTATGATGGCCGGGCACATATTGCGCCTCGAAGTGGATCTCCGCCACGCGCTTGTAGTTGCCGGTGATCAGGCCATAGAGAATCTCCGCCAGCCACATCCGCGCCCGCCGGTCGATCCGCCCCATGATGCCGAAGTCTATGGCGACGATATCGCCATTGGCGGTGACGAACAGATTCCCCTGATGCATGTCGGCATGGAAGAAGCCCTCTGCGATCGCCTGCCGCAGGAAGGCGTTCACCAGCCGCGCCGCGATCTCCTTCACATCATGCCCGGCGGCGATCAGCGCGTCCTGGTCGGAGATCTTGACCCCGTCGATCCACTCCATCGTCATGACCCTGCCGGTCGTGCGGTCCCAGTCGATGGTGGGCACGCGATAGCCGGGCATCGCCTCCATCGCCTCGCCCAGTTCGGACGCGGACGCCGCCTCGCGCCGCAGGTCCAGCTCGCGCGCGGTCCAGCGCTTCATGTTCGCGATCACCAGCCGGGGGCGCAGCCGCGCCACTTCGCCGCCCAGCATCTCGACATGGGCGGCGGCCCATTCATAGGTCTGGATGTCGCGGTTGAACTGGTCGATGACGCCGGGCCGGATCACCTTCACCGCGACGTCGCGGCCGTCGGTCGTCAGCGCCCGATGCACCTGCGCGATCGAGGCCGCGCCCACCGGTTCCTCGTCGAAACGGCTGTAGAGCGCCTCCAGCGGCCGCCCGAAACTCTGCTCGATCTGCGCCCGGATGGTGGCGAAGGGCACGGGCGGCAACGCATCCTGCAGGCGCAGCAGATCGTTGGCGGCCTCATCGCCCACCAGGTCGGGCCGGGTCGCCAGCGTCTGCCCCAGCTTGATTGCAGCGGGGCCAATGGATTGAAAGGCGTCGGCATAGCGCGGCTGCCGGGGCACCCGCGCGCCGAACCGCGCCACCCGCACCAGCCGCCGCACCGGCGTCGGCGTCAGCGGATCGCGCTCGATCCCCGTCAGGGCGCCATGGCGCGCCAGAGTGCGGCCCCATTTCAGCAGCCGCCAGATATGCGTCACATGAGAAGGCACGGGGCTTTAAATCTTCCAGCCGCTGTGGATGGCCACCAGCCCGCCGAGTATCGGCTCGACCTTGGTCTGCACGAACCCGGCTTCCCGGATCATCCGTTCGAACTCCGGCATGGGCGGGAAACGCCGGATCGATTCGATCAGGTAGCGATAGCTGTCCTCATCGTCCGCCAGCAGCTTGCCCAGCCTGGGCACCAGCTTATGCGAATAGACGTCATAGACATCCGAAAAGCCCGGCCAGGTTGTGGTGGAAAATTCCAGGCAGAAAAACCGCCCGCCATATTTCAGCACCCGATGCGCTTCCCGCAACGCCCTGTCGACATGCGTCACATTCCGAATGCCGAACGCGATCGTATAAGCGTCGAAAGCGCGATCCCCGAAACTCAGCTCTTCCGCATTCTGCTCCGACCAGATCAGCCCTTCATAGCCTTTCTTCCGCGCCCGCTCCACGCCCACGGCCAGCATTTCGGGGTTGATGTCGGACACCGTGACCTGCGCGCCATGTTTGTGCATGCGGAAGGCGATATCCCCGGTCCCCCCCGCCATGTCCAGTATCTGCTCGTCCCGCCGCGGCTTCACGCGATTGACGAACTGGTCCTTCCACAGCCGATGCGCGCCCGCCGACATGGCGTCGTTCATCAGGTCATATTTGGACGCCACGTTGGAGAAGACGGCGCGGACCATCCCCTGTTTGTCGGCGGCTTCGACATCGCGATAGCCAAAGGAAGCGGTTTCACTCATGGGCGCACGCTCTAGAGCATTTTCCCGGGGAGAGGAAACATCTGAGATCAGCTAAAATATCCAGGGCGCGCCGCATGCATGAAGTCGCCTGTTGCCCGGCCGGTTGACGCGCGACATAGAAGGGCCATGCCCGAACTCCCCGAAGTCGAAACCACGGTCGCGGGCCTCCGCTCGGTCCTTGAGGGCGCGGTCCTCACCCGTGTCGATCCGCGCCGCGCCGACCTGCGTTTCCCGATCCCCGTCGACCTGCGCCAGCGCCTGACCGGCGCCACCGTCACCGCCCTGTCCCGCCGCGCCAAATATGGCCTGATCGACACTGATCGGGGCGACACGCTGATCTTCCATCTCGGCATGTCCGGCCGTTGGCGAATCGACCCGGCGGAGATCGGGGCGCACGACCATCTGCTGATCGAGACCTCCGGCGGGCGATTGCTTGCGCTCAACGATCCCCGCCGCTTCGGTTCGCTCGACCTCGTCCGCAGCGAGCTTTGGGAAAGCTACAGCCCCTTCACCCGCATGGGGCCGGAGCCATTGGGGCCGGACTTCACCGCCGCCGCCCTGGCGGACCGGCTCCATGGCAAGGCGACCTCGATCAAGGCGGCGCTGCTCGACCAGCGCATCGTCGCGGGCCTGGGCAATATCTATGTCTGCGAAGCGCTCAACATGGCGGGCATCGCCCCGACCCGCCAGGCAGGCAGGATCGGCCGCACCCGACTCGCGCTGCTGGTGGAGGCGATTCGCGAAGTGCTGACGGCCGCCATCGCCGCGGGCGGCTCCACCTTGCGCGACTATGCGCGGCCCGATGGGGAACTGGGCTATTTCTCCAAACAATGGCGGGTCTATGGCCGGGAAGGGGAGCCGTGCCACTGCGGCACGCCGATCCACCGTCGCGTGGACGGGGGCAGATCGACCTTTTTCTGCCCGAAATGCCAGAAATAGCGCGGCGCCGGGCGGTTGACGCCCCACTCTTGTTGACGGCTTGGGCGATCCCCTGTAAGGGGCGCACCTTCACAGGGCCGGTCGGCGATACCGACAGGCTCTTTCACGCGATTTGACGAGAACCGAGGACGATAAATGGCCAATACGCCGCAAGCCAAGAAGCGCATCCGCCGCAACGCCCGCCGCGCCGAAATCAACGGCGCCCGCATCAGCCGGATCCGCACCCTGGTGAAGAAGGTGGAAGCCGCTCTCGCCGCCGGCGACAAGGCCGTCGCGACCGTCGCGCTTCAGGCGGTCCAGCCGGAACTGGCGCGCGGCGTCGCACGCGGCGTGCTGCACAAGAATACCGCGGCCCGCAAGTTCGGCCGCCTGACGAAGCGCGTCGGCGCGCTCGGCTAAGTCCCAGCCACTTCGAACTCGTCAGCAGGAATATGCCCGCTCCGCCTTCCGGCGGGGCGGGCTTTTCATTTTTCGTTCACCAAAGGGTCATTTTGAAGGAAGCGCCTATTTCCGACGATTCTCACTCGATTCGGAACGAATCGGCGATGAATACTCAAATAAATAACTGATTTATAAAGATAATTTCTCAAAACCGGCCTTTTCCGTCGATTTGTCGAGTCAACGGCTTTATTTCACATTTTTGACTGGCAGTGCCCTTGATCCGGCGAAGCAGGCCTGTCTATTTTGATCCTCCGGCCGCCAATCGAATCGAATTTCCGGCGGCCATCAGAATGTTAGTGGATGCGCGAAACTCGGGAAGGCAGGGCTTTTCCGGAACGGGTTTCTGCGTCTCGCATCGCCCCTGCCTATGGGGGTGCAGTTGATGGGGGTCGACTGTTT